>NZ_CALPDG010000120.1 GCF_943193195.1 Mediterraneibacter agrestimuris | reverse complement strand
ATCACCCCAAGGATTAATCTATACATATATTTTCTTATATGTAAATCTTTTTGGCAAGAGGTTTGTCAACAGCTCGATCATGTCCAGAAGTTTCCTGCCCTTCGCTTTCTTCCTCCGGCACATCGTCCATACCGAGTGCATCATCGCCCTTTTCATCCATGTTAAGCAGGGCATTTAAAGCAGAGAGTCGTTCCAGCTTCTCCGCAAGCTCCGCTTCCTGAGCAAACGGCTTTGTGACCTCCACTTTTGCGGTTTCAAGTTGTCGCTCTACGTTTTCCAGTTTTGTCTGTGCTTCAGAAAGCTGTTTTGGCATGGATTCTAAAGCATGGTTGATACGGGCAATATTGCCGAGAGGGTCAGAGCCGACTTCCAAGTTGTGGGAAAGCTGCCCTTTTAAGTTCATCACAAATTTATGGTTGAACGAATCAAAGGACACCGCTATTTTAAACCCTGCATATTCCCCGACTGTTGCAGGCACATTGACGGTTTTCATCTCCTTGCACATCTCCACAAGTGCGGTTCCGGCTTCTTTTCTGTCTGTATAAGGCTTATCCCCGACTTTCATAAAAAACTTCTCTTTATCTGCCGGAAGATTTGTCTTTGCGGTCTGAATGTCAGCTTCCATGCCGTCTATCCTCTCTTTCAGAATGGCTATCTGCTGCGGGTAGTGCTTTGCGATATTATCCTCAAGTTTATATTTCTGGCTGGTATGGTTCGCCTTCATCAGTTTCAGCTTTGATACCTGTATGTCGAGATCCATCTTTTCTTTAATATACGGGTTCCCGGTAGCCAGGGCTTTCACCTCCGCATAAGTGAGCGCCGCCTCGTCCACGTCCTCACAGCTACGCACCGGGGATTTGCTCGTCATAATCTGACCAATAAATTTCTGCTTATTTTCAATCAACTGCCATGAATAACTGTCAAAGGTTCCTTCTGATTATTATCAAGCTTTGGGTTCTTCCGCAATTATCCGTATTCACCACTTGACAATATAAGCTTTGCGGTCAATAACTCCTTGCCACAACGACC
>NZ_CALPDG010000119.1 GCF_943193195.1 Mediterraneibacter agrestimuris | reverse complement strand
ATCGAGTAGGGGGAATTTAATCCCCCTCTCACACCACCAGTACGTGCCGTTCGGCATACGGCGGTTCAACATAACTTCAAAGCATGACGTTCCAGGTAATAATCGTAGCAACTGACAAGTCCTGCCTGTGACAGCTTTTCTTTTGAGATTGCCCTTACCACACACGTTTTCGTCACTACCCATTGGTAGCGGTCTCCGCAGTATGCCGTCACTCTTGCAAGGTCTTTTCCTATCCCGAGTTTCCGCAATCCCCATTGTCTCTTTTTCGGTACTTTCCATTGTTTCCAAATGATTACCCTTAGCCGTGTACGCAAATGGGCGTCTATGTCATTCATTGCCGTTTTCATTGAGCCTAATGCAAAGTAGTTTATCCACCCTCTGATTACCCAGTTGAGCTTCTGCACCCTTTCCGCAAATGCCATTGACTGCTTTCTGCTTGTCAGTCCCTTTAGTGTCCTCTTGAATTTCTTCACGGAATCTTTATGCGGTCTGCATTTCCACTCCTTTGATTTTGAATCTTTATAAAATCCGAATCCCAGATATTTGAGTTTTCCCGGCCTCGTGATATGCGTCTTTTCTGCATTTACTTTTAGTCCAAGTTTTCTCTCTATCCATTCTGTTATGGAATACATCACCCGTTTGGCACTTGCTTCGCTTCTGACTGCTATGATACAGTCATCTGCGTACCTCACGAATCGCAGCCCCCGTTTCTCCAACTCCTTATCCAGTTCATTCAGCATGATGTTTGACAGCAGCGGCGACAGATTCCCGCCTTGCGGCGTTCCCCTGTCTGTTTTTTCATGTCTGCCCTGTACCATCACTCCTGCTTTCAGATATTTTCGTATCAATGATTCCGTGTCCCCGTCATTTATGATGTTGTGTATAAGGCTCATCAACCTGTCCTGTGGTACGCTGTCAAAGAATTTCTCCAAGTCAATGTCCACTATCCACTCATATCCTTCGTTTAAAAATGCAAGCATTTCCCTGACTGCCATTTCACAACTTCTGTTTGGGCGGAATCCGTAACTACTATCCGAAAACAATGGCTCGCACATTGGGCTGATTACTTGC
>NZ_CALPDG010000118.1 GCF_943193195.1 Mediterraneibacter agrestimuris | reverse complement strand
TTTGAGTTTCCCCATTTTTTAAAGTCATCACAATTACTGTTTTTTAAATAAAAATGCAAAAACACTGGATCTTTGTTATAATTGAATCACCACAAACAACCAAACAAAGGAGTGTTTTTGCATGATTAATTATAGCAGATTGGGTTACGAAATTAAAAGAGATTTTTCCAACTTTTCTTTCAAAATATCGAAAGGATTAAAACGTCCACAAGAGAAATTCGTTCATCAGATGGTGTACGGTATACTTGCCGGAAATAAATTGCACCTGAGTGAGATTGCCCGCTCCTTAAAAGAAAATATTACCCTCAAGAAGACCATTGACCGGCTTTCAAATAATCTGAACTCTTTTGGTGATAAGGATTCCCTTATGCGCAATTACCTTGCTCTTGTAAATCACCATGTAAAGGAAGATTATGCGGTCATCATTATTGATAATTCAGATATTGCCAAGCCTGCCAGCAAAAAGCTGGAGGCGCTCTCTGAAATACGAGATGGAAGCACTGGTGAAATCACGCAGGGATACCTTACCATAGAAGCGGCTGTGCTGTCTGAAAAAGGAAAAATGCCGCTTCCGGTCTATGAAAAGGTGTTTTCTGCAGCGGAAAAAGGATTTATTAGTGAAACCCACGAAAACCTGTGCTGTCTGCAGTCCCTTTCTGAAAATTTCAGTCCCAGATGCGTCCGTACTCTTGATCGTGGTTTTGATGCCAATGACTATTACCGTTACTTTCTAAAGCGTGGGGAGCGCTTTGTTATACGTGCCAAAAAGAATCGGAATGTTATTTATAAGGGGCAGACCCGTAACATTATGGATGTGGCATTACAGTATAAAGGAGCCTACTGTATGGATTTTAAAGATAAAAAAGGCAAAACTGTCCAGTGCAAAATGAGCTGCATACCCGTACAACTCTGCGGGTTTCCGACCAAAGATCTGGTACTGACGGTAGTGTATGGTTTTGGAGAAGAACCCATGCTCCTGCTTTCTAATCTGAAAATGCAGGAGAAGAAGAAACTGTGTCATATCATCACTAAAGTATATCTACTCAGATGGCGGATTGAGGAATATTTCAGGTTCAAGAAACAGCAGTTTGAACTGGA
>NZ_CALPDG010000117.1 GCF_943193195.1 Mediterraneibacter agrestimuris | reverse complement strand
ATCGCGCTCGCTTACCGCTTTCGCTGTCTTTGCCTGCTCTGCGGCAACATCCTTTCCATTCTCCGCCATGATCTTATCAATGGTCTCCTGTTCCAATCCAAGCCCTTTTAAAAATTCTGCTTTCATGTTATGCTCTCCTTTCTTCCGTTCTTTTACGTCTGCCGGAAAAAGACAATAAAATAAGACGCATAACCCTGCGTCTCAATGGGAGATGTTTGGATCACTACCTTTCCTACATCCTTCTTGAAAAGTTCCACAACAACCCTCCTTTATTATAAATGAGTATAAAAATACCACTCATTCCCGAAAGAATGGGTGGTATCTATACAACGGCTTTCATAGCTCTATCGTATTCGATCTTCAATTTTCTTTTAAAATCCTCAATTTCTTCGGGTTTCATACCCGGTTCCGCTGAAGCACAAATGTCTGGGGTTTCATCTGCAAGAATTTCAGTTGCTCTTGGCTGTTCATTGTGCATTTCATCATAATCATCTACTAAAGCATCCTCTAAAATAATGGAAAACTCATAAATATCATTCGGTGTATTTTCTAAAAAGTCCTTGATGTAATTCATTATCTTTTCAAACATTTTTCCATACCTCCTTCTGATTCTTTCGCCTTATGATTGAAACTATATCATTTGTATTTTTATTTTTTGCTACTGCCAACTGACGTTCCTTATCAAAGAAAATTAATTTATCTTCACCTTCTAAGTAATTAGGTTTTTTCTTTATTACTTCCAAAACATCCTTCTCTTCTACGTTCGGATAACCTGATTTGTTTAATCTTGGAAGTCGACTCAATGCATGAACAGATAAATATATACCCTCTTTTTCAAACCTTGCGTAAGCTGCTTTCGACTTCTGCTTAAATTCCGAAGACCATTCCTTCTTATCAATTTCAGAATATGTATCGACTTTCTTTTGCAAAGCACTGAACTTCTTAGGTTCATTATACTTCATCTGGCGGAAATCAGCAAGACTGCCGGCATCAACTCCAAGGATATTTTTATAACGGTAATACTGTCTGGAATCCCTGTCCGCATTCCGAATCATTTCTGCTGTATACTGCGCGTTCTGTTTCTTGGAATTTGTAGCTATTTTTC
>NZ_CALPDG010000115.1 GCF_943193195.1 Mediterraneibacter agrestimuris | reverse complement strand
CTTTCAAGGTAAGCAAAAACATTGTCTTCATTTAATACAACACGTTTTACATGATTTTGAGGATCCATCAATTCCTCGTAGTCAGTAGGGGTAAATGGTTTCTTTTCTGATACCATATGGTAAATACAAACCATCATCATTCTGGCAATAGCGATGATTGCTTTCTTGTGACCACGACGTTTTTTAATTCGTCCGTATTTGATTGAAAAATAAGGTTGTTTTTTGCTCTTGATTGCAGCAAGAGCACATTGTACCATCATAGGTTTCAAATAATCACCTGCTTTTGCAATTCGGACAGATTTCTTTTTTCCTGCGGATTCGTTGTTTGCAGGAGAAAGACCGCACCAGGAACAAAGGTGTTTGGCATCGTCAAAGATGTCCATATTAACGCCGGTTTCAGCAAGGGCAATGGTAGAACTCAGTTCTGTCATGCCGGGCATGGTGCTTACGAACTCGACAAATTCATAATAAGGTTTCATGCGGATGTAGAGTTCAACCTCGGTCTGGGTAATCATATCGTCCAGATATTCCAGATGTCCGCGGGCGAGTTCCAGCTTTTTAGCCTGGTCTGTTTCAATGTTGTAGCCCCTGATCGCTTCAATGATTTCATTGGACTTGGCTTTAGCTCCCTTTTTAATAAGTTTGCGGACGGCCTTTTCGTCAATGGAATCAGAGGTATGCTCTAGGAGGTAAGCCATGATTTCTGTTGCCGTCTTACCGAAAGGGTCAGACAATACGCTGGCAATACCCACGTTAGAAACAGTCATGCAGTTCTGAATGCGGTTCTTTTCCGAAGATTTCATGCAGACCAGTTTAAAACGGTATCTTGCAATTTCACGGAGCTGACGGAAATCTTTTGGAGGAATAAAGGAGCACCTGACAAGGTCAAATTTGTAGAGGTCTGCAATCCACTTGGAATCTTTCTTATCAGTCTTCTTGCCTTTGATGGCTTTGACGTATTTGGGATGTGTAAGGCACACATCGATGTCATTTTCGAGATAATTAAAAATAGGAATCCAATACTTACCAGTGGATTCCATACAGACGTGATAGCAATGATTGTGGATAAGCCAGTTGTGAAACTTTTGGATATCCGAGTTGATGGTTGAGAAGGATTTC
>NZ_CALPDG010000114.1 GCF_943193195.1 Mediterraneibacter agrestimuris | reverse complement strand
GGCACTTTCATTATACAACACACGGAATCGAGGTGTCTTTCTTTTATGCAAAATCACGAACTTGCTCATTTATAGTAAAGAATATAACTTCATTCTGCCGCACGACGGCAAAGAAAAATTGCAATGCGGTACTGCACAACGAAGCGTGCGACGCTCATAGAGAGCTTCGTACACATATCCTATAAAAAACTTGCATATAGGTGTCTGAGGAAAATTTAATAGAAAAAACATGAAAAAGGCACTGAAAACCGTTGGATTATTGGTTTTACAGTGCGTTTTCTTTTGCCCAAGAGGAAAAATGCAGTGAATTTAAGTTTTGTTAAGTTTCACTGAGTTCTGATTTTACAGAGTGCCATTGTTTCTTAGGTTCATATTTTCCACAACCATCGCAAGTCTGTGGCCAGTTGATTTTCCATTCAAAATATTCATCTCTGGTAATCTCACCGGATTTCAGTTCATCCATCCGAACCACCCATTCTTTCAAAAAATCATTCAGAACTCCATAGTCAAACCACATACAGACAGGAGCATGGGCAGGCCAGCTATCATTGTCATGGTAGTAAACGGAAGTGTCGGCTACTTCATTGCATTTTTCACCGGGAAATCTCCGAGGGAGAAACAGATGCAGGGCAGATGGATTAAATTCATCCAGCCAGAAAAGCAGTTCCATCATTTCGGAAGCGTCACGCCCAGCGGTATCATAGAGGGTATAAGGGTTGACATCAAGAGCCGTAGCCATTTTATCAACCAGATCTTTTTTGGGAACACGAACGCCTTTTTCATATTGTACAATTCTATGCTGATCGGTCAGTCCGATCTTCTCTGACAGTTCTTTTTGTGTCATTTTCCGGAATGTCCGGATTTTTTTTAGTTTCAGATTAAAATTCATAAAGTCACCTCTGCATTAGTCCTGATAAACATTCATTGAAGATAGTAAAATCAAGAAATGAATAACTATTTGTCCATATTATAACACAAACTAGCAGAAAATCAATAAAAAAGAGTACAAAAAAGAACCTAAAACGCATGAAGTGCTATTGACATTAGCAGTAACGGGGGATATAATGGCATTAAATCGAAATAGGTACAAAAATGTATACCTACAAGACTTTTGATTGTTGAACCTTGCTACGAAAATAAAACTCGTAGCCAAGAACTGAACCTTGACAACAAATGTTTTCAACAATCATGGAAGCATC
>NZ_CALPDG010000113.1 GCF_943193195.1 Mediterraneibacter agrestimuris | reverse complement strand
AAGTTGCGATTTATGTCCACACAGTTGCAGCGGGAGCATAAAAGAAAGCGGTGGTTCTATGCAGGATATGAGTTACAAATATTATGCTGACCAATATGGGGGTAACACAATACCGGAAGAACAGTTTAGATATGTAATGCAAAAGGCAGAGATGCACCTGCATACATTTACTTTTGACCAGTTGAGGGGTGAACCATTCGACAATATTGTAAAGAATTGTCTCTGCGATATGGCAGAGACAATCTATAAGGTTGAAAGACAGCGTGACGGGGGTATGAAGAAATCTGAGAATACGGACGGGTATTCGGTATCCTACGTGACAGAGGCTGTGGATGGTCAGGACCAACAGGAAGTATTGCGGAGGAAGCTTTACGGCATCACAGAGTGCTATCTGATGAACACCGGACTTTTATATCAGGGGGTGGAGTAATGCTGACGAATACAGATATTACAATTTTCAATAAGTTTCCAGATAAACAGTCTAAGAAACTCGTGTATATTCCGCACTATATAGACGCTGTCTGGTTTCATACGGATCAGAAATCCGACATTGAAAACGGCGGTCTGAAAAGCGTGGATGTACATAAAATCCGTATACCGTATGAGAAATGTGAGAATTGGATTTCAGGAGTGGACTTTCAGAAGAAAAATAGTATCTCAGATGAGTGGACGGTCCAGAACGGTGACTTTTTTGTGGCTGGGAAATGGGACGGGGGTAATGCAACCAGTATTGAAGAAATACGAAGATGTACCTCTGGGATTTCCGGGAAGGTATTAAACCACTCCGAGAACTTTCATGGAGGGTCGAAACATATACGGATAGGGGGTGGTGCGTAGTGGGGACAAGAATCAGACTTGAGATGGATTCGACAGACAAGATTCTGCTAAAAAGAAGCCTTAACGAAAACGGAAAGGGACAGCGTTTTTTCACCAATGAAGTAAGGAGGCTGTCTGACCCATATGTTCCGAAACGGACTGGCGTTTTGAAAAACACGGCATCTGCAACGGAAAAAAAGATCGTATACAACACCCCGTATGCGAGGAGACAGTATTACGAGCATAAAGGAAAAGGAAAGCGCGGACCGCACTGGACGGAAAGAATGTGGGCAGACCGCGGTAAGGAGATTGTCCGGTCTGTTGCTGCTTTTTGTGGAGGTAAGGCAAAATGAGTGTGGCTGTAAAAGTGAAGGAGTTTATAGAAACATGCCCTTTCTTG
>NZ_CALPDG010000112.1 GCF_943193195.1 Mediterraneibacter agrestimuris | reverse complement strand
CGCAGGCCGGGAATGGAAAGACCGGCGCAAGCGAAGTACCCGTACACCAGGCAAATCCGGTGTGCAAGGGGAAGGCGTGACGCGGACCGAAATAAAAGTAGGGAAGTGCGTGGGCTGACTGCCAAGAAAAGCCGCTATTGTTCATAAAATACCCGTACCGTAAACCGACACAGGTGGATGAGGAGAGAATCCTAAGGCCGACGGGAGAAGCATTGTTAAGGAACTCGGCAAAATGACTCCGTAACTTCGGGAGAAGGAGTGCCATGCGAATGGCCGCAGAGAATTGGCCCAAGCAACTGTTTAGCAAAAACACAGGTCTATGCAAAACCGAAAGGTGAGGTATATGGGCTGACGCCTGCCCGGTGCTGGAAGGTTAAGGGGAGAGGTTAGCGCAAGCGAAGCTTTGAACTTAAGCCCCAGTAAACGGCGGCCGTAACTATAACGGTCCTAAGGTAGCGAAATTCCTTGTCGGGTAAGTTCCGACCCGCACGAAAGGCGTAATGATTTGGGCACTGTCTCAACAATGCACCCGGTGAAATTGAAATACCAGTGAAGATGCTGGTTACCTGCGCCAGGACGGAAAGACCCCATGGAGCTTTACTCCAGCTTGATACTGGGATTCGGTATTGTATGTACAGGATAGGTGGGAGGCTAGGAAGTGGCAACGCCAGTTGCCATGGAGCCGCTGTTGGGATACCACCCTTGCAGTACTGGGTTTCTAACCATCAGCCGTGACCCGGCTGGGGGACAATGTCAGGTGGGGAGTTTGACTGGGGCGGTCGCCTCCGAAAGGGTATCGGAGGCGCTCAAAGGTTCCCTCAGAATGGTTGGAAACCATTCGCAGAGCGCAAAGGCAGAAGGGGGCTTGACTGCGACACCGACGGGTGGAGCAGGTACGAAAGTAGGACTTAGTGATCCGGTGGTATAAAGTGGGATTGCCATCGCTCAACGGATAAAAGCTACCCTGGGGATAACAGGCTTATCACTCCCAAGAGTTCACATCGACGGAGTGGTTTGGCACCTCGATGTCGGCTCATCGCATCCTGGGGCTGGAGTAGGTCCCAAGGGTTGGGCTGTTCGCCCATTAAAGCGGTACGCGAGCTGGGTTCAGAACGTCGTGAGACAGTTCGGTCCCTATCCGGCGTGGGCGTAGGATATTTGAGAGGAGCTGTCCTTAGTACGAGAGGACCGGGATGGACTGGCCGCTGGTGTATCTGTTGCATTACCAAGTGCATGGCAGAGTAGCCAAGCCGGGACGGGATAAACGCTGAAGGCATCTAAGCGTGAAGCCC
>NZ_CALPDG010000111.1 GCF_943193195.1 Mediterraneibacter agrestimuris | reverse complement strand
TAGTTGGTTATGCTAATAAGAGCGTATGGTGGATGCCTTGGCACTAAGAGCCGATGAAAGACGTGATAAGCTGCGAAAAGCTTCGGGGAGGAGCAAATATCCAAAGATCCGGAGATATCTGAATGGGGAAACCTACTTGAGAAGACCTCAAGTATCCACAGCCCAATCCATAAGCTGTGGAAGGGAACCCGGTGAACTGAAACATCTAAGTAGCCGGAGGAAGAGAAAACAACATGTGATTTCCAGAGTAGCGGCGAGCGAAATGGGAAGAGCCCAAACCGGGGTGCGTGCACCCCGGGGTTCGGACCGCGGGATTGATTCAGCAAGTTTAGCAGAATGGTTTTGGGAAAGCCAGCCAGAGAGGGTGAAAGCCCCGTAAGCGAAAGATGAGCTGACAAGGCGGTATCCAGAGTACCACGAGACACGTGGAACCTTGTGGGAATATGCGGGGACCACCCCGTAAGGCTAAATACTACTTAGTGACCGATAGCGCATAGTACTGTGAAGGAAAGGTGAAAAGGACCCCGGGAGGGGAGTGAAAAAGAACCTGAAACCATATGTTTACAAGCTGTGGAAGAGCTATATATGCTCAACCGCGTACTTTTTGTAGAACGGTCCGGCGAGTTACGCTGGCTGGCGAGGTTAAGCGCTTAAAGGCGCGGAGCCGAAGGGAAACCAAGTCTGAAGAGGGCATAAAGTCAGTCGGAGTAGACCCGAAACCGGGTGATCTATCCATGTCCAGGTTGAAGTTGCCGTAAAAGGCAATGGAGGACCGAACCCACATCCGTTGAAAAGGGTGGGGATGAGGTGTGGATAGGGGAGAAATTCCAATCGAACCCGGAGATAGCTGGTTCTCCTCGAAATAGCTTTAGGGCTAGCCTCATACAAGTCTTGCGGAGGTAGAGCACTGAATTTCCTAGGGGGCGTCAAAGCTTACCAAAGAATATCAAACTCCGAATGCCGCGTAGATGATGTATGGGAGTCAGACTGCACGAGATAAGTTGGGTAGTCGAAAGGGAAAGAGCCCAGACCTACAGCTAAGGTCCCAAAATGTGTGTTAAGTGGAAAAGGATGTGGGATTTCAAAGACAACTAGGATGTTGGCTCAGAAGCAGCCATACATTCAAAGAGTGCGTAATAGCTCACTAGTCGAGAGGTCCTGCGCCGAAAATGTCCGGGGCTGAAACACACTACCGAAGCTTAGGAATTAACGAATGTTAATTGGTAGAGGAGCATTCTTAAAGAGAGGAAGCTGTACTGGAAAGAGCAGTGGATTTTTAAGAAGAGAGAATGCCGGAATGAGTAGCGAGAGGAAGGTGGGAATCCTTCCGGCCGAATATCTAAGGTTTCCAGAGTAAAGCTGATCTGCTCTGGGTAAGTCGGGGCCTAAGGCGAGGTCGGGAGACGTAGCCGATGGACAACAGGTTGAGATTCCTGTACTATTTTATGACAGAACTGTGGGGACGCAGGGAGAAA
>NZ_CALPDG010000110.1 GCF_943193195.1 Mediterraneibacter agrestimuris | reverse complement strand
ATTCCTGGAATAAAAATAGCATGAATACCATCTGGTTTGGTATAATTGAGTTGTCCAAAAACAATTAAAAACCGGAGGCTCATGCTATGAATAAAAGTATAACACAAGACACTCAGAATGATAACCAAATTTCTAAAACTATTCGAAGATTTTTTACCAGATTTCATGTTTCTTCTGCACTAAAAGCAGTGAATGCTTATAAAAGAAAGGGCATTCCTGTTGTGGAAATATTTCAATATCTGTTCCTGTTGGTTTTTTTCAATAGAAGCATGTATATGAATCTTCTTTCTGGAAGAAATACGCCTTCTTTTGCTAAGGATGCGGTTTACCGTTTTATGAAAATGACTCAAATTAATTGGATCCGTTTCACAACCATTCTTTCAAGCAGAATCATCAAGAACGCGATTGTACCCTTGGATTCCCAAGACCACGCCAATGTTTTGATTATTGATGATTCTCTGTTCGAACGTAACCGTTCTAAGAAAGTAGAACTTCTTGCAAAAGTATATGATCATGCCAAACATGCTTATAAATTCGGTTTTCGTATGCTTACATTGGGCTGGTCAGATGGAAGTACCTTTCTTCCAATTAATAGCGTGCTTCTTTCAACCGACAATAAAAAGAATCGAATAAATGAAGACACTGTAGTAGATAAAAGAACGGTTGGATATAAACGCCGTCAGTTGTCTATGCAAAAAGGAACTTCTGTAATGCTTGAACTGCTGAAGGAGGCTAAAAAAGCTAATATTCCAGCAAAATATGTTCTTTTTGACAGTTGGTTTTCCTCTCCAAGTTCCATTCATGCCGTGAAAGGAATCGGATATGATATCATTGGCATGGTTAAGAAAACACCTAAGATGTTCTTTCGCTACAATGGGGAAGATCTGTCTCTGATGTCGATCTACAACAAAAACAAAAAACGAAGAGGACGTTCCAGATACCTTTTATCTGTTATGGTTGATGTTATAAAAGATGGAAACATCGTTCCGGCCAAAGTTGTTTATGTTCGTAACCGAAACAAACGAAAAGAGTATCTCTGCATCATTTCAACCGATACGGAATTGGACGAAAATGAAATCATCCGTATCTATGGAAAAAGATGGGATATCGAGGTTTTCTTTAAAGTCTGTAAAAGCTATCTGCATTTGAGTAAAGAATGTAGATCTATTTCCTACGATGCAATGACAGCCCATACCGCAGTTGTCTTTACCAGATATATGATGTTATCCACTGAAAACCGTGAATCAAGAGATAAACGGTCTCTTGGTGAACTTTTTTTATATTTTTCCGATGAAATGTCTGATATCACATGGATACAGGCTTTTCAATTATTGCTTCAAATGTTTAGAACATTGCTTACAGATGATCTCGATATAGCAGAGGATGCATTTGATGCGTTAGTAGATGCATTTATGGATACTCTTCCTGCTCTGTTGAAATCAAAACTACAAGCATCGTAAATACGAAACATTGACAACTGAATTATTGCCAGG
>NZ_CALPDG010000109.1 GCF_943193195.1 Mediterraneibacter agrestimuris | reverse complement strand
TAAAAGAACAGGCTCTTATGGATGTCAGATCCGTTCTTGATATAGCAAGTATCTATGGAGAAAAAACACTGGAGGAAGCTTGCGGAAGAGCTTTAAAGGATTTCCATATGATTACATACAATACACTCATTCCTTATATCTATAAATGAGCAAATATCAAATTTTGCACAAAGTTATCCTGCTAACTCCATAACAGCTTCAATTGAAGCACCACTTTTGATAAACCGGTACAGATTTGTGAGCTGTTCCTGCTTTAGCTGTTTCTGTAAAAAAGCATAACCTTCTTCAAAAGCACAATAGCTTCCAGAATGCATGCAACACAAAAAATGAACCAGCGACATAATCAACCAATATCTTTGGATTCCCTGACGGGAGCGGAGCTGATATTTATCCAGTGCCAGTTTACTTTTGCTTTGACGGAAAAATAATTCGATCGGCCACCGTTTGATATAAGTCTCCAGTATCTCCAGAGTTGACAGACTGACATCCGTAGAGAGAAACAACCGCAGTGCTTTGGGATTCCCAAACGCATCCTTCGGATAGCTGATGATAACAGCTGCATTGGGAATGCCATTTAGCTCCCCTTCATAGCGGTACACATAGAATTGACGGCCGCCAACGGTCACGAGGCTGACTCCCGGATCTGTTTTCCGCAAATGAAGGGCAAACAAACTGGCTTTCTGACGGATTCCCCATGGATAGAGAATACGGTTGGTCTTTAACGCACCTATCGTATAAAAACCTTTCCGTATAAAGCTGTCCATTACCTTTGAAGAAGTATACCAGCTGTCACAAAGAAAATAGGAAACTACCGGTGCAATGGGAAGCTCTTCTGCAATCTCTTTTACGATCTGAATCTTGGATTTTGATTTATCGTACAGTATGACTGCATAATTCAGGGTAATCCCATTGCAGGAAAGCATGACAGAAACAACCTGATGCCCGTAATCCTGACGGCCTTTTAAATGTGATTGGTGAAAATACGCTGCTTCGATTGGATGTAGAGCCTGTGACGAAGGCCGGGTATGTGAAGCAATGGTATCATCCACAATACAGTAAACAGGCTGTCCGGAACGCTGAGCTTCCCTGTAAATAATATGGAGGATGCTCCTTTTGAGGGTATCCTGTAAAGCAATGTCATCCCATTTGCCATGATTCAGAAAATAAGCCGTGGTAGTCCTGTGACAATGGCTTACTTCTTGGAAATCCACAGTTTTCCCGCGGTATCCCCGGAGAAAAACGGAAAGGATAATGGCCATCAAATGGTTCAGATACACATCAGATAAAAATAATCCGAGATTTAATGTCTTAAAGTAATTGTAAATATGGTTGGAATGATGTATACTGTTTGCAATGGACACCCCCTTGTTTGAGTGAGTATGTTGTTTGTTGATACTTCAATTATACATTATTCATCAGAGGGTGTCCTTATTTTGTGCAATATTTTGGATTTGCTCATTTATAGCTTATATAAAGGATATATCTAAAAGCAAGAAAAATAAAATGAAGTCTGAGAACGAAAAAGAGCAAAAACATGGAATCGTACGAGGTGCAGCTTATTATAGGAAAGAAGGTACAAAGTAATGAATATAGAGATTAAGAAACAATTAGCAGTGTTGGAATTGGGGGATCTGGTATCTGCCATAGAAAATCAGGAGAAGGATGTG
>NZ_CALPDG010000108.1 GCF_943193195.1 Mediterraneibacter agrestimuris | reverse complement strand
TTCCATGCAGTCTGGAAGCGGTAGAGGAATGGGAGGGCATCGATCCCGGTCCGGTTACTTACCCCGGAATGAACCGGATGGATTTTGGGTATTACCGGAATCCGATTAAGAACAAGGTAGATGGGTCAGCCTGTGGAGTATCTGTATATGATTCGGCGGTAAACCTAATCAGAAAGGCGGATATCCAGGGGGCAAGGCTTGATTGGGAATACGAATCCGGAGAGCGTGCCGTTCATGTTAATAACCGTGCGTTAAAGCAGAATAAGGCAACCGGGCGGTTCGGAATGGCAAGGCTGAATAAACGGCTGTACAGAGGCCTGGACCTGGAGGCTGGAAAAGACCAGGAGCTCCTTAAGGAATATTCACCGGAAATGAGGGATGAAGCGTTCAAACGGGGATTAGAAGAGTACAAGCGTGAGATAGAGTTTTTGGTAGGGCTTGCTTACGGGGATCTGTCAGATGTGCAGGAAGTGGCAAAAACAGCAACAGAGATAAAGGTATCCAAAAACCGAAAATACAACCGTGTCACGGCGATACAGAACAATCTGCACGATTGTCTGGAGGGATTTGCTGCCGGGCTTGCGTTTTACAACAGTCTCCTCAATTCCGGTTATGAATTTTCATGCAAGTTCAATGATTCCATTTTGACTGATGAAGAATCTGAAAGAAAGCAGGATATGGCGGATGTGGCAGCAGGCTTTATGCATCATTGGGAATACCGTATGAAATGGTATGGCGAGGACGAAGAAACAGCAAAAGCAAATGTTCCGGAACAGAACGGAATTATGGAATAGGTGATCTGAGTGAGGGAAGATTACAAAAAACAGTTATCCGGTCAGATAGAGAAACACTTCTCTAATCTGGAAATGCGGATCATGGAAGATATAGTCCGGAGGATACAAAAGACTGGGGAGATAACCAGTACAGCGGACTGGCAGATAACCAGGCTGCGGATTCTCGGGTATTCTTCGGAAGATATTGAGAAGATGCTGAAAGAAACACTAGATAAATCCTATCCGGAAATGTTTGAATTATATGACAAAGTGATTGATTGGGAATATGTCCGTAACAAGGATATATACGAGCAGATCAATGCTGGGTTTATCCCCTATGAAGAGAATGAGGAGCTGCAGAATATTGTTTCTGGGTTAATCCAGCAGAGTAATGATGAATTGCAGAATATTACAAAGTCCCTGGGTTTTTATCTTAGTTATGGATCCGGTGAAAAAGTACTTACACCACTGGCAGAGGTTTATCAGAAATATTTGGACGCTGCGTGTATGGATATTATTTCCGGCGCGTTCGACTACAACTCAGTCATAAGAAGGGTTGTGACACAGTTAACCAACAGCGGTTTGCGGCAGATTGATTATGCGTCCGGGAGAGCAAACCGGATCGATGTGGCGGCACGCAGGGCTGTCATGACCGGAATCACCCAGTTATCCGGGAAAATATCTGAGATAAATGCTGAGAAACTTGGAACGGATCATTTTGAAGTGGAGTGGCACGAAGGTGCCAGACCGACCCATGCGGTGTGGCAGGGGAGAGTGTATAGTAAAGAAGAGCTTACAACGGTTTGCGGACTCGGCAGTGTCACAGGTCTGCTTGGGGCAAACTGCTACCACATGTACCATCCATTCATTCCGGGAATATCCGTGAGGAACTGGACAGATGAGTGGTT
>NZ_CALPDG010000107.1 GCF_943193195.1 Mediterraneibacter agrestimuris | reverse complement strand
AAACCAATGTTAACAACTTAGTAGTGGCATGATATCACAATAGGATTAAGCTATTAAACCAATAATAGCAGATGATAGAAATGATTAAAATACACTGAAAAAAGGGCAGACTTTCCCCTTGGTTGCTATCAGCTGTTTTTTAGATATGGCGTTTGTATTGTAGAATATAAAGAAACTGGCACCACCACCTTTCTTAAATGGTATTAGTGTGTAGTCTTGTTATTGTAATGATGTTTGACTTTTCTTGGAGTTGTACGTAGATTTGATTCCCCGCTGCCCTTTTTGTCACGCACCCGGTGAGATACGGCAAAATCAAATATACAGCGGATGATGCCATACTTTTCTGTGTCTGTATCAGCATCCATATATTCTCCTATGTGACGGCTCAGGTATCCGACAAGCTCATTCATGTTTGTCATATATTTGTTCTGATTCCCTTTCTGGTTTATGGTGCTGTCAACAATGCCGTCCGTCTCCCGCTTTATGGCAAGAGCCAGGTTTGCAAGCAATACCGATATCCAGAATTCCTGGAGAACGGAGTTCTCGGAATAGCCCCGGAAATTAGTGAGCCCGATCTTTTCTTTGACAAGCTTATAATTCTCCTCCACCGGCCATCTAAGGAAGTAACACTGGCGGAACAGTTCTTTGGCAAGGTCAAAATCATTTGTGATCAGCGTTTCCACCGTCCCACTTGGGAGGTAAAATTTAAGGATGCGTACTTTCCTGCCATCAAGGAAAAAGATATAGTCACTGATTCCATTTCGATCCGCCGGTACAGGGAGTGCATCAATATCCGTGTTAAATTTAGTCCTTAACCGGAAGAGATATCCGGCATGTAAGGTGTCTTCGATAAAAGAAAATAAATTTTTTGAAGCATATCCCCTATCGAAGACAAATATGGTGTATAATAGATTCGTCCGTGCTTTGCTTTTTATATTTTGCATATGCCTTATGGCAAGGGTACGTTCACCGACGCTCATGGGTTCGAGCTGTGCATCAAGGATGCGGTGATTCAGTACATCAAAAGCAACACTGGCAATGGCAGTGGGAGAGTTTTGGCCTCTCCCTATGCTGCCGTATTTATCAAGAAGAGTCTTACGGTTAGGAAGAGGTATTTTAGAGCCGTCAACAGCAATGATCTGCCGTCCCCATACACCCATGAAACGTGAATGGAAATCCAGGGAATCCCTGCTGCAAAGGAAGTCAAGTACACGTTCGAAGCATTCTTTGAAAATAGAGTGATCAATGCCGGAACGGGCCTTGCTGAAAGCCTGTTGGGAACATTTCACAGTATCAGAGATTGGAATTCCTGATATATGCCGCAATTCGGTAAAGAATTCATCCAGTGATGAAGAAATAGTTTTCTTGGAATTTCTTAATAACAGTTTGATCAATGTCCAATAGGGAAGTTTCCCGCAATTGCGTGTAAAAGCCCCTTTTCTGTTTCTGGCCCGTTCAAGGACATGTGGATCAAGTAATGTGTTACAGATAATATCGACTAAGATTTGAATTAAATTCATACGATGCAGCCCCCTTAAAAAAGTAATATAAACAAGGGCTGCGCCGCATTTTTTGGAGCTTATGTCAATAGTAAATATGCTGGTTTTTATGGGCGAATTTTGTGCAATATTTTAATCGTATTAGTGGTTATAAATAAAGAAAGGCACAGGGAATCCCGTGCCAATTAAAAGAAACACTATATGTTGTAGTTGCTTGAGTTAGGTTGTTAACATTG
>NZ_CALPDG010000106.1 GCF_943193195.1 Mediterraneibacter agrestimuris | reverse complement strand
ATCACCCCAAGGATTAATCTATACATATATTTTCTTATATGTAAATCTTTTTGGCAAGAGGTTTGTCAACAGCTCGAAAATGCCCTCAAGTTTATCTCCTTTCGTCCACTCGGCAAAGACCGTTTTGTGCGTGGCAGCATCAAGTCACTCGGAAAGGAATACACGAAGGAACGCAGCAAA
This sequence comes from Mediterraneibacter agrestimuris, assembly GCF_943193195.1. Classification (GTDB taxonomy): domain Bacteria; phylum Bacillota; class Clostridia; order Lachnospirales; family Lachnospiraceae; genus Schaedlerella; species Schaedlerella agrestimuris. The sequence continues at coordinate 1,779 of NZ_CALPDG010000106.1, read as the reverse complement.
GAACGGATTGAATTAAAACGGGAACGGAAAGCAGTTATCCCGAAAAGAGATTATGCAGACAGGCGGTTGATTGATACCTCTGATGAGAAATTCCAGAACAGTCCGGGACTGCAAAGGCGGGCGGCGGTGGAGAATTTAAAGATTGCTGCACAGGCATATAATGAGGTAGGTTGCATCGCAGAACTGGAACAAAAAATCTCTGCCGCTTCCGCCACCGGAAAAGAAGCAAAGCAGACCGTCCGCAAACTGGAGAACCGCATCAAAGACCTTGCGGAAATCATTAAATATGCAGAACAGTACAAAGCCAACAAATCCTACCATATTGCCTATAAGAAATCGAAAAATCCTGACGCATATTTCCGCAAGTATGAGAGCCAGATTATCCTATATGGCGGCGCAAGGCGTATGCTGGAACAGGCGGGCATTTCCTTAAAAGGCTTGAACATCGACAAGCTGAAAGCGGAATATCAGGCGCTGACCGCACAGAAAAAAGAACTTACTGCCACCTACAAAAACAGCAAAAAAGAATTGAAATCGCTGAACCGGAAACTGGAGAACCTGAACCAGTATTTAGGGCGCACAGAGCCGACTAAAAAGGCACAGGAACAGCCAGACCGGGATAACAAACCCTCCCGGTAATTCTGTGTCTGAAAAGGGCTTTAAATGCAAAAAAGCATCATGGAAATGTGCATAACTCCCCATTCCTTCCTACCTTGTTATAAAAACAAAAAAATTCCTTGCAGACAAGACCATATTCCTGTAATATAGTCTGCAAATCTGCAAAAAAATAGGAGTGCCGAAGCACCCCCATTTCCTAAACCCTCTTGCAAAATTCGCAGTGTTGGTTTATAATCATCTTAGAAGCCGGAGGATATGGCATGTCCGATGGTTGTTCAATCGGAAACAATAACCAGTTTAAAAATCAAACGGATTACAAGGCTATCCTCTATTGCAGTAGAAGATAGCCTTTTCCGTTACTTGCGGTTGTGTTTATTGTCTATGTATGTCAAGGCTGCAAAAATCACCAGCACTAACGTAAGCACTTCTAACGTATTCATACCGACCTCCTTGTATACTTCCGTGAAAATCATAGGTAATTTCCCCTCTTTTTATAAAAGGCTATGGTCGGTCAATAATAACTTTCTGTAATTGCAAAGAGCGGCAGCACTCGACTGTCGCTCTTAAATAAACTATCAACCATTTTGGGAGTTAAATAACATTTTCAAAATAAATGATTTTATCTGTTATACTTAATCCTGCAATAGAATTATTTCTCCCTCTCCTTGCGGGTCTTCAAAGTTATTGTAATGATGCTCTAATATTTCGTTAGTTATTATGAATGGAGAATTAACATTTAAAAGCGTATTTCTTTTTTTCAGTCTTTTTTGCAGAGTTTCTTTACTCCAAAAGCTGAAATCAATTACTACGTTTTTTCCGTCTTTCATAAAGCGAATTAATCTCTCACAAAGCATAGCTCCTACTTTCTCTCATAATTCTTCATAATGGCTATCCGGGTAATCAATACCTTTCCTTCCATAAGTTTTCCATAGTTCTTCATCAATCGAAAGTCTGACATATCCATTTTTTCTTTCTGCTTTGCGTAAGTTGTTTTACCAGAACCACATACTCCGCACATCATAATAACATTACTCATTATAGATTCCTCTCGCCTTTAAACAAATTTTGCTGCTGTACCATATACAACCTGAATTATTCACGCTGGCGGTACCAATTATGGAAAAACCCGTATAGTTACTGTGTTTTCAACCGCTTTACATT
>NZ_CALPDG010000105.1 GCF_943193195.1 Mediterraneibacter agrestimuris | reverse complement strand
ATTTCTCAAAAATTTGGCAGATTGGTGCTTTGGGCAGGCATATTCACTTTTCAGTTGCAGTTTGCGGAAACTCAAGACATTTCTTTTTCAAAAACTAAAACAAAAACCCAAAAATAAAAACAAAGATTCTATCCTTATCTGGAATCAATCAAGGGTTATAACTGCACAAAGCATAATTACAAACGTGAACAAGTCAGAGTATGTAACCATAAGCACCAACCCCCTTTCCTTATCGTCCAGCGGTTGGTATAGCACCTCAACGGTTCCCCGGGTAAATATATTATTGTTAATCCGTAGCAAAATACAGCGTACCGAAATTCGGTACAATTTTCAGTGAATAACTTTCCTCGTTATAAAATCTATAATCACTGCGCTTTCCGGGGGGATTGACGCTTTCCTCTTGTTTCTTGATCAAGTCAATCATCTGTCCCATTATCCAGCGTTTATCTTTTAAAGAAAGTTCATTGTAGTAATTGAGAAGTTCTTTTTCTTCGGGAGATAAAAATTGTGCATTAGGAAAATATTTTTCTATAGATCCATATTTGCATTCAGTATGTTCGTTTCCCTTTTTCACTTTGCGATAGTATTGTAATAAATTTAGTTCTTGTGGAGATATATTTTTTGCGGATACTTGGGCATTCTTTGAACTTGATAATCCAACCAAATAATTTATATCAACATCAAAAATTCGAGAAATTTTTAATAGTATATCAATTGGCGGTGTTCGTTGATTGTTTTCATAAAAAGATATCATTTTAGGGGTTAAGCCTATCATGGTTGATAACTCTTTTTGAGTGAGGTCTTGGTCTTCACGAAGACTTCGGATTCTGTTGCCTAAAACACTAATTTCTGAATTCATACTACACCTCCTAATATCAACTATAAAAATTTTATCATAGAAATGATAAAAACTATTGACAATGAACTATAAGTACATAAAGGGGTGAAAAAATGAAAAATAATAACATAAGAGAAATAAGGACTAAAAAGAAAATGAGCGTTACTGAATTAGCAGAAAAATCAGGTGTTTCTAAATGTTATGTTTATTTTATAGAAGCAGGAGAGAAGAATCCATCATTAGAAACGGCACAAAAGATATCTAAAGCATTAGAAACTCAGATTGACGAAATTTTTTTGTACAGAAATGTACTTTAAGTACATTTCTGGTATCCGGACGGGACATACTGAAACTATAAAGAGGAGGGGAACAATATGTATCTGGAAGAAAGAGTAGAGTCTTTAGAAAAAACATGTAAAGAATTATCGAATCGTATCCTAATGTTGGAAGCGAGGGGAAAGGATGAAATTTTAACTCCTGCAGAATTTTCCAAGCGGATAAAAGTGAATCAGAATACTGTTTATTGCTGGATTCGGGAAGGGAAGATTAAGACATTAGCAAATATCGGAACGGCGCTTCGGATACCAATGAGTCAGTTTTATGAAGATGAAAGTGATTCGGGAGAATGGTTTTCGTTGATGATGGAAGAAGATGGTCCTGATGAGGAAATTGTGAAAAAACCACAAAGAAAGAAAATTTCAAAGTCAAAAGAATTGAAACGGGATTTTGAGAATTACCTGAAACAAAAGAACATAGTGTGACTCGGAAGAAGGATGATGTAAATGCTGCAAAACGATATAGAAAAACCACCCCTGAAAACTTTGGTCGGTTAAAGGGTGGATTTCCTAGTTACGTTATTAAAAGGTGATTGCGTTTAAAAACAACTCCCTTATGTATTCAATATATCATAAGAGATTTGGGAAATCAACTTTCAATTTAAAAGGGATTAAAAAATTTAACTATGTACCGAATTCGGCACATAACATAGAGGGATAAAACGATACAAAGGAGCAGTTATGATTCTTTTAAAAGGATACAATCGAAAGTTAAAAAAATGGGTGGAAATGCATATTGATGACCGGGCTTGAGTTTCCGCAAACTGCAACTGAAAAGTGAATATGCCTGCCCAAAGCACCAATCTGCCAAATTTTTGAGAAATA
>NZ_CALPDG010000104.1 GCF_943193195.1 Mediterraneibacter agrestimuris | reverse complement strand
ATCTCGTTTGATATGTTAAGTATACTACATATTTGATAATATAGGAAACTACAAAACGGTTAATTGCGGAAGAACCCGAGCCTCAAGAATATTCAACCTGTGAATCACTGATTCTTCTGCGGTTTCATTCTGATTGGACAGTACAGACACAAACACTGGATTATCTATCTCTTGAAAAAAATATACTAGAAAACACCAAGACTGTGGCATTCCCACCTAACCAGAGATTTGAAGAACGCCCGTGTCCTAAATAGCAAATCATTGTAAACGCAAAATATTTTGCGTTTACTTTGAAAATGGACTGTTATATCATAAGCGCCTAGTTTTGAACATTCCCAAAACTAGGCGCTTATGATATAACAGTCTTGATCAAAGGTTAATATTCTCAAAAAACATCTTCTTTTTCTATAATATTATAATTTAAAGTCACAACCACTTTGAATTTTCCATTTTCAGTTTTATATTGCATTACACCTTCATACTTTTCAATGGACGATTCGACACTCTTCAGTCCCCAACCATGAAAGCGTTCATCTTCTTTTGAAGTTACCAAACGTTTATTTTTTACCTGTGGTGCTACTTCATTGCCATTTTCAATTATCAAAATAAGCATCTGGTTTATAATTCTTATAGTAATATTAATCCACTTATTTGCATTATCTTGATTTCTTTGACATGCTTCAATTGCATTATCTAGTAAATTACTGAGAATAGTACATATATCATTTGGCATAATATCGCATCTACCTGGAAATTCTACATTTATACTACTTTGAATATGATTCTCTTTCATCTTTCGTAATTTGCTATTTATTATGACATCAATCACTTCATTTCCCGTCCAAGTACGTTCCAACAAGTTCTTTATAGGCTCGCTTACTCTGTCCAAATATTCTATTGCGCTCTTAGTATCAGAATGTATCAAATACTGATATAAAATATTAATGTGATTATTGAAATCATGATAAACCTTCGCATTTGCCGAATAAGCATCATTTAGTCCCTTATAATTTTCTTCTAATAAAGCATTTTTAATTTCCATAAATTTTGCCATATCTTTATCGTTCTTACTCTTTTCATATAACAAAAGCAAGGCCCATGTTAATATGAGTATTACACTAAATACGATCCAGTTCATCACATTACCAAAATCAACCAAATCCAAAGAATTATCAATAAGGTATACTACACCAATTCCACCAGCTATTGTGAGAATAACATAATGTTTAAATGAATTAATTTTAAATTTCCCTTTCATAAAATGTTTTGCACTTAGATATGCTAAAATCAATAATCCCTTACAAATAAACATTTGTCTAATTCTTACAAATCCATGAGTTGAAATTACAATTTTAGAATAATCTGGATTATGTAAAAGTGCTCCTACAATAGTAATTGCTAAAAAGTCTAAATAATTCAAACACATAAAATAAAAACAGGATATCAAAAAAGCATGTGGAAATTTGCATCTATATACACTAAATACAATAAGTGATATACTTACAACACCAAATGCTAATGTTCCGTAGGAAAACAATTCTATACTATTTAAAATATGAACAAAAAATGCTAAAACAAATGATGTAGTTATTGCAATTAAATTTGTTTTACTTTCTTCGTATTTACTTTCCAATAAAAGACCTACAAATTTTATTCCAATATAGGCTTCTACTACAGTTGCCAATATTTCAATTATTATAAATAAAATACTCAAAGTTCATTCCCCCAGAATGTGTTAATCAGTTCTTTTGTACTTTGTATGTGAGATCTACTAATAGGTAAGGTTTCTTTATTTTTTAAAACAACTTCACCATTTTTCACTTGCATAATATGAATTATATTTACAATGCATCCTCTATCAATATAAATAAACTCCTTTTTGTTAATCTCTTCATATACCTGCGATAAACTTTTTCTTACTTTAGCCTGTGTATTAAAAGTTACCAACACCGCATTTTTCCCACTTTTCTGAATATATAAAACATCTTTTAACCTGAATTATTCACGCCGCTATAAACTTGCTTAAAAACGGATAGCATTACTTTAAAGTAAGTAAAACCGTAA
>NZ_CALPDG010000103.1 GCF_943193195.1 Mediterraneibacter agrestimuris | reverse complement strand
AATGTAAAGCGGTTGAAAACACAGTAACTATACGGGTTTTTCCATAATTGGTACCGCCAGCGTGAATAATTCAGGTTTAAGAAAATTTTTTCAAATCGATTTTGTGTCTGTATTGTATATATATCGTTTTGTTGTAATTTAATATATTTAAATGCATCGTTTAAAGCCTGTTCCAATCGTGGTTGTATTTCTTGTTTCGGCACATATCGAAAAATAGATAGTGCAAAAGAATCCACAGCATATTTTAAATGTGATGTAACAAAGACAATGAGTGCATGTGGCAAATACTTTTTAATCTGTGGAGCAATTTCCATGCCATCTTTATGGGGCATTTCAATATCTAAAAGAATCAGATCAAAGTATTCTCCTTCCTGAATATCAGCTAACAAAAATTCACCATTGCTATACTCTTCTATATCTACAATTTCTTTATTCTTTTTTACATATTCTCCAATAATTCTTTTATTGTTAAACACCAATGATTCATCATCATCGCATATAGCTATTCTAATCATTTTAAACCTCCAAATTAATTTTGATTATGTAAAGATTGTAGTTTACCATATATTTTCAAATATTTCTCAAACTGAAGTGTAGCATATCATTATATAAAAGTAAAATATTTTTTCCTCTTAATATCATGAAAATAACAGTCTTTCTCACTGATAATTAATTCATATAATTCGCCATTTATAGTTTCAGTCAATTCCATTTTGCGCCCTCTATTATTTTTATAATAATAGATACCCTGTTTATGTTCTTTTACCTTTTCTATAATATCATCAACCACTTCTGTTATTGACATACTATTTGAAGCACTCCACTTACCTATCATACTTCTAACCTGCGATTTGTTAAGTTTGATTTTGGTCGAATAATAAAACTTTTTTGGAAACATCGTCTCTTTATCTGTACCCAAGCTTTCTAATATATTATTAAAGTATTCTTCATTATCACTATAGTCGTATCCCATTTCCAAATAAGCCTGAATGTGCAAAACAATACATATCAGGTATTTTCTATCTTGTTCCATTTCATAATATTTATTAAGATAGTAAATCATTTTTTCCAAACACTGTCTAGCGCCCAGTTCCACATAATTTAATGCATTTACTTCCATCTTAATAATTTCAATATACATACGGTATTTTTCAATATCAATCTTTTCTAATATTTATATTACCTCCTTACAAATATAGCAGACCACAATCTTACAGAATCAAATTATATTGTAGCATCATCATCTTCTTTAAAATCTACTGTCTCCAAACTGTAAAAAAATGACCTCTATTATTATCTTTTTCCAATAATTATTACTTTACAATTCACGGACATTTTTATGCCATTTACAGACAGATAAAATATTTTTTTTATTTTATGATATATTCATACCAGGAAAGGGGAGTATAAAAATGTTACTGCAAATCTCAAAATCGTTTACAAATTATCTTTTAAAAAAGGAAATTATTGAATACTCTAAGAAGGAACTCATAATCTATGGATTCCAACTTACATTATCTACTTTTGCTTCCATGGTAACTATATTAACACTTTCATATTTCTTTAATATTTTATATGGATTCATTTTTTTATTTTTTTTCATGCCTATACGCTTTTATGCTGGTGGTTATCATGCACAAACCTATCGACAATGCTATATCTACACAAATACATGTTTTTTGGGTACTCTAGCGTTTTCGAATATAATCTTCAAATATAACCTTTTACATGGATATATTTTGTTAGCAATGATAAGTTTACTTTTTCTTTTCTTTGCTACACCTTGCAAAAATCAAAAGAATCCTTTAGATGAAAAAGAATTTATTAAAAATAGGATAAACACACGTATACTATTATTAATATATTCTTTTATGCTAATAGTCATTTATAGGAATTATCCCTTTATATTTTTGTTAGGATTTAATACATTGTTTCTTGTTTCCATATTATTTATAATTGGAAATTTAGAAAATAAATCATTCTAATTTGAAAAGGAGTAAGAGTGAAAAATAGAGTAAATTTGGGACGCACTTAAATAAGGGGTCGTAATCCCCTGTTTTTAGAAGTATTCAAT
>NZ_CALPDG010000102.1 GCF_943193195.1 Mediterraneibacter agrestimuris | reverse complement strand
AACGTATAGGTAGAGATGCATCAAGCCACCACGAAGTGGTTTTGCATGGCTTGATGCCTGTAACAGGAAGCCGAAAGGCTGAACTGTTACAAAATATATCTTCCGCCCAGGATTAATGATTGACAAATACAAAAAAAGATATATAATTAAATTATAAATCGTAAGTAGTAAGTAGATAGTGGATGTAAAAAGTAATTAGCAAAAAACAGATGGCTTGTTAAAAGAAAAGGAGGAGTTGTAATGAAAGAATTGGCGTTATCTCAGCAATATGCAATTGTTGCATTAAATGGATTGGAGAGTCTGCATCCATCAGTTGCAAAAGAGGCTGTGATCCGAGCGGTTGCAGCGGCAAAAGTATTGGAAGATGTTTTAACTACTATAGAAGAGACCGATACAGATGTATTTGTTTCAAAACTAAATGAAGCGGTAGAGTGTGCAAGGAATCTGAAGAAAAAAGAAGGGAAAAAAATAGAGAAAGAAATTGCTGAATTATTAGAAGCAGATGGTTTGTTGGAGCAGGTTCCGGATATTCTAGGATGCGATATGGATTATTATACGGCAGGAGTTGAACTCAAAGCGTATAGAAGTGAAGAAACAATGTATTTGAGATTGAGGGAGGGACTTCGGGCAGAGATACTGGACGAAGGAGAAATAAGTCTGGAATGTGCAGGTTTGTTGTGGCTGCATCGGGAAAGCGGATGTATTCATGATTTATTTTCTGTAGGAGAACAAAATCAGCTGCAAAAAAGAATGCTTGATCTGACAGTAGAAAATGTAAAATATCGTATTTTATGGGAGGCGGAATTTCACACTGCATTGGAGAGTTTTGTGACAAAATTTTTAAAGGTAAAGCATAATTTGTTTAAGAATCCATATCTGGAGGGGATAAATCTGATATTTCCTTATCTGGAGAGGAGAAAAGCAATCTTTATTGATTTTGTAATTTTCAATACAACAGTAGAAGAAAGAAGAATAGCAGTGATAGAACATTTATGCAAGATGGGACATTATGTGGAAGAAGTAAAATCAGGAAATGAAACATTTCTGAAAATAGATAATGCTTATTATCGCATTTTTCCATCTACAAGGAGGGCTTATAAAGTGCCGATCCAAGGAGCAAATATTGTTCCTGTATATTGGTAGAATGAAGGGTTGAATCTATGTCGAGACAAAGAAGTATGGAAAAAATCCTTGCCGCTGAATATGTAACAATAGGAGAATTGGTACGGTTAACGGGAAGTCGGTATAGTACATTGAAATTCTATACAGAGGAAGGGATGCTTCCTTTTGAACAGGAAGAAAAAAAATTAACAAGAAGATATAAAAGGGAAAAAAGCCTTGAACGGATCGAATATATTATGAAATTGCGTTTGGAAGGAAAATCTATTTCAGAGATAAAAGAAATATTGGGAGTACCGGCAGACAATACCCACTAGATATAGATATATATAGAAGAAATACACATAATAAGCAAATGAGATAAAAACAGATAAGAAAAATTAAAAAATTGTTTTATTTTCGTTGACATTGGGGAATCTCTTTAGTATAATAACCTATGCGTTGTAACGCATCATAATGAATAATGTCCTGTAAATAGAACATGAACAGGTCATATTTCAGAATCTGGAGAAATACTCAAGAGGCTGAAGAGGCGCCCCTGCTAAGGGTGTAGGTCGGGAAACCGGCGCGAGGGTTCAAATCCCTCTTTCTCCGTTTGATAACCTACAAAGATTATTTGATATTAGAGTTAATTGTAAGAGGTTATCAGCAGATATTGAAAAAAGATATCAAAAAAGTCAAAAACTTGAAAAAAGTTGTTGACAAAAAGCGGTAGATGTGATAATCTACTAAAGCTGTCGCTTGAACAGACAGCGAAGAAAAATAAAAAAGTTCTTGACAACGAAAAAGCTTTTTGATAAAATATCAAAGCTGTCGCATGAAGAGGACGACAAGAACATTGATAACTGAACAATAGACAACAACCCTTGAAAATTTCTTATGAGAAAATTTTTAAGAACGGTTTGATAACAAACCAAAACAGTAAAAAGGAAAAGAATTGCTAGCAGTGATTCTTGACTAGACAAACAAAGAAGCTTCGGTGGTTCTGGGTTCGGAAGAACCTCACCAAGAACACACGAAGAAGCTCCGACAGTTCTAAACTCGTGGGAAACCTCGTTAAGAACATGCGGAGCGTATAAACGGTAAGACTTGAAACTACCAAGTCAAACCTTTTTATACGAGAGTTTGATCCTGGCTCAGGATGAACGCTGGCGGCGTGCCTAACACATGCAA
>NZ_CALPDG010000101.1 GCF_943193195.1 Mediterraneibacter agrestimuris | reverse complement strand
CTTCCTCCTTGAAATTAACTTCGGGAATTCCTTTTCCCGATCGACTATGTTTTATGTCCTTTGTGCATCCTTCTGGTCTGCCGGCATTTTGTCCAGAAAAGTACACTTACTTGGACAGCTTGAAAATTTCTTTTCAATTATATTATCGGATCGTTTTTTTAGAAGATAAGTACTTTTTAATAAATTTTTGTGTTTTTGTAATCTTTAATTCGGTTGTACATAGTGCTGCGGCCCACCTTACATATAGAAGCAAATTCTTCAATTGTAATTAATTTATTTTCCCACATACAATATAGACGCGGAAAATCCTGCGGCATAGAGATTCTGGGTTTCCCAAACTGTACACCTCTTTTTTTTGCAGCGGCAATTCCTTCTGCCTGCCTTGTGCGTATATTATTGCGTTCATTTTCAGCAACAAAGGATAAGAGCTGTAACACAACATCACTGATAAAACTGCCCAGCAAATCTTTCGTTTTCGTTGTATTTAACAGCGGCATATCCTGAATAATAATATCCGCTCCCTTCTTTTTAGTAATAATTCTCCATTGTTCTTGGATTTCTTCGTAATTTCTTCCAAGACGGTCTATACTCTTTGTAATGATTATGTCATTGGATTTTAATTTCTGCATCATTCGGCTGTAAGCAGGTCGGTTAAAATCTTTACCGCTTTGTCTGTCAATATAAATATTTTCCGTTTTGACACCAAATTCTTTTAAGGATATCATCTGACGTTCAATATTCTGCTCCCGGCTTGATACCCTTACATAACCATACAAATGTTTCTCCATAGTGTATTCCTCCATTTTGTTAATATATTTTTATTTTTTTAATTAAAGCACATTTCTCAAAAATTGGCAGTAACAGTGCAATAAAGTGTAGTTTTAGGGAATATGAGCCGGCTGTTCCCTAGAAAAGTACTTTTACTGGAGGCAATGCAACAAGGACAATGGCATGGAAGCCACTGGATTTTATTTCAAGGAGGAAATTATAATGAGAATTCAACACAACATTCCAGCGTTAAACGCACACAGAAATTTAACAAATAACAACTCAGCAGTTTCTAAGAACTTAGAGAAATTATCTTCTGGTTACAGAATCAACCGCGCGGGCGACGACGCAGCAGGTCTTGCTATTTCCGAGAAGATGAGAGCTCAGATCACAGGTCTTCAGACAGCTCAGAAGAACGCAGAAGACGGTGTATCTCTGGTTCAGACGGCAGAAGGCGCTTTGACAGAAGTTCACTCTATGTTAAACCGTATGGTTGAGCTTGCTACTCAGTCTGCAAACGGAACATATTCTACAAGCAACCGTCAGGAGATGCAGAAAGAAATCAATGCGTTGAATGAAGAAATCGACCGTATCAGCCAGACTTCTAACTTCAACGGAACAAAACTGTTCCAGGGTGGCGGCGGCACCGGCGGCGCAGCAGGTGTTCCGGACATCACAGGCTTAGAACTTACAGATACTGCTGCAACCAAGTACAGCGGAACTGCTACTGCACTTACAGCTCCAGCAGCTCCACTTACAGCAGGTCAAACGGTTTCCCTTTCAGTTAACTATACAGACGCAAACGGCAAAACAGACAAGGTTGATATTACACTGACATATGACGGTAGCAATTTAGTCGGAGAGGACGGCACGGTATATACTGCGGCTAAGCCAGCAGAGCCAACTGCTGCAGAGCTCGGTGATGCATTTGCAAAGGCAATTAATAACAATGCCCAGTTAAAGGATGTATTCAAAGTTACAGCTGCTACGGGTGCTCTGACATTTGAAGCTAAAGTGGCAGGATCTACAACAACTCTTAATAAGTTGGAACAGAGCACAGCGGGAGCTGCAGCAGTTGACAAAGCTGTAACCAAAGCTGCTAACACTGGAACGGATGCATTCCAGTCCTTTAACTTCGCAAATTATACATTGGGTGATGTATTCACAGTAGATGGCAAGAAATTTGCAATTGTAGCTGATCAGGCTGCTGCTGTTGCTTTAGGGCCGGACGTAAACGCTGTTGTAGGTGATAAGAATGCTGCTGGCGTATCAGTATTGAAGGATTTGATCGAGCAGAAAACAGGTTATGCTGCTGAAATTGATGGTACTACAACCACCCAGTTGAACTTCAAAGCTCCTGCCGGAGCAGCAGGTGGTGCAGCAGGCGGTTCTGTTAACATTGCACTGCACGTTGGAGAATCTTCTTCCGATGCAAATACAATCAATGTTAACATCAAGGCAATGAGCGCTTCTTCTCTGGGCGTAAAAGGCATTGACATTACAACTGTAGCAGGAGCAAAAAATGCAATCGATACAGTAAACGCAGCTATCGATGATGTTTCCAGCATCCGTTCTGACCTCGGTGCACTTCAGAACCGTCTGGAGCACACGATCAACAACTTAGGTGTTCAGACAGAGAACATCACAGCTGCTGAGAGCCGTATCCGTGACGTAGACATGGCTAAAGA
>NZ_CALPDG010000100.1 GCF_943193195.1 Mediterraneibacter agrestimuris | reverse complement strand
AAGGCCATGGCATAGAGAACCATGACCTTTTTCTTTGGAATATTTCTGCTATCTTTGCTGGATTTTTATCATGATATCTTGTGACATTTACGAAATTAGGAGGTTTGTCAACAGCTCGATTTTCTCCAAAGGTTTTGCCTTTTATCTCATAGCCTTTCGCCCGCATCAGGAGCAGAAATTCTTCATAAGCAGAGGATGATTTTATGGCAGCGTTGATGTCTTTTCTTATCTGTGTTTTCCATGCGGTACTGTTCTTGTCCGCCTGTCATTCATTGTATTTTTTTCCACGGCATTTATGTCGTTGATCCCCACCGGGGATAATGACGGAAAGGTTATGCTCGCTGCACAGTTCGTCACTTAATTTTCGTATGTAGTAATAGCTTTGCTTACAGTCATGGTATTTGTTGTGTCCCATGTTGTCGGCGGCACAGAAAATGATGTGGTTATGGACATGACCTTTATCAATATGTATGGTGACAACATAAGAATATTTCCCCTCTAAAACTTTGTCCGCAAGCTCCTTTCCAATCTGGTGCGCTTCCTCAAAACTGATCTCACCGGGAGCGAAAGCCTGTATCAGATGATAGGCTTTATTGGGGCTGTTTTCCCGGCAGTGGTCTAAGGTATATTTAAAGTCAATCGCTGTGGTTTCCGGCGCACAGGAATAGGAAGAAATGTAGATGCTTTCGTCCGTTTTATCCGGGTTGCATATGTAGTCTGCCGCTTTATCAACGGTTGCTGTGATAGCATGGATTTTTGTGACTGCCATACCTGTTTCATCAACTCCTTTACTTCGTCCATATCTTCCTGATAGACGTGGTTTGTTCTGTTAATCCGTTTCGCAATCTGATTTAAGCTGGAGCTGATCCGTCCAAGTTCTGTATTGTATTCTCGCAAAAAACTGTAATCCACGTCATAGACATATCCGTATAGAATCAGCTTCCGTATAAAAGCGGATTTGCTTTTCATACCGGACAGCTTAAACTTCTCGTCAAGGATATACTGCTCCTTGTCATCTAAGTGAAATTCATTCCGGTTGGTGCGTGTTCTGTTTGCCATTTCTGCATCGTCCTTTCTAAATTTGGTGATAAAGGTCAAGGACTGGCAGAGAAAAAGAGGAAAAGAAATCAAAGAGGGTTAGGGATGCTGCCCTATGGAAATTTCATCATACGGACGGTAGGGAAGTATGGGGAATTTCGCCTATGTGTCCGTACATAGGCAGTGCTTGTTATTCTTGTATTGAGAAAAATGGAGAGTTACAGTATAATGTTATCTGGATATTTATACGTTGAGGTAACAACTATGCTGCATATAGCGATATGTGATGACGAACAGGATTTTGTTCATCATTTGAAAACACTGTTAAATCAGTATGCTGACGAGATTGGATAGGAAATAAAGATAACAGTTTATTACGATGGGCTGGGACTAATTGAAAAATATGATACGATGATTGATCTGGTCTTTCTGGACATTCAGATGGAGAGTGTAGATGGATTGAAAATGTAATTCATCTGGAGCATCGGACAAATACTATGATGATGCCCCAATGCAGACAAGAAATTTAACCTAATCTTATGTAAAGGCATATTCGGAAATGCTGATTACTCCTTCAACGGCGAGAAAGGAGAATATAAATGTTACGGCTTACCCCTCCAGTCCGGCAAAAAACACATGCACAATCAATTAAGGAACAGCATGAAAAGATTTATGGGGTATGATGAAGAATTTGCCTATTATGGAACGGCGTTTTTTCAGAATACTTTCATCATACGTGTGGATATCAGGCATGATTCTCCGTTGGTAAAATAGATGATTCTGTTTTTAGTATCTATTTCATTTATGTTATTTTTGTTTACAAGAAATGACCGATGGCAGCGCACAAAGTTATCGTCTAATTTGCCTGTTAGTTCTTTTATGGTGCCGGAAAATTCAATTTGACGGTCTTTGGCATGGAGAATGACTTTGTGGATGTTACTGGAAGTTTCAAAAAAGAAAATATCATCATAATCTACGCCGATTTTTCGTCCGCCGATTTCAATCGTATAAACCTTATGCGTCTTGTTGGTATGGAGTGTATAGCGTTCCATTGCCTTTAACAGACATTCTCTGATTTTTACTTTCGCTTCGGTAGGATTATCTTTTAATACAAAGTCCATTGCCTCTACCCGATATTGAAAGGTCATGTAGCTTAGTTCAGAATGTGCGGTTATAAATATGATGAAACCACGGGGATCAAACAATCTGATTTGTTGTGCCAGTTTCATTCCGTTCATATTGCTGTTCAGGTCTATATCAAGGAAATAAATGCCTGTGTTCTGGCTGGTCTTGACCTTTTCAAGCAGTACATAAGGGTCTTCTGCATCTAATACAATCTGCATATCCAGTTCTTCTATCAGCACGGTATCTTGAATGATTTGCACGATAGTCCGTCTCTGTGCGGTATTATCTTCACATACAAAAATATTCAGCATATTATGTCACTCCTCGTATAATAAGTTTGTAAGCAAGAAAAACAGCTTACAGACTTATTCTTTTTTGATTAGACAGAAGGATGA
>NZ_CALPDG010000099.1 GCF_943193195.1 Mediterraneibacter agrestimuris | reverse complement strand
GTTACGGTTTTACTTACTTTAAAGTAATGCTATCCGTTTTTAAGCAAGTTTATAGCGGCGTGAATAATTCAGGATTATTCTTTTGAAAAATGAGGATCAGCTTCTGCCATTATCCAAAGAAAAGGTAAAAAAACTGTTGGTAGTGGGTGAGAATGCCGACCGTGCACATTCTAATGGGGGTGGAAGTGCAGAAATCAAGGCACTGTATGAGATTACACCACTGATGGGAATTAAGGCATTGCTTGGAGGAAATACAGAAGTGACATATGTTCCGGGTTATGTAAGTGGTGAGAAGCAGAAAGAGTCTGATACAAACTGGCAGGAGACAAGTCTGGAAAACGGCGGCGGAAGTACGAAGATACAAAATGTAAATCCTAAGATACAGGCAAAACGTTCAATTCTCCGCAAAGAAGCGGTACAGCTTGCGGCACAATATGACTATGTACTTTTTGTAGGCGGTTTGAACCATGATCATGACAGTGAAGGTAATGACCGTACAGATATGAGGCTTCCTTATGAGCAAGATGAGCTGATTGAAGAACTGCTCACAGTAAACCCCAATACAGTTGTTATATTTGTAGGCGGAAGTCCGGTAGAAATGGGACGTTGGATAGAAAAAGCAAAGGTGGTTGTATGGAGCTGGTATGCAGGTATGGAAGGTGGAAATGCACTGGCGGAAGTAGTATTCGGCAATGTAAATCCGTCAGGAAAGCTTCCCGAGACATTTTATAAAAAACATACAGATTGTTCAGCACATGCAATCGGAGAATTTCCGGGAGATTCTAAGGTACGATATACAGAAGGTGTATTTGTAGGATATCGTTACAATGATACTTATGATGTGGCGCCGGAGTTTTGCTTTGGACATGGATTGTCCTATACGACGTTTTCCTATGCCAACCCGAGAGTTAATGAACGAAATGGAAGGCTGTATGCAGAATGTGATGTAACCAATACGGGAATGAAATCTGGAAAAGAGACCGTTCAGGTCTATGTGGCTCCAATTGAACGGAAAGAAACAGAACCAGTGCAGGAATTGAAGGGATTTGAAAAAATAGAACTGCTTCCGGGTGAGTGTAAGACAGTTTCCGTATTTGTGGAGACAGAATTGAAAAATAAGGAATTGCGAATCGGAAGCTCTTCCAGAGATATCCGTCTCGTAATCGAAGGAAGGTGAGCGTATGAAATACAGAAATCCGATTCTTTCGGGATTTCATCCCGATCCTTCTATATGCAGGGCAGGAGATGATTTTTATCTTGTAACATCAACGTTTGAATTTTATCCGGGAGTGCCTGTCTATCATAGTAAAAATCTGGCGGACTGGGAACTGCTTGGATATTGTATGACAGAGGAAAACGGACTGGATCTGCAAAGAAGCGGACCGTCAGGCGGCATTTATGCACCGACCATCCGGTATCATGACGGTATGTTTTTTATGATTACAACGAATGTATCGGACAAAGGTAATTTTATCGTGTATACCGATGACCCGCGTAAAGGCTGGTCTGAGCCGAGGTGGTTGAAACAGGGGGGAATAGACCCGTCCTTGTTCTGGGATGATGACGGTAAGGTTTATCTGGTATCCACCGGACATGATTCTGATGGGCATTGTACCATTGATATGTGTGAAATTAATCCATTTACAGGAGAGCAATTATCTGAGACAGTAATCTTAAGTTATGGATGTGGCGGCAAGTATCCGGAAGGGGCACATTTGTATAAATGCTTTGGGAAATATTATCTGATGATGGCGGAAGGCGGCACGGAGTATGGACATATGGAGACGATTCAGAGAGCGGATTTTATTTTTGGTCCCTATGAAACTTGTCCGCACAATCCGATTTTGAGTCATAGGGATGATACGAAAGGGGAAATCCATTGTGTCGGACATGCGGATTTGGTAGAAGATCAAAATGGAAACTGGTGGATAGTATGTCTGGGAACGCGCTGTAATGGCGGAGAAACCGGTATTATGATGCAACATCATCTGGGAAGGGAGACCTTTTTGACACCTGTTGTCTGGGACAAGGACGGCTGGCCGATTGTGGGAAATCAGGGAAAGATAGAACTTTCTATGGATGGACCGTTACCGGGAAAGACGGATTTGATAGAAACCAAAGAACGGAAAGCTGCTGTCAGAACAGGCTGTCAGACAAGATTGGATTTTATAGATAATTTCTCAGCGGAGAAAGCAGATTATCGATATAATTATCTCCGTAATCCAAAGCTGAAGTGCTATATAAGGGACAGGGAAAAGCAATGTCTTCTTTTAAAAGGAACGGAAGAGACTCTAAACGATGCAGCAAGCCCTACATGGATTGGAATACGGCAGCAGGAATTTTGCTGTGAGGCAGGTGTATGTATGGACGCGTGTAAAGCAGAAGAAGGATTTCGTGCTGGATTGACTGCTTTTTATAATCAGTTTTATCATTATGAAATCTGCCTGGTTAAAAACAAGGCAGTATGGGAAGTTCAGCTTGCAAAGCATGTGCATGATATTTTCGCGGTAACAGCAAGAGCAGAGATACCGGAAGGGAAACAGATTCAATTTCGGATTACTGCAGACAAAGAGAAATATTCCTTTTATTATACTGTTGATGGGGAGACAGAAGTACTGCTTGGAAGTGGTCTGACAGCGGGATTATCCACGGAGGGGACGGTTCCTATGTCTTTTACAGGAACCTATCTTGGAATTTTTGCGGAGCGTGGAAATGCAAGATTCCAGACATTTTATGTGAAGTATAGGGGTAACAGTTCAGCCCAGGACTTTGCACTGGCTGCAAAGTCCGTGAAATAACGTATAGGTAGAGATGCATCAAGCC
>NZ_CALPDG010000098.1 GCF_943193195.1 Mediterraneibacter agrestimuris | reverse complement strand
AGGTGAGTCATGAAATCTCACACAAGTTTAGTTGCACAGCAAACCCGTCTGAGTGAATGGGCTGATCTGATCAGAGATTGTCAAAACCGTCCGCAAGGAATGAAGATCGATGAATGGTGTCAGCTGCACGACATTACAAAAGCAAGTTATTACTGGAGGCTCCGAAAAGTCCGTGAGGCTTACCTGGAAACTGCGGAGCAGACACAAACATTTGTAGAAGTTCCTTCTCCTGCAATCCATCCGGTAAATATGACATCGGAGCATAAAATCACTGCCGTGATCAGAGGTAGGAACCACCTTACTTTGGAAATCACTGAACAGGCATCTGCCTCATTTCTAAAAACACTTTTGGGAGTGATCAGCAATGCTCAATGATGGCTCTGGATTCAAAAAAGTGTATCTGGCGACCGGCTTTACAGATCTGCGCAGAGGGATTGATGGCTTAGCCAGGATTATACGTTTTCAGTTCCAGTTGGATCCTTACGATAAGAATACATTATTCTTATTTTGTGGCAAACGAACAGATCGCATAAAAGGACTTATCTGGGAAGGGGACGGATTTCTCCTTTTATACAAGCGGATTGAAAACGGGAACTTCCGATGGCCTCGCACACAGGAGGAAGCGCTGGAGATTAGCACAGACCAGTATCGAATGTTGATGCAGGGTCTGGAAATCGTTGCCAGACATCCAATAGAAGAAGCTCCTGATCCTGGATTCTCCTTGTGATTTGTGCAAAACGCAGAAAATAAAATCATTTTCATCCATGTCAGGTTATCCTGTGCAATATAAAATTTAAAGTTATTCACATCCTGAAAGTTTTCTGTGAGTTTCTATATATTCCTGGCTCCAAAACTTTTCAGATTGTGGATAACAGTCATAAATATCTGAAATTCAGGCTTTTATTTTCAGGTATTCATGACTGTTATCCACCGTCAAAATGACGAAGGTGACAGAATTCAAAAATAGCCAAAAACCGTTGGTTCTGCTATAATAGCACTCAGGAAAGTGAGGTTTGGTTATGGCAGTTAAGTATACGGAGGAACAATTAAATAGTGTTGATAAGTCGTTTCTTATCCAGCTTCTTTTACAACAGCAGGAACAATTGGAAGCCATAACAAAGGAGCTTCACGCATCGAATGAAAAAATGCGGCTTCTGATGGAACAGGTGATCCCTGGTAAGCAGAACCGTTTTGGCAGGTCTTCTGAAAAAATGGAAGATACCAGCCAGATCTGTTTTCGTGAAGTAGACGGAACGATTATCTTTTTCAATGAAGCGGAAGCTGTCTGTGATCTTAATGCGGCAGAGCCTGATGATCTGGAACTGAAGTCCCCAAAGCAGCCGAAGCGTAAGGGAAAGAAAGAAGCAGATCTTTCCGGGCTTCCGGTCAGACGGATCGACCATTATCTGTCTGAGGAGGAATTGGAAGCAGAATTCGGTGTCAAGGGTTGGAAACAGTTACCGGATGCCATTTCCAGAAAATATCATTTCGTGCCTGCTAAGGTAGAAGTGGAAGAACATCACATCGGTGTGTATGCCAGCAAAACAGATGAACACATGGTAAAGGCGGATCATCCAAAGGCGTTACTGCATGGGAGTCTGGTATCACCATCTCTGGGTGCTGCGATCATCAATGGAAAGTATGTGAATGCAGTCCCTCTCTATCGGTTAGAGCAGGAATTCCAGCGTTATGGCCTGCAGATCACAAGGCAGAACATGGCAAACTGGTGTATACGTTTGGCAGAGGAATATCTATCAATCCTTTATGATTATCTTCATAAAGAATTGTATTTCTACCATGTCATCCAGGCAGACGAGACGCCGGTGCTTGTAAACCATGACGGACGCAAAGCCGGGAGCAAAAGCTGGATGTGGGTATACCGTTCCGGACATTTGTATCAAAAACGGCAGATTGTCCTGTATGAATACCAGCAGACGAGAAACGCATCCCATCCACGGGAATTCCTAAAAGGGTACGACGGCATCTGCGTAACAGACGGTTACCAGGTCTACCATACTTTAGAAAAAGAGTTGAAAGAACTGACCATTGCCGGATGCTGGGCGCACTGTCGCCGCAGATTTGATGAAGCCTTAAAGCTGATCCCCAAATCATATCAAAAGGAATCCAATGCATTTCTTCTGATGAAACAGATCCAGGCAATCTATCGGGAAGAAGGGAAACTGAATGACCTTTCTTCTGATGAACGGCTTAAGCAACGGCAGGCGGTTATCAAACCACTTGTGGATGCGTTTTTTGCGTACCTAAAAACTATAAATGTGTCCAAGAAGGATAAATTTGGTGATGCTGTCGGTTATGCGCTGAATCAGGAAAAATATCTCCGGGTATTTCTCACAGATGGAGATGTTCCGATCGATAATAATGCATCCGAAAGGGCAATCCGTGGTTTTTGTATCGGAAAGAAGAACTGGCAGATGATCGATACGATCCATGGTGCCAAGTCTTCCGCAATCATTTACAGTATTGTAGAAACTGCAAAAGCCAATAATCTGAAACCTTTTGATTATGTGCAGCATCTCTTGGAAGAGATTCCGAAACACATGGATGACAAGGATGGTTCCTTTTTGGAAAATCTACTGCCATGGTCAGAAAAACTCCCGGCAGAGATCCGCAAAGCTTAAATATCGGTGGCTGCAAAGCAGCCGCCTAAAAATGTCAAGGTACTCGTTATTTTGCGTTTACGAACTTACATCGGCAAGTGTGGTCCAGCTTTGCTGGACACACCGCAATCGAGTAGGGGGAATTTAATCCCCCTCTCACACCACCAGTACGTGCCGTTCGGCATACGGCGGTTCAACATAACTT
>NZ_CALPDG010000097.1 GCF_943193195.1 Mediterraneibacter agrestimuris | reverse complement strand
AAAATGATCTGTCAGATACAGAAATTTTTAACAGAAGGCTGTAGTTATCGCGAAATAGCGAAACGAATGGGAGTGGGGCGAAATACGATTGCGAAATATCGTGAAGGAGATCCAAAAGAATTAAGTATGTACGGAATCCAGCAGAGTAAATTAGATCCTTATTATAATTTTATTGTTCAATGCCTGAATACTGGATGGAGTAAAAGTAAAACGGTAAAAGCGATATACGGAAAAGGATATACCGGTTCGACAAGTAATGCTTTTCAATATTTATGTAAAATAGAAGATTTCTTTTATTCTTTCTTTTCCCATAGATCCTGTCTTGCGTGCAGCGTTGCTTTTCAAATCACAGAAATTAACTGTATGATTCAAAATCGCACTCAACTGATTATGGATGGTCTTTAGATAGACCTGTGAATAACCTTCTCCTTGTTTATTCCGATAGTTCATCATGGTGTTCTGCCATTGCCGAATATCGGAGGGTTTTATCTCCTGCAACTTCTTTTTCGAAAAATATGGGAGAATCTTTTTCTCTACAATATGCTTTTTCGTCAGCCATGTATTGTATTTGATTCTGGATTTTATATCATTCAGATAAAGATCTACAAAATACATATCCAGGCTCAAATTCTCCTTTAATTTAAATGCTCTTTCCCATTCCTGAGCATCACATTTGCGTTTAAATCCCCTTTTCGTCTTCTGCTTTCTTACGCCGGTCCAGTCCTTGTAATAGGTTCTTACCTCGTAAGTATTTGACTTTTGGTTTTTGATTACTGTCAAAACATCACCTCCTGCTATTTCATTTCATTCATACCGTAAACTCGTTCTTCAAAATATTTACGGCTGATTTTTCCTTTGACAACAACGAAACCTTTTTGTTCCAATTCAGCATTTAACTGACGAATCAAACGGTACGCATAGGAATCAGATACTTCTAATTCTTTTGCTGATATAAATAATTTACTAGCCCTCTACATCCCTCCTTTCTTTTTTCAGTTCATTATCGAACTGTATGTATGCATCATAACATTTCATTTCCGTACTGTCAATAGAATAATTTCAAAAATGAACGGTTTATTTTTGTATTTCATTTTTGAACTGTTTATGTTATACTTTTAAGTAATAATAAGCAAAGGAGTGTTTTCCTATGACAGTAGGTGAGAAAATAAAAAAATTCCGGATAGATCAAGGATATACACAGAAAGAATTGGCAATCATGTCCGGATTAAGCGAATCGGCAATTAGAAATTATGAACTTGGGAATCGTTTCCCATCCTCAGAACAATTGCAAAAAATAGCAAACTCATTAAAGATCAGTCCATACGCCATGTCTGATCCAAACTTTGATACTTATGTTAGTGTCATGCACGCATTATTTGCTTTAGAAGATCAATATGGACTACACGCCTATCGGGATGAATCTGGCGTACCACAGCTCATGTTTAAAGACAAAGGTCATGATTCTTTAAATATGCTGGATAATATTGGAGCATGGGCGGATATGTACCAGAAGTTCAGAAATGAAGAGATTACAGAAAAAGAATATTTAGAGTGGAAAAGTCAATTTCCTGCTAAATAAAAAGTATTTATTCATGGTCATTTATAAAAAGTATTGTCATTTGATTGTCACTAAACATAGAATAATTCATCAAGATTAAAAATAACTTTATCTGACATGAGCAATAGCTCCTTTCTGATAGGAATCCATTTCCAATCTGACAGGTACACAACCTGGCTCGTTATTCAGGTATGGCCTTCCGGCTCCCCACCTGCTAAAACATAAGCCCCTGTCGAATGGACTAATTAACTTTCTTATAAGTATCTGTTGATTAAATCAGCATCCCAAGGAGTGATACATTATTTTTCCTATCCTAAGAGATGATATCTTATGCTTTACCTGGTGTCTACCAAGAACCGTCAAACATGATAATTCTTTAGGATAACATCTGATGAAGGGAGAATTCCCTCTTTTCTTATCTTGAATATAGAAACTCGTTAACTAAGTAGTCTTATTAACTATACCATTATTATACTAGGAGGTATACAAATGCGATTCTGTGATTTATTTATCAGTTATAAAATTGGATTAAAGAACATCAAGAGTACCATTCCATTTACAAAGCTACCACCATACCGGAAGGTATTTATAATTCTTCTTCTCGTGAGCTCAATTATAAGTGGTATATTTTTATTCTTTATAAAAAAATGGGTTTCCTTTATTCCAATAGCAATAGGTATTTTATGCATTATTACATTCTTTATAATTGATTCCACCAAAAGAAATCTTCAGGTTATGCTCAAAGAGCACTATGCCCCTTACTCAGAAAGAAGAATGAAAATGGTCATTGACGTATTAAAGCAATATAAAATCGACATTAACGATTTTGATTCTATTGACAGATTAATCGAGGAAGCAAAACTTGCACAAGTACAAAGTGATTACATTGCCCCTTTTAAAAAGCCACTCAAAACTTTAGGTGCAATAATTATTCCTATAATTGCATATATTGCCCAAAAAATTGGAGATGTTGCTACCCAAACTGAAATATTTACCATAGCAATACAAGTTATAGTCCTTGTATTATTAGTATTTTCACTGATATTCTCATTAACTCCAATAATAAAAGATATTCTTTACAGAGATTATAACAAGTATGAAGAGTTGATTTATGATTTGAGACAAATAACATTATTCCATTCAAATAAATCATAACCATATTAGAGGAAATACTACATTATTGTAAACGCAAAATAGCGAGTACCTGTTCAAAATCATCCAATGTGAGATAATTGATTATTATCAAGCTTGGGGTTCTTCCGCAATTATCCGTATTCACCACTTGACAATATAAGCTTTGCGGTCAATAACTCCTTGCCACAACGG
>NZ_CALPDG010000096.1 GCF_943193195.1 Mediterraneibacter agrestimuris | reverse complement strand
TTTCCGGATAAAAACTATCTATACATAACGTACTGTGTGAACCTGGCATTTGACAGCCTCCTCATCTCGTTTGATATGTTAAGTATACTACATATTTGATAATATAGGAAACTACAAAACGGTTAATTGCGGAAGAACCCCAAGCTTGATAATAATCATAAGATTACGCTCATCATCGGAAAAAGCGGTTTTGGCAAACTCTAACCGGTTGATGATGCCCTCCGCCTGCTTTACCGGGGAAAGATTGTGTTTCATTGTTACCTCTTTTTTATCCAGGTCAATCTCAAAGTCATTAAACTGCGGAATCATGGAATTTCTGCCGCCGCCCACAATGATAGGGATATAGTCAGCCTCACAGCTTTTCAGGCAATCACGGATATTTTGTATATTCTTATCTTCCAGCTTTGTAAGCGCAGCCATGATCTCCTGCACTTCCTCCGGTGTCTTGTTGGTAATGCGCTCTACCTCAAAACCGTGGGAATGTGTAATTTTCAGCATCACATCATCCGCCCCAATAGGCTCCTTCGCCCTCTCGTTCAGTTCCATTTCCACTTTTACATCAATGACTTCGTTTGTGTCCGTATTATATCGGACATCAAGGCGGTGTTCCCCAAACTCTTTTGTATCCTGATTGGCAATCTCCGTCGTCCATGCACCCCTGCTCTCCAGGTATGCGGTAGCATTGCGTCTGTCATTGTCATTCATGGCAGAGAGGGATTCCAGAACCTCTGCAGCATCCATTCCCCGGACATTTACAAGGCTGTACTCGGACAGATCGCTGTTCTGTATCAGCAAAAGGCTCTCTTTCTCCTGCCCCTGCATCAGTTCCCGGTCACGCTGCAATTCCCGAAGCTGCCCCTCAATGCCCGTGATAAGCTCTGATGCCGTCCTGCGGATTGTGTCAAGGGAAGATTTCAGTTCTCTCATGTCACGCCCCGATGACCACCCGGCAATATACCCGAAAGAATACTCCGAGGTATCTATGCCGAAATGCCGGCATACCGTGTAGGCAATGCTTTCGGCTTCCACCTCTTTAGTGTTCCTGTCTTTTGCGGGCGCAAGAATATCCTTGTTGACCTCCCTGTCATGCAGCATGGAATGGGCGGTTTCATGCACCATCGTCTTTAAAGTCTGGCTCTCACTCATGCCCTCCTGCACCGCAATCCACTTTTCTGTGGGGCGGAAAAAGCCTTTGGAATCTCCGGGAATATCTTCAAAACTGATTGGAACCGGGGCAACAAAGGTAATCGCCCTGATAAAGTCCTCATAGCCCTCCACCGTGGACAAAAGCTCTTTTGCCTCCAGTTCCGGGATTGGCTCCCCGTCCGTCTGCGATACGTCAAACACGGACACGGCACGGAAAGCGGGGATTTTTATCTCCACTTCCTCTGTCTGCGGCATACCGTCCTTATCCAGCACGACCTCCCCGGTCACAGGGTCTAATTTATCCCGTTCCTTTTTGATCTTATAAGGGGCAGGGGCAAGGATACGGATTCCCCTCTCCCCCTTGTTCACATGACGGTTGAAATTCCTCTGCCATGCCTGGTAGCCTGCGACTAAGGTTGCGTCAGGGCGCTGTAAGGCTATCAGGAGCGTGTTGTTAAAACTGTAATTATGGAATTTTGACATGGTGGAGAGGTAGTTTTTGTATTTTTCGCTCTCAAAAAGTTCTTTTAACCCCTCCTCCAGCTTGTCAGTAATCTCCTTTACTTTCTGTTTTTCTGTTTTTGCGTCTGCCATATCTATTTTCCTTTCTTCGCACGAAAAAAAGACAATCTGTTAGGACTGTCTTTCTTCCCGAAAACAGAAAAAGCAGCGAATTGTTTTCTTATACAAAAACAAATCACTGCTTTACCGCTTGTGTTATTTAGTTACTGTGATTATGCCAGTACAGGCTCTATTTTTCTAATGACAGCCTCTACTTCTTCAATCGTCTTTTCCACACATTCTGCTATCTGCTCCAATGTATAACCTTTCCTGTGCATATTTAAAATAATTTTTTCTTCTCTCTCTGCCCCGCCTTTTTCCTTAATCCCCTGTGACAAATTACACATGGCACTCACGTCCTCTCTTATTCTATTATCTACCACAATACTATACTCTTTTTCAATGATCCCTAATTTTTCATCAACGGTCAGCTCCATTGAAAGCAACGTACTCAGCAGACGGTGCAACTCATACTTCTCATCATGCTCCGGAAGTTCATTTGCTATACCGATCAGGACTATATTCAGCAGGTCAAGCCTGCCTTTCCACGGATAAGAACCTAACAGCTTATCATCCGTCAGATGCACATAATCCATACTGTTCTCGTCCATGCCCATACATACCCAAATCGAGAAAACACGTTTTATGTCATTGTAATTTGTCTTAACAAAATCCCGCTCCTTCTGCGAGGAAACAAGGCGGCTCACATAGAAAACTGCCCTGTTCAGGATATGGTAGCTTGTCGGTTCATCCTTCTGTCCTTCGACGTTCACGATAACCTGCGAGATACCATCTTTCATCCGCACATAAAAGATAATATCAAACCGTATAAGCCCCTCGTTTATCTCCGCATTTTCCGTATTCATTCCGACAATGCGCTGCCCGTTTTCTTCTTTTTCCACATTGGTCAGCCCCGGTTCCACCGGAACCACGCTGATAAACGGCTCTCCTTCAATATAGGACACCACATCTTTCGGGTTCATTCCCTTAAACTCATCAACCGTCTTTACCAGAATATGCGCCAGAATGATTTTATTTCCCAACAGGCGTTTTGCCTTATCATCATATTGTGCGTCCTGGTCTGTTGCACTGACCGCATTTTTTATTTCCGTATCCATCAGCCATAAACCTCCTTTTCATATGGTAGGAAACGCAAAAGCCATTCCCAAAAGGTATATGACCTCAATGCCATTATACCCCGAAATCCCGGCTAAATCAATCGGAACTTTTTAATTGCAGCCCGGACAATGGTTGAAATTTGATTGTTTTTTTGATTGTTACAGCGTTTCCTCCTTCCTTTTCGCTTTCTCCGTATCTGCCCTGCCTGCTCCAGATACCTGTGCCTTGTATGCCGCCAGCTTCTCTTTTAACGATGCCCTCTGCACAGGCTTGTCAGCCATTGCCGCCGCAGTTCTCAGCCCGCCATTCCCCACGGCATAGTCATGCCTTGCATTTTCTACCGGATACGGTACCGGTGCATCAGCGGCTTTTTCGCCTGTTTCCGGTTGTTCAGAAATGTTTTCCGTCTGATCTGGCTTCTGGACATCATCGAGCTGTTGACAAACCTCCTAATTTCGTAAATGTCACAAAATATCATGATAAAAATCCAGCAAAGATAGCAGAAATATTCCAAAGAAAAAGGTCATGGTTCTCTATGCCATGGCCTT
>NZ_CALPDG010000095.1 GCF_943193195.1 Mediterraneibacter agrestimuris | reverse complement strand
GGTTATGAAAAGCTATATATTATGCAAAGCTAGAGATAGAAATCTTTATAAATAAAGGATTCTTTGGTTGATTTACTTTCCATAATCCATCACGATTTAAGTGTATTTTTATCAAATCACTTAAGGAGGAACACAAGATGGAACATTCAACTTTGCAGCAACTAATCAGCCAAACTAAGGAAGCACTCATTCAGTCAGGTGCATCTAACTATTACCAAAGCGTATTTAAAACTCTTACAAAGCAGCTTTTACTCTACGCCGAAAAACACGATACCGATTCTTTCAGCATGGACTTTGGATTACAGTTTTTGGAAGATCATTATTCCATGTCATCTAAAATCAAACAGAAAAAATGGTGTGCAGCCTATTCCCGTTGTATAAATGCTTTGGCAGAATACCAACGTTCAGGAAATGTCACCCTCTATCTTGTTATGGATAAAAGGGCATATACTTTCCCGGAAGGATTCAAAGACAGCGCAGAAGCATATATTTCCCATCGGGAGAAAATCGGAATCATTAAAAAATCGAATAAGATTTTCAGTTTATATCTGGAACGGTTTTTTGTCTTTTTAAAAAAGAGAAATATTTCTTCTCTGGATGCATTGTCTCTTAAAGATGTTTTAGATTTCATGACATCTTTGGGCTGCTATGAAAAACCAACTATAAACCATACAATGCGTGCGGTACGATATTATCTGAAATACTGCTATGAGAATGGTCTTATGGAAAAAGAGATGTTCTCAAAACTTCCCAACCCTCATTATAACAGACAGAGCCGCCTGCCTTCCTCGTATTCCACGAACGAGGTAACAAAGCTTCTTGATTCGATTGATCTTGGAAATCCTTGTGGAGTCCGTGATTATGCTATTATCCTGCTCATTGCAAGACTTGGCCTGCGCAGCAGCGATGTTGCAAATCTCAGGTTTTCTAACATCGACTGGGAAAAAGAAGTCATCCGATTGACCCAGGTAAAAACCGGAAATCCATTAGAACTTCCCCTTCTTACAGATGTTGGTGAAGCAATCATCAATTATCTGAAGAACGCAAGACCAAAAACTGATTCGGATCATGTGTTTGTGAGACAGGTTCCACCCTATACGGATTTCAATCCGGGTGCAGTCGGTGCCCTTGTAAGAGTCCGCCTCCAAAAATCCGGAATCCATCTTGAAGGGAAAAAGAAAGGTTCCCATACACTTCGCCACAGTCTTGCAAGCCGGCTGTTGGAACATGAGATTCCACTTCCTGTTATTTCGGAAATCCTGGGACATACAACTACCGAAACAACGATGACATATCTTCGTATTGATATCGGTGAACTTAAGAAGTGTGCATTGGAGGTGGCAATCTAACATGACAAGAATTAGAAAATCTCCAACAATGACAGGTCCTTTTGCTGAAACCGTCCATGAATTCATTCAATACAAAAGAAGTGCAGGTTTTAAATACGCAGATGAGCCGAAATGCTTATCCCGGTTTTGTTGTTTCAGTGAAGAACAGGGTGTCACAGAAATAGAAATATCCCGTTCTCTTGCGGAAAAATGGATAGCCCCTCGGGAAGGTGAATCTGAAAAAAGTCGTTCACACCGCATTACCTGTATAAGACAGTTTGCCATCTACTTGAATAACCTCGGATATGATGCTTATATCGTGCCGGAAGTAAAAGGATTGAATCATAATTCGTTTGTACCCTATATATTTACACACGAACAGATAACTTCTGTGATCAAAGCTGCAGATGAAACAGAACCACGGGAGGTTGCAAGAAATATGCATCTGGCATTGCCGGTAATCTTTAGAATTCTTTATGGCTGTGGACTCCGGGTATCAGAGGTTGTAGGACTTCGCTGCAAGGATGTAAATCTCGAAGAGGGGATTCTTACAATCCGTGAAGCAAAAACTGACCGTGACCGATATATCCCATTATCCGATTCCGTGAAAGAAGCGTGTATATCTTACTCAGATAAAACCTGGTGGGAAAAGGACAGTGACTTTTTCTTTCCTGCACCAGATAAGACCATGATCAGTCCCATGACTATATATCAAAGATACCGCAGATATCTGGAAGTTGCTGGTATTTCACATGGTGGAAAAGGCCAGGGGCCTCGTCTGCATGATATCCGTCACACTTTCGCGGTTCATGTTCTGCAAAAGTGGATCAAAGAAGAAGCTGATCTGACGGCTATGCTCCCGATTCTTTCCACATATATGGGACACAAAACAGTGCGGTCAACAGCCAGGTATCTGCGCCTGACAGCAGAAGTTTACCCGGATTTGATGAAGAAAGTGGAAAGATCATGTGCATATGTTATTCCGGAGGCATACTATGAAGGAAACTGATTTTGCACAATATCTGACGCAGTTCCTATCAGTATATCTTCCAGGCCAGGTCGGCAGTAAACGTAATACTCAGCTGGCATACAGAGATTCATTCTCTTTATTTTTAAGGTACTGTAGAGACCAGGAGAATCTTTCTCCTGAAAAACTGACAGTTGCAAAGGTGGACAGAGAACTGATCCTCCGCTTTCTACAATGGCTTGAAGATGAACGTAACTGTAAAGCTGCCACAAGAAACCAGCGGCTTGCTGCCATCCACTCATTTTTTAGCTTTTTGATGGTAGAAGAACCACAGTATATGCAGCAAAGTCAGAAAATCCTGGCCATTCCTATGAAAAAAACGGACAAGCCTCCACTCATGTATCTTCCACTGGACAGTATCAAAGGACTGCTGGAACAACCCGACAGAACAACTACACAGGGGAAACGTGATGCTGTTTTGCTGTCTCTTTTATATGATACTGGGGCAAGGGTTCAGGAACTCGTAGACTTAAAAGTTTGTGATATTTCCTTAAATGATACTGTTACCATCATACTAACGGGCAAAGGCGGTAAAAACCGTATTGTTCCCGTAATGAAGCCAACAGGGGAATTGCTCAAACAGTACATTGAAGGGGCGGGATTATCTTCGCCGGCATATAGCCGCACCCCTTTGTTTACGAATCGTGGGAACAAGCCACTGACAAGGGCCGGCGTAACATATATTTTGAAAAAATATGCTGAACAGGCTCAGGCTGCTGGAGTAAAAGATATATCTGGTGAGATTACCCCTCATTGGCTGCGGCACAGCAAAGCAATGCATCTGCTTCAATCTGGTGTCAATCTTGTTTATATCAGGGATTTACTGGGACACTCAGATATTTCAACAACTGAAATATACGCCCGTGCAGATGAAAAAATGAAACGTAAAGCATTGATGGAAGCTTATAATAGTCCCTCATCTGACAAACTGCCGGCATGGAAAAAGGATAAAGACCTTCTTAATTGGCTGAAATCTTTGTAAGGAGTTATCCCGAATTATGCAAAGTTAAAAAGAGTCCATACCCTAAGAATCCGACAAAGTATGGACTCAGCTTTGCATAATAACTTACTTTTCATAACC
>NZ_CALPDG010000094.1 GCF_943193195.1 Mediterraneibacter agrestimuris | reverse complement strand
GCCGATGAGCTCCGCCATGACCCCGTGCTTTCAGCTGTCCTTGGGAAAGAGGCCCTTGCATCACAGCCCACATTATCATACAGGAGGGAGGAATTATTGCGATGAGCAGACTGTCCGAGAAAGAAATACAGGAGATTATGGCGGAATACAAGGACGCCCCTATGGTAAATCCCGATAAGATATATCCCCCTCTGCCGCCTGTCCAGAACGTCACGCCCCTTGTCCGCATCCCAGAGCCGATGAGTTTCACCGAGAAAATCGGCGGCACGGAATACACCGTCAACGCCCATTTCCGAAAAGACGGGAGGGACGTACTTGTAATGCTTACGGATATTTTTCGGCGTGGCACACAGGGATATGGATTTTTTAATAATGGGAATTGGGGTGATGATGACGGGGAATAACAGGCAGCGGAAGAATTATCGCTTTAAAGCGTTGAAGTTTAAGGGCAGATGTGGTACACTGTACCTACACTTCACAATACCGTGTCTGCTGTCGGGAAGGAGAGCTTTATGAAAAGACAGCAGGAAGAATTTACGGCATTATATTGTAGATTAAGCCAAGATGACGGACGAGAGGGTGAAAGCAACAGCATTGTAAACCAGAAAGAATATCTGATGAAATACGCCAAAGAACACGGTTTTTCTAACCCAAAATTCTACGTGGACGACGGCTATACGGGTACGAATTTTGACCGTCCAAGCTTTAAGGAAATGTCGGCGGACATTGAAAAAGGGCTTGTTAAGACCGTCATTGTCAAAGACTTATCACGCTTTGGCAGGAACTATATCGAGGTCGGCTCTTACTCCGAAATCATCTATCCCGAAGCGGGCGTAAGGTTCATCGCCATCATGGACAACGTGGACACGGGCAGCCTTGAGAGCAACGAATTTGCCGCCTTTACCAACCTTTTCAACGAATGGTATCCAAAAAGCACGAGCAAAAAGGTAAAGGAAGTCAAGAAAGCGAAAGGGCTTGCAGGAGAACATCTGGGACCGCCGCCATACGGATATTTACGGAATCCAGACGACAAAACCCGTTGGCTTGTGGACGAGGAAGCGGCGGCAGTCGTCCGCAGGATATATTCACTCTGTATGCAGGGAAAGGGAATATCTGCTATTGCTGATATACTTTGGGAAGATGAAGTATTAACCCCATCCGCATATAAGGCTTCAAAAGGATTAGAAGCGGCAATCGTGTCAGGAAACCCATATAATTGGGAATCCACCACGGTGGCGTTAATTCTTGAAAATGTGGCGTATATCGGCGTTACGGAGAACTTTAAGTCCACCCGTTTAGGTTTTAAAAGCAAAAAGCGCATTCCCACTGTAAAAGAAATGCGGACGTATATTGAAAATGCCCATCCCCCTCTTGTTGACAGGGAACTATGGGAGAAAGTGCAGATGATACG
This sequence comes from Mediterraneibacter agrestimuris, assembly GCF_943193195.1. GTDB lineage: Bacteria > Bacillota > Clostridia > Lachnospirales > Lachnospiraceae > Schaedlerella > Schaedlerella agrestimuris. The sequence goes on along the minus strand of NZ_CALPDG010000094.1, from coordinate 2,155 downwards.
GGCAAATAAACGCAGACCGACAAAAAATGGTGCAACAAGCATTTTTACAGGATTATTGGAATGTGCTGACTGCGGTACAAAACTAAGTCTGCGCTCATCAAAGAGCTATCTGTATTTCCGTTGTTCCAAATATAAAGGAAACAGCAGGAGCGGCGTATGCACACAGCATTATGTCAGGGAAGATGCCCTATACCAGTTGGTATTAAAACAGCTTCAGCATTTCCTGTCCTATTTACAGCAGTTTGAAAGGGTATTTATCCGACAGCAGATTGACGCCACCCTTGCGGAACGCCGATACGAGTTATACGCAAAGCAGAAACAGATTGAAAAAGACGAAAAGCGCATGGAAGAACTTGACCGCCTATTCCGTAAAATCTATGAGGATAATGTCAATGGAAAGCTGAATGACGAACGCTTTTACAAGCTATCAGATGGTTATGAAGCCGAGCAGGAACAGCTAAAACACGAAATCGAAACTTTGAAAGCCGAAGTCAGCGAAGCTGACACAGAAGCAACCAATGTTTCCAAGCTGATTGCCGTTACCAAGAAATATACCCGCATTGACGAGCTAACGCCCGAAATTTTAAATACTTTTGTGGATAAAATCATAGTCCACGAATGCGAGAAAAAAGACGGGAAACGGACACAGGACATTGACATCTACTATTCTTATGTCGGGATTGTAGATATTCCAACAGATGAAGAAACGCGGAAAATGGAACTGGAATACGGAAAGCGTACCAAACGTCAAACCGCCTAAATATAGGCGTGGCAGGAGAAAGTCTATGCTCCTGCCCATACATATCTATTTTTATCCTTATCTGGTATCAATCAATACCTTTTTTCGTACATTCTTCCTGTAAATATGCGTCCTGCACTTCCAAAAATTCTTTTGAAACTGTTTTTGGCGGTCGAATGTTCATAAGGGAACGTAACAGACGTTTCCTTGCTGTGTCCTGTGCAGGAATATCTATTGATTTTAATTCGTTATTTTCACTTTGAAGATAGTTTATCAGAAAAGTAAGCCTTTCTGTCTGTGTCATAACGTCCTCCTTTCTACCGCCTGTAAGGGGCATATTTCTTTACATTTTCCACAATGCAGACAATGTTCCTGTTTTATTTTTGCGTGACAGGCGGAAATATCAATGCAGTTTTGCGGGCAGGAATTAGCGCAGAGATTACAGCCGTTGCATTTATCGGTAACAAAAAAATAGGACGCATGGTTTCCCATTCCACCGAATGAAAATTGTTCCCGAAAAATAGGTTTGCGGCTTAAATCAAAAAACTCTCCGCTTCCTTTGTAGATTTGGAATACCGTCAATGCGGTACGGCTTTCCCTGTTCGGGTAAATGACTTCCATGTAAGGATTTTTTTCAAATATTTCTGATAACCGCTGCTGCCCGATTTCCCGTACTTCCCCACGCAGGGTAATAGATTTACTGGATAAAGTGTCAGCCCCTTTCATTCCTGTAATCGAAATAAAAGGCTGATTTTTGAGCCGTTCATAAAAGGCTTTTCCTTTGGCTGTCAGAAAATATAGTCCGTCTTTATCTGATAACATAATATCAATCACGCAAGTGACCGGGAAATGGTTCTCGTCAGTTGTGGCAAAAATAACAGTATGAATATCCTGCTGCATCATCTGCAAATATTTTTCTGCACTCATATTTCCTCCTGTAAGAAGCCCCCCTGCCTTTGGGGGCAGAGGGCTTCAACATTTGACAAAATGATTGACCTGTTTATTCTGCTACAACTGAAATTCTCTGCTGAATATGGTTTCCGTTTAACGCTTCATCAACCATAGCAACCGCATAGTCGGCATAGCTGATTACGCTTTCTCCCTTAGAGTTTAAGGTCAGTTCTTCGCCGCCCAAAATGTATTTCCCGGTCTTTGCTCCGTCTGCCTGAAAATCTCCGGCAGGGCTGATATACGTCCATTTTACAGGAAGCACAAAAAAGAACCGCAAAAATCCAAACGATCCAGCACGTTTCATTGGAACTATAGCTGTAACAGAAGAAGGCGAAGCTGCTGAAGTAAAGCATTATCTGGATGAAACTAAGATTTCTGAAGAAGCCCAGTATGACGGATTCTATGCAGTATGCACGGATCTTTTGGATGACAAAGTCGGTGATATTTTAAAAGTAAGTGAAGGAA
>NZ_CALPDG010000093.1 GCF_943193195.1 Mediterraneibacter agrestimuris | reverse complement strand
TGACTCACCTCCTGTAGCAAAGTCTAAAAAGTTGAGTACTAAACTATTTGGACTTTGTAGTGATGAGTCTATTATCTCACATTGGATGATTTTGAACAGGTACTCGCTATTTTGCGTTTACGTAAGTTCGGTCACGGTAATCGCCAGTGAGCCGTGTAGCTAAACTCGGTGCGTTGTAGTAATACAGGGTGCTAAGCGGGTGGATAAAGTAACCTCGATAAAAGGGGCGAGCAATCATGCAGACCGTAACATTAAGTGAATGAATATTCCGGCCTTGATGTTCATACTGTCCGGTGATTAGGAAACCGATTGGCAATTATCCAGAATACAAGAAATCTTACCAAAGTAAAGCTGGCTAACACCCCGCAAAGCGGCTCTGGGCTTGACATTGGCACGATTTCTTATAAATGGTAGTCAAGCCAATCAAAGGCGGTTTCCGTATCCGGAATATAGGTTTTTTTACGCGTTAGAATAATCAGGGTAAACCTTATTACGTTTACATGATGGCCGGAGCTAATAAATTTTTACGAACCTACTATGGTCGGGTGAAAGAATATCTTTCATCGCTTTCAGAATCCGAATAATTCCACAACATTCTCTTTCTAGCCAGTACTAGCGTGGTGGTCTTGTTGTAATACCTATTCTTTTCTATTTTTCCTTGACTTTTTATTTGCAGGTTAATTCATAATCCTGGTTAAGTAATTTGATAAATTCATCCATACCGTAACTCCACCCTTTCATAAAAGTCAAGATATATTATATAATTTTATTACATTAAAATCAACTAACGATAGAACGAAACGGCAGATAATCCGTACCTCGACTGTAGAGGAAAAGTATGTGACAATAGACTATATTTCTATTACGAGTATTAAAGGTTAAGTCTCAACTTTTGATACCACTATACGGAGGTAAGTCTATGAGTTCAGAAACATCTATGGTGGCCACAGGGTTCCGTCTTCAGGAATGGGCTGCTCCAAATAGAGAATGTCAAAGCCGGCAGACCGGCATGAGCGTTGCCAGTTGGTGTGCTGATAACGGCATCACAAAAGCGAATTATTATTGCAGGTTTCGCCGAGTTAGGGAAGTCTGTCTTAAACATATTCAGAAAGAAATTCTCGTACAACAGATAGTTCCTGTAGAACCAAAGTTTTTACAGCAGAAACATAAGAATGACACCAGGCAACTGGAACTGAATATTTCCGTAAAGGGATTTTATCTACATGTAACAGAATCTACGTCTATGGCTTTTTTTGCAGCGGTTCTTGAGGTAATACGGGATACTGAATGATGCACCTGTTTCAAAGCAGTCTACATTATTTGCGGGTTATTCTCATGATATTTTTCCCTCACCTTTTTGAGGAAGCATTGATTTTATCCTGTTTTTAAAACAAAATAAGTGCAGATGCTAGAGTTAATTACTCTCTAACAACTACACTTTTATGGTACTAAATAAGATTAAATTAAAGGTATGTATAAATACAACCATAAATAGAAAGTATATATGTATTAATAAGTCTCATTTATATATGTATTATTAATATATACTGACCAAGATGGAGTGTGAATATGAATAGTAGATCTAAGTTTGATTGTGTAAATCGTGATTGTAAAGCTGATGAAACGCAGAAAGAAGAACGATTATATATGGAGATTGGAGAAAGATTAAGAAAGTTTAGAAGAGAAATTGATTATACGCAGGAACAAATGGCAGAAATACTTGGGATAAGTACGGCGTATTATGGAAAGATAGAGAGAGGTGTATATTGCTTATCAATAAAAAGGTTATGGACACTAAATCAGAAACTGGAAATTGATATAACGTATTTAATTACTGGAATACAAAAACCAATGTTATCTTTAGATTGTATTGTAGATGATTGGTCTGCTTCAAAAAAATATGATATGGAGCAGATAATTAATCATTTAATAAGTTTAGGAACAAATGATTAAATGAATTAGTTAAACATAGAATAGAGGAATAGAAATGGGAAAAACAATTGATATAGCTATTTGCGATGATGAATATACTATGACCGCTGACATAGAACGATTATTGGAAACGTTGAGTTTAAAGCATCATATACCAGTGGACATAGATGTATTTTATGATGGTTCGACATTAACAGATTATATAATAAGAGAAAATAAGAAATACGATATAATATACATAGACGTAGAAATGAAAATAGAGAACGGAGTGGATACAGCGAAGAAAATCAGATTAACTGATAAAAATGTGATGCTTATTTATGTTACAAATTATGAGAGTTTTGCAAAAGAAGTATTTGAGGTATCAGCATATAGATTTATTACAAAACCAATATCAAAGGAAAGATTTGAAAGATATTTTCTAAGCGCAGTAAATGATATAACTACAAAACCAAAGTTCTTTCAATTTCAATATAACAAGATTCGTTATAAAGAAGAGATAAGTGATATTATGTACTTTCAAAGTGATAGGAGGGTTACATACATATGCTTGGAAACAGAAGTGAGAAAGTGTTATGAAAAATTGAATATTGTAGAGGAGAAACTTCAAAAGAGTAATGTATGCTTTTTCAGAATACATCAATCATTTCTAGTTAATCCACGATATATAGAAGTATATATGTATGATAGTATACAACTAAAAGATGGAACAATGCTAAATATTAGTGAAAATCGAAGAAAGAAAATAAGCGAGATGTATTGTAGGATAAAAGGAGATTCAATCATTGTTTAAGGGAATTGTAAGTGCCGGAGTATACGTTATTACAGCAATTATATCCTTATTTGTTCTTAAATTGTACTTTGGAACTTTTTTTAAATTGAAAAGAGAAATTCGAACTTATTACATATGGATTATCTATATTGTTTGGCAACTGCTTTTATATGGGCGTTCAGGTTTACCAGCATATATAAATTTATTTATTGGATTTCTTTTAAATTGTTCTGTCGCGATAATTTCTTATAGTGGAAAGTTAATTCAAAAAATTGCCTTGGCAGGTATGCTAAGTATGCTATGGACTTTATCAGAGTTTTTTGTTGGATATTTTTTCTTGGCATTAGGGATTGATTATGAAAATCCCATGATATTAGGAGCAATACTATCAGAAGGCGTTGTTATTATAATAATAATTTGCCTTAAAAAGTTTTTTCAGCATGAAAACATAAAATCGCTACCTATAAAACATAATATAGCTCTTTTGCTGATACCAATTGGTAGTTTGTTTGTCGTATATCCTATGTTCATGTTTAATGAAAAGCGAATAGACGGATCGATATTATGTCTGGTAATTATGCTATTTATAAATTTGATTACATTCAGACTGTATGGAGTATTAGCTGAAGAAATGGAGCAAAGAAGATACAATTCTGTTTATACACAACAATTAGAATTATGTAATAAACATAATAAAGAAAAAGAAATAGCCATGTTAGAATATAGAAATATTAAGCATGATATAAAGCAACATTATATTTCATTACTTGCAATGCTTGAGGAAGAAAAATATACAATGGCAAAGCAATATCTTTCGGATTTAGTGACTGGGAGTAAGGAACACAAGACAAGTGTTTGCAATACTGAAAATTTAGTAGTAGATGCAATTATTAATGCAAAATATTCTGTGATGAAGTTAACCTGAATTATTCACGCTGGCGGTACCAATTATGGAAAAACCCGTATAGTTACTGTGTTTTCAACCGCTTTACA
>NZ_CALPDG010000092.1 GCF_943193195.1 Mediterraneibacter agrestimuris | reverse complement strand
GCGCTGGGGCGGCTATTTTTGTATAAAAAACAAAAGGTGCTTCCGCAATGGAAACACCTTTGATTGTAAATTGAATCCAAGCTGGGCGGCGTATCCAGCATCTCAGGTACTCTTGCGAGTGTGTCGGGAGCCTTTCCGACCTTTGCGGTTCAATTTATTGTATTCCCATTATAGAGTAGAATACGTAAAAGACCCCGTATTACTACGAGGTCTTTATTATATCTGAATGAAATAGGTGGGGTGACAATCCCACATCTCCAACTAGGGTGACGGCTGCCCGTTCCGTCCTCTGCTTTCATTCAATATAGTTTATGCTTTTACAACCTCATTATACAATATTTTGTTTATTTGTCAAGTTTTTTGAGCGTCCCCTTTTTAATAAAGTTTTTAACCCTATTTGGATTAAGGACATACATAGAACGGGCATAGTAAATATTCTGTAAGCTTACACGCACAGCAACTTTTACAAAATCACCGTTTGATACATATTCCTTAGTAAATTCAATAGAATTGTCTTTTATATTTTTACCAACGTAGTCAGGGTGGGCAATTATCTGTTCTATGTCACAACTGTACTTTTTGAAATCTTCTGGGTGGGAGGACTTCATGTGTTCCATGTTGGATTCGGCAATATAAATTGGAGTCCCGACAGGAATGTCCAAATCCAATAATTTAATTATTTCAGAAGAAAAATTTCCTATTTGTTTTCTGGACATTAGTTGTCGACCACCTCTTTTCCTTTGTACTTGCGCCGAGAAAACACCACTTTATATATAATCGCCGTGGCGGTTATACCTCTTCTATTACTGACAGATTCGGAATAAAGAATATAGTGTAGTTATCCACTTTAGCATACTCCCCGTATTTATCCCGATAACAGTCAATACATTCTTGTAGAAATTCTTCTGTTACTTCCAGATACTCGGCTGCATCGTGTCTGGAATGATGTCCGGCTTGAAACGCTTTTATAATCCCATTCAGTCCGATCAGCTTATTGTATCCCCAGAGCCTTGCCTGACGTTCCTGTTTTCGGTTTTGAGAGTCAGACATATTTATAATATCACCGACACTGGTGTGATGATGTCCGAGTTCCTCAGCAATGATACAGGCTTTTTCTGTTTCGCTACTCACGGAAGTATTAATTGCTATGTTTCCATCTATGTAGAAGCCTTTAAGTGTTTCTTCTCCGAGATAATAATCATGTATTCTAATATCATCTTCAAAGGCTTCCTGTTCCAATTGTTCAAGCTTGTTCAAATAAATCCCTCCACACTTTTTTACTATTATATCAAAATGGGTGTGTAAAAATATGGACTTTACTTTTTCTCTTGTTTGATGAATTTCGCAAATTCTTTTATGCGGTTGAGTTGTTCTTCCGTATACTCTGTTCCGTCAAAGTGTGCAGCTAGAGTAGTAGGATCTTCGTCTATTCCAAGTAAAGTATCCGCAGATACATTAAGTACATCAGCTATTTTTTTTATTGTGTTTACGTTTGGCTCTCTATTTCCACTTTCATATAAAGAATAAGTTGATTTTGCTACGCCGATATTTTCGGAAACTTCTTTCTGTGAAAGACCGGATTTAATACGAGCTTCTTTTAAGTTTTCCTTGAAATTCTCACCCATTGTATATACCTGTTATGAAGTGACCTCTTGTCAAGAGTAAATTTCAAGAAATCACCACATTTTCCTTTCTTTAAATTTTAACACTGGGTACAGAGGCAGAGCCTCAGATCTAACAGTCCCCGGCCTTGGCCACTCTGTTATACGTGGATTGGTTACCTACAGGTCAATGGTCCGCCGTGAATCTTGCCGTCTCCTAGCGTGAATCAAAATATATAAATATAATGTCAACAGAGGTATGTCGCAAATAATTCGGACCTAAGAATGCTCCAAGACCCTGACTCTGTATCCAGTGTTATTAGTTGTTTTTGCAGATGAAATCTGACAAAGTCAGTTTCTTCTGCTTGATTACCCTTAAGAATTTTCAGATGGTTCTGTCAGGGACTTGTCGCCAATGGCGATGCGAAGCATCCTTGACTGAAACAGATGAATATTCTACTAACTCACATGTTCTGTCATCATACCCCAGATAAAACACGCTAATTCTCTTGCTATTGCTGTTGTTGCCACATTTCGATTAACTCCTTTGTTTAGAGTCATTTTGTAAAACCTTCGTCTAAGCCTTTCATTTGCTTTATCTGCATACGCAATTACTTCCGGTGGATTTCCTTTCTGTCTTTGCTTCAATGCTACTGATTTGTGTCCTACATTTCCCCTTGTATAACTCTGGGCTGCTTCAACTAAAAGTCTTCGCAAGTGACTATTTCCAGCCTTGGTTATACTGTAGCGATTAACTCTCGTATCACTGGAATCTTCACTTGGTACAAGACCTAAAAACGAAGCAAATTTCGGTGCTTTTTCAAATCTTTCAAAATCACCTACCTCGACAACCATTGAAAGGGCTGTATGTGTCTTAATTCCAAGAAGACAACTCATATGTTTTACCTTTTCTTCGTATCTTTCTGCTGATGCAAGTTCTTCTATTCTTTCATCAAACCTGCTGATTTTTTCTGTTAAATATTCATAGGTCAGAAGATATTCATTTAAAGTTTCTCTTTGTAAATCTGACAATTCTAAGTTTTTTAACCATTTCAGATGTGCAATAGTCCAATAAGTTTTTCCGCCTTCAAAACGTTTTCCCTGTCTTAAAACAAACGCAAGAATCTGTTGTTTTACCTTTTTGAGATACAGCTTCTGGTCATCACGCATTCTAATATATTCCTTAACATCGTTGTCATCATTATCTGGAACATATACTTCACTATAAGTATGAAATGCCAGACATCTGGCTATATTTGCAGCATCTCTTTTATCGGTTTTTACATGATGTGTATTAGTTATAGCCATTGTACTTGGAGCCAATATTTTGCAATCTACAGCATGATCTGTTAATTGATGATACAAAGAATAACCCAAACATCCTGCCTCGTATCCACAAACAAATGTAACCTCACCTTCATATCTTGAGCGAACCTGCTCCATATACTTAAGAACAAGTTTGTAATCTGATGGTATTGTCTGTTTATATTCAACCTTATCTGTATCATAACTATAACAACAAAGTGTGTACTGTTCCTTATGGACATCCATCCCAACATAAACTATACTATTCATATGTGACCTCCTATTGTATGCGGTAATCCCTGTTACCTTATTATTCTTACACAAATAATATTTTACAGGTAAATCCACGAATCTACAATTGTGAGGTCACTTCATATTGTCTCCTGTTACCTATGATTATAGTTGCGAACCGAAAACGTGTCAATAAAAAAGTTTGCAAAATGCAAAGAAAAGTATTGACAAGTTTGCAAAAAGCAATTATATTATACTTATAGTTTGCGATATGCAAACCAAAATGAGAAAGGAGATAAGTATATGTTCAGAAATTTGGATGCTGAACAGGCAAGAAATTCTTATACAAATCAACAAATGGAAGAAAAACTAAACATATCAAGAGTTTCGTATGAGAACAAGAAGAAAACAGGAAAGTTTACTGCGTTGGAAGCTAAACGATTATGCAGGATTTTCCATGTTAAATTTGACTATCTGTTCAAAACAGAACCAGATGGAGAAGAGAAAAGGAGAGTGATGGGGATGGTAAGACCAAGAGGAACAGACTCTGCAAAGGTAATACAGGTAATTGTTACCGAGTCTTTACGTGGAAAAGGTACCAATGAGGACTTGTGTAGGATAGTTACACAATGCTGGGATTTTGAAGGGAATCTAATAGCAGAAAATGACCCCTGTATTACGGAGTCCGTGACACAGGGGGATGATTAATCATGTATTGAACTTCTATTTGCTTGAGGAATATGTCCATGTAGCCTTTTAGTAGATGGAAATCATGTTCTGGATATTTACGTTTCCATGCAGTCTGGAAGCGGTAGAGGAATGGGAGGGCATCGATCCCGGTCCGGTTACTTACCCCGGAATGAACCGG
>NZ_CALPDG010000091.1 GCF_943193195.1 Mediterraneibacter agrestimuris | reverse complement strand
ATAAAAGTCAAGGATCCAGCTTTACTAGATGACACAGATCGGGATTGGATTGATGTAGATGGACTAAGAGATCTTTCCAATGGAAAAGCGGCATTAATTGATGATACCAATCGAGAGTGGATTGGAAAAGAAGTTATGTTAAATGCAATGGTTGTCCATGGCTCAGAGATGAAAGAAATTACGGAAGAAGAAGCGGAAGCGAATGCGAAAGCATTTAAAAAAAATCAATTGGAAAAAGCACTTGATAATGATTACATAAAAAGTGTAGATGCAAAGGAGTTCTTTTTACCTACTACAGTGAATCCATTTCTTACAACGGAAAAGGATGGTTATTATGAAACACCAGAAGTAATTATGGGAGGTACCGCAATGGTTATTTTTACAAAACCAGATGGAACGGCATGGCACTTAAAAAAGGGGGAGACATTATCATTCGAAGCAGAACAATATCCGCTGGAAACAACAAAAACAGGAAACAAGAGTTGGAAAATTAAATTTGGTTATTTATTGGACGGGGCACTTCACCAAGATATCATGAATGAAGGAATACATCATCAATACAACTTGACTGCAGAACAAGAAGGTGAGTATTATATTACAATCTATTGTGCGTCTGGTCTGCTTACTTTAAAAAATGGTCGGATGGAGATAAAATAACAAAGTAAAAGGTTCTTGGCAAGAGATCTGCACAAAAACTTCATGCACATTTTAGCACTCACTATTGATGCGTGCTAAAATGTGTATTATATTACAGCTAAAATAAAGAAAGGGATTATAGCAATTCATCCGCACTTTAACAAAAAATCCACCTAACAGTTCCTGCTAAGTGGATATGCTCTTTGACCGTTTGGTACGGCAATTTTCTGGTATTGTTTCTGACCAGGGCAATAATGGAAGAAGGTCTTCTTTTGTCGGAAATGAAGCCAAATCTTTCATCTTTTCCGTAAGTAGGAAATTTCGCTATTTGAGTAGGTACGACTGATTCACACACTATTTTTTTATTTAAAGAGTAAAAATTTGTTTATATAAGATTTTTTGTACGTTTCATAGTAACAATGGTATGAAACGTAAGCGATTCATTATCATAATAGATTTTGATATTGCCATTATAGTTTTTGACTACTTTCTCAATACTTTTGATTCCATAACCATGTTGTTGTTTATTGATTTTATTACTTATTATTTTTTTTTTGGAATCAAAAATAGGAGCAGTGTGGCATGAGTTAACAAGAGTCAAAATAGTAAAACAAGTATTCTCGATATTTCCTACATTTAATTCAATAAATGAATTTGGAATATTACACGTAGCCTCATAGGCATTATCTAATAAATTGCTAAACAGAGCAGTGATTTCATTGTCAGAGATGAAATTTACTGTATTACATCTAATATCAACGCTAAAATTTATTCCCTTTTTATCATATTGCTTTTTGTATTTGTTAATAATTAAATTTAGTAAATCATGATCACAATAGCGGTGTGCATTTTTCAAATCAATAGAAGAAGCAATCTGAGATATGTAGGTTGCTATTTTTTCATAGTTATGCTGTGCATTTAAGATGGCAATGGAGTTTAAATGTTGTTTTATATCATGAATTAATAAATTATTATTTTCTGTTTGTTCAATTAGCATTTTATAATATTCTACAGAATCATTTTCTTTTTGCAAAAGGATTTGCATGGCTGTAAAAGTTTCTCTTGCGTTTTTATCATATATGTTTATGGCAAAAATCAGGAGGTTAACCAATAATAAAAAAATAGAACTTATTGAAATCATCGTATCCAAGAAAGGTGTTAAAGAAAAATTTCTACAAATCATGAACAATGTAGTCATTACAAATAATGTAATAAAAGGTATGCACAATAAAAAAATAGATGTTTTACAATGAAATAAATTTTTGTCATATTTTTTGGACAAAAAATGCGAAATAGTAAACATCATAACGAAATAAAGGATTTTGCTAAAAACGGTTAAAATGACAATATTTCTTAATAAACCAATTTCTGAAAAAAAATCATTTATAAAATGTGGCATAATACTATAAAGTATTAATTCGCTCATTCCCATAATTGTGGTTGCGATTATAGAGTGAAATAACGCAGAAGAAAAGACTGTTTGATATAAAAAAAAATAAATTAAGTTTGCTAATAAGAAAAATATTATGTTTAATATATAGTTTTGAAATAACGAAATGCCAAACAATCCTACATATAAAAAACATAAAATAGAAATATTTGTATATTTATTGATTTTCGAATAAAAAATATTGTCTGCATATAATAATATAATAAAAGCCTCTATAACATAAATAAGCGCATAAAAAATAGTGCTTTGCATAATTGGATTACCTCGTACTCTCTAAATATAAAAAATATGCATCTTTAAAAGAAGTATATTTTCTTCGTGTTAAGTATGCCTGCTGATCATTTAATAAATATATCAATGTATGATTAAATTCAGTTACATATTTAAAATTAATAATGAAACTGCGATGAGACTGAAAAAAACAATTCGATTTTAATACATTAAGCCAATAATAAATTGGATGTTTGGTTTCTATATCTGTATCTATAGTGTGAATTGTAACACTTTTACCAACAGCTTCAATGCATATTATATCAGATTCCAGTATAGTATGTGCACCAGTTTTTGTTTCAATAAGTACTTTTACGTTAGAAGAGGAATAGATTTTTAATGCATCTTTTAAATTACGATAGAAACGCTGTTTATCTATAGGTTTTGTAAGATAACGAAAAACATGGAAACGCATTGCCTCGTCTAAATATTCAATATATGAAGTTACAACAAATATAATAATTTTTTTATTTCTTTCTTTTAGTTCATTTCCAATATAAATACCGTTCATTCCAGGCATTTCAATATCAAGAAATAAAATATCTTGTTCGCCTGTATCGTTCATAAGAGACTTTCCATCTTGAAAACATGCTATTTCAGGTATTTTTAGATGATTTCGGTTGAAATAGTCTAATAGATATTGTTTGATTTGCTCAGAACAAATGGAATTGTCATCACAAATTAATATTCGCATATTCTTATACGTCCCCCTTAAGAATTCTATAATTTATTATACAACATAATGCTTCACAAAGATATAAAAAATAGAGTTTTAACATGACAAACGCATGAATGTTTCTGCCATTCAAATTTTTCCAATTGTAATTTTTTTAAAGTCCAGTACTTCCTCCAAATATTTGATTGGTGACAGACTTATTACAATCCCTTTTTCTTCATTGATAATTTCTTTTTTGTAAGTTCCATCAGCTTTAATATGCTTAAGTTCCATTTTCTGATTAAATTCAGATTCTGCGCTGACATTTTATCCAGTGTTATGTTTGCGTCTTCTCGAAATGTTACATCCAGATGTCAGTGCATACTCTCTATGCTCCAATGCCCTCTTACTGCCCGGCTTATGGTTTTCTATATCTCCTTTTAGGCTGCTGATAAAATAGTGGTATTCCGTTTTCTTTCTCCCATTTTTTCTATGCTTTTTCTTTCGTTTTACCGGAATCTCCTGATTTTTCTACAATCGCTGTCTGCGTTCCCATTGCACCTATCGAAATGATCTGTCCCTTTATCTGTAATCTTTCTATTAGTTCTGGAATTGCTGTAATCTCATTGCTCTTTTCATTCACTGCTTTCTGCCCTAAACTGAAACCGTCTTCACGGCTCCATGCAGTTACAATATGAGACGGCTTCTCTTTCCCCTGTTTGTTAGAACGCATTGTTTTTCCATCTATACAGATAATCTTCTTCAGTGCTTCGACTTCTTCCCTGTTCAGCAGTTCTTGCCATTTTCCATAAAGCTGTAGGAGAATATCCGGTGAAATCATCCTCATTACTCGCTGTATAGTGTCATGAGACAGCTGACCATTCTTTAGCTTGATATATTTTTTAATACTCTTCATATACCTATGCAAACAGCGCAATCTCTACCCAGTCATCTGCATTTGCGAGTGTGGCAAACAAAACAATCACAAGAATATCCTTCAGCCTTATTATTAACAATTTTCAAAAAAGACCTAAAATATAAGGAATCCCATTCCTTTTTGATGTAAAATT
>NZ_CALPDG010000090.1 GCF_943193195.1 Mediterraneibacter agrestimuris | reverse complement strand
TCACTCAGATTCTTTTGAAGCAGTTCTATGATCTGCCTCACTCTTGTTTTCTTAAACATAAAGAAAACCTCCTTAAAATGTATTTGAAAGATATAATCCTTCATGATATACAGTTTAAAAGAGGCCAATATTCCATATCAATATTTTCTATCGTGACCACTATATATAGTGGTGGCTCTCAAGCTTGATAATAATCAAAAAAGGAGGATTTGTGTAGATTTTATATGATAAAAAAGGAATTCTATATACCATAGTTTTCTGGAAAAATCAATAGTAATTTAGAAAAAAGTGTGGTAGAATGAAGCAAGCAACAAATGAGGAGAGTGAAAGAGCATGATGAACAAAGAGGTTTATTTGAAAAATGTGGCTGAGAGTCTGGCCTTATTAAGTCGGGAAGTGTCTATCTTGAATGCGGTAAATCTCTATGATATTAACATCGTTGCAGAAGATTTCTTTCCCGGATTATTGAATCTTATCTATGGATATGAATTGAAAAATGCAAACTATTTGGAGAAAAATGCCCCGGCGATTGATTTGGTAGATCCAAAGAATAGGATAGCAGTTCAAGTCACATCAGATAATAGTAGTACAAAGATTAAGCATACGATAGAAGAATTTAATAAAAACAAAGCGTATCAGAGCTATGATAGATTGATTGTGCTGATTTTGACACAGAAGAAAAAATATTCTTCCAATTTTGATACACAGGGAATGTTTTCATTTGAAAAAGAAAGAGACATTTGGGATGTAGAAAAACTGATGCAAGATGTTCGAGAGTTGGAAACAGAACAAATAAAAGCAATCAGTAATTACCTGTCGGCAGAATTGTGTAATAAATATTATTCAGTGAAAGAAACGCAGGCCAGTGAAGTGGACACGATCATAGATTTGATAGAGTATATTTCACAACACAGAAAAGTAAAGAAGCCTTGTGAGACAACGGTAGATCCGGAGTATAAGATTTATAAAAGGTTTCGGGATTTTGCAGATAGATTGATTGCAGAATATACGACACTTTACACCATTTATGGGGAAGCACTGAAGATTGTAAACGAAACGCTGGGGATCGATGAGGCACAAGACATTATTATTATGTTCTATCTGCAGGATATCAGCGTACAATTTTTGGAAGAAGAGCAGGATAATCCGATTGCTGCATTGAATAAACTGGTTACATATTTTGAAACAAAATTAAGCGCGAATGGTAAAAAGTATGACCGTTCTGCAATTAAATTCTATCTTGTCAACGAAATGATTAAATGTAGGGTATTCCCAAACGAAAGGAGTGAGTATGATGCTGGCAAGTAGCAATGCACTAAAATCTTCCGCAATGTATATTGGCTATCTCATACTCAAAGAGATAAAAAAGCAGGAAGCTGGGAAGATTTCTATTTATGATGTATCTAAAGCATTGAAAAAGGCGGGGATCACAAGCAGCAGACAGTTGATTTTGGGGCTTTCCTTTTTATATTCTGTTAATATTGTCGAATTTGAGGAGGCGAATATATGGGTAAAGAAATAAGTCGTATTCGTCTCAATCGGCTCTATTCAGAAAGTAATATTTTTGAAGAGATTTCTTTTCATGACGGAGTCAATATTATATTAGGCGAGAAATACGATGATAGTTCTGTAAAAGGTCGGAAAACAAATGGTGTTGGAAAGTCTATGAGTATTGAGTTCTTAGATTTTGGTTTCTTGAATGATTATGAAAAATCAAGAATCGCAAAAATACCGAAAGAAGTATTTCCGTTAGAAGAAAACGTAATATTGGATTTGGACATAGGAGACGAAGCAATCACTATAAAAAGAAACCGGAAACAAGCGGATCAACCTGTAATCATAAGAGAAGGGAGAACCGTATCTTTTGATAAACTTCAGGATGCAAGAGAATATCTGACCGGAATTATTTTCCCGAAGTTAAATGGGAAGAAAGTACCTAGTTTCAGAAATTTGTTTTCAATTTTGATGCGAGATGAACGTTCGGAATTCACAGATATCATCAAATGTCATGATTTGACAAAAAAGATTCCAGATGATTTGAGCGCACACTTGTTCTTATTAGGATTTTCCTTAGAGGCATATAAAAACACTTTAGAAACCATTAGGGAGATAGAGGCTGTTAATACTGTCCTTGCAAAAGATAAAAAGGAATTGACGCAAGAAGGAAAAAAGAAAATCTCAGATGTTAAGGCAGAATTAAATGCATTGGAAGATGAATTACAAAAATTGGAAGATGCGATTGAAAGTTTTAAAACGAATGAAACTTTTGATTCTATGGAGGCAGACCTTATTGAGTTGGAGGACTTGCTGGATCAGCTGCGTAAACGTCAAAAGGCTTTGCGGTATGACTATGAAAAAATCAGAAAAATGCCAAAGCCGGAGCAGATTGATGACAGAGAAATTGAATTGGTCTATAATCAATTTAAGAGCGAGTTGGGAAATGCAGTAGTAAAATCTCTAAATGAAGTCGTAGGGTTTAAGAACAAAATAGAAGAATTCCAAAGAACATTGGTAAACCAAAAGGCAAAGGAATTGGAGAGCCAATTGAAAAGTATTGCGGAACAAATTCGGGTACTGGATGATGAATATTCAGAGAAACTGAAAGTCATCGATAAAAAAGGAGTGCTAAAGAATCTAAAAGTAAGTTTAAAGATTTATGAGGCGAAGAAGGATTCCATTTCTCATACGAAGTTTTTGTTTGATCAATACGAAAAGAATGAGAAAAAGAAAAGAATGCTGAATTTACAAAAAACCCAGCAACTCATGGAAATTGATAGTGAGATTGAGCAAAACAAAGAAATCATGGATGACTTTATTGATACCATTTTGGAAATTCATGAATCTATTATGGGAAATAAGGAATGTTCATTTAGCATCCAGACTGTTGATAAGGCACGAAAGAAAACACCAGTTGAATTGACGCTTCGTATTTACGATGATGGAAGCCATAGTGTAGACAGAACAAAGGTATTCATTTATGATATGGCGTTATTATTTAATCAATACACCAGAGAAAGGCATCCGTTGTTTTTAGTACATGACAACATTTTCGATGTGGATCAAGATACGCTAGTTCAATGTTTGAATTATATTTACAAGCAGGAAGAGCAGTATCAGGATTTTCAATACATTCTCACGTTGAATCGGGATAAAATCGAAAATGAGGAACAGCGGAAATTAATTCAGATGAATATTGATGAACATCAGGTAGCTGTGTTTACGAAAGAAAAGAAATTTTTAGGACGAAACTATCAGGAAAAATAGTAGCGTATGTAGAAGGGATGTTTTGTTCTAAGTTTGGAGGTATTTCATGGATTTAAGAAAAGCAGCAAAAGATGTTTCAGTTTTGAAAATGCGATGTTCTATTAATGCAGATACTATGACGAAAGCAGAACTTCACCAAAAGCTGGAAACAGGATACCGAGATATAGGGAAAGGAAGAGTGAGAAACGCTTCGGAGGCTTTTGAAGAATGGCAGAAGAAATGTGAAGCCAGTGAATAGTGAAAGGATGAAAATATGCAGATTGAGATTGAAATACCGAAAGCTGTTTTATTTGATGTCAAGTATACGGTAGAACAAGCAACCAATTTTGCAAAGAAAGAAGTTGCACTTGGATTCCATATGCAAAAAGGGGTGTCAGTTGCACTGTGTTCACAGATTGCAGGTATGTCAGAGAAAGAATTTCTAGTAGAAGTAAAAGATAGGAAATAGTTTTTGACAAATCTGTTAAAAAAAGGTATGATAAAAGTGATCGCACTACAGAAACTTGCGAAGCCTGTAGTCCGGAAGGTTTCTTCGGGAACCTTTCGTTATATATGGTAAAGTCATGATTAAATTTCACAGTGAAGTAATTAAGAACTGTGAGATGTGATAAAAAACGAAGCCGTAGGACCGCAAGGTATAGCTTTTGGAGGCTCCCCAGTTTAGCTGGGGAGTTTTTCTTTATCATATTTATGATAAAACAGAAAATGAAAACAAAATAATAAAGAGACCAGGCAGGATATGTTCCCGTAAAAAGGGAGGTATCCTGCCTTTTTTGCATGAAAGAGAGGAAATGATTATTATCAAGCTTGGGAGCTATCGTTCTCATACTTGAGAGCCACTTTGTTTTCAATATAATTATCACGCTTG
>NZ_CALPDG010000089.1 GCF_943193195.1 Mediterraneibacter agrestimuris | reverse complement strand
GGTGGCTTGATGCATCTCTACCTATACGTTATTTCACGGACTTTGCAGCCAGTGCAAAGTCCTGGGCTGAACTGTTATTATATTTTCTGTTTTTTGTTTAAATTGTCTTTATCTGACTATGTAAAAATCTCCTATAAATCAATGCGGATCAGCATTTGATTTATAGGAGATTTTTATATCTTTATTTGTTAAACTCAGACCGCCGGAGCGACTGTGATTTCCAGAAGGAAATACCATAAAACATTCTCTTTCTAATAAATTACCAAAGACTTATTATATATTCTTCTCAATCACTTTTTTTATCTTTTCCTGTACCAGCGCCGCAATTTCTGTTGTCTTCATATCTTTATATTCTTCATACATCATCGGTTTCAAGATATGAACCTGTACAGTAACAGGTTTGATAGAATTTGAATCAAACGGTTTAAAAGAATCGATCAGAGCTACCGGAACAATCGGACATTTTGACTTAGTTGCTGCTTTAAAGCTGCCGCCTTTAAATTCCCCAACCTCATTTCCTTTTTTTGATCTTGTTCCCTCCGGAAAGATTAAAAAAGGCTTTCCATTTTTCACATCATTTGCCACATTCAAGATAACCTGTAGTCCTTGGCGTACATCATTTCTATCCAGCATATATGCCCGCACACAGGCAAATACCTGTTTCAGGAAAGGAATATTTTCCACTTCCTTTTTGGCAACAACAGAGAATGGTCTGTCACATACTTCCATGATTGCCAGCGTATCATACATTCCCTGATGATTCGGAAAGAAAATAAATCCGCCTTCTTTTGGAATATTCTCACTCCCATATAAATTGATTGTCACATTACCTCCCACATTGGCACGATGATCAATAAATTTTAATAATTTATAATGTTCTTCATCAGTATACTTATCGACATGAGCCGCATGATAGCACAATCTGATCCAAAAAATCGGTACCAGTAGGATATTTCTGGCAACCATCAATAAAATACGTTTCATTTCTGTTTCCTCTTTCATTTGTACAAATTATTCGTTACTGTTTCCTCTGTCCGCAGTAACAATTATTCTATATTTTCTCATTGTCTGCACATATAATACTTTATCACATTCCGTTTTTTTTGCATATAGTAAAAAATATGGCCATTCCTAATCTTTGCTTCTATTCCCTCTGTTCAGTCATTTAAACTTAAATGCTATACTAAAAGAGTAGAATAAAAGACTGGTTTAGAAGACTGGTTTAGAAGACTTTTTAATACTTTAAAAATAGAAAACAGACTCACATAAATCTATTATCGTGAATCTGTTTTCTGTTATATTCATTATTAAATACGATTACTACATATCATTTTTTCTACTCAGACAACAAAATCCTATCGTTATCCAGTCTTCGTCCCGCTCCTTCTCTAAATCGCAGCAATAGATCATCCACCGTCATCTTCTCCCGTTCTTCATCCCTGACATCTAACACAATTTTCCCGTCTGACATCATAAATGTACGGTTTCCTAATTCCAGAGCTTGATGCATATTGTGTGTGATCATCATACAGGTAATGTGCTCCCGCTCTACAATTTCCTTTGTCAGATTCAACACTTTTTCCGCCGTTCCGGGATCCAGAGCCGCAGTATGCTCATCCAGAAGCAGCAGCTTAGGCGTTACCATTGTTGCCATCAGAAGCGTCAAAGCCTGACGCTGCCCTCCGGAAAGCAGTCCAACCGGCTGGTTCATCCGGTTCTCCAGTCCCATATTCAGTGTTTTTATCTTTTCCCGAAAAATCTCTTTATCCTTTTTTGTAATCCTGCTGAAAGGGTTACTGCCCTTTGACGCACGCAGATAAGACAAAGACAAATTTTCCTCAATGGTCATTCCCGGTGCAGTACCGCCCATAGGATCTTGGAAAAGGCGTCCGATATTCCGGCTTCTTTTATATTCTGGAACAAATGTAATATCTTTTCCATCCAGTTCAATGTTCCCTTCATCCACATAAAAAGCTCCTGCAATGGCGTTAAAAAGCGTCGATTTTCCTGCGCCGTTTGAACCGATGATCGTAACGAAGTCTCCTTCTTCCAATTTCAAAGACAGTCCAGAAATTGCAGTTTTGGCATTTACGGTTCCCGGATGAAATGTTTTGGAAATATTTTTTATTTCTAACATCTTAATTTTCCCCTTTCCTGCGGGCTGCAAATTTTCGTTTCTGAAGCTGTGTCTGTTTCTTTATTGTCGGAAACGCGATTGCAAGTGCAACAACAATCGCTGTAATAAGTTTCAATCCCTGTACCGGAACAATCTTTGTATAAAGTACCATTGCATAAATAAGACGATATATCACGGAACCGATCACTGCGGCGATCACACCTTTGACAACCGTGCGCCGCCCAAGGACCGTTTCTCCAATAATCAGACAGGCAAGACCGATCACGACAATTCCCGTACCACCGTTAATATCCGCCGCACTCTGATACTGTCCGACCATTGCCCCGGACAGAGCCGTAATTCCGTTTGCAATACACAATCCGATCGTAATCATAAGCGCCGGATTGATCGAAGATGCCTGAACCATTATAATATTATTTCCTGTTGCTCGTATGGAAAGTCCAAGCCGGGTTCTCAAAAAAAGAAGAAGTAAAATTCCAACTGATGCAGCCACTGCAAAACCAAGAATGGCATCTGCATATCTTCCTCCGATTTTTGTTGCCTCGAACAGAGTAAATATCGTTTCTGATTTCAAGAGACTTACGTTAGAACTCCATCCCATTACCATCAGATTCACCGTATAAAGTCCTGTATTTGTTACGATTCCTGCCAATATAGACGGTACTCCTAACTTTGTCTGAAGAAGCGCCGTCACACTTCCCGCACACGCTCCTGCCAAAAATGCTGCTGCAATTCCAAGATACGGATGCCCTGCTGCTGTCATTGTCACAGATACGGCCGCTCCCAATATAAAACTCCCATCCGTTGTCAAATCTGCTATATCCAGAATACGGAAACTAAGAAACAATGCGATCGATACCAGCGCATATAAAAATCCCAATTCGAGAGCCGTCTGTATAATATAAGTCACAAGATTTCCCTCCTATTCTTCGGTTGTTTCAACCTCAATTATTTCACCCATTTCTTCAAATACAGAATAATCAATGTTAAGCATTTCTGCAGTCTCTGTATTGACTGTGATCACACCGCCGTCCATCAGATAATAGTCCTCCATATTACCCATTCCTTCTGTAATTACCCGATATGCAAGATCTGCCGTTTCTGTTCCAAGGGCAGTATAATTGACTCCGCAGGTCACAAACGCACCATTTCTTACAAATGAATCTGCACCTGTATAATGAGGAATTCCTGCATCTGCAAATCCCTTATAGATTGCCAGTTCTGCCGCCATGATCACATTATCCGTAGGAGTAAATACTGCGTCTACTTTTTCTGCAACTAAGGAAGAAGCTGCTGCAATTACCTCATCATTTGTAGATGCTGTCTGCTCCACATATTTAATTCCGGCATCATCAAGATATTTTTTTGCGTCTGCAATTGGTTTTTCCGAATTTGCTTCAGATAAAGAATACAGAAGTCCCACTTCCTTTACATCCGGGTTCTGTTTCAGCATCATATCTAAAATAAATTCTGTGTTCAAAGCATCGCTTGTTCCGGTCACATATTCAATATCTGTAAGCTCCGCCGACTCCGGATCAGAAACTGCCGCATACACAACAGGGATATCTGTTCCCTTTGCACAGGAAGTCATTACTTGAGCTGCCAGTGACGCGATCGGAATCATGACGTCAACACCTTCTGCGGCTGCCTGCTCTCCGATCTGCTTCAACGTTGTCTGCTCTCCCTGTCCAGAATAAATTTCATATTCAATATCAACGCCTTGTTCTTCACTGATCACATCTAACTCTGCCGCAACTGCTTCTGCAATTTCATCCAAAGAAGCATGATCCATTTGTTTTACGATTGCAATCTTATACTTACCTTTTGATCCTTCTGACTTATTCTTATCGGTGTTTCCTTCTGAAGAAGAATTCCCTCCTGCTCCGCATCCTGTTACCATTGATACTGTCATTACCATTCCCATTACAACTGCTAATACTTTCTTTTTCATAATCATTCTCTCCTTTTAAATTAAAATTTCTAATCCTGAATTATTCACGCCGCTATAAACTTGCTTAAAAACGGATAGCATTACTTTAAAGTAAGTAAAACCGTAA
>NZ_CALPDG010000088.1 GCF_943193195.1 Mediterraneibacter agrestimuris | reverse complement strand
TGACTCACCTCCTGTAGCAAAGTCTAAAAAGTTGAGTACTAAACTATTTGGACTTTGTAGTGATGAGTCTATTATCTTACATTGGATGATTTTGAACAGGTACTCGCTATTTTGCGTTTACTTTTGAAATATTTTGGTCGGTTTATAGACTGCGTACTAATATTATTAGCTTCAGCTAAACGTTTAGTGTAATCAAATATGCAATTTATTAGGTCGCCAAATTGAGCTGCTGAAATATTTAGGCTAATAGATTTTTGGGGATTATCCTTTTCAACAGCTTCAATGGAACAAATAAGAATATCTTTGTGGCATCGTTCATTCCTCTTTTCTTAAATAAGATTGATTATATCTTATAAGCCACTCCTGTTACAACTTTATTATAGCATTTCACGACATGCACTTCTTTTCATTACGGTGTGTTTTGTATCGCTTACTTGCAGTGATGACTATTCTAATGCTCAAGCATTAGAATAATTATCATAACGGGCAAAAATGAATGATAAGCAGGCTTTGGAGCAGATGATAGAAATGTATTGGTCTTTGTTGATTAAAAATACTTTGGTGAATAGTGTTTTTGATGAGCATTTGTATCAGGAGTTGACGCCGGAACTTCTGAAGTGCATCCGGTATTTTAAGAAACTGGAATAAGCATAGAAGAAGGTGAGGGGGCTTTTGGGCTTCTCCCGAAAATGAAAATAAGGAAAAGATACTATGATGGATAGAAAAAATATAAATGATGTTCATTATTTCTATTTTAATTCGCGGACATAAAATCAATAATTCATAGACAAATTAGTCCTGCATCAAGTAAAGAGTGATAAGATAAAAAACAAGGAGGTCACAAAATGTTACACAGAATATCAATAAAATTAACGAGAAAAATGATGAAAAATCTAAAAAGAATTGAATGTGGAGAGGAGGTATATGTATATGGAATGGAAATAATATTATCAACAATGGCAGGGATATTTGCTATTCTCATTTCAGCACTAATTTTTTCTGTATTTGTGGAGAGTGTTATATTTCTAAGTGTATTTATGACTTTGAGGATATTTACTGGGGGGTATCACGCTGAAACTTATAGAAAATGTTTTGTATGTACAGTGGGGTTGTTCTGGGTAAGTATATTAATTAAAAATATCATTATGATCAGTGGAAGAGAGGGACCTTGGCTTTCGCTTTTATTTGCGTCATGCATATATATTAGTTTGCGAGCGCCAGTTATTAACAAATATCAACCATTAAGTGATACGAAAAAGATGAAAAATTTAAAAAAATCAATTTTAGTAATTTGGCTTTATTTATTCATAATTGGCTGGATGTTTGAACACAATCAATCCTTGGCATATATGATGATTGTTTCAATATATGATGTTGGATTTTTAATGATAGTAGACGATTTTATCCATGAAAGGGGGAAAGAATTATGCAGATTATTGCTAAGCTAGTTGAGTTATGTGCATATTTGGGAGCCGGTTGTGCATCGGCTTTTATGTCGTATCAACCAAGGATTCCTAAAGAATTAGAATGAAACATTAAACAATCTTAAGTTTTTTGTATGGTCAAGAAAAGGGGAATTAGCAGTCATTGTTAAACAAAAAGTAAATTTTACAGTACAATAATTTAAAAAGTAGGAGTGTTGATTATGGACAGTGATAAAATGAAGCGCTATATTGAAGCAATCAAATTTGCGGCAGGAAGTTTGCAGTATAAGGATATTCCAGTAAAGAAAACTTTTTGTGATACGGTGACACAGTTATATCATTATTATGAAAATAATAATGATATAAGGTATTTGGAGGTGGCGGCGCTGCATATTCAAGCATATTTAGAAATGGGATTTTTGTATGAGGAATATGAAGAGTTGTTTAATCGTATTTTGCTTTCTCTTGGAACAACAAGAGAAATACAATTTCCAAAAAGATTTTATTTTGCAAAAAGAATCAAATTAAATAAAAGTCAGGTTAGAATGATGATCAAGCGGTGGCCGGCATCTCCTAAGCAAATAATGAAGATAAATGAAGTCATAGAAGATATCGTTGAAAAAGTAAAAGCAAAAGAGAGCGGAATATATTATTATCAGTGTGCAGTAACAAATGATTTATATGAACTTGTGATTGGCAAAAATGAAAATTTCTTTCACGATGTTGGAAGGGGAAAGTTTTATACGTTTGAGGATTGAAAAGTATAATAATTTTGTTATAATATGGAATAATTATATGTCGTGGAGGAAGGGTATGTTTTATATTGCCATATGTGATGACGATAAAAAATCGGTAAGCATTTTGAAGGAAAAAATGTCATTGGTGTTAAAAAAAAATAATATTGTTGCTGATATTTCCTTATATACGCAGAGCCAAATATTACAGTATGATATTCAAGAGGGGAAATATTTTGATTTGATCTTAAGCGATATTGAGATGCCTCATATGGATGGGATGCATTTGGCTCGTTATGTAAAGCAATATTTGTCCGATGTAATTATTATTTTTATTACTTCGCATACAAAATATGCAATAGATGCTTTTGAATTAGCCATTTTCCGATATGTACCTAAAAATTCCTTGAATATAAAGTTTGAACATGCAATACAGGATGCGTTTAAATTAATTGTGGGAAGATCGAATCGGGTATATTGTATTGATATGCCTAGCAGGATAGAACGAATATTGCATCAGAAAATTCTTTATATAGAAAGAGAAGGCAAAAATTCAGTTTTAACGCTGACGGATGGAAGCATAACAAAGGTGAGGAAGAGTTTATCTGATGTTATGAAAGAATTAGCTTCAAAAGATTTCATGTTTATTGACCGAGGGACAATTGTAAATATACAATATATTGTGAAAATTAAAGATGATTGTGTAGAACTTAAAGATGGTGTTCGTTTATTGGCAAGCCATACTAAAATAGAATATGTCAAACAGGCTATTAATTCGTATTGGGAGGCACGTATATGAGTTTTTGGTATCAAATGATAGAATATGCAGGGAGTTTTGTTGAACTTTATGTTGCGTATTTGGTTTTTGCGATACTATTAGGAAAAGATAAAAGAATAGAGATTCCATATATGAATTTGGTTTTTGCAATTATGGGGTCAGTAGGGATTGTTTGGCTCAATAACATGATTTTAGTTTCTAATATGACGTTAATAATAGTATGGATATACTTGGGAATTACTGGTAATTTTCTGTATAAGGTTCGAAAAATTTCTGTTTTTGTAGTGGGAAGCTTCTACCTGTTGTGTTTGAGTTGCTTTGATGTTTTAGTGATAACATTAGCTGCAAGTTTTTATGGTGGTATAGAAACTATAACAAAAATGATGGAAGAAATGGGGAATATTAGAGTAACATTGATGATTACTATAAAAACTTCCTGGATATTGATTTATATTGTTCTTCGCAAATATTTACAGAAGATTTCAATAAATATTAATTCAGTGCACAGTGGCATACTAATACCTATAATTGGGTTTGGCAGTTTGTTTTTTATAGAGAATGAGGTAAGAAGGACATTTAATAGGGCGATGCCGTTGATAGGGTTTATGGCTATTTGTGTTTTGACTTTAATCATATTTATTATGTATTTTTTTTCGGAACGTCAGCAAGAACGGTTTAAAGTAAGTTTTCTGGAAATGAGGACGAATCTTTTAAGTGAAAAGTATGACTCTATTAATGAGATTTACAGAAATAATTCGAAATTATACCATGATTTAAACAATCATTTGAATGTCTTATATCATATATTGGATGATCAAAATGTGGATGAAGCAAAAGAATATATCAAAGAGATAAGTACACCTATTCTGAGACTGTGCAATACGATTTGGACGGGTATAGATGTAGTTGACGTAGTGATAAATAGTAAATTACAGAGAATGCAGGAATTACATATTGAATCAGACATTAATGTTGAACTTCCAAGGAACAGTAATATATCGTCAAATGATTTATGTACGATATTGTCCAATATTATTGATAATGCTATTGAAGCGACTGAGCAACTGCAGGAAAATAAGTGGATTCATATTACAATGCGGCGGATAAATTATTTCCTGTTTATTAAAGTAGTAAATTCCTGTAACGATGTGAAGAAATTTGAGACGTTTCCAGATACTACGAAAGAGAATAAAATGTTTCATGGGTGGGGGCTGCAAAGCGTTTCAGATGTTGTGAAAAAGTATGAGGGAACATTAGAGTGTGTTAATGAAAAGGGAGAGTTTATCGTAAAAATAATGCTGCCATTTGACACAAAGCAATCGCAGAAGCAGGAAGTTAATTGAATGTGTGCTAGAAATAAAAACTTGTCTTTGGATGACATTCCAAAAGATAAGTTTTTTATGTTTGCTGGCTTATCCGGTAGTTGCAAAACAGAAAGTGTGGGAGGGATGATTTATTAAGACTTTGCCCGCAAAGGCGGAGCTTGCAGTTTGGCTTAATTCGAAATATTTTGGCGAAATGTAGTCATGCATAGCGCTATTATATTTTGCTGATATTACTTATGGACAGAAAACATATTTCTAGCGGACACAATAAACTATTATAAGAATCTTTTGGTATACTCATATCAATCCAGTTGAGAAATGAAACAATTGGATGTAGAACAGAAGGATTGAATATATATTAAAAAGATTTGCGCAAATCGAACAAGCTATAATTAAGGAAACTTTGAAAAACTGATCCTGCGGCTAAATATGAGTTCATTCCATGTTTTAATCAAAAAATAACGAAAGAAAAGAGGTAAGATT
>NZ_CALPDG010000087.1 GCF_943193195.1 Mediterraneibacter agrestimuris | reverse complement strand
GTTCAGGCTTCTCAGGCTATGCTTGCTCAGGCAAATCAGGTTCCGCAGGGTGTTCTTCAGTTGTTACAGTAATTATAGCGTTCAAAGCAGATAGTTACCAAATAACATATAACAATAATAACGCCGCATAAATATAACTTATGGGCGTTGCAAAAGGGGAAAGACAGCGTAGAAGGCAGAAATGCTTTTTACGCTGTCTTCTTTATGTTCAAAATTAAAGTATAAAAAAGACCGCAACCGCGCGTTTTCCGAAATAAATCGTTGCTTTTCACACCTACGTGCTCAAAACAACGCATCCAGCCCCTCGCCGTCAGGCGACTTTTCAATGAACTGTAACACAGGAAATTTAGTGTATGAAAAATTCAAATGAATTTCATTGTAAATACGTTTTTTTTTGTATAATTGAAGTGAGGCAAGGGGAGATTATTTTATTTTTGTGCCATAAGAAATTGAGGTGTTAAAGTGCAGAACAATACAAAACAGACGCAGGAAGTTATGGCAAAGCGTACTGCAAAAAACAGTGTATTCCTTGACCTTTTTCAAAACAAGAGTTATCTGTTAAAGTTGTATAAGACACTCCACCCAGAGGACACAACAGCGACAGAGGATTCTCTTACAGATGTGACGATTACCAATGTATTGACTGATAATTTGTATAATGATTTAGGATTTATTGCAAATAATAAATTTAACGCAAAGCTATCATGAATATTTTCAGCGTACTAGCCAAGACTATTATAAAAGCAGAAAAGTCAGAATGCCCAAACCCGAACTGTATGTGATATTTACAGGCAATAAGGGAAGAAAACCTGATAGGTTACTATTGTCAGAGGAATTTTTCAAGGGTGCAGATATAGATATTGAGGTTAAAGCCAAAGTGATCTATGAAAGCAATACAGACGACATTATCAATCAGTACATCATTTTCTGCAAAGTCTTTAGCGAGCAGACAAACCAGCATGGAATGACGCAAAAGGCAGTTACGGAAACAATTCGCATATGCATAGACAGGAATGTTTTAAGAGAGTATTTAGCGCAGAGAGAAAAGGAGGTTGTGACAATTATGATGAGTTTATTTGATGAAGAACAGATAATGAAGTCGTTTGTTAAGAGTGAAAGGCATGATGCAGACAGGGAAACAGCGGAAAGGTTGATAAAAAAGGGAAAATGACTCTTGAGGATATTGCGGAATGTGTTCCGTCGTTGTCCTTTAATGAATTAAAAGAACTTGAAGCCGAGATTATGCAGTTACTTTTCACACCCGGCCGTGCACTGCGCTGTACGGTCGCGGACCAGTACAGTATCGAGGCTGGAATCCGGTCTCTTGCCGTAAGGCAACCCTAATATATAGGTTCTTTTGATTGAGTATCAGCTTTCCACATATTGTAATGAACCTTACATAGACAATCATAAAAAGAAATAAGCATTCCTACCGACCAAGTTTAGATGCTTATTTATTAAAATCATTTTTACTGAGGGTAATCCATGGCACTAATCTCACTGGTGTAAGTCCAGTCACGGTATTTACCGCCAAGTGTAGTGAACCACAAGTTGGTATCAGTAATGGTATGGATGAAGGAATGGAATAGATGAAAAAATGATTACGTTCCAACTTGTAAAGGGCAGACGTTTTGAGTATAATTAATTTAAGAAATGCAGGAGTGATAATAGCAGGAAGGAATGATGCTATGGCAGAGAAAGACATTGCAGAAAAGACGTTAGAAGCCTACAATGATGTGTTTGCAGACATTATCAATGTATTGCTGTTTAATGGCGAGCAACAGGTTAAAGAGGATGAATTGGAAGAAGAGAGTCCCAATTCCAGTTATAAAGCAGATGGGAAATTACATGCACAGGAAAGGGATGTTGCTAAATATTGGCGCAAAGGACTTGTACGGATTGCATTATATGGTTTGGAAAACCAGACGGATATAGACAGTGATATGCCGCTGCGGTTATTTTCTTATGATGGTGCGGCTTACAGGGGACAACTTCTTGCAGATAAGGAGACGAAAGAAAAGACAGGAAAGGCTGCGCCGAGGTATCCTGTAGTGACACTGGTTTTGTATTTTGGATATCAGAAACATTGGAAAACGCCAAGGACTCTGTATGACTGTCTTGATATTCCGGAAGAAATAAAGCCGTATGTAAATGATTACCGCATGAATTTGTATGAGATCGCATATCTATCTGATGAACAGGTGCAGATGTTTACAAGTGATTTCAGGATCGTGGCGGATTATTTTGTGCAGATGCGGAAGAACAGAAATTATATAGCGCTGGAGACTACGATTAATCATGTGCATGAACTATTGCAGTTGATGTCAGTTATGACACGTGATAACCGTTTTGAGGACGTGTATAGTTCGGATATGGAAAGGAGGCCAACGAATATGTGTGAAGTATTAGACCGCGTAGAGAACAGAGGAATCCAGAAGGGTATAGAAGAAGGTATAGAAAAAGGTATAGAAAAAGGTATAGAAAAAGGCGAGGATACAATTTTATCTTTGATGAAATATTTGTTGTCAAATGGCCGGATGGAGGATGCCAGAAGAGCAACCGAAGACAAGGCTTATAGAAGTAAGCTCTTAGATGAGATTTCACTTCAAAAATGATTTTGAGGATGTGTTTTTGTGTGTAATTGAGTAAAGGAATAGAAGAAAAAGGAATCAAAGAAGGAGTCCTGTCGTCTATCAAAAACCTGATGGAAAGCATGGATTGGAGTTCAGAGCAGGCAATGACAGCACTTAAAATCCCGGAATCTGAACAGGTTCAATATGTCAATGGATTAAAGAAATAAACAGATATCGCTGAAGGAAAATTAGTTGCCAGGTGCGCATAATTGATGAAAAGTCCTATATTATGCACATCCCTAAAAAGGGATGTATTCTGGAAAAGCAACACGAATGAAAAAAAGCATGGCAGTCTGAAAGGATTTCTATGCTTTTTCTGTGTTTAGGAACTGTTAATTAAGCTCTTTTTTTAACAGGTAATCCGTGGAGCAGTCATAATATTCAGCCAGTGCAATCAGGATATCAAGAGGAATTTTTCCGGTTCCGTTTTCATAATGGGAATAGGCCCTCTGACTGATACCAAGGGCATCTGCCAGTTCTTTCTGTTTGTGAAATGTCACTGCAGAAACGTGATGATTACAATCGGCTGTAAGAGAGGACAGGAATCTGCGGACAATTTGCTGTTAATTGTAAATAAGAAATAAATTTTTATCCTCTCAAAAAGCGCTATAGGCACAGCCTATGGCGTTTTTTGATGTGTTAAATCTTATAAGCAATTATATGATGCAAATTAGAGGCGGGAGAACTTAAAATAGGACGGATTTAGTAACAGTGTAGCCGAAAGGCTGAACTGTTACAATAGGATGGACAATAAAGTGTAGATTTCTGGATAAGATGCCGGCAGACCAGAAAGATACATACAGGACATATAATCTATCGGTCGGGAAAAGGAATTCCCGAAGTTAATTTCAAGGAGGAAATTATAATGAGAATTCAACACAACATTCCAGCGTTAAACGCACACAGAAATTTAACAAATAACAACTCAGCAGTTTCTAAGAACTTAGAGAAATTATCTTCTGGTTACAAAATCAACCGCGCGGGCGATGACGCAGCAGGTCTTGCTATTTCCGAGAAGATGAGAGCACAGATCACAGGTCTCCAGACAGCTCAGAAGAACGCAGAAGACGGTGTATCTCTGGTTCAGACAGCAGAAGGTGCTTTGACAGAAGTTCACTCTATGTTAAACCGTATGGTAGAGCTTGCTACTCAGGCTGCCAACGGAACTTATTCTACAAGTAACCGTCAGGAGATGCAGAAAGAAATCAATGCGTTGAATGAAGAAATCGACCGTATCAGTAATACTGCAAACTTTAACGGAACGAATCTGTTCACGGCCGGAGCAGAAGGCGCTGGCGCCGTAGCTCAGGCGGCTGGAGCAACTAAGACAGAAGCAGTGACAGATATCACCGGTACATGGAATGGTGCCACGTTAAATGGTACAGATGTTACGGCGGTAGCAGAAGTATGGGAAACAGGTGCTGCTATATCTGGTGTTACAGATGATACAGAGCAGACCGTTGAGATCAAATACACAGATGCTGATGGTAACGAGCAGACAGCTACTATTAAGGCAACGGCTACAGATGCAGGCGGTAGTGATTTTACTGCGGAACTGGCTAAAGTGATCAATGCTGATGCAGGTTTAAAAGATATTTTTACAGCTGCAGATAACGGAGGAAAATTAACATTAACTTCAAAAACAGCTGGTGCCGGAAAAGGAACTATTACAAGCGTGAAAGTGGGTACTGGTGATCAGGCCGGAACAGTAAAAACAGCTGGTGCAGATAAAACAAAATCTTTCGATTTAAGTGCTACACCTAAAGATGGTGATAAAGTTACAATTGATGGAAAAGAATACACATTTGCTGCTGGTGCAGATGGTACAGATGGTGCTACTTTCAGTGATTTAGCTACATTAAAAGTAGCTGCTGCAGAAAATGGCGTTACTTTGAATACTGGTACTAATACTGCAGTAACAGCAACTAAAGAAGTACCGGAAGCAGCTGATGGTGAAGGCGTAGAGATTAATCTTCATGTAGGTGAATCTTCTTCTGAATCAAACACAATCAAGGTTAAGATCAAACCTATGAGTTCCCAGTCTTTAGGTATTTCTGACTTGAGCATTGAGACGGCTGCTGACGCAAAAACAGCAATCGATACAGTCAATGCCGCAATCGATACAGTATCCAGCATCCGTTCTGACCTCGGTGCACTTCAGAACCGTCTGGAGCACACAATCAACAACTTAGGTGTTCAGACAGAGAACATCACAGCTGCTGAGAGCCGTATCCGTGACGTAGACATGGCTAAAGA
>NZ_CALPDG010000086.1 GCF_943193195.1 Mediterraneibacter agrestimuris | reverse complement strand
AAGTTATGTTGAACCGCCGTATGCCGAACGGCACGTACTGGTGGTGTGAGAGGGGGATTAAATTCCCCCTACTCGATAAAGAGAAATACAGATTGCATTAAATTTTAATCAGAAGGCTTTCCAGACATATTTAAAGGAATTGATGAAAAACATCCTGAATGGTGATTCCCATTACCGTTTTGTTGGAGATGTGGATATAATCCTGCATCCTGTAGGCAGAGTTCTTCCATAGGTTTATTACCAGTCCATTTCATAGAAAGAAGCGATATTTGATATATAAGCTTCTGCAGTCCGAGAAGAACGGTTACGAATCAGGAATTCTTCTTTTAGTTGTTCAAAATATTTTTCGTACATTAAAAAACCTCCATATAAAATCAGCATTAAAAACACTGCTTACGTGGAGGTGCATTAGCATCATAAAAATGCTTGTAAAACAAGCAATTAGATAGTATTATTTTCATACGCAGTGGTCGGGATAAGCCCGTTTTTGAAGTATGTTTTTACTTTAAGTGAAGAAGGAACGACAACTGTTCAGGAACTTCAGGAAATCGAAGAAACTGATAGCGAAACCATTTTGAAATATGTAGTCGAATGCCTTGATATAGATGATGTTGTTATTTGGAAAAATCAAAAAGGTGAAATTTATCAAACAGTTCCTACTAATAAAGTAAAACTTATTAGTAATTCCATAGCGGAGTATTTAGCGTAGAAAATACGTACAATGGTATATAAGCAAAGAAATGAGGAAACAAGATGAATAAAGACCCATTTAAGGAATATCTGAGGGAGTCTGAGCCGGATAAAGTCAGTAAAGGCTATGCGTGGAGTACAGCAATCGGACTTCAGGCTGTAGATGGACTGAAAACCTCGCAGTATTTGATTGATACGGCTATTCAAAATATTGAGGGAAAAATCACCATAAAAGAAGCGCAAAATCTCATAGACAACTACTATGAGGAAAGACCGGCGCATTTGTTGGACGACGAGCGTACAGAAGAAGCGGATAAGGTATCTTCCCGTATCGCACAGATACTTTCAGAAACAGCATTTTCATTCTCTCCGAATGAGTATATCTCTATCCACCGGAAGCTGTTTCAGGGTATCTATAAACATGCCGGAAAGATAAGGGATTACAATATTACGAAAAAAGAATGGGTGCTTGACGGAGCGACCGTCCTCTATGGCAGCGCTTCAGAACTGAAAGTAACTCTAGAATATGATTTTTCACAGGAAAAAGACTTTAGTTACAAAAGACTTTCGATGGAGGAAATCATTCATCACCTTGCAGTCTTTGTTTCGAGATTATGGCAAATCCATATCTTTGGAGAAGGCAATACGAGAACGACGGCAGTTTTCTTTATCAAGTATTTGAGAACCCTTGGCTTTTCTGCTGCAAATGATATTTTTGCGGAAAATTCTTGGTATTTCAGAAACGCACTCGTTAGAGCAAATTATACCAATTTGCAAAAAGGCATTCACGATACAACCGAGTATTTGGAGGTGTTTTTAAGGAATTTGCTTTTGAACGAGAAAAATGAGTTGCACAACTGCAATCTGCACAAAGTGGACTTGGGCACGGTGAAAAAGTGGACATTGAAGAAACAAAAGTGGATATTGAAACCGGAAAAGTGGATATTGGAAGTGTGCTTGCCAAAAAAGGACAAGATTTCTCAGCGAAAACAACCATTCATATCCATAGGTTATTTGAAAAATTCGGCTATGACGAAATCTTCGGAAGAAGCGCTGTTATGGCGCTTCTTGAATTAAAGGCTTCCGGTGCGTCCAAGCTGATTTCCAATTTGGTAGAGGCAGATGTGATTGAAGCTGTATCCGGCTACGGGAAAGGAAAATACAAATTTAAGAAGTACCGAAGTCAAAGAAGCTTCTCAAGTTTACAATAGATGATGGAGAACGTAAAGACCGTGTGATTTTAAGCAGTATTCACGAGTATTATGAGCCGAAAGAACTGGTTGGAAAGACTTGTATCGCAATCACAAATCTGCCTCCAAGACCGATGATGGGTATTGCCTCTTGCGGTATGCTGATTTCAGCCGTACACGAGGAAGATGGTCGTGAAGGGCTCAATCTCTTGATGGTTGATAACCACATTCCGGCAGGTGCAAAGCTGTATTAAGATGAGATAATGAGCCTTGCGGCGGAGTGCGAAGCACGGCAACGGCAGAGCTGCACAAGATAACAGCAACCGCAGGTTGCTTGTAGTGGCAGTCACCGGCGGTTATAATGATAGTGTAAGGAGGTGCTTTATATGAACACCAAAGAAGTGATATATGAGCTTCGCACTAAAAAGGGAATGTCGCAAGATGACCTTGCAGAAAGAGTATTTGTTACAAGGCAGGCTGTTTCTCGTTGGGAAAACGGAGAGACCGTTCCGAATACAGAAACTTTGAAATTGTTGTCCAAGTTGTTTGATGTTTCAATTAACACACTTTTAGGCTCACCGAGAAAACTTATCTGCCAATGTTGCGGAATGCCGCTTAAAGATGATGCAATCATAGGTCATAATCACGATGGCACATTTAACGAGGACTATTGCAAGTGGTGCTACGCTGATGGAACTTATACCTATAATGATATGAATGATTTGATTGAAGTCTGTGTTAAAAATATGGTAAGTGAAAATTTCACTGAGGAGCAGGTTCGTTCTTATATGAAAGGCTTACTTCCAAAATTAGATTACTGGAAACGTTACGATGAACTCAGTGATAACGGACAATTTGAAAAATGACGTAATGATCTGGTGATTGCAAATGTTTCCAAAGTTTCTTCTATTAGTTGATTTTTGAATTCGTTTCCACGATCACTATGAAAAATATTGATCTTTCGCAATTCTGCTGTAATTTTAGGGGCTCTATAATTTTGATGAGAATCCTCATAAATCTTTTGGATTTTTTATAGTAAAAGTATTTTTGTTATATTCAATCAGACCGTCATTCCTCATTTTTCCCAGTTCCTTTGATAAAGCACTGCGGTCCAGGTTCAGATAGTCTGCCAGCTGCTGGCGGTCGAAAGGGATTACAATTTTTTGGCTTCCCTGTGCGGTAATTTGCTGCGAAAAATAAGAAGACAGCCGTCCACGTATTGTTTTGGACGATGTGTGCAGGATGCGTCTGGAAAGTTGCAGGTTTTTCGCTGCACTGATCATGACAAGGTTATGGATAAGCCTGTTTTGGCTGCCGCAGAGCGAACAGGGTGTGAACAGTCTTGGAATGTTTATGAACAAAATGTCACAGTCCTCATTAGCTACTGCATCTACCATCATGGGTTCATTCGGTATACAGGCATAGGATTCCGCAAATACCTCCCCGGTAGAGATAATGCCAAGGATGCTTTTATTCCCCCAGAGATCCGTGTGTTCAATCCGAATGTTCCCGGAAAGAATAAGACCTATATCTGTCACGATGCTTCCTCTGCCCAAAATCACAAGTCCCTTTCTATATTTTTCCGTCCGAAAATCCAGATGCTCCGACATATTTTGGATATCCTCTTCTGAACATCCCCGAAAAAGAGCTGTTTTGGAAATAAAATTTAAAATAACAAAAACCTCGTTTCCGTGGTTATAACCACATATTTCTGAAAAAAATTATAGTATAATCAAGAACATAAAGTCAAGGAGGATTACAGAATGATCAGGAAGATTATAAAAATTGACGAAAGCAAGTGCAATGGCTGCGGCGCATGTGCTGCGGCATGCCACGAAGGGGCAATTGAAATGATTGAAGGTAAAGCAGTACTTACCCGTGAGGATTATTGTGATGGTTTGGGAGAATGTCTGCCGGAGTGCTCGACCGGCGCCATCAGCTTTGAGGAACGGGAAGCACCCGCATATGACGAAGCTGCTGTTTTTGCTACTAAACAAAAGAAGACAAAAGAACAGGACATAAAACTTCCCCATGTGGGTTGTCCGGGTATGCAGGCATGCCAAATAGCGTCTTCGAAAACGGAAGATACTCTTTCCTATATGCCGACAGTAGTTTCACGGCTCGGCCAATGGCCCTGTCAGATTAAGCTTGCCCCTGTGAATGCCCCCTATTTTAACGGAGCAAAACTGCTGATTGCGGCTGACTGTACTGCATATGCATATGCAAACATCCATGAGGATTTTATGAAGGGAAAAGTCACACTTATCGGCTGTCCCAAACTTGATTCTGTTGATTACAGCGAAAAGATAATGGAAATAATAAAGAATAACGATATAAAAAATGTTACCATCCTGCGGATGGAAGTTCCCTGCTGCAGAGGGCTTGAGATGGCTGCAAAAAAAGCCTTGCAGGAAAGGGAGAAACTTATTCCGTGGCAGGTTATAACCATATCGATTGACGGAAAAATTCTTGAAGATTAAAAAGGAGACGCTTTATGTACAAAAACATTGAAAAACAGACAAAATTACAGTTGAAAGACCAGATTGACTATCAACCCGGTCAGGTAGTCAGCAAAACACTTGTGCAGAATGATAAGGTCAGTATGACAATTTTTTCATTTGACAAGGGTGAAGAAATCTCCACCCACGCCGCAGGCGGAGATGCGATAGTAACCGTTCTGGAAGGAACCGGGAGTTTTACCGTTGGCGGTGAAGTTTTTTCTGTGAATGAAGGTGAGACGCTGATCATGCCGAAAGATATTCCACATGCTGTATGCGGTGAAGAAAAATTTAAAATGCAGCTTACCGTTTCATTTTGATTATATTTAAAAGATGTAAAAGCAAAGGCAGAGGATGTAACAGAAAATTTTACAGATTGATACTATAGGAATATATAGGAATACCCAGGCTATGATGTGCCTGGGTATTTCTATAATCCGAATAAATCAGCATCAGTGCCGGTATGTCTAATAAATCGTACTTTTCTGGACAAAATGCCGGCAAACCAGAAGGATGCACAAAGGACATAAAACATAGTCGATCGGGAAAAGGAATTCCCGAAGTTAATTTCAAGGAGGAAG
>NZ_CALPDG010000085.1 GCF_943193195.1 Mediterraneibacter agrestimuris | reverse complement strand
CCGGTTCATTCCGGGGTAAGTAACCGGACCGGGATCGATGCCCTCCCATTCCTCTACCGCTTCCAGACTGCATGGAAGCCCTACGTCATTCGGTGTCTGTGAATGGAAACATTTATTCTCTATGGTCAGGTTCCCGTTTATGAAATAATGCCGCTCAAACCTTGTGAAATAATCCACGTCTCCGACCTTTTTCACAGTCAGAAACGCTATATCGTTCGGTTTCCCATCATCCCCGAAACTAATCGGGATAATCTTATCTGCGGCTACAAATTCAGCTGTGGCACCGCCTAGCGGCCTCAAAACAAAAGAACCCAGCGCCAGACCTTCCTGCAGATTCTCATTCAAGCCAGAAATACTCTTCTGATAGATTTTATCCAGCTTTTCATTGCTCAGGCTCGTTTCCATCTCCACCAAAACGCAATCAGAAAACTCCCGGCATATCCCTTCTTCAATACCAAGGGATACTACGCTGTCCGTGATCCAGTCTGCCTGCCCGTTTAACATCTGTTTCCATTGGTTTATAGCATTAATCATATTGTCAGAAAACGTGATGTCTTTACCAACAATTTGTTTTAGCGTCATATATCCAAACATACGCATGAATCCTTTCCAAAACCTTTTTAATCCATCAAACATCTTCCACCTCTTCAATCAGGTATTTCATATCCCGCTCTATCGTGTACTCAAACGCGTCCAAACTGTCTATATCTGTGCTGCCATCATCCAGACGTTCATCCTTGTCTTTCACATCCTTGTTCCATACCGCATCTGAAAAGGCTGTCTTCAAGCTCTCACAATCATCTGTAATAAAAAACCGCCCTGCCCCCATGAGCCTGACGGTACAACGGATCCTGTCGTTAATTGCTGCTTTCTTTGCCTTGCGGACCGATATCCACGGATATTTCTTTTCCACTGCGTTCCGGATGGAGTTTCCAAGAACTGTCTCTGCATTATCGTAGTAAACGCTTTCAACGTTACAATATTCCACATAATCGCTTCGTTGTACAACCACTGCATATTCGTCAATCACTTCCTGTACAAACGCACAAAACAATCTGTCGAGTTCGTTGCTGTCGATGTCCTCACTCTCGTCTTTCGCCATAATACGCTTAGATTTAAGCGCAATCACATCTCTATAGTTATCCGTATACCCCCTTGCAACAAAAGAATGGCCAGACTGGTTTCCGCCAAAATCAATACCAATCTCAATTGATATGATATCCTCTTTCCGGAACTGTTTTACCTCTGGATCAGCTGCCAGCTCGTCCACCACTTCGCACCGGAATGCTTCCGGGTTATCCGCAAACCGCTTATAGATTGCCCCATCTGCCCTCTTCCAAAGCCCAAGAATCAGGCGGTCGTAGTAGATTGTACCCTCATACTCTTTACAGAGCTGCTTGACAAATTCCGGATCTAGGAATGGGTTGTCAAATATCGTATACCTCTGCAGATAAATATCCAGCTCATCGTTATCCAGAAACTCTTTCAACCAGTGTGTCGGATGCTCGGGGTTACAGGAACCATCAAAGCAAGAGTATGGTTTATCGAGACGGGATTTTAACATCTGGAATACTTCTTTGTTCCACTTCGCAACCTCGTCCCCGTAACAGTATTTTATGGATGCCCCCTGAATCTTCGCTACTTGGCTGACCTTTTCAGCGCCAAGACAATACACGTCTTCTCCGCAGATCTTTGCAACATTCCTGTTATTGATCGTCCCGATAAGCTCATCCGTATAAAGCTCCCTCATAGGCTGCAGCACATTTCTCTCAATGGATTCTTTCGATACGCCAAGGATCACATTAAGCCCGGGCTTTCCTGCCGCCTTACGAATCCGGGAAGGAACCATAAACGCGGTATCAACATAAGATTTTCCAGAACGTACCGCGCCAGACTTGATATTCCATCTATGTGTGGCATTTACGATATACTCATTCTGTTTCCTGCTTAATTGCATTGTTCCGCAACTCCTCTAAAATGCTGTCTAATTTATTGATTGCCTCCTCCGACTCATTCTCGCCAGTCACCGCCTGCTTTCTCGCTTGTTTCAGCTCTGTATCCGCATCACGGTTCCGCCTGTTCTCATCCGGTTCTGGAGACTGTCCTGAATACTTCGCCACAAAAGTAGCAGCTTTCGTATCGCCGGCCAGTGCCTCTCTGATCTGCGCCATTAAAAGAGCCGACTCCAACGTACACTCAACACCAAGTGCTTCCAGAACCGGTTTCCATTCTTCACTATCTATCTCAGTAGTAAGAAGTATGTTCAGTTTCTTACGGAAGTCTGCCTTTCTCCGTCTCGCTTCACCGCTTGCCTTGCCACCCATAACAGCAATCTCCCGCTGTTCCCCCGCTGTTCGTTTGTCAAATCCATAGTCTTTTATGTTTTCATACCCTGCCACGCCACCACCTCTCATCTGACTGTTTTATTGCATTGGAAAAGCGCCCTGTTCATGCAGAGCGCCTTTCCATTCTGTTCTATTCTCTTTGATTCACATCATCAATGAATTCCCTCATCATCTTTGATAACTGCGTTCCCATAGATATGCCTGCTGCCTTGCAGGCTTCTTTAAATTCTTCGGCTGTTTCCGCATTCACCTTATAGGTCTTTGCTGCCACCCCCGCCTTTTTATCCCACTTATCTTGTGGTCTGATTTTCTTTTCGTCATTGTTTCCCATGCTTATCCCTCGCTTTCATTACGAGAACATAAACAAGTTTCGCAATTCCTATTGCAATAAATAATATACCCAGTTTCCACAACATGCTTTACACAGATGAGCTTTCGTGTTATATTTTGTTTAAGAGAAGGGCTTTCGCCCCTCTCAGCTAATTTAATAGCTTATCGAGAATCAGCAGGATGATTCCGATGATTAAGTCCAGAATTGAGCTGACCGCCAAAGTCTTATAATCAATTTTGGACTTTTTCTTTTTATGTTTTTTGCTCATCTGTATCTCACCTCCTTACAAATATATAATACCATATACGTGTACGTATGTCAACACTTTTATATAAATTATTCATATTCGCAAAGAAAAGCAGCCTGCTTATCGCCTGCTGCCCCTGTTTGTTCTCTCTATGCCTTATTTCTTTCTTACACTATAACACAGGTTCATAGTCCATTTCAGTCCATTTTTTATAAAATTTGAAAGTTTTTTAGTGCACATTCGTATACTTTAAACATTTTACTACGTGAATATCCTATTTTCTGCGGTATATCATCCCATTTTTCCCTCATCAAATAATATCTCGTCAGTACTTCCCTCTCCTCATCATCCTTTATCTGTTTTACGCTTCTGTATATTTTCTTGTATTCCCGTACTGCTGCCAGCCTTTCCTCTTGCAGCTCTACCATCAATTCCTCTCTTTTCTCTATGTAATCAGATAAGTCGCTTTTCCCTCCATTTCCGTGTGGCATATCATCATTATTTACCGATGGCATCATTGCATCCGATCGGAGCTTCTGGATCTGTTCTAATATCAGTTCTTCCCTTCGCTTCGCTGCCTTGTATCCATTTAGGTATTCTTTTTTCTTTTCCATCTCTTCCCATTGCTGCCTGTCCACCGGAATCCTCCCCTTTCAACCGTTCCAAGTATTCCAATACGCTTATTCTACTCTCCGTGTCTTCTGAATGGATATTTTCTCCTATCCCTTTCAAACTGTTCTGTGGTTTTATAAAATTTGCATTTCTCGGTTTCGCAATACATCTGGTTAAGCGCATTGCATTTACATCTTCCACTATATCCAAAACACTCCTTCTTAACTCCGCTCATCATTCTTCTCCTCATCTGCTCTCCCTGCGCCCTGACCAGCACGGCAGCGGCACAGGGTTCGTTTGTTTTGCCCAATGTATCAGCTCCTTTAAATGTCAGTTTAACCAACTTTATCTCCGTTATTGTACCAAGTCAAATTAAAATCTCCTTCCGGAAGGTCAATCTCTAATGCTGTGGAATACTTTGCTTCTGCCGCTTCTTTCAGTCTCATGTTCCAATTCGGGAAATCATCATGTTCCTCCACTTTACTTACCCCAACCATCCAGCAGCCATTATTACAAGATGCTCTTGAATACTGACCAATTACCATTAACCGCCCTTGTTCACCGCAGTCTACCACACACTGTATCGGATTCATGCTTCCGCAATTATCTGCATCATCACCCGTCAGTCCATATTCTCCAAATGTATCATCGCTGTATCCTTCAAATCTTAATGTTCTCATTTCATCCCTCCGTTAAATCTTAATCTAATTCTTTTGGTAATACCGGATTTTCTCCGCTTTGTTCTGAATACCAGGGCGCATAGTCCCATTCCACCTCTTTAATTGTACACGGTCTGATACTCATGATTACATATCCATCTTTTGTATAACAGTTATCCTCAAACACATCCAAGACTTTTACAAGCACAAATTTCCCGGTTTCTTTATGTTCTCCAGATCCATTGCACGCATGCGGAGTAATCTCATTCAGTCCAAGATAATCTCCCTTATGGAAATCCCTATCATTTTTTCTGACTTCAAATGTTTTTGTGCACTTTATTATATCTTCAAAAAATCTGCTTTCAATTTTCAACTGATGTATCATGGTTTTCCTTCACTCATCCTCCACTAAATCTTAATTTACTCCATCCTCCCTGTACGGTTCCGGAAGTGGCTGCCATGCAATTATAATGTTTCTGTAACGTATAAACTCTCTATCTTCTCCGTCATATAACGCAACCACCCTGTCCGAATAATCTTCTTTGGGAAGTTTTCTTGATAACTGTACAAGGTAATATCCAGTTTTCTCCGGCATTAGCTTACTGCATGGAATCCATCCACCGCCGTCTGACATCTCTTTATTCGCCCCTTGCAGTTTTGCGGATAAGGCTTCTATGGTGTCGGCGGCTTTTGATAATGCCTCTTCTGTTCCTATGATTTCTCTTCCGTATGGCGGTCTTCTATATGCTTCTGCTATTGTTCTCAATTCCTTTACCTGTTCTCTAATGTTCATTTCAAAATCCCCCAATCACATTTATTCAACTCCGAATGGGTCTTCTGGTTCCCAATCAGCTCTAATCTGACAATCTTTGCATTTTTCTTCTCCCCTTCCAACGCAAAGTGGGTATGGATTATCTTTTTCTGGTATAAAACAAGTTTCTTCTCTGTTTTCTGTATTACTCATTACCTCAATCCTTTCCCTTGCCTCCTGACATTCCTCAACTGTGCCGATTGCTCGGTACTGCTGTAATTTTTTCATGGATTCTATAGCTACAAAAGCGGCTTGCCCTAATGGCGT
>NZ_CALPDG010000084.1 GCF_943193195.1 Mediterraneibacter agrestimuris | reverse complement strand
AAGTTACGGTTTTACTTACTTTAAAGTAATGCTATCCGTTTTTAAGCAAGTTTATAGCGGCGTGAATAATTCAGGTTAAATTTTCAATTACCGATTCTATTTTACTTTTCTTCATTCGGTTATTCCCCTTCCATATTCACGAAAAACTTTTATATTTATATTTTAACTTTATTCTCTCTCTTCAACAAATACTTATATCGGTACTTATATCGGATATACTGCCATACTTGATAGGCATATCAAAACATGGTACAATATTTTCATCATTGAAGCTCGATAAGATAATTTACTCTAACATATTAATTTGTGAGGTGAATTTCATGGAATTACGTGTTTTACAATACTTCCTAGCTGTTACACGAGAACAGAGTATTTCAGGAGCTGCCGAAGCACTTCATTTGTCACAGCCAACACTTTCGCGGCAATTAAGAGAAATGGAAGAGGAATTGGGTACACAATTGATGATTCGCGGCAATCGTCGAATTACCTTGACTGATGAGGGAATGCTCCTTCGTAAAAGAGCTGAAGAAATCATGGAATTAGTAAAAAAGACAGAAAACGAAATCACTTTATCTAATGACTATCTTACTGGAGATATTACACTTGGCGCAGGTGAAACTGACGGTGTCCGCTTTCTCACATCCGCCGCACGAGCATTGCAGGAAGAGTTTCCTGATATCCATTTTCACATTATAAGTGGAGACGGTGCCAGTGTCCTCGAAAATCTTGATCGCGGACTGATTGATTTTGGGTTAGTATTTGGTGAAGTAGATACCAGCAAATACCATAAATTAAAAGTTCCATATAAAGATACCTGGGGCATTCTCATGCGTACTGATGCAGAATTGGCTCAAAAAGAGGTTATTACAGCAGAAGATTTGTGGGATAAGCCTCTCATTATCTCTCGGCAGCGATCCAGCAAATCCTCCCTAATAAAATGGCTGGGTAAAAATCCTGAAGAACTGAATATTGTAGGAACCTATAATCTCCTGTTCAATGGCTCTCTCATGGTAAAGGACGGAATGGGATATGCATTGTGCTTTGATAAAATCATCAATATTACAGATAATAGTAATTTATGTTTTCGCCCTTTGATGCCAGAACTTACGGAAGAAATGCATATTATTTGGAAAAAATATCAAGTATTTCCCAAAGCTGCCGAAAAATTCTTACTGAGAATGCAGGAGTTTGCAGAATAGACAAATATTTTCAAAATCCGCAGGTCAGTTCAATGTAATACCTGCGGATTTCTTTTTCAATTATAAACAAATCCATATCCCAAAATAGACGGTGAATTGATTGAATAACTATTCTGCTTCACTCTATCCCCACTATTTCCTTCCACCGTATGCACAGTAGTTCCATCGCAGTTTTCCACGATTCCCACATGATCACTGGCTCCGTCATGATCCCAGTCAAAAAAGATGATCGTTCCGGGAGTAGGAACACTGCCTCCACTTTTCCATTTTCCCTGTGTCTGAAACCAGTTCACACCTTCAGTACAAAGAGAAAACTTCGGCACTGTGCCATTTTGAATCATTCCTGCCTGATCTGCACACCAGGACACGAAACAGGCACACCATTCCTCCCGACTGCTAAATCCATACCACGACCAGAATTTCTGCCCGCCTTCATTG
Source organism: Mediterraneibacter agrestimuris (assembly GCF_943193195.1). Lineage (GTDB taxonomy): Bacteria > Bacillota > Clostridia > Lachnospirales > Lachnospiraceae > Schaedlerella > Schaedlerella agrestimuris. The sequence continues at coordinate 4,135 of NZ_CALPDG010000084.1, read as the reverse complement.
CCAAGCTGACTTTTGGCAATGGTCACGATCTGTCCATTTCCAAATAGTCCTAAAAACCATCCGCCGCCAGAATAATACCGCATAACATGGGGAACATACTCTGAATCCCCATATCCTGACCAGCCATGTGCCGCTGCCTGTTCCTGTGAAAACTGCCAGGCATCTGGCACAAATGCTTTCTCGCTACCGACAGGATGCTCTCTGTATAGCAGCATATCGTTATACTCCTTCCGGTACGCATCCAGCCCATCCTCTCTCATCGGCAGAAGCAAGGAGGCTTCAAACTCTTCCTTATTGATCCGCCTGTTATTTAGAGTAATCTTTGCCGCCGCGCCGGAATCTAACGCATTGAGCAGCTCACTGTAATCCAAAAACATTTCCGTCTTATCTTCTCTGCTTGCAATGGCATAGTTGATATCGGAAAATCGAAAGGACTTAGAAAACTTTGTCCCCGATTGGAATACCCCATCGGGCCAGATCCTCTGGATGGGGATCGCCTGCTGGACAGACCTTGAAACTTTGAACTTTTCCCGATCCATTTTCAATGCCTGCTGTAAGGTTTTAATCAAATGCACCACTCCTTCTCGATTTCTTTTTCTGCCTCATCTGTTTCTTCTCCATCCTCTGTTCCCTTTTTTTCTGAATGGCAGTTCCATCCCCTCTGATTTTTTCTCCAAGGTTCATGGTTTCTTCCATGCAGGCATGGTACAGGTCCTCCGACTGGAATACTAACCTCTTGGGGTATAAAAATTCGGACTTTATATACGCCCAAGCAAACTGCTCCGCATTCATGCCATGATACTGGAAAAATCCACAGGCTGCGAAAGGAGCCGCGCCAAGGATGCACAGCCACCCAGTCACTTCCTGCCCCACATAGTCTCCCAAACCAAAATAAATCCCCACCGCCACAGCGATGGCAAGTAAGGAAAAAATACATTGCCGCAGGTTCAGTCCCATAAACATGGACTCCTGGTAATTGCGGATTTCTTTATTCATTTTTACTTCCATTGTTCTCGCTCTCTTTCTTCTTGATTTTTATAATCCCATCATTTCCCGCACAATCCGGTCCGCCGCTTTCACTGCGCCTACCAACACTAACAGGTTAAACACCAATTCTCCCACATAATTCCACACAATTGTCACTGCACTTAAGGATGTATCCCCAACAGCCGGCGGACTAACCGCATACACCAAAAATTTCTTATCTACTCGATTCCTCTTCATTTCTTTCCAGTTCTTCAATCGCATTCCTCCAATCAAAAAGACTGCTCCCCTCCGAAGATTTCCTCTGAAGAAAGCAGTTCATAATCATCCAGTCTCTTGGTATCAATATGCAGATCATTCTGCGCAAGCGGCGCTTTCGCATAATCATACGGAGGCGCACCGCCATCCTCCGTATATTTCACATTCATGTGTTTGTGCAGATCATATTTCTCATCCAGAATAGGGCACTCCCCACGCACCAGCAATACTGCCTTCCGGTTATCCAAAAGGCGCACTTCATCTGGAGTGAGAAGTTCCCTGCCGGACTGCTGGAAATTCACAGAATAACTTCCGCTTCTTCCTCTGGTCTGCCCGTAGGTATTGGTATCCAGCGTTTCTTTTCCCAAAAGTTCGGAGACATACTTATGTCCCTCTTTCTCATTGCCGCCCAGATATAAAAATTCATCACAATTTCCAATCAAACTTTCCCAGCTGTCTTTAAACAAAGCTTTCATCTGTGCGATGTTCTGAATGATGATACTGCAAGAAATTGCGCGTGACCGCATAGTTGCCAACAGCTTGTCGAAGTCATCCGGCAATGCTACGTTTGGCCACTCATCCATGATGCAGTGTACCGGAATGGGAAGTTTCCCATGATATTTCCGGTCTGCCACATAGTAAAGCATCTGGAACAGATTACTATATATCATTCCAACCAGATAATTGAGGCTGGTATCTGCATCCGGAATACAGCAAAACAACGCCACTTTTTTCTCCCCGATGCTGTATAAATCCAGTTCATCGGTACAGGTCAGGGTTGCAATCTGCCTTAAATTAAAAGCTGCCAGTCGAACACCTACCGAAATAAGGATCGACTTCGCCGTTTTTCCAGAGACGTTTTGTAAAGGACTTTTTAATCAAGTTCACAGAAAATTTACATTTCAGGGCAAAAAAATAAGACCAGGAACCTGTTTTTAGATTCCCGGCCTACGGTTTTGTTTTATGCTGTCCGTTCTGCTTTCAATTTTTTCACTTCGTCAAGAGGAAGTCCTGCATATTCCGCAACTTTTTCAAGTGTTAAAATCCCATCTGCCAACATTCTCTTTGCGGAATTGATTGCTCCCTCTTTCAATGTCTGATTCCTCATATCTTCCATAGCACGGCACATAATTTCGATTCCCTCCTTGCTCTCTTTGAAAAATCTCACCCTGTCTGCCAGTGTCCCATAATACATATCCGCTGCGTCTGTGCAGGAGAAGTCATGCATTAACTTCCCGATTGGAGTATCTCCACGGTAAGCGCCATTTACATACAGTATGTGCGAACCGTCCTCAAATCTTTCCCCTGTTCCTAAAAAGCACCGCTCAATCGGATAGAGCGGCAACCCTTTTCCCATTACGTCATTCTCTGTGATAAAAATTACCCACGTTTCCGGCAGCTTGTCGAAGTCCTCGCCTTTCTTCAAAAGGTTTGCGTCCATCATGCTGCTGTTGTACCTGGCTCTTTTTCTCCCGGCTCCTTTGTCGGAGCGCTGTACTTCCACATTCAGCTTTGCCCCTGTACTGTCCGTAGCCAGGATATCCAACCTCACTGAACGGTTCAGCAGATTCTCCACAAATACCTGGGTGCGGACGTCCAGTACCTTTAAATCCGGCTTTTCCAGTACAATCTGCAATACCAGTTCTATGCTTGCCGTATCTCCCTCAAAACACTTTGTGAGGAAATCATCATCAAGCAGGCGAAAGCCTCTTAGCCTCTGTAAATCTTCCTGATGTTTCTGGTCTATTTGTTCCGTCACTGTCAATTTTCCCACCTGCTTTCCCTTTTGTTTTCGTAACTCCATACTACCATAAACCTCCCGATTTTACAAGCACATGGCTATTTGTGTAGTATATCCATTACTTTCTGGTCAAACAATTCACATATGATATATCGAAAATTTTTGAATTTTCCTGCAACTGGTTGATATTAACGATCTGGTAGTATAAAATAATAATTCATCAACCAATAGATACTGTAGGAGAAAAAATATGGATAATTCAGCCGTTAACCAACCAACTCATGAGCGTATTTCTCAAATAGAGATGGAAAAACGTCTCAAGGAAGCTGGCAAACAAGAACAATTTTATTCTATTGCTTTATTTGATATATTAGGATTCTCTAATTATGTAACCACTCACGGAAATCAAACAATTTTAGAATTATATAACAAATTGCTTGATATAGTTTATACGCCTGATATAAGCAAGGCTGTTCCTATACGAATGAGTGATGACTGGAAAGAGGGACGATATATTGCCAATGCAAATGGACACGTTAATGTTTGTCATTTTAGTGATACATTTATAATTTATGTTCATTACCTTTGCCGCAGAGAGGCATATTGGCTGGCGACTCCCAAATATGAACCTTACCCTTTATTGTTGGGAGAAAAAGATACTCCCTATTGTCCCATTTTTTATCAAGAACATCAAATCTATTTATCGTTCTTACAGACTTGTATGGACTTTTTTTGCCAATCAATTATTGCGGGGATTCCTTTGCGTGGTTGTGTTTCTTCTGGCTTCGCATTGATGGATTCCAACAAGTCAATATATTTCGGTACTCCCTTAGTAGAGGCCGCAAGAGGTGAACCTGCACGTAAAGCGATAGGAATTTCTTTTGGTAAAAGTTTTAATAACCATCACCCGGTATATAATGATTACTTTATTCCTTTTTGGGATTTCATCAAAACCGATGACCCTAAATCAAAATTTATTAGTCCGATGGTTTTGGATTGGCCAAGGTATTGGAGAATCTCACCAGATTTTAAAGACTTTTCATTTGCTGACTGCATTAAAAAAATGAATACTAATCCTGAATTATTCACGCCGCTATAAACTTGCTTAAAAACGGATAGCATTACTTTAAAGTAAGTAAAACCGTAACTTAA
>NZ_CALPDG010000083.1 GCF_943193195.1 Mediterraneibacter agrestimuris | reverse complement strand
TGTAAAGCGGTTGAAAACACAGTAACTATACGGGTTTTTCCATAATTGGTACCGCCAGCGTGAATAATTCAGGATAAAGTATGTGATTGCTTTTTGTTTTGGAATATATGAAAATGGTATATAAGGGAAACTGGATTGGAGGAAGTTTCAGAATGTGGAAGAAGTCAAAATATACTCAGCTTGGAATTAACTGGGGCGGATTTTACCGAAGTGTATTTGCACTGGTAGTTCCGATGGCATTGCAGAACTTGATTAATGTAGGTGTGACTGCGGCAGATGTAGTTATGCTGGGAAAAGTCGGGGAAAAAGTACTTTCAGGGGCATCTCTTGCGGGACAGGTACAATATATCATGGTCCTGTTTTTGTTCGGACTGACTTCGGGAGCTACGGTTCTGACCGCACAGTATTGGGGAAAAGGAGATACAGTTACGATTGAAAAGATCCTTGCGCTTGGTATGAAGGCAGCAATGGTTGTTACAGCCCTTTTTACAATTGCAGCTCTCGCCATACCAGGGGTCTTGATGCAGATATTTACCAATGACCCGGAGGTCATTGCAGAAGGAATCAAGTATCTTAGAATCGTGTCCTTTTCTTATGTGATGATGGGAATTACACAGGTATACCTCTATATCATGCGCAGCGTGGAAAGAGTGGTTGTTGCGACAGTTGTATATCTGCTGTCTTTGATCTGTAATGTGGCGCTGAATGCAATTTTTATCTTTGGGCTGCTTGGCTGTCCAAAGATGGGGATACAGGGTGCGGCTCTCGGAACCTTGATTTCCCGCCTGCTGGAATTAGTTCTGGTATTTGGTTATGCGAAAATTTTCAATAAAGATATTAAGTTCCGGTTTCAATACTTTTTGCATACAGATCGTCTGCTGGTGAAAGATTTTCTTGTCTATGCCATTCCGGTTGTTATGAATGAAGTACTGTGGGGCATGGGTACGGCTGCGAATACAGCGATTCTCGGACATATGGGGAGTGCTGCGGTGGCGGCAAATTCAGTGGCGCAGGTGGCGCGGCAGTTAGCAACAGTGGTTTCTTTCGGACTGTCTAGTGCAACAGCGATTTATCTTGGAAAGACCATCGGAGAAAAGAGGCTGGAACATGCAAAAGCATATGCTTCCCGATTTTTGTGGATCAGCCTTTTTCTGGGAATCGCAGGAGGCGCATTGATTCTGATTGTTTCACCATTCGTGACGGGCTTTCTGGCACTCACAGCGACCGCACAGAAATATTTGAAATTTATGTTCTTTGTAATGTCATATTTTGTAATTGGCCAGGCGGTCAATACCACACTTGTAGTCGGAACTTTCCGTTCCGGGGGTGATACAAAGTTTGGACTGGCTCTGGATATGAGTACTATGTGGGGGTGTTCGATTTTATTCGGATTCCTTGCTGCCTTTGTATTTAAGTGCAGTGTACCGGTGGTGTATATGATTTTGATGAGTGATGAGTTGATTAAGATTCCGATTACCATATGGAGGTATAAGAGCTATAAGTGGCTTCGTGATGTGACGAGGGAAATTTAAAAACAGAAATAAAAAATCGAAAAAATGAAACTTCTTACGTTAAGGCAGGAGTTGACCGAAGATAGTCCATGGGGTATAATAAATAATCACATAAGTACGTTTTAAACCACAGAAGAGATATCATGAACTAAAAGAGGACAAGACAATGATTAAAAGTATGACAGGCTTTGGAAGATGTGAATATCAACTGGATTCTAAAAAGTATACGGTGGAATTAAAGAGCGTGAATCATCGTTATCTGGATGTGAATATCAGGATGCCGAAGAAGCTGAATTTATTTGAGACTTCCATACGTTCGTTTTTGAAACAGTATGCAGCACGCGGCAAGGTAGACATTTTTATTACCTATGAGGATACGGCACAGGAACAGGCAGCCCTGAAGTACAATTCAGCTCTTGCGGCAGAATATGTAAAGTATTTCGGACAGATGAGTGAAGAATTTGGTGTGGAGAATGATTTGAAGGCATCTGTTCTGGCACGCTGCCCGGAGGTTTTGGTAATGGAAGCACAGCCGGAAGATGAGGATGAGCTTTGGAAGGGGCTGAAAGCTGCACTGGAAGGGGCATTTACCCGGTTCGTAGAGGCAAGAGCAGCCGAGGGGGAGCATTTGAAGAAGGATATTCTGGAAAAGCTTGCTAATATGGAAACATTTGTTGAGAAGATAGAGGAGCATTCTCCTGAAATTGTTGCAAAGTACCGTGCAAAACTGGAAGAGAAGATGCAGGAGATCCTGGCGGATACGCAGATAGAGGAGAACAGGATCGCTGCAGAAGTCATTCTGTTTGCAGATAAGATTTGTACAGATGAAGAGATCGTGCGGCTGAAGAGTCATATTTCCCATATGAGAGATACATTGGAGATGACAGGAGACATCGGAAGAAAGCTGGATTTTATTGCTCAGGAAATGAACCGGGAGGCTAATACAACCTTATCAAAAGCAAATGATCTGGAGATTTCCAATTATGCGATTGACTTGAAGACAGAGATTGAAAAGATCAGAGAGCAGATTCAGAATATTGAATAGAATGTACAATAGAATCAATAGATAGAGGAGAAAGATATGGACGGAAAGGGAAATTTGATTGTAGTATCCGGTTTTTCCGGTGCAGGCAAAGGAACTTTGATGAAACGGCTTATGGAAAAATACAAGGAAACATATGCACTTTCCATATCGGCAACAACAAGACAGCCGCGTGAGGGAGAAGCAGACGGAAGAGAATATTTTTTCAAAACAAAAGAAGAATTTGAAAAAATGATTGCGAAAGATGAACTGATAGAGTATGCTAGGTATGTGGAAAATTATTACGGAACGCCGAGAACCTATGTGGAAGAGCAGAGAAATGCCGGTAAAGACGTGATTTTGGAGATTGAAATCCAGGGGGCGCTGAAGGTGAAACAGGCATTTCCGGATACATTGCTTTTATTCGTTGTACCGCCGAGCGCAGGAGAGTTGAAAAAACGTCTGGTAGGACGGGGGACTGAAAGTATGGAGGTCATTGAGTACAGACTGAACCGGGCGGTAGAAGAGTCTGCAGGAATGGAAAAGTATGACTATCTGGTTGTCAATGATGATCTGGAAATATGTGTAGAACAGATGCACAGTATCATTCGTTCGGAGCATTTGCGGATTGACCGCAATGGGGCGTTTGTCAAGAAATTAAAAGAAGAGTTAAGGCATTTGAAAGGAGAATAATACGTTATGTTACATCCATCTTACACAGATTTAATGAAAGTGGTAAACAAAGACGTTGAAGAAGGAGAAACAAAGGTTGTCAACAGCAGATATTCTATCGTGCTTGCGACATCTAAGAGAGCAAGGCAGATTATTGACGGCGATGAGCCGATGGTGAAGGCAAAACAGGGCATTAAGCCGTTATCTGTTGCAATTGATGAACTGAACAACGAGAAATTAAAGATTGTCGCAGAGAGTGCGGAAGAAGCCGCAGCAGAAGAAATAGCAATAGAAGAAATTACAGAAGATAGGGCAGAAGAGAGAACAGAAGAAGCGGCAGAGGAATAAACGCAAAAGGCAGATGCACATGTGGTATCTGCCTTTCATTGCCAGTGCGGGTGATCCTGCAGACCGCTTGAAGTGAAACACTTTATCTATATCCATAACAGAAGACGGAGAATGATAGTTTTATGAAAACTTTATTTATTTCCCTCGGATGTGACAAGAACCTAACAGACAGCGAGGTAATGCTGGGACTGCTTGCAAGCGAGGGCTACGAAATGACCAATGATGAAACAAAGGCAGATATTATTGTGATCAACACCTGCTGTTTTATCCATGATGCCAAGGAAGAAAGTATTCAGAACATTTTGGATATGGCAGAATATAAAAAAACAGGGAAGTTAAAGGCACTGGTCGTAACAGGATGTCTGGCTGAGAGATACCGCCAGGAAATACTGGACGAGATACCGGAAGTAGACGCTGTGCTGGGAACAACCGCATATGATAAGATCATCGAAGCAATTCAAAGTGCATTGGAAGGAAAAGCAACGGTAACAATGGAATCATTGAAAGCTCTTCCGATGACGGATATCAAACGGCAGATTACAACAGGCGGACATTTTGCTTATCTGAAAATAGCGGAAGGGTGCGACAAGCACTGTACTTATTGTATTATTCCGAAGATTCGGGGAGGATTCCGCAGTGTTCCGATGGAACGGCTTTTGAAAGAGGCAAAGGAACTGGCTGATCAGGGGGTGAAAGAACTGATCCTGGTTGCACAGGAGACGACTCTGTACGGGAAAGATCTGTATGGAAAGAAATCACTGCACCGCCTGCTAAAGGAACTTTGTAAGATCAGCGGGATTTACTGGATCCGTCTGATGTACTGTTACCCGGAAGAGATTTACGATGAACTCATTCAGGTTATGAAGGAAGAACCAAAGATCTGCCATTATCTAGATCTGCCGATACAACATGCCAGTGATGACATTTTGAAACGAATGGGACGCAGAACTTCTAAGCAGGAGCTGACAGATATCATCGCTAAGCTGCGGAAAGAGATTCCAGATATCTGTATCCGGACAACGCTGATCACCGGATTTCCGGGAGAGACCCAACAACAACATGAGGAACTGTATCGTTTTGTAAATGAGATGGAATTTGACCGTCTCGGAGTTTTTACTTATTCGCCGGAGGAGGATACACCTGCGGTTAAGATGCCGGGGCAGGTAGAAGAAGAAGTGAAGGAAGACCGTCAGGCAGAACTGATGGAGCTTCAACAGGAGATTGCTTTTGAGGCAGCGGAAAATATGGCAGGCAGGGAAGTTCTCGTTATGATTGAAGGGAAGGTCGCAGACGAGGCGGTTTATGTGGGAAGGACTTACCGGGACGCGCCGAATGTAGACGGGCTGATTTTTGTAGAAACAGGAGAAGAATTGATATCCGGCGATTTTGCAAAGGTGAAGATCACCGGGGCGCTGGAATACGATTTAATAGGAGGATTAGTAGAATGAATTTACCAAATAAATTGACTGTATTGAGGATTATCATGGTTCCATTTTTTGTATTTTTTATGCTGACAAATGTAGGCGGAGCTGCAAATAAGTGGGTCGCGCTTGTACTGTTCTGTGTTGCCAGCCTGACCGATCTGCTGGATGGCAAGATTGCAAGAAAATACAATCTGGTAACGAACTTCGGAAAATTTATGGATCCGCTGGCAGATAAACTGCTGGTATGTTCTGCAATGATCTGCCTCGTAGAGATGGAGAAGCTGGCAGCGTGGGTTGTAATCGTGATTATTTCCAGAGAATTTATTATCAGCGGATTCCGCTTGGTAGCTTCCGATAATGGTATTGTGATTGCGGCAAGTTACTGGGGCAAGTTCAAGACCGTATTCCAGATGGCTATGATCATTGTGCTGATCATGGATTTGGGCGGTGTATTTGATATGATCGGAACAGTGCTTGTATGGATCGCACTGGCGCTGACGATTATTTCTCTTCTGGATTATGTGCTGAAGAATAAACAGGTTCTGACAGAAGGCGGAATGTAATTCGGAATAACAATAGAATCCGTCCCTTCACCGCAGGTGAATTTAGCATAGGCTGAACTGTTACGAAAGGGTAGAGAGCAGATGGAATTATTTCAGACGAATAGTAAATGTGAATTAGAAGAGCAAGTGGTTAGGCTTTTACAGAAAAACAAAATGACTGTCAGCACAGCGGAATCATGTACCGGAGGTTTGATTGCAGGTGCAATCGTCAATGCGGCGGGGGCTTCGGAAGTGCTGAACGAAAGCTATATCACCTATGCAAATGAAGCGAAAGAGCGTTTGGTCGGTGTGAGACATGAGACGTTGGAGAAGTACGGCGCAGTCAGTGAAGAGACAGCACAGGAAATGGCGCTGGGGGCTGCAGCGGCTTCAGGGAGCAACGTTGGTTTAAGCTCTACAGGGATCGCCGGACCCGGCGGCGGAACGAAGGAGAAGCCTGTTGGTTTGGTTTATATCGGATGCAGTGTGAATGGTGAGGTACAGGTCAGAGAACTGCATTTTCACGGGAACCGGATGGAGAACAGGCTGCATACAGTGGAAGCAGTGCTGAAACTGGCAGCAGAGATGTTAACATAGGCGAAAAATAGGTAACAGTTCAGCCATAACAGCTCGAATAGGCTGCCAAGCATGCGACAAAAACGTCCAGTGGACGTTTTTTAGCGGTTTCACCGCCTATACGCTGCTATGCAGCGCAAATTCTCGCTTATGGCAGAACGCCATATACAAATCCTACAAAAAA
>NZ_CALPDG010000082.1 GCF_943193195.1 Mediterraneibacter agrestimuris | reverse complement strand
TTAAAGTACGGCTTTTTTACGAAGAAGTTATTTTTTTAACGGAAATAGAGCAACCATATAGAAAAAATCTGCAAAAAGGAAGCTGCCGCTTCACGATTTATTAATCGTTAAAGCGACAGCCCCTTTTGTAATTCTTAAAACATATTATCCTTTTATTTAATATAAAATCTACTTTCTCAGGCACCTGCTGCCACTCGCATAATTAATACAAAATAAACGCAAAATAATCTTACGTTATTGATAAATAATGCGTGTACCAATAATTTCAAAATATATATACTTTATATCTTCCATTCATAATATTTTCTATAAAGTAGTAATAAATTATTTTCTACCCTATCATGTAATTCCATTCTGCCGCAATAAAAACAGCATTCCGCCTGATTCTTATTTTTCATAAGGACAACATCTATCCTATTTTTTCATAAACATGCAGGCGCCATATAACTCAGAAAGCGGCCGCCCAAACATAGAGCAGCCGAGTCTTCCTCTAATCATCTTTCTTATTCCTGCGGTCTACATAAGTTAGAATTACAAAGATACATGAAATAATTGATACAACCTCCAAAATACTCATACACAAGCCTCTCCTTTCGCTACCCTTCTATTCCCAACAATGGTATAATGTCTGTACAGCCATAACCTTTGCTTACGCACATACTATAATATATTTGGGGAGTTGGATTCCAGTCAGATAATGGTTGGATTTCTAAACCTGACGAAAGGAGAAAATCTCATGGCAGATATAACTACCACTTCCGCTTTTCTTCGGACCTTATTAATAAAATGTATTGGCACTGTTATGATCGAATGGGAACAATGGAATTTCCCCCAGCCCTCTTTCGACAGAGGCTATTTTAATGATCGGATCAAGCGCCCGGTGCCTGTAAATACCCTTACACGTCAAAGACTAAAACGCCTTTTTGAAAATGTTTTTTTCCCGGATAACCGTAAGGGAAAATTTCAGGAACCACAGGCGGCTGAATCGGCAAATGCCTTCATTTCCCTTGCAGAAAAATACTTTCATATTGATTTATCCGTCTGGGAAAATAATTATACAACAGATAACAGTACCAGCCGCACCCATCTTCTTTCCTGTCTCGATCTAGTCTTGGGGGCAATAGAAGGAACCGAGGTACTGCCGTCAGAAATGATTACAGATTCCTTAAATAACTATATGACAGAAGTCTGTTCTGCCGAAAGTATGCCTGCTGCCGTATATCCAAAACTACTGACTTCTGCCCCTTACCAACAGACCTCCAGTTTTTTTGGCCGTCAAAATGCAATCGCTTCCCTGATTGAACAGTTACTTTCCGAACATTCCTGCTATTTACATGGAATAGGCGGTATAGGTAAAACCGAAATTGCAAAATATGTCCTGAAGCGGATTCTAAATATGGCCTCTTCCAGTTGTAATATCACCCACATTGCATGGGTCAATTACACTGATGGAGATTTTGCGCTTTCCCTTGTACGCGCCTTGAATCTTGATGGGACAGCCAATAATATTGAGCAGGCATTCCAAAAGGCTGTTTCCATCATAAATCAATACCACGAAAATCTGCTGCTTATTATAGATAATGTAGAAAATACCGATGATGAACACCTGCTTGGACTCTGCGGATACCTCAACTGCCGTTTTCTGATCACAAGCCGCTGCAAGGGATTCCCGTCTTTTACCAAAATACCTGTCTCAACGCTCTCTGAGAACGATTGTATGAATTTATTCTATTCCTATTACTTTGGTCAAAAAGACGATATCATGCTTAAGAAAATTATACAGCTTGCAGACCGCCATACCGTTACCATTGAGCTTCTTGCGAAAATTGCAGATTCAGAGGAGGTTCTATTATATGAATTCTACGATTCCCTGATTCAATGCGGCTTCCACATCAGTGCTGAAGAAGTGACTGCCACTCATGAAAAGATGCATTCGGAAGGTCGGGTAATCGAACAGCTGAAAAAACTCTTTGCCGTGTACGGATGCACCCCCGAGGCACAGCGTTTATTGATTCAGATTTCGACCATCCCCAATATCCAGTTCGGATTTGAGAAGGCGAAAAAATGGTTTGACCTGAAAAATCGTACCCCGCTGAATCAGTTGGAAAAAAAAGGCTGGATAAAGAAAGAACCGCTTTATGACAACGGCCGGCAGCATTACCTCTATTACATGCATTCTGTTATAGCATCCGCAATCTGCGCCCAATTTACAGAGCAGCTTTACCAGACATGTCAGAATTTTATTTATGAAATCACATTGGAAATGAAGGAGATCCGTTCTCAGAATGATGCTGCCAAAAAAGAATTAATTCAGTTTAGCTGGGCACTGAATGATATTTTCCATGGGCAGTTCCATTCAGAAAACGACTGCGACTTTCTGTGGGCTTTGGCTGAAATCTATCTGGATATTGGTTATTATAAGCGTGCCGCACCTCTGCTGGATCAGCTTTTTACACTTTATACAGAGCTGTACGGAGATAACTGCATCCAGCTTGGTTCCGTCTTCAACAGTAAAGGGATGATTGAATATAATCTATCCCATTTCACCGCGGCACTGGATTTTTATCAAAAAAGCCATGATATTATAAATGAACATATTGCCCCTGAAACGTTTTCTCCTTTGACTAAAATAGAACTCGCAAAACTAGACCTGAATATTGGGAAAATATATTTAAAGACCGATTATCACAAGGCAGGTGCATTCTTTGACAGTGCCTATGATGTGCTGCTTTTGGAAGAAGGAAGGGAAAGCAATCTTACACAAAACGCCCTTGCGCATAAGGCAATGTTTTTAGAGAATACCGGCCGCTTTTCGGAAGCAGAAAATATATATGAAGAGATATACAATCAAAGCAAAACAGATACAGACGATTATGACACACTGTTGCTGCATGCTTCTGTTGCCCATCATATCGGAAATATATACTCGGATTATGCACCTGATAAGGCAATGCCTTTCCTGATAGAAGCGAAAGATATTTTATGCAATATCCTTTCCCCTACCCACCCGGACACCCTGGATGTCCTGAATTCTATTTGTTCTCTTGAGCTTATGGTAAAAGATAACTACTCAGAAGTCCTGTCTGACCTTCAGCATCTGTTGGAATTATTCATAAAGGTATATGGACCGGATGACCCGCAGGTAGGGACTATACACAACAATATCGGACTCTGTTTTTATTACATGGGACAGCCTGCCGAAGCTGTCAGGAATTACAGGAAAGCCATACAGATCAACATATCTGTTTATGGTGAAGACCACTCCTCAACAGCATATATTTACAATAACATCGGTGCTGCTTATTCAGAAACAGAGCATCCTGAAAAAGCCATTCCGGAACACGAGCATGCCTTAAAAATCTATGAAACGGCATATCCGGATAAACTCAACCTGGATTTTGCGCTTACCCATGCAGATCTTGCAAGCGCTTATTTATTGGAGGGAAACGGAGACAAGACAATGGAGCATTTAAATGAAGCATTTGATATATATCAGAAAATGCTCCCTGAAAATGCACACCAGCTCATTTATCCATACTGTACTCTCGCCAATCTCATGACCTTACTGGAAGACTACGAGACTGCCATTACCAGTTATTCTCATACCATATGGCTCCTGCGTGAGAATGGTTATGCGGACGAGTCCTCTGCGGTTCAGGAATTGGCTGTCAAGATAAATGATTTACAGAAAAAGCAAAACAGCCGTGAACCGGATATTGGCGAAAACATTTACACATCAAAATCATGATATGGAAGTCTGCGGGGGATATGGTGAAGACTGTATACAATCTTACCGTTTGGCACGGTGCTTCTTCATGGCAGAATATGTTACTACTTTAGGACTTAGAATGTTCTTCTATGATAAAATATAAAATCATAGGAGGGCCTTTTATCATGGCAAAACAAAAGAAACCAGTACACCGGGTACAAATGACAGAGAGAAAAAGAAATATCATCCATCAGATCCTGCAGGAATATGACATCCAGACTGCCGAAAACATTCAGGATGCCTTGAAAGATCTTCTGGGCGGAACAATCAAGGAAATAATGGAAGCTGAAATGGACGACCATCTCAGATATGAAAAATCCGAACGTTTTGACTGTGATGATTACCGCAACGGGCATAAACGGAAACGTGTAAACAGTTCCTATGGCGCATTGGAAATTGAAGTGCCACAGGACAGAAAATCAACCTTTCAACCTCAAGTGGTAAAGAAACGCCAGAAGGATATTTCTGACATTGACCAGAAGATCATTTCCATGTATGCAAAAGAGATGACTACCGGACAGATCTCCGAGACCATTGAAGACATTTATGGTTTTGAGACGTCAGAAGGGTTTATTTCAGATGTTACAGACAAGATACTGCCACAAATTGAGGATTGGCTGATCCGCCCATTAGACGAAGTTTACCCTATCCTGTGCATAGATGCGATTCATTACTCTGTCCGTGACAATGGTGTGATCCGCAAGTTGGCGGCCTATGCCATCCTCGGCATCAATACTGAAGAACGGAAAGAAGTGCTAACAATCAGCGTTGGGGATAATGAGAGTTCGAAATACTGGCTCTCTGTGTTAAATGAGCTGAAAAATCTGGATGTAAAAGATATCCTGATCCTCTGTGCGGACGGTCTTGCAGGAATAAAGGAAGCAATTGCGGCAGTATTTCCGAAAACAGAATATCAACGCTGCATTGTCCATCAGGTGCGAAACATTCTGAAATATGTTCCAGACAAAGACAAGAAAGCCTTTGCAACTGATTTAAAGACAATTTATCAGGCGTCCGATGAGAAAAAGGCGCTGGCAGCTCTTGAGCGTGTGACTGAGAAATGCACATCCAAATATTCGGATTCCATGAAGCGATGGAAAGACAACTGGGATGCCATTTCCCCGATCTTCAAATTTTCGGTAACCGTCAGAAATTTATACGACCAATGCGATAGAATCGCTGAATTCCACGTATCGGAAGCTCAACCGTCAAAGAAGCGTATTCCCGAGTGACACGGCACTGCTGAAAGCCCTGTATCTTGCAACCTTTAAAGCAACAAAAAAGTGGACTTTCACAATCCGGAACTGGGGATAGGTCTATGGGGAACTGAGTATTATGTACGAAGGTCGGCTTCCAGAATAGGCAATGTTCCATTGTCAAAACAGGCGGCAAAACCGCCTGCTCTTGACATACATTTTAGTAACTGATATATAAACAAAGGGCAAAAGCTGATCTTTCAAGCCTTTCGCTCATCATTATCATAGAAGAATCTTATTTACAGACTTTTCTTCATAGTCGTCTCATTTAAAACTTCAACTAACCAATGATTCTCTGCACATTCCTTAATTTATCTTAACAACTAAATCAAGAACTTTTGATATTAAGATCATAATTAAAGTAAATGCCACTACAGTTAATATCTGATACTGCCGTCCAATTGCTAAGAATGAACATAAAAGTAAAATACAACAAATGCTGCGTTTTATTCCCTTTATATAAAAGTTAAGTTCATTCGGTTCCCCATCGTCTTTCAATACCAATATATATATCAGACATAAAGACACCATGATTAAACACATTGATACACAAATTTTCATATTAAAATATTTTGCCAGTAGCATAGTTACCACAAAAACAATACATGATACACTAAGACACTTAATGTAGCTGTTCATATGTAGTCCGCCTGCATAAGATCTGATAGAATAGAATATTCCAAAAAAGAAAAAAAACTCCTTTACCATTCCGATAACTACTGATATGGAAAAACAACACATAAGATAAAGCAACATTTCTAGCCCAACTTGTAACCCATATCGGTATATTTCTTCTTCTTCATTTGAAAAATTATTTCCTCTGCCTAAAAAACCCATTAAACAGTCTATCAATGTATTCATACTAAAATTTTCTAAGCTTCTTTATACCTGCCGGCTTTTCAAGCTGATGATAAATGCACATACATTTTGTGTTAGCTGAAACCTCACTACACTTAAACGCCACTTTTTCCAATACAGTTCTAGCAACCGAATCCTTTACTTTCTTTGATTTCATCATCAAGTACCTCCTTATGATTTTTATTTTAAAACTTTTTTATGATAACACAATATACTTCTCAAAACAGTTCCATGTAATTTTTAAGAGCTTCTATGCAACATTTTCTTTTATATTGAACCTTTTGCCTATAAATTAACAAGCATTACTTTCAATACAAACTGATTGTCGGTATCTTCAATTACTACAGAACCATGATATTTCTCTACAACTCTTCTAATTGATTCTAAACCGAACCCATGATTATCTTTATCTTTTTTGGTTGTTTTTATTACTCCTTGGCTATCTTTAATAAGTGTTCCAACAAACGGATTTGTAATAGTAATCAACAATATATTTTTATCATATACCATATATATCTTAACATTTTTACCTTTTTTAACTTTACCAGCAGCTTCTATCGCATTGTCTATTGAATTTCCTAATAAAATGCTGATATCTACATTTGAAAAAGGCAATTGTGTTGGAATATGTATATTCTCTTCACAATCTATTCCCATTAACCCTGAATTATTCACGCCGCTATAAACTTGCTTAAAAACGGATAGCATTACTTTAAAGTAAGTAAAACCGTAACTTAA
>NZ_CALPDG010000081.1 GCF_943193195.1 Mediterraneibacter agrestimuris | reverse complement strand
GAAAGTAATGATTTTGATTCATTTATGAAATTCGCAGTGTAGTTTTGTGCAATTTTTCAAATTTGCTCATTTATAGCTATAGATATTTTCTTATTGTCAATTATGCAAAATAATGTGTCCAATAAAAAGGACTTGCAATTTTATCGGCAATGTCCTGTGATAGCAGAAGCATCAGATTTTCCAAGAACTTTTCCAAATATGTCTAAGCGGTCATTTTCACTAACCTTGATAGGTGCATACTTTTCATTAAGTGAGATAAGGAAAATTCCGTCTTTATCGTTTTGTAATTTCTTAATATAGGCTTCTCCGTTTAGAGCGAAGATGCCGATTTCTCCATTAGCAACAGATTCCTGTTGTAATACCCATGCAATCTGACCATCGTGGAATTCAGGTTCCATACTGTCACCACTAATGCGTACACCGAAAGTAGTATCTTCCGGCAGGATAGATTCATCTATGCGTACAGTATCTTTCGGTCCGTCTATAAGGAAGTTACCGGTTCCGGTTGATACGGCATTTTCAAAAATATCAATGCTACGGAATGGAATTATCTTAGCAGTCTGCTTTTCATACATTCCGGATGCGTGGAGCAGATTGATATAATCCATAGCTTTTTCCCTGCCTTCATCAGTTAGTGATGAGAAAGAATCGGCAGGATTTACTCCAAAATATGCTTCATACATGTTAGTAATACCAAGGATTCTACACACTTTGTAAAATATGGTAACGCTCGGCTCAGCAAGATTTCTCTCCCAGTTGGATATGGCTTTATAGGAAATGGTAATGCCTTCCTTTGCCAGTTCATCAGCGAGATCCTGTTGGAGCAAGCCTTTCTTTTTTCTATATGTTGAAATGATTTCTCCGATTGAGTACATACATACGCCTCTTTTCTTTCATTTTGTTGATTTCAAATGTCTCTTTTCACTCCATAGTATATAGCAATAGTGCCAATTATTCAAGTTAAAAATCCAATATAATGAGAAAAAGGACACATGTGTCTGTTGACAGTCGATTATTCTTGGGGTTATACTATGCCCTGTAAGGAACATTACTCATATACTTGGACTAAAGGTTATGGTAGTGACAGATTAAATGCAGGAGGTGATGCAGATGGGAGACAGGGTAATACTTCATTCAGATATCAACTGTTGTTATGCTTCGATTGAACATTTGCATCATCCTGAGCTTGCAGGAAAGCCACTGGCAGTAGGCGGTGACCCGGAGGCAAGACATGGGATTGTCTTAACAGCCGACTATATTGCCAAAAAGTACGGTGTGAAAACAGGAATGG
Source organism: Mediterraneibacter agrestimuris (assembly GCF_943193195.1). Lineage (GTDB taxonomy): Bacteria > Bacillota > Clostridia > Lachnospirales > Lachnospiraceae > Schaedlerella > Schaedlerella agrestimuris. The sequence continues at coordinate 5,545 of NZ_CALPDG010000081.1, read as the reverse complement.
CACTCTGGCAGGCAAAGCAAGTCTGTCCGGACATAACATTTGTATCACCAAGAATGGACTTATATCTTCGATTTTCAAGGATGGCTCATGAGATATATGCAGAATATACGGACAGACAGGAGCCATATGGAATTGATGAGTGCTGGCTTGATGTGACAGGGAGTAGCTCCCTTAAAGGGGATGGATTGCTCATTGCACAGGAAATCAGCAGGAGAATGAAGTCAGAGCTTGGCATCACAGTGAGTGTTGGTGTTTCTTTCAATAAGATATTTGCAAAGCTTGGTTCAGATTATAAGAAGCCTGATGCAATCATAACTATGTATAAGAGTGAGTTTAAGCAGAAGGCTTGGTCACTTCCGGTGGCAGATCTTCTATACGTTGGCAAAAGTACGAACAGAAAGCTTGCATTATTTGGTATCAAAACCATAGGTGATCTTGCAAGGGCAGATGAAGATGTGCTTAACAGTCACCTTGGAAAGATGGGCAGTATCTTATGGTTGTTTGCTAATGGCTATGATGATTCACCTGTCAAGCTGGAGAATACCCACGCTCCAATCAAATCGGTGGGAAACAGTACAACGACACCAAAGGATTTAGTATGCGATGAGGATGTAAAGATTGTACTTTATATTCTGGCTGAGAGTGTTGCAGCAAGACTTCGTGAGAATGGATTCCGGTGCAGAGTGGTTGAGATAAGTGTCAGGGATAATGAGCTATTCTCTTTTACCCGTCAGAAAAAGATTGACCATGCAACAAACATCACCGGAGAGATAGCTGCATACGCTTATCAGATATTTAAGGAAAACTATAACTGGAGCAAGCCAATCCGTAGTGTTGGTGTCCGAGGTGCAGACTTAGTAACAGATAATTATTGGGAACAGATTGATTTGTTCTCAAGTGTGGAGAAGCGTGAAAAGCAGATGAAGATGGATTCAGCGGTTGATGAGATACGCAGAAGATTTGGATTTTACAGTATCCAGAGGGGACTCATGTACCGGGACAGGATTCTGTCGGCAGTCAATGCAAAAGAAGAACACACAGTACATCCACATGGGTATTTTTCAGGTTAGCAACGAGAAGTGCCAGATAATCAAGGCACAGATGTGTTGTGCTTGCACATAAACATATGGGACTTGGTTATCTGATACGGCGACTGCCGTGAGCGAAATGAAGCGAAGCGGAATTGAGCTGCACTACGAGTAGCGATAGAGTTAAAGAAGAGGGAGGCGGAACATGAGCGAAGCAGCAAGAATTGATCTGGTAGACAGGGCACCATTGACGGAGAAGCAGCAGAATGTGTATGAAAGTATTATGCAATATCAGCGTGTGAATGGTTATGCTCCTACTATCAGAGAGATATGCAAGATGGTAGGGGTGGCATCGACTTCAAGTGTTTATGCACATCTGAAAATATTAGAAGAAAAAGGCTATATAGCAAGGAAGATGGATGCTTCCAGAGCAATAGCAATCTTGTAAGGAAGGTGATTACATTGAGCAATAAGGTATATGTTGATGTACTTGCAGAGTTTTCAAAGGACGGACTGCTCATTCCCAAAGAGATAACATGGGAAGATGGCAGAAAGTATGAGATTACACGAGTAAAAGACAAGCGCAGAGCAGCCAGTACAAGGGCTGGCGGAGTTGGAGAGCGTTATACCTGCGTGGTAGATGGAAAGGAAATATTCCTTTTCTATGAAGATAACAATATGTGGTTTATGGAAAGAGCCGGAGCCTGATGTGAATGTGTGCTAACAGCACAATTCATATCAGTTGGCTTTAGATCAGCAAAGCCGGGGAATGTGCATACATTCATCGGAACTCCCGGCAAAAGGCTTGCAAAGGTGATTTCCCTTTCCTTTACGAGTACAGAATTGTAGATTGATGATTTTGTATGAATAAGGAGCGAACTGAATTGAACAAAGGAAATGTTATAGAAATTAGATGTAAAAAATGCAACAAGTTAATGATGGAATACTTTGTATGCGGTGATGATTCCGCTGTGGCACTGCAGAACATTGGAATTAAATGTGACAGATGCAAGCGAGTGATGATACTCAAGAAGTATTCCGAGGGAATGATGAAGGAACATTCTGAGAATGGGACTTTCAGAATATAAAGATTGAAAATTAAATTACAGCCCACCTGATAAGGGCACATCGAAAGATGGAAGCACCAGAGACGCAGGGGAAACGAACAGTATTTATGATACTGGTTTCCTCGTGCGTCTTTTTTGTGCTGTAAAGGTAATCCGACTTGTTCGTTTCCAAGGGCGGCAAGGAGGATTTATGAGCAGTAAAGCACAGACAAGAGAAAAGGATTATGAGAGAGGATTACGAATTGCTGATAGGAGAAAGGCGATGGGATTATCACAGGATGAGTTAGCTCATAGAGTGGGTATAGGCAGACAGGCCTTATCAGCTATTGAAAACGGTGGAGATTTTAAGGTCTCTGTGTTGAGAAAAATTGCTGTTGTATTAAATTGTTCAACAGATGAATTATTATATGGAGTATTTTCAAGCATAAATGAGGAAATGCAAGATAACATTATGAATGAATTGAAAAGAATGAGCAAGGACGAGATAAAAAAATGGTTGTATATGCTCCGGGCAGTTAACGATATTTCACAGGATGTTAAGACTTTTAATAAAAAAATATACTGATATAATAAAATGAAAGGGCGGTGGTTAGTATGGCAATGTATGATATAGATTCAAATTATAAGTGTGAAAAGCACACATATGCAAGCTTGTGTCAGGAATTGATGTATGAGTATGAAATTAAAACAGGAGAGGGTGCACCCTCGGAAGAATATTTTCGTTACAAGATAAAAAACGCGAAAAATAATGGAATTATAAATAAGTTAAATAGATTACTTGGTACGGATATAGAAAAATTGGTGTCACATGCCCCCGAACCAGAAGTGGAAAGATTTAATTTATTGAAGCTAGTTAAATTAATATATTATATTGAAAAGGATGGAAATGCAAAAAATACTCAAAAACAGGATGATAATGTAAGAGTATTAATAACAGATATATTAAAAAAGCCTCGATTGGATAACATTAAGACAGAATATACAGAGAAAAGTGAATATGGTGATTGCTTTGAAAACTTATTTTTAAAAGTAAAATCACAAGTATCAGATGCGGAGTCCAGAATTTCAAAAATAGAAGCAATGAATGAGTATTGGGAATACACTACTGATATGGTGTTTGATTATGTTATAACAGACAAAGCATTAGATAATCCTCAAGAAGCCATTCAAGAATTAGAGAGAATACATAGATTTTTAAAAGAAAGAGTGTTGGCAAGACTAGTTATAGATAATCCTCCAGTTACATATGAAAAAAGCATTTTTGAAAATTTTTTAGATCTGTTGATATCGCATCGTGTTTTGTGCAGTGATATGGACAGACTAAATATTAATTATCGAATATGCGAAATTAAAGAACCAGATAAAAAATATGTAGAATTATTTCGAAGTCGAGAAGGATATGAGATATCTAGAAATAATATAAAAATATTGGAAGATTTTATCTGCCGAGAAACGGAAAACAAAGACATAAAAGATATTATGTGTTTAATATTATGGGGATTAGATAAGAAATATTATGATTATAAGGCATGTAGGTTTGCAATAAAGCATTATGAGACAGTGCTGAATTGGTGGATAGCAGGAAAGAATATAGATGTATCTGAATCAGTAGCGATTGATACTTTTATTGTGATTATGCAGGAATTGATAGTTGTATATAAAGACAAAGAGGGGTTGAAAAATGATTATGTTGGTTACAATAACCCTAAGCGTTCATTGATTGCTTCGGTTAGAAATCCTGCAAAAGCTGATGCAGTGGCTGTTCAGGCTTGGATAAAAAAATTGGAAAATCGAGTTGTAGCAAATTTAGGTGCAATAGAACTTATTAGAAAAAAACGTGAGATAGAAAATGTAATATATGAGATTAAGAAGTATGCGTTCTCATTTTGCAACTTAGAGGATATGAATTTTGTGAGTTCGCAAATTTATTATATATCATCAAGATGTATGATTAGCCAAGAGTATGCGAAGAATATAGGTAATCAATTTGCAAGTGAAATTTGTAAACATTTATCTCCAAAAATCCATAATGTGAATGTTATACTACCTCCAGAAGGTGTTAATGTATATAATATGTTTAAGGATTTTTCTATTGATAGATCAAGTGAATTGGAACGAACAGCCTTTGAATTAGCAGAGATGATGAATGATTTGTATAATGAGGATGAGCTGATAACAGCAAGAAGTTTTAAAATTTATGTGAGCATATCATGGTCAGAAAAAGGTAACAGAAAGTCCTTACTAACTTTTTGGATTAATAGAGAAACCAATTGTATTGAGTATAAACAATATGTGGGCGTGGAGTCTGATGAAAATTGCGATAGGATGAGACATTTAGGATTAGGAAAATTTATTGTAGATGGAAATCCAAATATAAAGTTTTTTTAGAAGTAAGAAATTTAGGGGAATTACCTCAGGAAAAAATATCATAGTGAAAATAAAATTAGGTCATAAGAGAGAATTCTTATGACCTGATTTTTTTTTGCATGAAAGGAGGTGGGACCAGATGGCAGAAATAAAGAAGGACTTTGCACGGGGTAACAGAATATCAGAGAAAAGAAAAAAATTGGGAATGAGTCAAGATGAAATGGCAGAACGTATTGGAATTTGTAGGCAAGCCCTGTCTGCCATCGAAAATGGAGGAGCGTTTAAAACTCAGACATTGGAAAAGTTGGTCTCAGTTCTAGGTACTTCAGAAAGATATATTTTACATGGTAATGGTACAGATTGTGAACTGATTACGGAGGTAATGGTTTTACTGCAGGGAATGGATGAATTGCAGCTCAGACAGTGTTTAGCAATGATAAAGGCAATGAAAAGTGTGTCAATAGAAAAGTAATTGTCGTGTTTACACGACATAACTGTCGCCTGTACACGGTCGGCAATTAGAGGGGGGCAAGTTACAATATAATGCTTGGCGAGCTTCAGGATATGCGTAAGGAAATCAACCTGATCCACAACAGCACTTTAAGAAGCAAATGCCAAAACCTCGTGCAGAAAACGGACAATAAAATCCGTCAGGGATTTTCCGCAGTCAGGCAGACGAAGGATCACCTGATACAGTCTGCCGGAAACGCAATGAAGGCGTTTCGTGAAAAAGGCAAGGATACGCTTGCACAGTCCGTCAGGGCAATGAAAATCCCGGAGGCTCTTGATAAGCTGTCCTCTTTGTTTCACAGGCTGTCAAAGGATATGGCGCAGGATACGATGAAGCTGTCATCTATGAACGCAGAGCTTCAGAGCGCAAAAGGGCATTTCAAAAATATGGGGCTGCTGCTTATCGGGAAAGCCGCTAAGGAAGCGGAGCATACCAAGACGGATAAGGGAATTTTATCAAGACTGAGCCGCTTGTGTGACAAAGTTCAAAAAGGCTTTCCTCCAGTGTTTTTTCTCCATAGATACTTGCTATATCAAGAACGGATCTGACATCCATAAGAGCCTGTTCTTTTA
>NZ_CALPDG010000080.1 GCF_943193195.1 Mediterraneibacter agrestimuris | reverse complement strand
AAAATGTAAAGCGGTTGAAAACACAGTAACTATACGGGTTTTTCCATAATTGGTACCGCCAGCGTGAATAATTCAGGTTAAAGAATACTTCTTCCGTCCATTTTCTGTCCAGATAAGCTTTTAGATTATGATTTCCCACCAACTTGAGGTCGTTATCGTGCTGTTCCGCCTTCAAGGATACCTGGTCAATCGCAGACAGCAGAACAGGCAAAACAGGCTGTATCTCTGGATTCAGAGCAATAATTCCCGTCTCCAGCCGGGACACCTTGGCAAATCCTTCTCCCAGCCAGCTTAATTTCTGAGCCTGCTGCCCCAGAATATCTGCAAAACGCTGATATTCTTCCGGCGTCAGTAAATCCTCCTTTAAAAACTCACTGTACATTTTAATGTTAGCGATAGGTGTATTGAGCTGATGCACCAGATTGCTGACAGCACTGCTCATCTGCCTTCGCAGCTCTTTTTCCCTTTGTTCATGAGCTTTTTGAATATCATAAAGACGCCCTGCCTGAGTCTGGAACTTACCCAGCAGAGAATCTTCATTTTCCTGAAAATATTTTATCTCATGCCCTAATATCAGCTGCTCCAGCGTGTCATCCACCTGTTTCATTGTTTTGTTTGCAAATTTCTTCACTCTTTGATATTTGTACAGCATATAAGCAAGAATTGCCAGCAGCAGCCCTAAGACAACAATAAGCAGCTTAATTAACCACTGATTCATAACCGGTCGCTCCATTTATAGCCGATACCAAAAATCGTCTTGATACAGGCAGGTTCCCTGGGATTATCCTCAATTTTCTCCCGCAGTCTACGCACATTTACATTCAAAGCCCTATCATCCACATAATTCTCGTAAGTATCCCATACCATATCCAGTAATTGTTCTCTCGTCAGCACCTGATTTCGATTAGTAAGAAATGCTTCCAGCAGCCTGACCTCTGTAGCTGTCAAATTTACAGGCTGGTACTCTTTTGTCAACTGTTTCTCATTAAAATCGTACACTAAGCTTCCCCTGTAGTAGATTTGACTGTCTACACTTTCCGAATGTTTTAACAAAACTTCAATCCGGCGAAGCAGCACCGCCATAGAAAATGGCTTCGTAACATAATCATCACATCCGGCGTCAAATCCCCATAACATATCACTTTCTGTATCCCGGGCAGTCAAAAGCAATACCGGAATCGAGTTGCTCTTACGAAAATTCTGCAAAAACTCTCTTCCATCTCCGTCCGGCAGATTGATATCCAAAATCACCAGATTCACAGGCTGATTCAGATATTCTGCTGCCTCCTCCAATGTTTTTGCACTGTACACCACATATTCTTTTTTACGAAGTGCATAGGTGATGCCTTCATTTAACATCATGTCATCTTCCACAACTAAAATCTTTATATCCATTCTCGTCCCCAGCTTTCAGACTCGTTCTGCACATTCCAACACATATGTAACAGTTCAGCCTTCGGCTTCCTGTTACAGGCATCAAGCCATGCAAAACCACTTCGTGGTGGCTTGATGCATCTCTACCTATACGTTATTTCACGGACTTTGCAGCCAGTGCAAAGTCCTGGACTGAACTGTTACACACATATCACTATCTCCGCCGTATTACTTTTATCTTACTCAATTTCCCGCAGTCTTTCAACAATGGATTTCTGATTTAATATTTTTACCAGCAGCCATGCCATAAATACACAGATCCCGGCTACCAGAAGAACCAACAGTACCGCAGACAACACAAATAGACTTGCATTAAATCCGGTAAATAAGGGGCTCTGTGTCACCATATGGGACATGATTCCTCCCAGCAGCAACATTAAAACGATAGAAATACTTGTGAATTTTAATGTATCTGTCAACAGCATCCACCACAACTGCTTCTTTGTCATCCCAATGGACTGCATCGCCGCCAGTTCAATCTTTCTGGCAAATACATCAGAAGTGATTGTATTGACCAGATTAGAAATCCCGATAATCCCCAGCAGTCCCGCCAGCAGAAATCCGATCAGCTGGAAAGTCTTCTTCTGTCCGTCCATCTCTGTCCTGGTTATATAGCGAGATTCCAGATTCAACTGCATATTATGTTCTAAAGACATGAGCGTATTGAGCTGCTGATGCTGTTCTTTTGTTATTTCTTCTGTTGTTTCGATCTGAATGTTACTGATCCGCAGGTCATAATCCTGATACAACTCTTTGAACAGAGTATCAGCTAAAACGATACTTGCAGTACCGAAATCACTGCCATACATATTCTCTTCCTCCATCACTGCCAGAACAGTCATTTCTTTTTCTACACAATTCCCCTCGTCATCATAAAATCCTATCGGAACCACATCTCCGGGCTGTACGCCATTTTTAAAATCCTTTTCTATAAATCCATACACATCCACAGATCGCCAGATGATTCCTTCTCCTGCCGCAAATTTATCTACATCAAAGTTCCCTTTGTAAACACCGCCATATTCCATCTCCCGCTCTATAATATCCGCTGGTACGCCCATCACTCCAAGATTCCACCGCAGCTCCTCAGACTGCTCCCCTGTCATATGTTTTCCATATACGTTCATAAACATCTCATTTTCGGCATAGACATTCATCTCTTTTCCAAGTAAACCTCCCAGAGATACTTCCGCCCGGGAATCTATATATCGTTTTCCCAAATCATCGCAATTCGGCATAGTTCTGGCACGGTACATAACGTCTACACCGGACACAAAAGGAAGCTCTGCAATTTTTTCCGGAAGTTCTGCAGAGATTGGCTGATAAGGTTCCTCCAGCCGCCAGTGTACCGCGTCATGGAAAATCAAAGCGTCTTTCATATTGTAACGCTCCACCATATGATCCACTGAAAACCCCAGAGTTGCATTGCAGGTAATCAAAAAAACCATACCGCTTAAAGCAAACGAAAGGATCGTAAACAGATTTTTCTTCTTTTTCGGCGCAAATCTGGCTGCTTCCACCGGCGAAACGCTGCATGCCAGTTTCAAAGATTTTATTGCACTTATATATACTGTAAACCACGAAAATCCTGCTCCCAGAACACATACCGCCACAACATTCGGCGCCTTATAATACATTGCGTATATCGTCTGCGCCATAACGCCCGGCCCAATCAGATTGCCTACCAGATATCCCAAAACAATACCAATCAAAATACCAGTCAATGCAAGACGGCGAATCTGCTGCATCAACACAAGCTTCAATTGTTTTGCAGTAGTTCCGATTGTTTTCATCATACCAAACCAACGGATATCAGAAGATACTGAAATATAAAATACATTGTAGATCAGAAAATATCCGCTTAAAATAATGAATACTACAAACAACAGAGCCGGTCCCACACTGAATAACATACTTCCCAGACTATCGGTGTTTTTTGTCCCGACGCCCATTCCCCCGCTCAGTTCACAGACTTCTTGCAGCTTACTCATTACATCTGTTTTCATCAGCAGCGGATTCAGATTGTTCAGCTTTACATAAATCGGCTGCGTCTGTTCTTTCATTACCGGATTATACTGCTCAATAAACTTTGGAGATGTATAAATCTCATCATAAATATTACTGATATTAATCAATGGATTTTTATAATATCCAGTAATCATAAAATCCATCGGCGTCTCCACCATCTCTTCATCTTTTCCCAACATTACCAGCAATTCTAATTGTTCACCTACGATTGTTTTAAGCCCCAGCCGCTCTGCCATCGTATCAGAAATCACAATCTCATCAGCGCTTTCCGCAAATCTCCCCTCTGTCAAGCTGACAAAATTATGCCCATAATACGCTTCATCCGGCGCCAGAAGACGCACATTCAATCCAGCGAACTCCTGATTGTGAAGCCCCGCCATACTGCATTCTCTTGCCATATCCGCCCACTCAATCTGCGGAAGCTCCCGCAATTTTTCCTGTGTTTCCTGCGTACCGTTAATGTTCCCCTCGCATCCCGGTCCCGGCGCGGACTCTCCGTAATTGCCCATTGTAGAGATAAAACTAATTCCTACTGTCCACACCGCTGTAATCAACAATGTAGTCAGTGCAATCGCTAAAATCGCTATGCGGTTTCTGCTTTTGTGAGAAGCATAATTGTCTCTTCCTAATTCCTTTAATACTTCCTGATTAGAATTCCGAAACATAACCGTCACCTCCCACTACCTTTCCATCCTCCAAGTGGATGATACGGTCTGCCAGCTGTGCAATTTCCTCATTATGCGTGATCATAATAATAGTCTGATTGAATTCCCGGCTGGTCATCTGCAGCAGCCCCATTACCTCTGCACTGGTTTTAGAGTCCAGATTACCAGTCGGTTCGTCGGCAAGAACAATCTGTGGTTTAGCTGCCAGCGCCCTCGCAATCGCAACTCTCTGCTGCTGACCGCCTGATAATTGGTTTGGACGGTTCTTTGTCTTCTCAATCAATCCCAATAATTTCAAAATCTTGCTGATAAATGCCTCGTCCGGCTTATTTCCGTCCAGCCGGATTGGCAGGACTACGTTTTTATAAACATTTAACATCGATACCAGATTATAATTCTGAAAAATAAATCCAATATTTCTTCTTCGGAATACAGTACGCTCTTCATCCTTCATATTTAACAAAGACTGCCCTCCAATAATTACCTCCCCACTATCGGCATAATCCAAACCACCCAGCAAATTTAAAAGAGAAGTCTTGCCGGAACCGGAAGTTCCCACAATGGCAACAAATTCTCCCTTTTCCACGGAAATATTAACATCATCTACAGCTTTTACCAGATTGCCGCCCTCGCCATAATATTTTTTCAAATGCTTCGTCTCTAAAATCTTCATAAAAAATATCTCCCTTTCATTATGTTAAGTCTATCATAACGAGAAGATATTACAATCTGGTAACAATTTAAATAATTTTCAGTAATGTGTCGACCTGACCGAACAGAAGCAGCATTACTGTCCGCACCCTACAAGTGCTCCAGTAACAGTATCCAGCCCATTTTAAGCCGCCTTCGGCGAGGGGCTGGATATATCGCTGTCATCACTTCATTGATCGGACACCTTGCAGCGCAGTGCAAGGTACCGTTTGAACAGAAACGCATCATCATTACAACTGCGTAAATGCGAGGACTTCAAGCTTGAAAAGCAAAATTAATAGTGCTAAAATAATTTGTGAAAAAATTATATCTTTATTACAATTACAAGGGGGAATCTTATGAAGTTTTTATCAAATCGTAAGCTTGCTACGCGTATCAGTATCATTACCACAGCAATCACCTTTGTCGGCATGCTGTTGCTTTGGTTCATTGTATCTAGCCGTGTAGCCTCTATGGTAGAAAACAACATTACCAATCAAATGATTGACGCTGTAGAATCCAGAGCAGCAATTATCAATGATTATGTAGCCTCCGCAGAAGAATATATGACAGCCTTTGCCCTTGGCAGTGAAGTTCAAGATCTTCTCGCTAATCCTGAAGACCCTGTACTTTTACAGCAAGGACAACAGTATACCGAAAATTTGCCGAAATAAAAGGAATCTTCGAGGGACTGTATATCAGTACACCTGATACATATGTTTTGACTCATACTTCGCAGGGAGCTATCGGAATAACTACACGGAAGGGAGATTCTTTAACCGAATTCCAAAAGACTATCCTGGCACAGCCACAGCTTACCAATCTAGGAATCATGGAGTCTCCGGGAACCGGAAGCATGATTATTTCCATGTACTATCCAATCTTTAACGGCTCGCAATGCATTGGCTATGTAGGCGCCGGCGTCTATGCCGGCCGTCTGATGGATGCACTGCTGAATCTGGATATTGAAGGACTTCCTAACAGTGAATATGTGTTTTTAAATGTAGACACAGGTAAATATCTCTATCATGAAGATGAAGAATTGCTGAACACAGAAACATCTGACAGTGGATATCAGGAAATTATCAAACGAATTAAAGCAGACGGAAGCACTCAGGCGGGAACCTATTCCTATCGAGACGAAAACGGAGTAGAGCAACTAGTCGTTTATAAATATCTTAAAGACAGGAACTGGGTATTCATGGTTCGAGACAATGCCTCAGAAGTTTATGGAGAAGTATTAACGGTCCGTATTACGGTAGGTATTTTATGTGCGATCATGGCTTCTGTTATTGTTCTTATCACCCTTCTGATCCTGCACCGGGAAAGCAAGGAATTGATGGCCATGGAAAATGCCATCCGGCGTTTAGGTAACCTGGAGCTGTCTGCTGACCAGGAACTGGAAGCATTTTATGGAAGGACAGACGAGATTGGTATGATCGCACAGACGATCCATCAGGTCTGTGACTGTCTGAGGAAGACAATTGATGATATCGGGCGGATATTAAGAGAGATGGCAAACGGAAATATAGCCGTGGATGTGAAAAAAAATGAATCATACTATATCGGTGATTTTAAAGTTCTTGCTGAAAGCCTGACAAGTATCCGTACCCATCTTACTGATGTAATGCGGGACATTACCCAGATCGCAAGTCAAGTGGACAGCGGGGCAAATCAGGTATCCGCAGGCGCACAGGCATTATCCCAGGGCACAATGCAGCAAGAGGTGTCTATCAATGGTCTTGTGTCCAATGTGACAGATATTACTGAACAGATCCAAAACAGCACTGTTCGCTGCGGCAACGCACGGGATCTTGTAGACAGGGCAACTGGTTATGCAGCCGAAGCCGACACAAAAATGGAGCAGTTGGTTACCGCTACACGAAATATTGACCAGTCCTCAGCACAAATAGGCAGTATCATAAAAACAATCGAAGATATTGCTTTCCAGACCAATATTCTTGCACTGAATGCCGCCGTTGAAGCTGCACGGGCAGGTGATGCCGGCAAAGGGTTCTCAGTTGTATCCGATGAAGTAAGGAACCTCGCTGCAAAATCTGCGGAAGCTGCAAAAAATACTGGCTCTCTGATCGGACGTTCGCTGGATGACGTAAAAACAGGTACAGAATCTACAAACCTTGCCATATCAGCAATGCAGGTCATTAACGAATGTATTCAGTCTATTAAATTACTGATGGATGAAATCTCTCTTGCCAGTGTCCAGCAGTCAGAGATGATCATCTCTGTTGACAGCAGGATTAAAGAGGTTTCCAAAGTAATAAAGGCAAACTCAGCCGCTGCCGAACAAAGTGCAGAGATTTCCAATGAATTGTCTAATCAGGCAAGAATATTGAACCGCCTGATCAGCCAGTTCCGAATAGAGTAACTCCTAAGAGAATATTATAAAAAAGATGCAGTTGATTAATCTGAACTGCTCCTCGTCAAATTGACAATTGAAAAGATATAAAATTTTTCCTGCCAGCAGAGTATCTGCTGGCAGCAGACTGTAGACAAAGTCCCGGCAAATGCCGGGCTTTTCTATACTTCGAGCCGTTTCTTTGGTATAATAAAAATATC
>NZ_CALPDG010000079.1 GCF_943193195.1 Mediterraneibacter agrestimuris | reverse complement strand
AGACAAAAGAAAAAATAGATTTTATCGAAAAGTGGTGCTGGAGTTCTTCTCCAGCACCAACTTTGTCTACAGTCTGAAATATATATACTTTATATATTCTATTACCATATCTATCCGTGGAGAATTTTTGATTACACCAAGATAGACATCGTCATCGAAACCTGCTTTTCTAAAAAGTCCTTTCTGTGATATAAGAAGTCCCATAGGTAGTTCGTCTGTTACAGCCTGATAGGGCAGTGAATTGTCAAGTGTCATATCATCGGCATTATCTTTCAGTATGACTGTGTTAGTCACAATGTACGGTTTTAATTCTGCCATAGTCGCTGAATCTATATCCTGAAGCAATTCCTCTATATTATAAAGATATCCATTTTGCGAAAATGTATCAAATGCTTCTTTGTTCATGAGTACAATATCCAACTGTTCATCATCAATGGAAGCAATTATCTTTATGCGGGAGGCATAGGTATATTCATGATTAGGATTATCAGGGTTGTCCGTGAGGTATAAGCCTGTATATAGTTTCAGCGCTGTTTTAGAAGCATTGGCATCCAAAAAATTTAGAAAACCGTGGCTTAATTCATTAGTGAGCTGTTCACTCGCAGACACATTCACCAGATCAGTATAAAGTATGATTTCTTTTTTAGAAAAATGGCCATGCACTGTATAACTGATGATATATAAGAAAATCAGGCAGATTACAATCGGTAATTTATAGTAATCCCATATGTACTGTATTTTCCGCTTCCCATGAAGGTGGTTCAGGCATGTCCTACCTGGAAAATTGAATTTTTTAGTATCCATATTTTCCCCTTTCTGCCATTCGGGATTATTTAAGTTCCGAAGCCGTTTCTACGTGATCTTTGGTTTTTTCCTGACAGAGCAGCAGAATATTGGACAACAGATAGGAGCAAAGCAACGCACATAAGCCTTCTCCGAAGATGACAGCAGGGGTAAAAAAACGTACTGAAACTAGCAGCATTAAAAAATAAATGACAGCCATTACTATAGTACACAGCAGAAAGCGGATACCCATGAAGAGTGCATTTTTGAACATGGCGCCAGTTGTATTGTCAAATCTTGCAAGAAGCGGAAAAATATACATCAGGACAATAGCGTAGGCGGCTGCAGCGACACAAAAAACTGCGGTACAGAGTGTCCAGAATATATTTTCAAAACGCATATGATACAGGACATATCCGTCTATACCAAGAATAATTCCCAAGAAAAGCAAAACCATCCATATTTTTGTTCCCTGTTTCAGATTTGCTTTAAAAGAGCGGAAGAAAGATTCTGTAATATTGCCTTCCTCGTTTTTTGACATTTTCAGGGTAACATAAAAAAGTGCGGTGGTGGATGCGCCTATCGTTACAATAGGTATACAGCAGACAAACCATAAAATGTTCAGATAGACGCTGTAAACGATTTTGTTAATGAATTGAAGAACCGGATTATCAAAATTAAATAAAGTATTCATAAAATTCCTCCTAAAATATATTATCGCAGTATTCATGAGTTCTATAATAAAGCCAGTATTCTAATCACCCGTTGATTCACGAAAAATTAGGTTTGTTTCCGTATACACAGTGCGGTAGTTAAGGGATGGTTCATTTATGCGGGTCATCAAAAGATTTACAGCTGAGAATCCCATGACCTGGCTGTGTATATGGATTGTGGTCAGTGTCGGGGTAACAACTCTCGATTCGGGAGAATCATCGAAACCACACAAAAGGACATCATCAGGAACAGAGTAGCCTAGTTTTCTCAACGTTTGGAGCGTATCCAAGGCAACAAAATCGTTGGCACATATAAATACTTCTGGCATATTCTTAAGTTTTTGCAGACGCTCCATTAGAAATTCCAGGTGATCTTCTGTTTTGGGATAAGAAATTCCTTTTTTGCTTCCTGCGATGCAATATTCATCCGGACAGGGAAGTCCCAGCAGATGCATGGAATTTCGGTAAGCTGTGTATCGTTCGAAAAAAGAACGGCAATGTAGGTATTCCCCAATGAATCCAATTTTTGTTTTTCCTCTCCTTACCATTTCATTTATAAACAAGGAAATGCCGGACTGATTGTCCATGCAGATCAGATCTGCCTTTAGAGGAGGAGAAAAACAGGTGGCCGGTGCATCTATAAATAAAACAGGAACTCCTAGCTCACAGAGCATTTTGTCATAATTGTAGTCGAACATTTCGACACAGATAATACCGGCTGTCCTGTCGCTTGAAAAAGCAGTGGGCAGTTTCATAGCTTTTAAGTCATCGGTGAGTACTCTGTGCATAGTAAGGCTGTATCCCAGACCGGAAAGTTCCTCCTGGAATTTATCCAGCATAATGTTAGCAAAATGAGAGCTTCCCAAAAAATTAGTGATAAATAAAGCAATTTCCGTCTTCCCCCTTGTGGTTGGAATAGAAAGAACAGAACTGCCTGAATTGGCAATTGTCACATAAGAAAACTGTTTATAACCCATCTCCATTGCTTTCTTTAATACTTTCTCACGGGTTGAGTCGGCCAATATGCCAGTATTATTGATTGCTTTAGAAACTGTATTGCGGGAAATACCAAGTTCATCGGCAATGTCTTGGATCGTAACTCTTGTACCCATACAAACCTCCTTTTATGTTCTTTTAATAGTAATACTAAAGATATTATAATGCACAAATCAGAATGTGTCAAATGTAAAAATATAAATTGTTCAACCTTGTTATCTGTTTTTTATTGTTGATATAGCATATCTATAATAAAATGTAAAAATATAAATTGGTCAAATAGGATATAATGTATTGACTAAATGGGAAATAAGTGATATATATATATTATGCAAATCTCAAAACGAAGGCACAACAAATTTTGCAAATGCACAAAAAAGGAGGAGAGAAAGGAAAGCTAAATGAAAACATGCAAAAGATTGAGGGATTTGGCAGAAAGGAGGAGTTATGGCGACTAATTCAAAAATTGTTTCAAAAGGAAGACAAGGAAATAAGGACACAGGAATCCACAATACGCTGGTGTATATCAGGCAGCATTGGCAGCTTTATCTGATTTTCCTGATGCCGGCATTATTATTGACGCTGATTTTTAAGTATGCACCTATGAGTGGTATTCTGATTGCTTTTCAGGATTATAATCCTTTTAAAGGTGTTTCGGGCAGCGAATGGGTGGGACTTAAACATTTTACAAGATTTTTGTCATCGCCCGATTTTATGGGCTATTTGGCAAATACGCTGAAACTAAGCGTATATAGCCTTCTGTGGGGATTTCCGGTTCCTATTATACTAGCTCTTTTACTGAACCGAATTCAGAATACGGGTATTAAAAAGAAGATACAGCTGGTGCTTTACCTTCCAAACTTCGTATCAGTAATCGTGCTTTGTGGTATCGTTCGGATATTTCTTTCTGTGACGGGTCCGGTTAACCTATTATTAGGAACAAGTGTGAACTTTATGACGATGCCGGAGGCATTCCGTTCGATTTATATTATCAGCGGTATCTGGCAGGGGGCAGGCTGGGCATCCATTATGTATACGGCATCCCTGTCCAATGCAAGCCAGGAACTTAGGGAGGCTGCAGTTATGGACGGTGCGAATATCTTCCAGCAGATTAAGACAGTAGAATGGCCGGCAATCAAAGATATGGTCATTATACAGTTTATCCTGCAGGCCGGAAACATCATGAGTATTGGCTTTGAAAAAGCTTACGCGCTGCAGACAGATCTGAACCTTTCTGCATCTGAGATTATTGCGACTTATGTATATCGAAAAGGTTTGATTGACGGTGATTATAGTTTTTCAACGGCTGTAGGATTGTTCAATACGGTAATTAATGTTATTCTATTGCTTGTTGTAAACAAGATTGTTGCAAAGATGAATGACGGGCAAGGATTATAAGGAGGTGCAAAAGATGAAAACTAAAAGCGTATTAACAAGATATTCAAAACAGGATAAGCTGCTTTTGACAATCGGTTACCTTCTTTTGGGATTATTTGTGCTTGCAATCATTGTGCCGATGGTTTACATTATCGTGGCATCCTTTATGGATCCGATTACATTACAGAACAAAGGTATTACCTTTGATTTTAGCAAATGGACCACAACAGCTTATGAACGTGTTATGACAAACAGCCAGATTTGGATTGGGTTCAAAAATGCAATAATTTATTCTGTATTATTTACTGTTGTTTCCGTAGTTGTGACACTTCTGGCAGCATATCCCTTATCAAGGGCGGATTTCAAAGGCAAGGGATTCTTTAATGTTATTTTTATGATTACTATGTTTTTTGGCGGTGGTTTGATTCCTACATATTTGATAGTGAGTAAACTTGGGCTTGTTGACAGCATGTGGGCGGTTATTCTTCCAGGAGCGTTCAGCGTATGGAATATGATTATTGCAAGGACATATTACAGAGGAATCCCGCAGGAACTTCGGGAAGCGGCAGATGTGGATGGTGCAAGCGAGATTACCTTTTTCTTTAAGATCCTGCTTCCCGTATGTACACCTGTCATTGCAGTGCTCGCCTTATGGCAGTTTGTAGCCATGTGGAACAGCTATTTTGATGCGATGATCTACTTGAACGACTCAGCAAAACAGCCGCTGCAGCTTGTCCTGCGTTCTATCTTAATTCAGAATCAGCCGGAATCGGGAATGATTGCAGATATGCAGAGTACGGCAGCACGGGCACAGCTGGCAGAGCTTCTGAAATACGCAACCATTATTATCTCCAGCTTACCGCTTCTGATCATGTATCCGTTCTTCCAGAAATATTTTGATAGCGGAATCATGGCCGGTGCCGTAAAAGGTTAAAGGAAAATAGGATAAGGAGGAGGCAGACTATGAAATTAAGATATGGAAAACGTATCATGGCAGCGGCACTTGCGGCTTGTTTGGTGATTTCCCTTGCAGGCTGCAAAGGCAAGAAAGAGATTAATGACGGTACATTCCGTCCAGTTGATAAAGCAGAACTGGAATTTCCGTTAAAAGAAAAAACAACTTTAACCGGAATGATAAAATATCCGGCGAATACGGAACCTGATCCAAACAAAAGGACAATATTTAAACGATTGCAGGAACAGACAAATGTAGAAGTTGAATGGATGGCAATACAGCAGGATCAGTGGGAAGATAAGATTTCTTTAAATATGTCAGATCCGAACAAACTGACGGATTTTATATTTACGGCTGAATTTTCGGACAGCAACCTGTTAAGGTATGCCGAGTATGGGGCGATCATTCCTCTGGAGGAATATATTGATGCCTATATGCCGAATCTAAAAGCTGTATTCGACAAATATCCGGAATACAGAACTATGTGTACGGATGTGAACGGACATATCTGGGCGCTGCCTTGGATTGAACAGCTTGGTTCTGATAAAACAGCCATACAGAGCGTTGGGAACATGAGCTTTATTAATAAGAAATGGCTGGATTTCCTGAAACTTGATGTGCCGGAGACGGTGGATGAATTTGAAGAGGTGCTGATTCAATTTCGTGACCATGCGACGGAGATTCAAAAGCAATTCGGAATTGAAGGAAGTATTATTCCCATGTCCTGTATTGTAAATAATGGAAATGAAGATCTGGGGATTCTGATCAATGGTTTTGGCGAGGGATATGGCGATGTGGATAAAGATATTAACACTGGCAGACATATCGCAGTTACGGATGACCAGAAAGTAATCTGTACAGCAGCACAGGATGGATATAAAAAAGGGATCGAATGGCTGCACAAACTGTATGAAGAAAAACTGATAGATCTGGAAGCGTTTACCCAGGAATGGTCAACTTATGTATCCAAAGGAAAATCCGGACGTTACGGCGTATGCTTTAGCTGGGATGTTGGAAATATAGACAACCTGAAGGATTGGGTACCGCTTCCGGTGCTGACAGCGGATACGCGGAATCTGACGCCGGAGAACGGGTCATATACCAGCGGGTTTCAGCGGGGACGCTGCGTGGTAACTTCAGTGGCAGAGAATCCGGCGTTAGTATGCGCATGGCTGGATCATATGTACGCACCAATGCAGTCTCCGCAGAATAACTGGGGAACCTATGGAGAAAGTGATGATTTTGATATTTTTGAAATGGGAAAAAATGCAGACGGAGATGATATGCTGAAACACGCGTCATTAGGTGATGCTTCTCCGATAGAAGTAAGGGAAGCCGAAGCAGTAGGCGGTCCGTTAGCTATTTTGGACGAATATTATGATGTGTATGTGACATGCCCGGATGACGCACAATACCGTTTAGACTGGATTAAGGAATGTTATACGCCGGATATGCACACGGAGAATGTTTATCCAAATATCTTTATGAGCCGTGAGGATACAGAGAAGTTTTCGAATCTTCAGGCAGATATTCATAAAGAAATTAAGACAAAGAAAGCCGATTGGATCATGAATGGCTTTACGGATGCGGATTGGAAGGAATATCTGGATAAGTTGGAAGCCTACGGATTAAGTGACTATCTGGAACTGCTTCAGAAAAATCTGGATTCTTATAACAAAAATATTTCAAATTTAAAATAATGTAAGCGATAGTACATTGGTATATATCATGATGAAAGGAAAATATGTTTATGACAAGTCAGACATTACGTGAAGCTCGAAAATATGAAGAAGCTTCTGAAAAATTAATTAAAGAGGAGGAGCGTCCCGATTTCCACCTGACTCCACGTACAGGCTGGATGAACGACCCGAATGGATTTTCTTATTATAAAGGCCAGTACCATATGTTTTATCAATATTATCCATACGCTTTGAAGTGGGGACCTATGCATTGGGGGCATGCGGTGAGCAACGACTTACTGCACTGGGAGTATCATCCGGCTGCTTTGGCCCCGGATGAGGCATATGACCGGGATGGCTGTTTCTCCGGAAGTGCGGTGGTGCTTCCGGACGGAAAACATCTGTTGATGTATACCGGTGTGTTACGGGAGTACCAGGAGCATGACATCTACAAAGAAATTCAGACACAATGCATCGCCGTAGGGGACGGAATCGATTACGAAAAATTTGAACTGAATCCTGTACTGACTGAACAGGACTTACCGGAAGGAAACAGCAGATATGATTTTCGTGACCCTAAAATATGGAAAATGAATGATGGAACCTATGGATGCGTAGTTGGCAGCCGACCAGCCGATGGAAGTGGGCAGATTTTATTGTATACCAGTACAGATTGTCTCAAATGGAATTTTAAAAGCATATTGGTATCCAATAATAACCGGTTTGGGAAAATGTGGGAATGTCCGGATTTTTTTGAACTGGATGGGAAGTGGGTGTTACTTACAAGCCCGCAGGATATGCTGCCGCAGGGATTTGAATATCATAACGGCAATGGGACGCTCTGTCTGATTGGTGATTATAAGGAAGAAACCGGTACTTTTAAGGAAATGCATAATCAGTCTATTGACTATGGGATTGATTTTTATGCACCGCAGACGATATTAGCGCCGGATGGCCGCCGGATTATGATTGGCTGGATGCAGAACTGGGATGCTTGCAGTATGCGTTCGCCAGAGGAACCGTGGCTTGGTCAGATGAGCCTGCCAAGGGAGTTATTCCTAAAAAATGGACGGCTGTACCAGAGACCAGTCCGGGAACTGGATACAATGCGGCAGAACAAAGTGGAATACAAGAATGTTACCGTATCAGGAGTTACGAAACTGGATGGAATCAAAGGAAGAAAGATTGATATGGAACTGACAATCCATCGCAAGGAAGGAGAAGAGCTGTACCAGAAATTTATGCTTCGTTTTGCTCAGGATGATACATATTATACTTCATTGAGTTTCCGTCCGAGAGAATCAACATTAAAAGTGGACCGCAAATTCTCCGGTTCCAGAAGAGCCATTATTCATCAGCGCCGCTGTCTGGTAAATACAGCGGACGGAGAACTAAACTTAAGGATTATATTGGATCGTTTTAGTGCGGAAATTTTTATTGGAGATGGAGAGCAGGTTATGACAACTATTATGTATACGGAACAAACCGCAGATGGAATTTCGTTTTTGGCGGATGGAACGGCGCAGATAGATGTAGTGAAGTATGACCTTCAATGAAAGACATTTGAATGAAAAGCCGCTTAAGTTTACTTAAGTGGCTTTTTTATGTATGACGGGCATGCCCTTGTTCTGTGGTGAAAGTCCACTTAGGCGTAGCTACCGACGAACTTTATAGCGACTCCCA
>NZ_CALPDG010000078.1 GCF_943193195.1 Mediterraneibacter agrestimuris | reverse complement strand
GAAAGGCACAGGGAATCCCGTGCCAATTAAAAGAAACACTATATGTTGTAGTTGCTTGAGTTAGGTTGTTAACATTGGATAACAAACCACTGCGGTAATCCGCTGTAAAACCCGCCTGCTGTAAAAAAACTTATCGGAAAAAGCAAAATCTGCATTACCGCAATCAGCGTTGCTCCAGTATTAATACACTCCTTCTGTATGCTTATCTTTATAGTCACAGCCATAATGATAAGACTTATAGTCAGGATAATCAGATTGTTTATATTCCTTCCCATAATCATGGTCAGAGTCATCGCAATCATACTGATTCCTGCAACTACACGGAACATACGCTCTTTTAAATTTATTCTAGAGTCAAAAATTAATTGATACCATTTTTCCAATGCCCCTCATCTCCTCCCATTTTTATTGTGTACCATCTAATATTTGTTTAATGGTCGCGCAGACCTCGTCGTACAGATCCAATAATTTGTGGTGATTATGCCTGATATATTCCGTATCCTCCCTTTTTCCAGACTGCTCCAGAAGTTTTGCACGTTTTGCAAGCCGTTCTGCACCAATCGTCAATGACGTACTCTTTAAAGCATGAACTTTAACCGCATAATCTGCCCAGTTCTCAGCCTCATATAGTGAAACAATTTCTGCTTTCTTCTCTGCTGCCTGAGAGCAAAACATACTCAGCATTTCCATATAAAAATCATCTTCTCCGCAGCAATATTCCAGTCCAAGTGACACATTAATGCCAATTCTGGTCAAAAGTTTATAATGAGAATTAGCATCTCCCGCCCTATCTGCTATGTATTTTTCCGGGACTTCCTGCACTGCTGTATCTTTTTTCGACACATGCTTTACAGAATCTGCCTTATTCAGACTTTCTCTCTCTGGTACAGCTTTTACGGATTCTGCTTTATTCTGGCTGGCTTTCTCCTGCTCAGCTTTTATGGATTCTGCTTTATTCTGACTAACTTTCTCCAGTAAAGCTTTTACAGAGTCCTCTTTATTCTGGCTGGTTTTCCCCGGCTCAGCTTTTGCGGATTCTGCTTTGTTTCCATTTATATCTTCAGTTTTATATTTTTCCTGTGCTTTTTTTCTCAAAGAGTTCTTTTTCACCCGATTTTTTATAGGCATTTTCTTCTTTGATTCAAAATTCTGGACTGTATCTTCTTCCAAAGAGTATTCTTCTGGCAGCTTTCCTTTTATGTTTTCTGGCAAATCTTCAGACAGAACAGGCATCTTATCATACTCTATCTGACCTCCCGGCAGTACCTTGCGCAGCACACGTTCCAGAACTGTCCGTTCAATCGGTTTCGGAATAAATTCTGTAAAACCTTCATGCTTAAACATTTCCCTTGCACCGCTGATAGTATTTGCAGTCAGCGCCACCACAGGAATATCCTGATATACTCCATTATTTATCTCACGGATTTGTTTTAATGTTTCTATTCCATCAAAGCCCGGCATCATATGATCCAGAAAAACGATATCATAAGTTGTAGATGTACAGCGTTCTACCGCCTCCATGCCGTTAAGGCAAGTATCCACCTGAATCCCGTAACTACCTAAAACGCCCTTGGCTACCCTCAGATTCATCTCCTCATCATCAACTGCCAGAGCCCTGACATTGTCACATAAAAACGGCTTGCGTCCTGCAGCCTGCGCCTCGCCGAATCCATTTTCTTTCGCCTCGCCATTGAGTAAATTCACAATAGAAAGAATAAAGAACGGTTTGTGAATAATCATCAGCCTGCTGTTCCTGTTCAGCATAAAATCTCTTTCTGCAATAACAATAACCTTGAGAGTTTTTGCCAATTCCTCATAATATACCTGATTTTCCAGATATTCCGCCTGAGCGATAAACACATGGGTCAGATTATGATTGTTCTGTATTTTTAACAACCCTTCAAAATTATGAACCTGATAACCTTCAATACCGAGTCCCTCTACCATGTGCAGAATCATATGGTCATAATAACTTCTTACCTCGTCACAGCTGTATTTCTCCGGATGAAAATAGCAAACAATACAAAACTGCTTTGGATCATTCAGTACAATCACCGGCGAATCATCCTCCACTCCCTGAGGAATAGTAATGTGGACCTGTAATCCCTGCTGTTCATTACTCTCAAAATGTACAAATCCACCCATGGCTTGAAGCAGTCCCCGGGCAATGGGAATCCCCAGTCCCAGACCTCCGGCAAAGCGGCTGCTTCCAGAATCCGCTTGGTAAAAATCATCACACACCTGCGTAATCTGATCATCCGTCATACCGATTCCCGTATCACAAATATCAATAATCAGATTAGCTCCGTAACTTTCCCGCCGAAAATCAACATAGACATAAATCCCGCCTTCTTCGGTAAACTTAATAGAGTTCTCCAAGATAATTTTTAGCACATGGGAAATTTTTTCTGCATCTCCCAGCAAAACTGCCGGTACTCCGGGTGCAAGATCAAATACCATCTCAAGCTTATGCTTACTGCCCTGCATGGAGGTCAAAGTAATAATATCATTGAATATTGACGTAATGATATAAGGTTCTTTTGCCGGAATCAATGTCCCCTCTACGATTTCCGTGTAATCAAGCATATTATTAATCTGACTGGATAAACGCTTGCCCGCCAGTTTAATTGATTCAATATCTGTCCGTACCTCTGTTGAAATATCCCTTTCCAGGATAACCTCACTAATTCCAAGCACCATATTAATAGGTGTCCTGAGTTCATGGGAAACATTTGACAAAAACTCTGCATTCTGTTTTCCAGATTTTTCTAATTGGATAAGTGTCTGGTCATATTTCATCCTAGATATTATTCTGTGTTTGATCCGGTAAATAGCAATAGCCATCGCCCCTACTACTATCGAATTGCCAACTCCAAGGCGTATCATATCCTGTGGGTTCATATCACCTGTAATCGTATGCAAAAGGAAAACATGGTATAGTAATACAAGCAAATGCAAAAACCCTATCATATACAATAGCCGCTTTTTATCAAACATTGAAAAAACAAAAATTAACATACAGGCAAATGCAGGTATGTCAAAAAGTATAGCTTCATGCACCCCGAAAAAGAAAAATCCAACCATTAACAATCCGGCACATAAATTTTCATAAAATATTCCTGAACCAGTTCTTGTAATATGAAGTACCCACACAAGGGTATTTCCAATTAAAATAACCGGAACCATCCAAGGCTCCCACTCCATCGCTAATGTCAGCATAATCAGCATGATACCAACGAGAGTAACGATACTGGCCAGAAGTAAATGTATACTAGTCTGTCCTTTTGTTCTCATTTTTCCTCAAACCCCATTGCAACCCGCTTCAACAATTCACCAGGGAAAAATGGCTTTTTCAGATAATTCACTGCACCCAGTCTGATGGCTGCCTTTACATCATCCTCGTATCCTGAAGCCGTCAAGAAAATAACCGGAATTTCCACTTTTAATTTCTTAATCTCCTTAAAAGTTTCCAATCCATCCATCACCGGCATCGCAATATCCAGAAGGATCAGATCTATTTTTTCATTCTTAATCTTATCCAGAGCTTCCTTTCCTGATTCTGCAAGAAGTATATTATAATAGTGCTGCAGTATCATCTGTGCTCTTTTCAAATTCATTGCATCATCATCCACTACCAATATGCTTTTTTTCATCATTACAACCTCCCAGATTATGTTCTTAAGATTTCCTCAATTCTCACAAAATTATTTTAAAACAATATAACAATAAAATCAAGCCTAACTCCACAAAGAGGCTTCTAACCAAAATTATTCTGTTGCTGTCATCACTTCATTGGCTGGACACCTTGCAGCACAGTGCAAGGTGCCGTGTGAACAGTAGCATTATTCTTCTTTGACTACTGTAATTCACAAATTCAGCTCCCTCACCCTTTTGGAGGTTCTCTCAATTTCAAAACTCCATCAACCAATATCCTTACATCATCAAGAATATAATCAAAAGCTCCTGCCTGAAACATATTAATAAGAACCATTCCAAGAGGCACTGCCAGTATCATACCGATTACGCTTCCCAAACGGTAGCCTACATAGAGAAGCAGCAGCGTAACAAGCGGGTTCATGCCCACACTGTCTGCCACCAGCTTCGGCTGAAGCAGCTGTCTGACAATTTGGGTCACAGCATACAATATAATCAGGATAATTGCCATTTTATAATCACCCATCAAAAACTTATACAGTCCCCACGGTATCATTGCAGTTCCGGTTCCAAAAAATGGTAGAAAATCCAAAAACGAAATTAAAAATGCCACAAGTACATAATACCGCACTCCCAAAACAGCCAGCCCAATCAGCAAAATCAAAAAAACAACTCCCATAATTTTGAACTGTGCCTTAAAATAACCTCCAACCGCATACCGCAGATTATCCATAACAAGTGTCATTCGTTTTTCAACAGATTCTGGAGCAACACGTTTCATCCAATTCAGCACCTCTTCTCTTTGAGATGTAAAAAAATATGCCGATAAGACTGCCACAATCACAGAAACCAGATAGAATGGCACCCGCTTAGCAAAATTTCCTGCTGCCGTTACTGCCGGATCACTGATTTTTGTAACTAATTCTGTCACATATTCATCCAAATTTGCCACAAAAGAATTCCACCCACTCTGAATTCCTTCCGGAAGTCTTTGAAACAAACCTGACATTGTTCCTCCAATCTGACGCAGACCACTCTCAAGCTGCTCATACATATCCGGGATATTCTTCACCAAATCTCCAACCTCAATAATGATTCTGGATACCGCAAAGTAAATTCCTGTCACAATCAGCCCGATAACCAGAATAACAATCAATGCAGATCCTAGTTTTTTTACAATATTAAATTGTTTCTCCAGCCAGTTCACAAGTGGCGCCGCAATAGCAGAAATAATCCATCCGATAACAAACGGCATTAAAAAGAAAATCGCTCTTACTCCTAAATAGATAAATGCTGCGGTTGCCAATATACTGCATACCAGACTCACCGCCACCTGCCAGTATGGACGTATATTCTCCATAAATTACACCTCAATTTGATTTTTACAATAGTTCAGTTTCTACCAGTTCCCAGATATCATCCCGTCCCTGTTTACTTACGGAAGAAAATGGGATTACCTTGGTTCCCGGAACAAGATTCAAACCTTCTTTTACCATTTTAACATGCTTCTGTACCTGACTACGTTTCAGCTTGTCCAGCTTAGTCGCAATGATAATCGGATGGAATCCCTGCTCAACAATCCATTCATACATCATTTTGTCATTTGCAGAAGGATCATGGCGGATATCAATTAAGAGAAATACTGCCTTTAGCTGTACCGAACCATGCAGATATCTCTCAATCAGTCTGCCCCACTGTGCCTTTTCTTTTTCAGATACCTTTGCATATCCATATCCCGGCAGATCCACCAGATACATCTCTTCATTAATATTATAGAAATTAATTGTCTGTGTTTTCCCTGGCGTAGCAGAAATTCTGGCATAAGATTTACGGTTCATCAGGGCATTGATCAATGAAGACTTTCCCACGTTAGACTTTCCGGCAAACGCAATTTCCGGAAGTTCATTTTCCGGCAATTTGCTTGTAATTCCACAGACAGTCTCCAGATTTACATTTTTAATTATCATATATTCTCTCCCATATTACATTGCTTTATTTAAATTTTCAAAATATCCCCTCATCATCACTTCACAAATGCATGTTTCAATACTTCTTCCATGCTCTCCACCGGTATGATTTCCAATCCTTTTGTAATTTCTGACGAAAGATCATCCACATCTGCCTGGTTCTTTACCGGAATAAGTACTGTCTGAATCCCTGCATTTTTTGCCGCCAGCAGTTTTTCTTTCACTCCGCCGATTGGAAGGACTCTTCCCCGAAGCGTCACTTCACCAGTCATTGCCAGATTTGCACGCACCTTACATTTTATGATTACAGACAAAATTGCCGTCGCCATAGTAATGCCTGCAGACGGACCGTCCTTCGGCACTGCGCCTTCCGGAATATGTACATGAATATCATGTTTTTCAAAGAAATCCTTATCAATCCCATATTGCTTTCCAACAGAACGGATATAGCTGATTCCGGTCTGCGCAGATTCTTTCATTACATCTCCCATCTGTCCGGTCAGCGTCAATTCACCGCTTCCCGGCATAACGTTGACTTCAATCTGCAGCGTATCACCACCTACGCTCGTCCATGCAAGACCACGGACAATCCCTATTTCATCGTCCTCATTTGCCATCTCGTAAGAAAATTTCTCTCTTCCCAAATATTTTTCCAGATTTTTTTCTGTAATGGACACTTTTTTCTTCTCAGTTGTGAGAATCTCTTTTGCCGTCTTTCGGCAGACATTGCCAATTTTTCGCTCCAACTGGCGCACTCCTGCCTCTTTTGTATAATTACGTGTCATCTTCCAGACTGATGCTTTGCTAAAACTCAGCATTTCCGAAGTCAATCCGTTCTTTTCAAGCTGTTTCGGAATCAGATGTTCCATGGCGATATGCATTTTTTCATTTTCTGTGTAGCTGCTGATTTCAATCACTTCCATACGATCTAGCAAAGGTCTCGGAATGGTCTGCACCGTATTTGCTGTTGTTATAAACAATACTTCTGAAAGATCCAGCGGCACTTCCAGATAATGATCACGGAACGTGCAGTTCTGCTCAGCGTCCAGCACTTCCAACAACGCAGAAAATGTATCGCCTTTATAGTCTTGACTGACTTTATCAATCTCATCCAGTAAAATTAAAGGATTTTTCACTCCTGCCCGGCGTACTGCATTAGCAATTCGTCCTGGCATAGCTCCAACATAGGTCTTCCTGTGTCCCCGTATCTCAGCTTCATCCCGGATCCCTCCGAGTGAAATACGTACATAAGGCTTCTTCAGCGCCTTTGCCAGAGATCTTGCAATTGATGTTTTGCCAGTTCCCGGAGGTCCTACGAGACAGAGAATCGGACTGTCTCCTTTTTTTGTGAGAGAACGTACTGCGAGAAATTCCAACACCCGTTCTTTCACTTCTTCTAAACCATAATGATCCTCTTCCAAAATCTGCTCTGCATATGCCAGGTCATGGTTGTCTTCCACACTGTTTTCCCACGGCATTTCCAGAAGTGTCTCAATATAGGTTCGGATGACGCCGCTCTCTGACGGAGAATTCATAGAACTCTTAAATCTCTTGATCTCTTTTTTCAGTTTTTCTTTCACTTCAGAAGGTGCATTTAGTTCCTTGACCTTCGTGTCAAATTCCTCTGCATCGCTGACTGTATCATCATCCCCCAATTCTTCCCTGATGAGCTTCATTTCTTCCCGTAAAATATATTCCCGTTGATGTTTGTCTACTCGTTCTTTCACTTTCATACGGATATCATTTTTGATATCAATTATTTGCACTTCATTGACTAATTTGAATGTCAGTAATTCATACCGTTTCCAGAAATTAAGCTCTCCTAAAAGCTCCTGCTGCTCTGTATAATAAAGCGGCATTACAGCAGCAACCTCATCCACCAATTTTTTCAAACTTTGAATCTCCAGAATCTGTGCCGCCTGATCCTTTTGGATTTTCCCATTCTTAGATGCATAATCCACAAACATATCTTTCAGACCGCGCAGCATAGCCTCTGCATTTATCCTCTCCGGAATCACAAATCCTGATTCCTCCGCTTCTTCAACTTCCACACGTAGATATCTTTCCTCTGATTCTATGCGTTTCAATATAGCCCTGCCTTCTCCGATCACCATAATACGCATAATCTGCTTCGGTAGTTTTACAATCTGACGGATAGTAGCAATCGTTCCGACTTCATATATATCTTCCTGCCCCGGTTCCTCTATATCAATCGACTTCTGTGCCGATAAAAATATCTTCTGTTCCTCTTTCATCGCCTCTTGTATAGCTTCGATGGACTTTCTACGGCTAATATCAAAATGAACTGCCATCTCTGGCATAACCACCATGCCCCGAAGTGCTACCATAGGAAGTATTCTCGTTCTATTTTCCATATTTTCCCTTTCTTACTAGTTCTTTTTCCCGGTCCTAAAATATTTCTGACCATCAGCATTTTAATTATACTCTCTTATGCTAAAGATTACCAGAGCATATCTTGACACTTTAAAGCTGAATTGTTATCAAAACGTTACTGTTCACAGTCGAAATGCGCATAAACTGCGCATTTACGACCTAATACAGCGAAGTTTACAAGCATTTGTG
>NZ_CALPDG010000077.1 GCF_943193195.1 Mediterraneibacter agrestimuris | reverse complement strand
GTGGCTTGATGCATCTCTACCTATACGTTATTTCACGGACTTTGCAGCCAGTGCAAAGTCCTGGGCTGAACTGTTACCCTTTCTTTCATATACTGCGATTTTATGCTTCAAACAATTCTGCCAGTCTCTCCTCATTCAGCTTGGAGCCGATCACGCAGATTCTCCCTGTATATTCCGGCGAGCCGCTTCGTATTTCGTGTTCTTTTGGCACCATATCAAAGTAAATCCACTCTCCATCCATCCCCGCAACCATGCCCTTTGCGCGCAGGATCGTTCCATATACAGAATCTCCTTCCAATACATGAAGAATTTCTTCCATGCGCTCTTTTGTATACGATTTAGCAGTTTCACAACCCCAGCTTGTAAATACCTCATCTGCATGGTGATGTCCATGTTCGTGATGATGTCCGCAATCACAGTGCTCCTCATGGTGATGTTCATGCTCATGATGATGTCCGCAATCACAGTGCTCCTCATGGTGATGTTCATGCTCGTGATGATGTCCGCAATCACAATGCTCCTCATGGTGATGTTCATGCTCATGGTGGTGTCCGCACACCGGACACACTATTTCAGACAACAGCTCTTCTTCCAGCGTTTTGCTGCCTTCCATTATTTCCAACAGCTTTGCCCCTGAAAGCTGTTCGATCGGAGTTGTAATAATCGGCGCCTTCTTGTTCAAATTTCTCAGAATTGCCACACTTTCTTCAATCTTCTCGGGTTTCGCTTTATCCGTTCTGCTTAAGACAATTGCCCCGGCATACGCAATCTGGTTGCTGAAAAATTCTCCAAAGTTCTTACTATAAATCCTGCACTTCGTTACATCCACAACTGTTGTAAAACTGTTCAGTTTTGCATCAATCTCACCCTGTACATCCTGTACTGCCTGAATCACATCTGAGAGCTTTCCAACCCCTGATGGTTCGATCAGAATCCGGCTGGGATGATAGGTATCTACTACTTCTTTCAAAGATCTGCCAAAATCCCCCACCAACGAACAACAGATACAGCCGGAGTTCATTTCCCGAATTTCAATGCCAGAATCCTTCAAAAAACCGCCGTCAATCCCAATCTCGCCAAATTCATTTTCAATAAGTACAATCTGCTCGCCTGCAAACACTTCTTTCAGCATCTTCTTAATAAACGTTGTCTTTCCGGCGCCTAAAAACCCGGAAATAATATCAATCTTAGTCAATGTAAATCCTCCTCGTTATGAGCACTTAGCGAGTGTATTTTACTCGCTTACGTGCGATACATGTCGACGCCGTTGGTGAGGTCTTTCTCGAACCTACCAGTCGACCCGTTATTTTAGTTCCAGCATTATCGGACAATGGTCGGAACCATATATGTCCGTCAGTATCTTCGCATCTTCCAGTCTGTCTTCCAACGCTTCTGACACGCAAAAATAGTCGATCCGCCACCCGGCATTTTTCTCCCGCGCCTTAAACCGGTAAGACCACCATGAATAAATCCCCTCTTGATCTGGATAAAAGTATCGGAACGTATCAATAAATCCAGCTCCCAAAAGTTCTGTAAACTTGCCTCTTTCCTCATCCGTAAATCCCGCATTCCTGCGGTTTGATTTCGGATTCTTTAAGTCGATCTCTTTGTGGGCAACATTCATATCGCCTGTCACGATCACAGGTTTCGTCTCTTCCAGCTTCTTTAGATACCCTCGGAAATCATCTTCCCAGCGCATCCGGTAGTCCAGACGTTTCAAGCCGTCCTGCGAATTGGGCGTATACACCGTCACAAAATAAAAATCTTCAAACTCGCAGGTGATCACGCGTCCTTCCTGGTCATGCTCCTCAATACCAATTCCATTTGACACACTTAAAGGCTTCTGTCTGGTAAATACTGCCGTACCTGAATATCCTTTCTTCACTGCGTAATTCCAGTACTGGTAATACCCCTCCAGATCCAGCTCCAACTGCCCCGCCTGCATCTTTGTTTCCTGCAGACAGAAAATATCTGCATCCATTTCCTTAAACGCATCTAGAAATCCCTTTTGCACACAGGCACGGATTCCATTGACATTCCATGATACCAGTTTCATCTTCTAAAGAACATCCTCCTTTTATTTCTGAATTCCAATTTTTACAAATAATGATCCAGAGAACAATATCCACTTCAATTTTAGACTCACTTTCCTGTCAACTCTGTCTCGTCATAATATACCTGTTTCAAACACAATCCACTTGCCGGCGCAAGAAATCCCGCATCTGCACGCACACCGCTTCGCAAAACTTCTGCCGCGCTTTCCGGCGTACGCTCTCCGGTTCCGGCTTCCAGTAATGTTCCCGTCAGTATCCGTACCATATGATACATAAACCCGCTTCCCCGGTACTCTATCTTAATCAGACTGCCTGACTGCCTGACCGCAATATTGTAAATCCTTCTCACAGTGGAACGCTCGTCCACCCTGTCTGTGAATCCCGCAAAATCATGAGTTCCTATTAGAGTATCGGCAGTCTGCCGCATCTTATTCACATCCAGTTTATATGGATAGTGAAATGTATATTTTCGCGAAAATACATTTGGTCTTTCGGTGGTATCAATCCTGTATTCATAGCATTTTCCACAAGCACTATATCTAGCATGGAACTTATTTTTTACAAGTTCTATGCCGATAACCCTTATATCTTCAGGCAGGCATTCATTTAATACTTTTTGAAAACTTTTTTCCTCCACCTTTCCTGATAACACAATGCTGGCCGTCTGCCCTGCCGCATGAACGCCTCCGTCTGTACGTCCTGACCCCTGTACCTCCACCGCATAACCTGCCAGCAAGCTGATTTCCTTTTCCAAAATTCCCTGTACGGTGAAGTCGGTATCCGGCTGCCGCTGCCACCCCCGAAACCGGGAGCCATCATAGGCAATTGTCAACTTATATGTTCTCATACATTCCCTTTCTCATTTCCATGCAGCCTTCCATTCTTAATGATTTCATTTACTCCAGCCAGTTTACATGCCCATCTTTTAATACAAGTACTCTGCTGCAGATCATATTTACTACATCCAGATCATGGGACACAAATAAATAACAAATCTGCTCTTGTTCCTGTAATTCCTTGAGCAATGCGATTATCTGTGCCTGCACGGTTACATCCAATGCAGACAACGCTTCATCTGCAAGAATGAAGCTTGTTCCGGTCATCAATGCCAGTGCGATACTGACACGCTGACGCTGTCCGCCGCTCAGTTCCCGTGGATAACGGTCATAGATTTCTTTGGATAAATGTACCTTCTCCAGCATCGCTTCCGCCTTCGCACGACGGCTTTTTCTGCTCCCCTCTTTGCAAAAGCGGAGAGGTTCTTCCAAAATCCAGCCGATGGTTTTCTTTGGATTTAAGGACGCATACGGATCCTGAAATACCATCTGCGGACGTTCTGTATAATGGATCACTTCCCCTTCATAATCTTTCAAAAGTCCAAGAACACATTTACACAGGGTGGACTTTCCGCTTCCGCTTTCGCCCACAAGTCCGATCATTTCACCTTCATAAAGAGTAAAGGACACATCATCTAAAATCTGTCTCCTTATTTTCCCTTCTTTATAATAAGCATTCACATGACGCAATTCCAGAACTTTTTTCCTCTGTTCATGAAAACTATTCGTCATGGTTCCCGAAGGTATCGCTGCGATCAGCGTCTTCGTGTATTCATGCCGGGGTCTGGAAAATATTTCCTCCACTCTGCCTTCCTCGACAACTTCTCCATCTTTCATCACAAGAACCCGGTGACATAATTCACCCACAACACGGAGATTGTGAGAAATAAACAAAATACTCATCCCATATTTCTGATTCAGCTTTTTCAAAAGCTCCAAAATACTTGCCTGTGTGTTCACATCAAGCGCAGTGGTCGGTTCATCCGCTATCAGAAGCCGGGGACGGCAGACAATTGCCGCCGCAATCATCACCCGCTGCCGCATTCCGCCGGACAATTCATGTGGATATTTCTCCACCAGCTCTTCCGGATTCTCCAGCTCCACATCTTCCAGCGTCTTTAATACCCGCTCACGCCTTTGTTCTTTGGACAGCTTCGTATGCAGACACAAAGCTTCCTCTACCTGCCGCCCAATCCGCATGGTAGGATTCAGCGCCGTCATCGGCTCCTGAAAAATCATACTGATTTCATTGCCCTGAAGCTGTCTCATTTCTTCCGCAGATAATTGAAGCAGATTTACTTTTTTTCTTTCCGGTTCGTCACTATACCAAAAGTACACTGCGCCAGAATCCAATCTTGCATTTGCTTTCAAAAGTCCTGCAATGGTCAGCGCAGTCATGGATTTCCCCGACCCGGATTCACCCACCAGACCAAGTATTTCTCCTTTTTCCATAAAAAATGTAATATCTCTTACTACTTCCTGACGCGATTCTCTGTCATCGAAATGTATCTTCAAATTCTCTACGCTAAGCATCAGCGGCCACCTCCGAATCTGTCCAGAATCCCCTCTCCCAGCATTCCCACGCCAAGCACGAGAAGAACAAGGAAAAGCCCCGGAAACACAGCGCACCATGGAGCGCTTGCAAAATAGGTCTGGGATTCAGACAACATACGTCCCAGACTGGCGTCCGGCGGCTGTACGCCGATTCCCAAATAACTCAAACCAGTTTCTGCAAGCACCGCATTATTAAATCCAATCGTCAAAGCTGATAACAGAGCCGGCAATATATTGGGTAAAATATGAACAAACATGATCCTCGGCACAGAGACTCCGGTCAGCCTTGCACTGATCACATACCCCGCCTCCCTAAGCCGCATAAACTCTCCCCTCACCACACGGGCAAAACTGGGGATAAAAGCAATGCCAAGCGCAAGCATCACACGGTATGTTCCGCTCCCTGCCACACTAATGATCACCAGCGC
This sequence comes from Mediterraneibacter agrestimuris, assembly GCF_943193195.1. Lineage (GTDB taxonomy): Bacteria > Bacillota > Clostridia > Lachnospirales > Lachnospiraceae > Schaedlerella > Schaedlerella agrestimuris. Next base: position 4,575 of record NZ_CALPDG010000077.1, on the reverse strand, counting down.
AAGCAAGACGCTGGGAAACGCCGCCAGCGCATCATTGACACGCATGATAATCTCATCTGCCCATCCTCCAAAGTATCCGGTAACCGCCCCCAGCAAGACACCAATACTTCCGCCGATCAGAATTGTACCAACGCCAATTACCAGCGTACTTCCCGCGCCGTTTAAGATACGGCTGAACACATCTCTTCCAAACTGGTCGCATCCGAAAATATGTGAAAAAGCTGGCGCACTTAACTTCAACGATCCTGTCATTACCTCAGGGTCATAAGGCGTCCAGAAAAAACCAAGTATCATGATTCCCGCCATGGTCAACGTCAATATCAATCCAACGGTAAAATTATAAGAATTTATTTTTCTCTTGTTTTTCATATACGTTCCTTTTCTTCTGAATCCCCATCTTAAAACCGAATCTTTCTCACCCGGCATTTTCAACCGCCGCAGGCTATTCCTATAAGCAGGTAACAGTTCAGCCTTCGGCTTCCTGTTACAGGCATCAAGCCATGCAAAACTACTTCGTGGCGGCTTGATGCATCTCTACCTATACGTTATTTCACGGACTTTGCAGCCAGTGCAAAGTCCTGGGCTGAACTGTTACATAAACAGACAATCGGCTGATTTTTGCAGTTTTATACGCATACTGTGTACATGTTTTTACAATTCAATTCGTTTATCCAACTTCTGATACAACAAATCCACAATCATGTTTAACACAAGTATCACAACCGCAATCAGCACAATGACTGCTTCCACCACCGGGTAATCTCGTTTGGAAATGGAAGAAATCAGCGTCCGCCCAATTCCCGGAATCCCGAATACCTGCTCGATCACAATACTATTTGCAATGATATCTGCCGCCATCATCCCCAGAAAAGTAATGACCGGAAGAATTCCATTTCGCACCGCATGCTTCATCAGCACCCGCCATGGACTGTTCCCTCTGCTATATGCAGTCCTTACATAGTCCTGACGCATTTCCGCAATCAGAGAACTCCGAAACATTTTCACCGTCATTGCCGCTCTGGGCAGCGCAATTGCCAGAGACGGCAGAATCAGATATCCAAGAAATCCGCCAAAGTCATCTTTGTATGAAATGTATCCGCCCGGCGTAAACCATTTAAAAGTCAGTCCAAACACTACTGTAAAAATAATTCCAATAAAAAACGGCGGAATAGACATCGTGACCTGGTTTAATATCAGAAAGAATCGGTCTATCCAGCGGTTCTCATAACGTACACAAAGAATACTGACAGGAATAGACACCAGTAAAATAAGAACAAACGACAACACTGTCATTGCCACTGTAATTGGAATCTTATCCCCTATCATTTCCTTCACAGGCTCCTGATAATAATAAGAAGTCCCCATATCGCCGGTAACAAAATCCCTTACCCATTTCCCATACCGTTCGTGCAAAGGACGATTGAGTCCCATTTCCTCTCTGAGAACCTCCACCTTCGCATCGGTCGCCTCCGTACCGAGAATCGTCCTTGCCGGATCACCCGGAATAATTTCAAAAGCAAGGAAGGCAAGTATACTGACAATTAATAATGCAATGATAAGTCCTGTTACTTTTTTTATAATATATTTCATACCTGCACTTCCCTTCTATTTTACTCTACCATATACATCTTTGCCATATCTTGTACATACAATGGATAAAATGTATATCCGTCAAATCGGTCGCTGACTGCCACCAGATTTGCCAGATCCTGAATATATACATTTGCCGCACGCTCTGCAAGAATCTCTTCCAGTTCTTTGTATAATGCGAGCTGTTCTTCCTCATCTGCCGCGGCGATCGCCTGCGCAAATACTTTATCATACTCCACATCGTTGAAATTGATGAAGTTTCCACTGTGTTCGGATGTAAATCTCTCCAGCATTGCCCTTGCAGACAAGTTGGAGGCGTCCACTCCGACTACCGTCGTCTGGAACTGACGTCCTGCATAGACATTTTCCAGCCATGCTTCCCACTCGACTGGCTTAATCGTCGCATTCACGCCGATATTCTTTAGCTGCTCTACAATAACCTGCGCCGTATCTACATGCGGCTGGTCTGCTGAACAGACCGTAATCTCCAGATCGAAACCATCCTCATATCCGGCTTCTTTCAGCAGTTCTTTTGCTTTTTCATAATCCTGTTCATAATATGTGGAAAATGATTCATCAAAATACTTCTTTAATCCCGGATACATACTGGTTCCTACGCGAACACCTTTGCCGTCCGCCATCATCATCATGATTTCATCCGGATCGACCGCATAGCTTAAAGCTTGTCTGACCTTTTCGTTGTTCAGCGGCTCTGCCGCATTGTTCAGATACAGAGCCTGAACCAGGTTCATCGTTCCCTCTTCAATATGAAATCCCTCTGTCAGCTCCGATGCCTGCAGCGAAGTCAAACGCATCGCCATATCAATAGAACCACCTTTCAGATTGGTAACAAGCATATCTGCATCTGCGACAACTCGGAATTCTACTTCATCAAGGTGAGCTTTTTCTCCCCAGTAGTCTTCGTTTTTCTCTAAAATAATATTCTCCTGTGGATTTCTGGATACATATCGAAACGGTCCCGTTCCGATCGGCGCTGTTTCCAGCTCCTTGTAATCTTTCGGCACGATCGCAGTTGTCATATATGCCAGAAATTCTGTATTCGGTTCACTCAGGACGATTTCAACCGTCTTATCGTCCAAGATACTCACACTCTCCACAATAGAATACGCCGATACCAATGGTTCCCCATTCGACGTATCGGCGCAACGCTCAATTGAATATTTGACATCTTCTGCTGTCATTGCATTTCCGTTATGAAACTTCACACCATCGCGAAGTGTAAATGTATATTTCTTCGCATCTTCTGAAATCTCATACTTCTCTGCAATGGCTTCCACTAAATTACCATCACTGTCAGGCTTTACAAGCCCCTCGAAAATGTTAAATAAAACCTCTTTCGTTCCTGCCGCTACTGCTTTGTGTGGGTCAAGACTGTCCAAGTCCTGGGAGATACCTACCTTGATGCTCCCGCCTTCGACCGGTTTCCCTGAAAGTTCCTTCTCCGTTGTCGACTCTGCCGGCTTCTTATCACCTGAACACCCACCCAGTGCAATAGAAAACGACATTGCTAACACCAAAAGAATACTAATTGCTTTTCTTCTCATGTTCGTCTCCTTCTTCAAAAAACTATCATTATTATTAAATTGTCATATCTATTTTATGCGATTTCTTTTCATTTGGCAAGTTCTGGATTTCATACAATTCAAAAAAGGGGATGAGGACAGCCCCCTTTCTTTATTATACAGATGACATTGGGTGTGAAAAGTAACCATTAAAAAGTTCATAAAAATTTTGAAATTAAATCCATTGATTTTTTATAGTAAATTGCATATATTAAAAACACAGATAGAGATATCTGTGCAGCGGTTAGAGTGTCCAGTTAAAATGCTCGGTTAAAAGCGGTTAGATTGTCCAATTAAAACAATCGGTTAACAGCAGTGGGTGGAGTAATCCACCCGCTTTTTTACATTTAGGAGACTCTATGAACTGGTATGTTGTCGGCAAAAAATACATAAACTACCTGACACAGTTTGATTCCCGTGTCGGTTATAATGAAAAAGAAAAACGGACTATGTCTACCTGCTCCAGAAAGAAAAAGCCCTGATTGACAATGTCCAGAACACTCTGCAAAATAAAGCCATGAAATTATATCAAAAATGCATGGCAAAACCGGATTCTTCTCTTGCTGCAAGATGCTGTAGTTTTAAGATGCTTGAAGAAAAATGTCGTTCTTATTCATATTAGATTATCTAGCTTCACAAGAAGCATTGGTCATAAGGCTTTTTTCTATAGGAGGCTGTTTGGAACTATCTATTTCTCGACAGACTCTTACCATAGATTTTTTCATATTCTTATGTTTTTCCTTTGTCATTTTATCTCCATCCGACCATTTTTCAAAGTAAGTAGACCAGACGCACAATAGATTGTCATATAATACTCACCTTCCTGTTCTGCAGTCAAGTTGTACTGATGATGTATTCCTTCATCCATGATATCTTGGTGAAGTGCCCCGTCCAATAAATAACCAAATTTAATTTTCCAATTCTTGTTTCTTGTTTTTGTTGTTTCCAGCGGATATTGTTCTGCTTCGAATGATAATGTCTCCCCCTTTTTTAAGTACCATGCCGTTCCATCTGGTTTTGTAAAAATAACCATTGCGGCACCTCCCATAATTACTTCTGGCGTTTCATAATAACCATCCTTTTCCGTTGTAAGAAATGGATTCACTGTAGCAGGCAAAAAGAACTCTTTTGCATCTACACTTTTTATGTAATCATTATCAAGTGCTTTTTCCAATCGATTTTTTTCTAATGCTTTCGCATTCTCTTCCGCTTCTTCTTCCGTAATTTCTTTCATCTCTGAGCCATGGACAACCATTGCATTTATCATAACTTCTTTTCCAATCCACTCTCGATTGGTATCATCGATCAATGCCGCTTTTCCATTAGAAAGATCTCTTAGTCCATCTACATCAATCCAATCCCGATCTGTGTCATCTAGTAAAGCTGGATCCTTGACTTTTAT
>NZ_CALPDG010000076.1 GCF_943193195.1 Mediterraneibacter agrestimuris | reverse complement strand
TTCCTTCACTTACTTTTAAAATATCACCGACTTTGTCATCCAAAAGATCCGTGCATACTGCATAGAATCCGTCATACGGGGCTTCTTCAGAAATCTTAGTTTCATCCAGATAATGCTTTACTTCAGCAGCTTCGCCTTCTTCTGTTACAGCTATAGTTCCGATGAAACGTGCTGGATCGTTTGGGTTTTTGCGGTTCTTTTTTGTGCTTCCTGAATCCAGCATCTTTTGTGCGCGTTCAATCTGTTTGTCTCGAATGGATTTTTGATAAAGGGCATATTTAGGGGAATAGGTAATGATCAGGCGTTGATGCAGCTTCTTTGTGGTATATGGCTCGTCTTTATAATAAAGTCCTTTGTCACCTTCCGATAGCTTTGTAATATCAACAGGGGTTCCATCTGATAATCTTTTAAATCCCTGTAAATTTAATGCCCATTCTTTTTCTTCCTTCTTCAGCTTTTTGATGGATTGGGTTACGATATAAGCCCGTTCTCCCATGTGATTGTGTTCCCGGATTGATTCAGAACCAAGACCGGCATCGCTGCAATAAATAAACTTCTGACAACCAAAATCTCCAAGAACTTTCTTTTCTAACGGTTTGAGAGAGGTTTGCTCGTTTGCATTTCCCGGAAAAAGAGAAAAAGCAAGCGGAATCCCATCGCCATCCATAAACAATCCCATTTGGATGATCGGGTTTGGTCTGTGTTCTTTGCTTTTGCCATATTTTTTATTTCCATCTTCCTGTTCAATTTCAAAGTAATAATTCGAGCAGTCATAATAAAGGATCTTGTCATTTCTTTTTCCAAGAAAATGGGAGTTTTTATAAACTTCTGCCTGGATAAGATCACATTCTGTACCAAGCACATCCAATGCCCGGTATACATCATGAAGTTCATAGGACGGTTTTTCTAAGAATTCAGATGCAACTTTGTAAGAAGAACGCTTGCTGCAAGGTTCTAAGATCCTTGCATAAATCAGGTCAGACAAGATTGCGTTGATATCATACTTGAATTTATATTTTTGTTTTAATTTCCGACAGATCTTATTCATTTGCAGTTGATAATAAAAAGATTGAAGAAACAGATAGCCACCACGGAAAAAGACCTGCTTGTCATAATCTAATTGTCTATCAGCATGGAATGGTATCAATACTGTCTGTGCTTCTTTTTCTTTTTTATATTTTTCGGTTTCTATTTTCACTTCGTTTTTCGCCCATGCAACGACATCATCTCTTGTAGGTCCATGTTCAGGCAAAAGTTGTTCTAAGGTTCCTAGCTTGCGGACAATAGCTGAGGTAGTACAGCCATTTGCTTTTGTATAAGATTTACAGATATAAAAGGACTCTGCATTTTTTGATTTTGTTATGTGAAGATTCATCTGTTATCCCTCCTATTCCTTATTATATCACACAATAACATAAAATAACATACATAAAATCAAAAAAATAGACATAAAAAAAGCAGGTTTTATGCGACCTGCGAGTACTTTTTCTGCTATTCAACTGTCAAACTCCCGAGCCATTAAAATCGCCTGCTCAATCGTGATTTCACGAGTTGTCGGAAGAATATCAGATTTTTGGTATAAATCTGAATTATAATTCTCACTATTTTTGAGCATGTGGTATAATGCTGTAAGAAGCATTCTTGCAATAGCAATGATTGCCTTCTTATGACCGCGACGCTTTTTAATACGGAGGTAGCGGTCACGAATTTCAGGATGCTTTTTGCTCTTGATCGCAGCGTTTGCACACTGCACGAGAAGAGGTTTGATATAGCATCCAGCCTTGGAAACCCGGACAGATTTTTTCTTCCCTGCACTCTCATTGTTGGTTGGAGTAAGACCAGCCCATGAACATAAGTGTTTCGCCGAAGGAAAAGCCTCCATGTTTGTTCCGATTTCGGAGATGATACCGATAGCAGTAAAGGTGTTCTTAAAACCTGGAGCGGTTAGGATAATGGAAATTTCCTGCTGATAGGGACTGGCGAGCGCAAGAATGAGTTTTTCTAACTCTGCTTTCCGGGATTCAAGGTTATCAAAATGTTCTTTAATGATCTTTAATTTAGCAGCCTGTTCCGGAGTGATATATCCGTCAATGGCGAGTTCCAATTCAGGAAGTTATGATATTTAATGAAATCCACAGTGGGCAGAAGAATTATCTGGGGATTTACCGTGGAAATATCATTACTGCTATTCATCAGTATGTGAGTGTCTATTTGGAGGTTATAAAAGACTAATAGGAATAGAAAGTTTAGACGAATATATTTCTGAAATTTTTGATGTGGATTTATGGGAGACTTTTGATGAATTGTATACTTTGGTAGAGACTATGAAATATCTTGATAAGAAGTCCAAAAAATAAATATAAAGTGTTTAGATACTGAGACAAAGAATACATATTACTGTTTTATTATGTAATGCATGGAGTTAATAGAAAAAATTGGAATGAGAAAGGGCGGAAAAACAATGTTTGAAATGGATTCACAGGAAAAAATTGTGTTGGCAAAAACATATAGTATACTTGGGAAATATTTTAGTCGTGCAATTCAGCAAGTAGAAGATGCAGAAATTATATTAAGATGTGCAGGACTATCTTCGCTTGTAGATAAATATAGAGTGGAATTAACACCGTATTATATGAACGGAACGTGGAAAAACGATAATCTGGCATATAGCCCGATTAAGGCTTGTTTTTCAATCTGCCAAGAGATAGAAAGTAATAAACAGGCGTTGGGAAGTTTTTTAAAAGAAATATTTGAGAGAGTAAGAAAAATCGAAGAAGCAGATTTTAGTGTATTAAGTAATTATTTAGAAATAATAGGATATGAATTGACCAGAGAACACATAGAAGACGATTATGATTATGATTGCTATAAATATCATTTGACAGCATTTTCAGAAGGGGCTTTTGAACGTCAAGACAATAAAACATTTTTATTGTCCGCACTAGAACAAAAGCATAATGATTTGTTGCCCTACTATTTAGAATCTATATCTAATTATGGAAATTCTGAATATAAAAGTTGCCTTGATAATAGTAGAAGTGTTTTTGAAGGTTTTTTTAAAAAAATAGATGTTCAAAATGATTATGCAAAAGGCATTTTAGCAGCAACTGGAGAAAGTGTTGTTGATAACTCTAATACACAACTTATTTCCATTAAAAAAATATTTATTTATTGGTTAGATAATAAAAAGGGTGCAAATAGATATAGACTGTTTGTGAGTATGTATAGTGCTATGTCAGGATTAGGAACACATGGTGAAGAGGTTCCAACAAAAGAAGATGCTTTATTGTTTCTTAGAATGACAGAGGATATTTTGATTTGGTGTCTCCAACATGGTGTGGGTTTTTAATATGAATATATAGTTATGTTACATAGCCGATTGATTTTCACAAAAGGGTGCTTCCCATACCGGACTATGTTTTCGAGGCGGTTTTGGAAGAACGGAAGGTATATGAAAAGAACAGAAGCCGTAGGAAATCGCAGTTTTTAGATGCAGATTATATCTGATGTTCCAGTTATGGAAAGCCGCAAAGCAAGGATTTTCATTGGAGACATTACAAAAATCTTCTTAAAAGCGCCGGATTACCTGATATAAGATGGCATGACTTAAGAAGTACATATTGTACGCTTCTGCTTAAGAGTGACTTTAATCCAAAAGCAGTATCAAAGCTGATGGGTCATGCAAAGGAACTGATTACAGTAGATGTGTACGGTGACAATCAGAACATTATTCCAGAAGAAATACCGGAATTGGTATCCTATATGAATGATGTTATGCCAAAGAAAAGGAGCGGGCAGGATTTGAAAGATGTGGTATTGGATACAGTAATAGAAACAGAAAAATATTTGCCGGATAAATAAAAAGATTGTTACTGTGAGCGAATGAACGGTAATAAACGTTTTGTTTCAAGGTGAAAGCATTGATTTCGCTGTTGTCAGAATGGGGAAACCACGATATAATAAAGACAGAATATTTTGCTTTTAAGATGAGGGAAATATTGTGAAAGGATAAGAAATATGCAGAAAAAAACACCGGATTACGATAATGTGTTTAAGACTATGAAGAGCAAGCACAAGAGATTGTTCATATCCGTAATTAATGACGTTTTCGGGAAAGAGTACCCGTTAGATACAAAAGTGGAGGTTTTACCGTCGGAGGGATATTTGACTGAAAGTGAGACGGCAGACGGGAGCAAGGAAATAGAAGAGCAGATTTCTGACTTCCTGATTAAGATAGGGAGTGAGGTTTACCTGCTGGAGTGTCAGAGCTATGATGACGGCTCTATGGCAATCAGGATTGCAGAATATGCTTTCATTGTTGCAAGGCAGTTTGCAACATGGGATATCGGGCATGCGACGATTCCCATGCCGAGATTTTCCGTAATCTATGTCAAACGGACGGAAAGAACCTCGAAGACTACAAAAATTACTTTTACATTTCCGGATGGGCAGGAAGTAAATTATGAATCCCCCAATGTAATTCTGGAAGAATTCACAAAAGAATATATTGTTGAAAAGAAGTTGTTCCCTTATATTCCATTCTATATTGCAAGATATGAAAAGGATATGATATCCGAAGGAAGTATAGAGAACGCAGTACGGGATTTGGAATATTTCAGGAATGAACTGGTTCGTTTGTATGAAGCGGAGGAATTGACCGATCATGAACTGATTGACTTAAAAGGATTTATAAATACCATCATTACACATATTACAAATGGAAATCAAAATGAGGAAAGGCTGGTGAGTATTATGGGTGGAACAGTAATTGAGACAGAATCGGAAAGGTTGATAAGCCAGGGGAAAGCGCAGTTACTTATAGAGCTAGGGCAGGAAGAAGGTCTTGATGATGCAACGCTCCTGAAAAGAATGCAGGAACGGATAGGTCTGTCTCTGGAACAGGCATCTGCCTATTTAAAACGGTATGGAAAACAGACTGTATAGATTTGCGAAGACGGGTGACAATTTGAAGTGAAGGGAGTATTTTCGTCAAAAACGAGAGTACTCCTATTTTTACGAAAGAACGGATGTTTCGGAACGTTTGTTCTAAAACTTCTCGTTTTTATCTGTACAAATAAAGAACCATATGCTATAATCAGAATACTTTTTGGAACGTCAGGTTCATGGTGTCCGGCTGGGTATAACCAGTCCGGGAAAATGAAATCGGTGAACAAAATTCGTTGAAAGGCAATTTTACAAAAAACGGAAGATGTGCCTCGACGAATTTCTGCCTAATAGGCGAACTTTTTTAATATGGATTTTGGAGGTGATTTTTGTGCAGGATGCACAAGAAAAAGGATATTCGCAATCCGCTGTGCTATTTGCTCATGAAGACGCTGCAAAAGGCGGCAGCATCTTCAAATTACACAGTGATTACGAGCCCACCGGAGACCAGCCGCAGGCGATAGAAACCCTTGTCAAAGGCTTCCGGGAAGGCAACCAGTGTCAGACTTTACTAGGGGTTACGGGTTCCGGCAAGACATTTACGATGGCGAATGTCATTCAGGAATTGCAGAAACCGACGCTGGTAATCGCCCACAACAAGACGCTTGCTGCACAATTATATGGCGAGTTCAAGGAATTTTTCCCTGAGAATGCAGTGGAGTATTTTGTGTCCTAATTTGGGGACAGGGTGAGAACTGCATTATTTAGTATTGTTTGGTGTTAATTGTACCGTATTTTGTGGACAAGATGGGGGATTATGGACGAAATAACACTAGGTGGACGGGGGGAGTTTGTGACCTGGATTCGTGTAAGGGACAAGATAATATTATATAGAAATTTAAGCAGAAAAATTTTAAGAGGATAAAGTGATGAAAAAGAAAAAAGATATATCCATTTTGCGTTCCTCGGCGGCAGAATATTTGACATTTATTACAGCTACTGGTGAAAGCGATGTAAATGCCATATATTTTGATGAAAACGTTTGGCTTTCTCAGAAAACAATGGGGTTGCTGTATAACGTAGAAACGCATACGATCAATTATCATTTAAAAAAGATATTTGCGGATGATGAATTGGATGAGGCATCAGTTATTCGAAAATTTCGAATAACTGCATCAGATGGTAAAAGCTATAATACAAATCACTACAATTTGAAAGCGATTATTGCGGTAGGAAATAAAGTTGATTCGGAACGGGCAGTGCAGTTTCGGAAATGGGCAAATGGGGTTATAGAAGAATTTACCATTAAAGGCTTTACAATGGATGATGAACGGCTCAAAAATTTTGGGACGATTTTAACAAAGGATTATTTTGAAGAGCAATTACAAAGAATCCGTGAAATTCGGCTATCAGAACGAAGATTTTACCAGAAGGTTACAGATATATATGCCACAAGTATAGATTATGATCCAAAAGCGCAGACAACAAGACGTTTTTTTGCAAAAGTTCAAAATCAACTTCACTGGGCGATTCATGGGGAAACTGCAGCAGAAGTGATTTACCATAGAGCAGACAGTGAGAAGGAGCATATGGGGCTTCAAACATGGAAAGATTCACCGAATGGAAAAATTCAGAGATTTGATGTGGTTGTAGCGAAAAACTATCTGACAGAGGATGAATTATCTGCAATGGCGAGGATTGTCAATGCCTATTTGGATCTTGCGGAATTGCGGGCAGAAGAACAGATTCCAATGACGATGGAAGACTGGGCAGGGCAGTTTGAAGGAATTTTACGGTTATCTAAAAAAGAAATTTTAACACATGCGGGAACAATTTCAGCAAAAATAGCAGAACAGCATGCGCTGAGTGAATTTGAAAAATATCGTGTGAAGCAGGATCTGTTGTATCAGAGTGATTTTGACCGTATGTTGTTGGAAATGGAGGATGAAAGTTACAATGCGTGAAAATTATAGGAGTTTTTTTATATTGGACAATATTTTAAAAGGAGAGGCTCCTGTGTTATTGAATATGTTTTTTCAATAATGGGTTAAACCAGATAGGGATAAAAATAGATATGTATCGGCAGGAGCATAGATTTTCTCCTGCCACGCCTGTATTTAGGCGGTTTGACGTGTAGTGCGCTGCATATATTCCTGTTCCATTTCCCGCATTTCCTCGTCCGTGGGGATGTCCACAATCCCGACATAGGAATAGTAGATGTCGATTTGCTGTGTCCGTTTCCCGTCCCTTTTCTCACGCTCATGGATTACGATTTTATCCACAAATGCGTTTAGGACTTCGGGGGTTAGCTCGTCAATACGGGTGTATTTCTTGGTGACTGCTATCAGCCTGGAAACATTGGTCGCTTCTGTGTCGGCTTCGCTGACCTCGGCTGTCAAGGCTTCGATTTCCTGCTTTAGCTGTTCCTGCTCGGCTTCATATCCGTCCGACAGCTTGTAAAAGCGTTCGTCATTCAGCTTTCCGTTGACGTTATCCTCATAGATTTTACGGAACAGGCGGTCAAGCTCCTTTATCCGCTTTTCGTCCTTTACTATCTGTTTCTGCTTTGCGGACAATTCGTATCTGCGTTCCGCAAGGGTGGCGTCAATCTGCTGTCGGATAAACACTCGCTCAAACTGCTGTAAATAGGACAGGAACTGTTGGAGCTGTTTCAGCACTAACTGTTTTAATGCGTCCTCTCGGATATAGTGCTGCGTACATTCTTTTGCCCTGCTCGTCCTTTTATACATGGAACAGCGGAAATGCGCATATCCGTTTGCTGTGGCTAAGCTGAGTTTTGCCCCGCAGTCGGCACAATAGAGCAGACCCGAAAAGATACTTGTCACGCTGCTTTTGGTCGGTCTGCGTTTATTTTCCCGTATCATCTGTACTTTTTCCCACATATCCCTGTCAATGATGGGGGCATGGGCATCCTCGATATACGCCCGCCTGTCCTTTGCGGTAGGGATGCGTTTCCTGCTCTTAAAGCCTAAACGGGTGGATTTAAAGCTTTCCGTCACGCCGATATACGTCACATTTTCCAGAATGGACGCAATCGTGGCTGGCTCCCAGTTATAGGGGCATTCCGATTTTTTTGCAACGCCGATTCTTTTTGACACTTTGTAGGCTGACGGGGTAAGCACCTTATCTTCCCAGAGGGCTGTGGTGATGGCTGACACGCCTTTCCCCTGCATACAGAGCGAGAATATCCTGCGGACGGTTACTGCCGCTTCCTCGTCCACTAGCCAGCGTGTTTTATCGTCTGGATTCCGCAAATACCCATAGGGCGGCGCGCCTAAATGCTCGCCTGCAAGCCCTTTCGCTTTCTTGACTTCCTTTACCTTTTTGCTCGTGCTTTTGGGATACCATTCGTTGAAAAGGTTGGTAAAGGCGGCAAATTCGTTGCTCTCAAGGCTGCCCGTGTCCACGTTGTCCATGATGGCGATGAACCTTACGCCCGCTTCGGGGTAGATGATTTCGGAGTAAGAGCCGACCTCGATATAGTTCCTGCCGAAGCGTGATAAGTCTTTGACAATGACGGTCTTTACAAGCCCTTTTTCAATATCCGACGACATTTCCTTAAAGCTTGGACGGTCAAAATTCGTACCCGTATAGCCGTCGTCCACATAGAATTTCGGGTTAGGGAAACCGTGTTCTTTTGCGTATTTCATCAGATATTCTTTCTGGTTTACAATGCTGTTGCTTTCGCCTTCCCGCCCATCGTCTTGGCTTAATCTGCAATACAATGCCGTAAATTCTTCCTGCTGTCTTTTCATAAAGCTCTCCTTTCCGACAGCAGACACGGTATTGTGAAGTGTAGGTACTGTACCACATCTGCCCTTGAACTTCAACGCTTTAAAGCGATAATTCTTCCGTTGCCTGTTATTCCCCGTCGTCATCACCCCAATTCCCATCATCATAAAATCCATATCCCTGTGCGCCACGCCGAAAAATATCCGTAAGCATTACAAGCAAATCCCGCCCGTCTTTTCGGAAATGGGCGTTGACGGTGTATTCCGTGCCGCCGATTTTCTCGGTAATGCTCATCGGTTCTGGGATGCGGACAAGGGGCGTGACGTTCTGGGCAGGCGGCAGAGGGGGATATATTTTGTCGGGATTTACCATAGGGACGTCCTTGTATTCCTCCATAATCGCCTGTATTTCTTCCTCGGACAGTCTGCTCATCGCAATGATTCCTCCCTCGTGCGTTCTGTTTTAACTGGCTGCTTCTGTCGGTTTGACCGCTGATTTTCCATCGTGTCGTGGATTTGGTCTAAGCAGTTATCGATATGGGCAGAGCGTTTTTCAATCCCGTCTGCATATTTCAGCCGCTTTCTAAGTTCCGTTATCTGCTCCGTCACGCCCTTGTTTTTCGGTTCGTAGAGTTTCTTTTTCGGCTGGTAAAGCACGGCGTACCTTGTTCCGCAAGTGCTGGCGGTAGTCGATAAGTTTATTCATTTCACTCTGGTTTTGCTCCCTGTCGGCTTGTAAGTCGGAGAGGGTGGAGATGTTATGCTTTGACATATACCGTACCTGTGCGGTAATCTCGTCCAGTTTCCGCAATTCTTCTTTCATCAGCGGGCTTGTCGGCTTGTAGTCCGTGCCTTTGGGGAATATCCCCAACTGATAGCACCAGTAGTAATACAACGCTAAGATTCCCGTGGTTTTCTGATGCGGTTTCCATGCGTTTTTATACTGCTCTGGCATATGCGGGGGGTTCTTCCGCAATTAACCGTTTTGTAGTTTCCTATATTATCAAATATGTAGTATACTTAACATATCAAACGAGATGAGGAGGCTGTCAAATGTCAGGTTCACACAATACGTTATGTATGGATAGTTTTTATCCGGAAACGGAATTAAAGATAACAGAGATACAACAGGATAAGGAGCAGATTTTAATACGAATGAA
>NZ_CALPDG010000075.1 GCF_943193195.1 Mediterraneibacter agrestimuris | reverse complement strand
ATATTTTTATTATACCAAAGAAACGGCTCGAAGTATAGAAAAGCCCGGCATTTGCCGGGACTTTGTCTACAGTCTGAATCAGCCATACATGGCTGATTCTCATTACATTAGGAATACGATTCGTGGCACATAACACTTGTATTCTCCGTTCAGACAGCCCCCATTTTTCAGCCGCTTCTTTTACACTCATATAATCGAACATAAATAAGACCTCCTTTGTAAAAAATATTATAATGCGTTAAAACGAATATTACAACTATGCAATACCTTGTACTATTGTTCAGATTTTCCCGATAATCAAACAATCTATTTCTATATCCATGTTAAAATCATTCTCCAACTTAGCATTTGTACTTCTTATTTATAGATATTGTATCTCGTTTAATGAGAACTTTTATCTCTGTAAAATGGAACTTAACTAAAAAAATACATAGGTGGTGAACGCATGGAACTCGAAAGAAACAAGAAAAATAGATACGGCTTTGACTTCATCCCAATCGGCTTAGAAATCAAAAAAGCTCGTGAAGCCTAGAAAATAACACGGGAGAACTTAGCTCTGATTAAATTTTTTGTGGGTGTAGGCTCCGAAAAGCCTTGATATTACAGTGTTCCTATTAAAACTCATTCATATGGAACAGAATTCGCCTTCACCCTCTGCGGAATCGTTTCTTCCGGCACCCAGAAGTACGGCACCAGAATATATTTCTCCTCCGCACTTCTCGGTGGAAATATCAAAACCAAAGCAGTAATATCTCCAGTACTGGATAAATCCAGTCCGGCATAACAATCTCTTCCCTCCAACAATCTCATATCAATTGGCTCATTGCCCTTCATGAAGATTGCATCCGGAATTCATGATGTCGTACTGGATACCCACATGTTCATCCTGAGCCACTTGAATGTAATCTCATCTGCCGGATTCTGCTTTGCCTCCCGGTATACGTCACGGAGTCTTTCAATATCCACCGTATATCCAAGCGAAGGATTTACCTTGTACCAGTTTGCTTCATCTTCCCAATCCTCGTCGTCCTTCAGTCCATAGACCACCGGATAAAATGTCGGATCCACACGTCTGCCCTCCAGAATATCAATCGCCTTGGTATGCAATTCAAAAGCAATAGAATTTCTGTCATTACCGGCTGTGGTAATAATGAAGTGAAGCGGATTCTGACGGGCATCTGAACTGTACTTGGTCAGCACATCGTATAACTGACGATTCAGCTGTGTATGAATTTCATCGAACACAAGTCCCAAAATCGAAAAACCGTGCTTACTTCCAACCTCTGCAGATAACACCTGATAAAACCCAGCATTGCCATAATTGACGATTCGCTTGGTAGCGGACATCAGCTTACTTCTCTTCATGAGAGCAGGTGACATCTCAACCATCTGCCTTGCCACATCAAATACAATGGATGCCTGCTGACGGTCAGCCGCAGCGCCATAAACTTCAGCACTTGGCTCATTGTCGGCATAAAGCAAATACAAAGCAATCGCTGCTGCAAGTTCCGATTTTCCCACTTTTTTGCATATTTCCACGAAAGCGGTACGGAACTGACGATTCCCATCAGGTTTTACAATTCCAAAAATATCCCTAATCAATTGTTCCTGCCACGGCAATAACCAGAATCTCTTGCCAGCCCACTTATCTTTTGTATGACACAGGTTTTCAATGAAAGTAACCGCCCTGTCAGCTTTCACCTTATCATAATGAGATGTGGGAAGCATAAATCTTGTGGGCTGATAATTCTTAAGCTTCGGATAATCCTTAGGTCTTGTTTCCTTTGCCATTAACCATCACCTCCAAGCAATGCCTCCATTTCATCTTCCGGCTCCTTCGCCTTGCTGTTGCCGGCTATGATTCTGCTTCGTAAGGATGGAGTCAGTCCAAACTCCGATGCAGCCTGTAACATCAGCTTCTGATTGGTATTTGCAATTCCAACCCAAGGTGTCTGCTGCTGATATCCTTTATCAGTCTCAAAAGTAGATCCACCGGAGGTAATATGCTCCTGCGCTTCCTTCCATCTTTCATAAGACTGACAGTATGCAGCAAAGGCAGCCATATCTATTTCTGTAAGAACACCCATCTGATTCATCAGTTCAGCCAGGCGTTCCCATTCTTTCTTGGCTTCCGGCATTAACCAGTCAGGACAGGCATGCATTCCCTTTGCTGGAATCGGCTCTTTTGTATTTAGTTTTCTTTTTCCTGGATTACCTTCCAGTTCCTTAATCGCTGTAGGCTTTGGCTTTCTACCTGCCATTGGAATCCCCTCCTTCCATAAATTTCTGCATAAGAAAAGCCCTGAAAGATTACTCCCTCAAGGCTTACTCCCATGTCAACAGACACTTTACTTTATGTATTTCAAATCTCCATTCCGCAACATCTGAAATTTTTCATCATACATTTCATCAAATACTTGCTGAATTGGCACACCATCTCGTTGATGACCAGATATAGACCAAACCTTATATTCCGTCTGATTTTTCAAAAATGCAGCTAGATGATCGTAATATTCCTGCATTTCAGATTTTTTCTTTCCAATCTTCATCAGCTTATAGAAAACACCTAATATACTAATACAATGAACCGGTGTTTCTAAACTTGCAATACTCTGTCTTGCTTTGAAATCATCTGAGCAAAATACATACACCCGATTGCTATGCATAATCTCCATCATTTGAATTAACACATAGGTCTTTTTCTCACCCAAACCCATTTTATGTGGAATATTATCATCACATTCCTTTAATGCCGCCAAAAATGCCTCAACATCGTTCAAGTTCTCCATCTCATTCAACGAACCGTAGTACTGTTTATAGAAATTGGCATTAAAAGTATCGCAACTCGTTTCTAGTAATTCTAAATATATGCTTGTTGCTTCTTCTCCATATAACTTTCCTAATTCACTTACAATCTCTCGATCCGTATACAATTTCACTTTTCCAGTTTTAACTTTCTCTTCAAGCCAAGGATTTGGATCTGGATTCAGTTCATGTCTGCTCAGTTCTTTTTTTATCATTTCATGGCAGAAAAATTCATACTCCGTAAATTCAATGACAAAGTCTGTCAGTGTATGATTTTTTGCGTTTCTTGCCAAATGTGATTTATACAAAAAGTCAGTATCCAGCAAGGCATATTTTTTATCTATTCCAATAGGCACTACCTCACTGTTTTCTTAAGTTTTCCATAATTTCAGTTAATCTGCTCTTATCACTTGTCAACCGCTCATCACGAACTGCATCCATCTGCTCAACGTCATACATCAATTCTGATAAACTTCCAAATCTAACAAAATCCTTATGTATTTCCTGCCAACGTGCAGCTTTCCCCGTGAGTTTCATATGTTTGCTAATCTCTTCTTCAGGGACCTGCAAAAGTTTCTTTGCATCTTTTGCTTCAATCTTATCTTCCTCCAAAAGGCGAATTACTGCCGCCTTATATGGAATTGCAAAAATGTCCATTACCTTAAGAATAGTTTGCACAGAAATATTTTTATATGATAAATTGTACACATCTGTTTGTTCATCAAGTCGTTCCTTTGGAGCCAATAAAATAGCAGCAAAAGCATTTGCTTCCATATCCTCAATCTCTTTTGCTTCTTCATCTATAATACTAGATGCCAAAATTGATCCAGATTGTAACAATTCAGAATCATGTTCTTCAAAATAACAATAAATATGATACAGTTCATGTGCTGCAGCAAATATCTGCTTTGATAATGGCAAAGCAGAATTAATCATAACAAACATACGTCCCTTGCGAATAAAAGTACATGCACACAAATCCGTATCCTCAATAGGATATCTTAGCATATCAAATGGCATATCATGGCGTGCCACATAATTCTCCAACACATTGAAGATATCATCCTGAATAATATTGTTTTTATTATAGAGTGAATTGAAACTTGTTGCACATTCACTTATTTTTATATATTTCTTTCTGTCTTTAACAAAAAGACTATTATCCAAAACTCGGCACATAATTCTAAGCCTCCCACGGTTTCATCATTTCCTCTGCATTCTCATGGGTGCGCGCATAAAAACAAATAAGATTTGCAATCTCATCTGCAATTTCAAGTCCATCTCTTGCTTCCTGGGTTTCCACCTTACCCATAAATGCCTTTATGGCATTAGTTTCTTGAAATACCTCTGGACGCTTAACCAGATTCTCCATGGAAGTGCCAAGAAACTCTGAAATCTTCTGTAGCTCAATCGCATTGATCATCCTGCCACCGGTAAGCATCTTGCTTATAACCTGCTTAGACACACCAAGATATTCTGCAAGGTCAATCTGCTTTTTTCCATTCTGTTTCATAATATTCATTATATTGTTACTAATAATCTCGCTTGCCTTTACCATCACCGTTACCTCCAGCATAATTCAAAGCAGTAGTCTCCCTTATACGCTTTTATTATATTCTTAGCGTCGCAGAAAGTCAACGTTTTCTCAACAAACTTATTTTATTCCTCTTTATCTTGTCCTCATTTTGGCAACTTTTTTATCTTATAACACTACACACTTTTCGACCTTATGCAAAAACATCCTTTTTAATGATAGTATTGCGATTTTCTTTATAAAGATACATATAACATTTTTAGGGAACATTGCAAAACATTTCGACACATTTCATGCATATTGTAATGTTTTATGCCCCCATCTTCCATTTCGCGACTGCACACGCAGCACCCACCGCCGTTCTATAGGCGATAGGTCTGTAGAGATTTCGATACCCCCTACCTCGTCCTCACAAGCTCCATATCTCTCGCTTTCATGCAAGCGCAAAAGCTCGCTCATTCCGCTGCTCGTCCTCTTCCCACGAAGCAGGCTTCGCGGGAACCCTTATTTCCATCGATCTCCACGCTTCGCATGAATTTGTGAATGACAGGACTTACACAACGCGATCAGATTGCTCCGATCATGTGTGCCACCTTCACTCAAAGGAAGTTTGTGGTGAATCTCCTCCACTGGAACTGCAAGTCCACGTTCAAAACATAACTCACAGAACGGATGCTCCGCAGCATACTTATCACGGATCCTTTTCCAGGCACGACCATATCTGCGTTTTGTATTCTTATCTCTACTGTATTTCTCATAATCGCTGTTTACTTTTCTTGCATGCTCCTCACAATACCTTCCGGTCACTAATGCAGGACAGCCCGGATAAGCACACGGTTTCTTTGGTTTGCTTGGCACTGTTACACCTCCGTGCATAGAGCTAGAGCCCTGAAGAATTTCTTCCCCAGGGCTCTGTTCTATTCTGCTTTCCGCATTATAACAATAACATATTTACTGACTCTCATTCTATCACATCAGCTCTCCACTTTCAGAAATCCATCAACTTCGTTTGTGTCAAGTAATCATTGGCAAATTATCTTTTTGTTTTTCAAATGATGTGCTGTCCTTTTTTTGTATCATAATAAAACCCTGACGGGGGGGGGTTCTCTTTTATATACTGAATGCTTTCCTAAAAACTTTTCTTGATGCTGTCTGCATTGCTTCTAACAGCGGCATATGTGCCCTGATTACATCAACATATGCATTCCCTTTTCCATCTTTTTTTGGTGCTTTTGCTGCACTTAAAATTTCTACAATCTCTTGCATCTGTATCGTAAATATTAAACCATCTGTATATCTGTCTATTGTCTCTATTAACTCTTTGTTTTCCTTGTGGTACAATGCTTTTGCAAGATTATTCGCTCCACGGAACGACCATCTCATCCGGCGGTGTTTCATTCGCATTGTGATGGTCGTACAGTTCTGATTCTCTTGTATCCCCATTCCTTTATACAAAATCCCGTCCTCTGGTTCCGGTATGGCGATCCCACGTTTGTCATACGGAAGGAGTCCCTCACGGTTATTACTAAGATATTGATATAATTCTCTGGCTTTTTTACTTCGTTTATCCTTTTCGTCCAGACTTTCCACACTTGTTGCATTATATACTCCAGCATTTCATCCGGTTTTTCTTCTTCCAAAAGTTTTCGGATTTCCCCCTGCGCTTCTTTATCCCCAATTTTTCTCAATATCTCCTGATAAATATGATAGCGATCTAACTGAAAGATTGTATCTGGGTAATAGGTCTCTTTGATCCAACTTCCACCGTCTCCGTTCAGAACCCTCTGCCCTATCTCATCTGCATTATATTTCTTCCGGATACACGCTTCCCGCTTTTCGTGAAATTCTGCACTCTTCTCCATCCCTGCAAGCATCTTCTTCTCCACGAGAGTACTCCTGTTTTGCTTTTCCTTCTCTGCATCCCATCCCTCATACATGGTAAACACCTTCATTTCTTGCTTTTTCATTTTTTATGATGTTTATCCTGCATGTTTAACCAGACGCCATCCATCTCTTCAAAGAGCACTGGGGTTTTTCTTTCTCCTTCTGTTTGATCTGCATTCATCTGTTTTACGGAATGTTCTTCCTCTTCACAGATTCGCTCGCCTAATCGCTGCACAACATTCCATACACCTCCGGCACTGATATCCTGACCGCAGGTACTGCTGATTACATCTGCCGTTACCCTGTATGGTGATTCCGTTACTGTCATTGCAAGCTTCTCTGCAAGGTTCGTAGAAATCAAACCAATCTTTTTCATCTGCATTGCTTCATCCAGAAGATATACATAAGCCTCTTCTCCTCCCTCAAGGACTGTTTGGTATACGTTCCGCTGATACTCCACGGTTCCATACACCGTCTTGATACTGGTTTTTCTCTTTCCCTTACTCCTATATTTTTTCTTATCCCGTGTCTCTGAAAGTTCCGTATCATAGGATTCCAGCATGGTTCGGGTAATTTCACACCCAAGTTCACAGACATACCGAAAGATTTTTTGTTCCAACTCCTTGAAAGATATCCTTTTTTCCTCTACAATAGATTGCATCATACAGTCTCCTTTGATTTAATCTCGTCAATTAACATCATAAAGAAAAACTGTATGATTGGGAAGTAGGGAATTTCTCTACTTCCTTTTATTTTAGGAATAATTCCTATTTATGCCAATAATAATTATACACTAACTTTCCTCGAACTCGCCTATGATTTTCTCGAATTGCTTTCGCTTAATCTGAATCCGATTCTCGTTTGTAATCAACCAACTGGCGTTTTTATATTCATCAACCAGTCTACGGAGTTTCTTTTCTCAGATACGAAAATATACTAACGCTTCTTCAATCGTCAATGTGTATTTTTCCCATACAGGAATATCCACATTTTTCATATGTAGAGCACCACCTCCCCCTTCTTTGATTTTTAGAAAAGAGATAGAATTGCACTCATAAATCTTCACTTTACTTCTAACTCAAAATTTAAAATGGCTTTCATTATGGCAGTTCGCACCCTGCCTTTTAAATCCATATCAACCACAATCCGCATATTTCCATATTCATCGTAACGAGGACGTAAACATGCTTTTGATATGTACGCATTATAATGATTTAAAATCTTTTCCATCGCTATCTCATCACCGTCTACCGCTGAACAGATAGTTGAAAATCGTGGACATTTTTGTATGCGTTCCATTTTGCTAATCCTCCATATATTTTTCTCTGATAACATTTAAAGTTCTCATTCTGCTCCGATAAACAGAACATCTTGAAATGCCAATAATCTCGCCGATTTCTATATCTGACATTTCAAGGAAATAGGACATTAGAACAATATTTCTCTGCCTTTCGCTCAACGCCTTGATTGCTTCACACAAATGCTCATCAAAAACACGGACTTCCGTTCCGTATACAGGAAACACTGTAAATCCCATGGAATATTCATCTATAGTAGCTACATGGTTTAAATCTACTTCTGTCACATCACAAAACGGAACTTCATGCTTTGCACGTCTTCCGAGTTCTCGGTAATAGTTCTTAACCGTCCTATCTATGACTTTACGGATAAGACAATCAAACTATAATCTGATTGCTTTTTCAAATGAAGAAGGGGACATAATCTCACCTCCTTCCTGTGAAATTTGTTAAAGCGTGAAGATTCTTACCTCTTTTCGCTCTAACACTCACCACAGAGATGAGATTTGTTACCCTGTTTGTAAAATTGTTTAAAGATATTTTGAAACAGCAAAAAAGCACAGGAGCAACTGATAAATGCTGATCCTGTGCTTTTTCGACAGTTCCTGCTATGTAATGTAAAAAACCACATTCAAGGATGCAAAATGTTATTGAATAGATATATATTTTTTAACAATAACAGATTTATTAAGAATCGTGTTTTACAATGCTTTATCAAAGCGACTACCTCCAAGAGCCGCCAAAATAAAACCTGTATTATTCATAGAATTAGGAAAAGAAAAACGACAGCCTTTCAACCGTCGTCCAAATTTATCGTATTCAAAAAAGATACTGTCGGCAACGTTTTTTTGTTTATTGCCAACAGCAATAGAGTTGAGCTTATTGGTTTTACAGATTATCACATATCCAACTTTTTATAATCTTGTCATCTCCATTTCCCATAAAAGAATGTTCACTCTGTTCTGATATAGTCAATGATACAGAATTGGACTTTGCAAAATTTTCTATGACATGTAAAGATTGCAAATTGTCCTTACCTCCATAAAGTATATAGGTTGGACTATTCCATCTTGTTACGGGATTTTTCTTTACATACTGGAAGTAATCCCAAGACAAAGTATCAATCGATGTTGGAATTTCTCTTTTGGTATAAAGCATTTCTTCCGTGATATGAAACCACTGGAACATATTTTTGATGAGATATTCCATATTTACGATTGGAGACAGGAAAAAGCACTTTTCAAAAGTAATATCTTTATATGCCTGCAAACTGAAATATGCGCCCAAACTACAAGCAAACAAAGATACCGATTTCCAATTAGCAAACGTATAGGAACTTATCCTATGAAGGTCAGAAATGCCATTCCAAATATCACACCTGTAATTTTCGCTTTTTCTTTCTCCATGTTCCGGCAAGTCAAAACTGATTGTCTGATAGCCTTTATTTTCTGCTATCCGGGCAAACGTTTCAGCAGACTCCTTATCGGACATTTTTCCGTGAATATAAATATATGCTTTGTCAGATTTTGCTCCCCAGATAATGACCAGAATCTTTCCGATATAAAATTTTATTGTTTTCATCTTTCATCACCGATTACATCGTATCACCAGAGGATAGCATTCTCAATATACTGTCACTTACAGAAGTGTTTTTTACCTAAAAGAGAGGTCGCAAAACTACGACCTCTCGGAAATTATTTCTTATATATGATTTTTCTGATTGAATGAACAGAAAGATAATAAATATCAGCTAATTCATCAACACTTTTTCCTTGCTGATAATCTTTTCTTATTTTTCTGTTTCTCTGTTCAATCTCATATCTACAACCGCTTAATTCGCCCCATTTCTTTTTGCTGTTTTTTCTTGAGGGAACATAAATATATCCACCTTGTATATAACTTTGCAATTCTTCAACTAAAGCAATGGGGAGCACCGAATCTGCTTTGATATATTGCATGCAGGCTCACTCCTTTAACTTTTCATCGTCAAATAACAAAGCCAGCATATTACGCCCTATTACTCCATGCAAATGGCGTTAGCATTTACTGACTTTGCATGGAGTGAAACATCGTTCTTTCTTTTTTTATTTATACACATCGTATCACCATCCTAATTACATTTATATCACTTGTTTTAACTGTTCAATGTTCCCACTTTGTATAGCACCAATATTTCTTGCGATTCTTTCCTCAGACCAGTTCCACCATTGAATCTCCAATAGTGCAGAAATGGTTTCTTCTGAAAATCGCTTCTTTATTGGTTTCGCCTGAACACCGCCAACAATCGTATATGGAGGAACATCTTTTGTGACAACTGCACGAGTTCCAATGATCGCTCCGTCTCCAATCGTAACACCAGCTAAGATAACAGCTTCATAACCAATCCAAACGTCATTTCCTATGACAATATCGCCTTTATTATCCCATGCGTTTGTTACGTCTT
>NZ_CALPDG010000074.1 GCF_943193195.1 Mediterraneibacter agrestimuris | reverse complement strand
TAACGAATACTAAATAATTGCTATATTAAACAGATGCCGCTTCCTCTTCGCTGATTTCATCCAGTTTATATTTCCAGTGATAAATCACAGACTCACAATTTACTTCATCGAAATACCTGTAAATTCGTTCTTCCAATTCCTCTTTGGTATTGACACGGATTCCACGAAGCATCTGCCGGGTCATCTTACTGAAGAAACTTTCAATCATGTTTAACCAGAAGCCATGTTTCGGGGTAAACACAAATTTAAAACGTCCCTTTGGCATCGTATCCAGAAAGCGCCGTGTTTCTTTGGAAGTATGCGCTGAATGATTATCCAGGATGATCCGGATCGTATCCTGTGATGGATATTTTTTGTCCAATATCTTTAAAAACTCAATAAAATCAGAACTCTTGTGAGTCTCACTTACTAACGGGATAGCTTCTCCCGTAAGCAGATCAATGCCTGCCAGCAAAGAGAGAGTTCCAAGACGTTTGTATTCTGCATCACGATATACCTCTCCATGTTCTGGTGTCGGACGTAAATCCGGTGCCGTATTGGAGATTGCCTGAATACCCGGTTTCTCATCATAGGATACTGTAATCGTCAATTTATAATCGTCTGGAACAATGAGATTACCATTTTCATCAAACTGCATCTCTATCTGTTTGTAAACCAGCAGGACTTCATGCATTTTGGTTTCAAAATCAGGATCCCGCTTTTTGCAGTAATATTTGATTTTAAAGGGTTTCATATCCTGTTCCTTGAGGAATTTCTGTATATAAGGTTTCGTAACGGTTGAAAGTCTTGGATATCCTGCTTCCTCTGCATGCTTCTGAATGTATTTGTGGAGAGAAGTCAATGTCCACAATTCCTACGCATAACCGAGTTCTGCCGGTCTCTGACACGCAATACTAATCATCCATGCCTTAGCGTCGTCGGTGATTTCGGATGGGTGTCCTGGACGCTGAGCATCAAACAGTGCAGCATCTAAACCACCTTTATGAAACTTAGAAATACAAAGGCGTACCGTTGTGGTGCTGATTGAAAGTTTATCAGCAATTTCCTGCAATGTCATTCCATCGGCTTTATATAAAAGGATTCTTGTGCGGTCCACGACTTGCGCCTGAATGGTTCTCTTTTTGGATAATGATTTAAGGTAATTCCTGTCTTCATCTGACAGAGGAAGATATGTTTTTCTCATAGCGTTCATCCCTTCTTAGATAACACTATTTTACCATACATTATCTCAAAAATATATAGCAGAAATTTAATCTATTCTATACTATATTATCTCTTCCAACCATTTTTTATGCAAACTCGCAACCGACTGCATCAAATAATCTGGCCCATAGGGACAGCATTCTGCTTCTTCTTTCGTCGCCTCTCCAGTTAAAACCATTGCAGTTTCCACCTTCGCATTGTGTCCACAAAGCATATCTGTATATAAGCGATCTCCCACAACTAATGTCTCTTCTTTTCTATAGTTATTTCGACTTATTGCCAATTCAACCATATCTGGTTCTGGTTTTCCAATAAAATGGGGCATTCTTTTTATTGCGTGATTAAGCATCTCACAAATTGCTCCACAATCAGGCACATATCCAAATTCAATCGGACATACATAATCTGGATTTGTCGCAAGATAGTCCACTTTCTTCGTACTAAGCAACCTGCATGTATCAGATATTTTTTCATAAGTTAGCTGATTATCATATGAAATTAAAACACAACTAATCTCTTCATCCTCACCATCTGTCGTAACACGAATTTTATTTTTCTTTAGTTCTCGAATAAATGATTTTGTCCCCATAACATAAATCAATTCTCCTGGATGATATTTTTTCAGATAGTATACTGTTGCATAAGATGCTGTCAGGAAATTACTGTGATTTGTCATAATTCCAAGTTGTTGAAAAAAAAGAATATAATCATCAATACTGCGAGTTGCGTTATTGGTAATAAATATATATTTTCCACCATTTTTCTCAATATCACTCAAAAATTCTTTTGTACCTCCAATCAACTGATTTCCTTTACAAATAGTTCCATCTATATCTAACAGAAATAATTTTTTATCTCCAAGCATCTACCCTCTCTCACTTTCTTCTCGTATCATTCGCGCTTTATCCGGATAATTAGTAATAATCGCCGTAATTCCTGAATCTATTAACATCTTCATGTCCGATTCCTGATTCACCGTCCACACGCGCACTTTTAATCCGCTCTGCAGATATTCTTTCAAAAAATGGGCCATCTTTACATGATAAACTGCGGGATGTAAACCATTAACCCCTTCATTTTTTGCATACTTATCAATCTGCAGAATCACGTCACTATATAGATAGGCCGTTTCTGCCTGAGGTGCAATTTCTTTAATTTTCCTAATACTGTAATGATTAAAGGATGAATATATCACTAGATCTTCCATTTTAGTTTTCTTCACAAGATCCACTGTCTTTTCTTCAATTTCAGGATACCAATATATGCCTGTTTTCAATTCTATATTTACGGTCAAGTTTTCTTTTTTTGCATATACCAGCACTTCTTCCAAAGTCGGTATTTTAGAATGCTCATATTCCTGATATTTTCCTTTCATTATTGTAAAGTTTTTCAACTCTTCTAACGTATAATCCTTGACATATCCATGACCATTTGTTACACGATCAATTGTTTCATCATGAATAACTACCGGAATTCCATCTTTTGACAGTTGGACATCCAACTCTATTCCTTCTGCTCCTTGTTTAACTGCAAGTTTGAACGCATCCATCGTATTTTCTGGAGCATATCCACTTGCTCCTCTATGTGCAAATATCTCTGTCATTTGTTTTCCTCTTTTCTTAATATAATCCATCATTATCAATAGTAATGGAAGAATCAGGGACTTTTCTTTGTCCCTGATCCTCTGTCTATCATTTATTCGATTGTAATTACAGTCTCACTTCTTCGCAGATATTAGTTATTTACTGTATTATAATCATCAATAGATTTATTAATTGTATCAGCCATATTTGTTACGGCTTCATCAACGCTTTCTTTTCCATTAAGCATGCTCTCAATCTCAGATTCTACAGTTGCTCTTGCCTCTGGGAAAACACTTAATAATGCCCCACAGTATTCTGGTGAAGAATCATGTAACTGATCAATTGCTGTCTGAAACTGTGGATACTGTGCAATATTATCTTTGAAGGTCTGCTCTTCATGTGCTGCTGTTGTAACTGGGAAATATCCGGTCTGTGCATTCCAGTAAGCCTGTGATTCTGGTGAAATCAAGAATTTTACAAATTCCCATGTTGCACGAAGTTTCTTTGGATCCTGATTATTCAAAGCCCACAGAGAGGCACCACCTATAGATACTCCACCTTCATCGCTCTCTTTGATTTTCGGGAAATATGCTGTTCCAACTTCAAATTTACCATTAACATCCTGAAGGATCTGTTTCAGTGATGCTGTTGAACCAAGAGTGATTGCTGATTTTCCTGCTGAGAAATCTGCCAATCCTGCGTCTCCACCTTTTCCAACAATTGGTGCATATCCTTCTTGATTAAGGGTCTGCCATTCTGTCAAAATATTTTTTGCAGCTTCGTTTTTATCAAAATCAACGGCTGTTGCGACATCGTCACGTCCATTTCCATTGTTTGCATAATCCAGTCCTTGCTTTCCAACAAACTGTTCAAAAAACCAGCCATAAATACCAAGAGACATTACTTCACTTGCACCACCCTGATTCATCAGCTGATCGCCAATCTTTGAAATGCCTTCCAAACTATCTGGAACTTCTGTGATTCCAGCCTGCGCAAACATATCCTTATTGTAGTACATGATTGGTGTTGATGAGTTGAACGGCATAGAATAAAGCTTATCATCAATTGTATAGTAAGCTGCAAGATTCGGTTCAATCTGTGACACATCATAATTATCTGCATCTACCATTTCCTGCATTGGAACAACCCAACCAGACTCAATCATAAATCTGGTTCCGATTTCATATACCTGTACCAAATCTGCACCCATGTTTCCAATCTGCGCACTTTTCAGTTTGTTTAAGGAATCATCATATTCCCCCTGATACTGTGCTTCTACTGTAATACCATATTCATTTTCTTCATTAAATTTATTTACCAGTGTGTCAATTGCCTGTCCGTTAACGCCACCCATAGAATGCCAGAATGTAATTGTTGTTCCGTCAACATCATCTGCCGCTGCCATTTCTACCTTTTCATCCGTAGAAGTATCACCGGTCTGGCTAACTGACGTTTTTCCATTTCCGCATCCGGACAAAACGCCCATTACCATTGTTGCTGTAAGTAATAATGATACTAGTTTCTTCTTCATTTCTACTCTCCTATTTTTTGTGTAGTTACACTTATTTATAGATTCGGAAATGATTCTTTCTATTACACATTTCCGCTCCTACCATAATATTGTTATCCCTTTACCGCTCCAGAAAACATTCCGCGAATCAGCTGTTTTTGTCCGACGATAAAAATTGAAATAGACGGGATAATAATCATAACAACACCTGCAATCATTAATGTTATTGACTGGGAATCGATGCTGTCCAGCATACTAATACCAATCTGAACTGTTCGCATATTGTTTGATCCTGTAACAAGTAATGGCCACATATACATATTCCATGCATTAATAAACGTATATACTGCCATCGCTCCTATTGCCGACTTAGTCAGTGGCATTAATATTTTTACAATAAACTTAAGGTTTGTACATCCATCTAATTTTGCAGACTCATACAATGATTTTGGGAATGTCATATAAAACTGACGGAATAAGAAAATCCCCATTGCGGATGTTAAATATGGAATAATCAGAACCGGATAGGTATCTAACATTCCAAGGTTCGCCACCGTCAAATAGTTTGAAATAATCGTTGCTTCTCCAGGTACCATCATGGTTGCCATAACTATTGCGAATAGAATCCCTTTTCCTTTAAATTCCAAAAACGAAAAGGAAAATGCAGCCAAAGAACAAGAAATTATCTGCCCTACAGTTATAAAACCTGCCATTATAAACGAGTTTACAATAAAACGCAATAACGGAACTGTTCTCAATGCATCAATAAAATTCTGAACTGTTGGATGCTTTGGTACAATATTCAATTCTGTTGTAAACAACTCATTTGATGGCATAAATGCAATACTAATTGCATACAAAAGCGGAAGTAAAATAACTACTGCAAATACAATATTTGCTACGACACGCAAAACTGTTTTACTCCTTCTTTTTGCAAGCGCTTTTGTATTCATCTTATTTTTTAATTCAAATAATTCTTCTGTTGTCATACGGCCTTCCACTGGAATTGCCATACTATCAATCTGATTCATTAGTAATTTACCCCTTTTCTTTCCATTCGGAACATTACAAGTGTTACAAGCATTATAATGATAAACAAAATAACTGACTGAGCAGAGGCACTTCCAAAACGATAATTAAAAAACGCATCTCTATAAATTGAATAGACAATTACGTTTGTCGATTCATTTGGTCCTCCTTCTGTCAAAATTTTGATCTGCCCAAATGACTGGAATGCCTGAATGATATTAACAACCACTGTATAAAACATGATCGGTGACAATCCTGGGAGTGTCAGATGAAAAAATTGTTGCACTCCACTTGCTCCATCTACAGAAGCTCTCTCATAGATTGTCTCATCAATATTCCCCAAACCAGCTGAAAAGTAAAGAAAATTTATTCCACTGTTAAGCCAAGCCGTCAGAATCGCAACACAATACAAGGCTGTACGTGGGTCATTCAACCAATTAATATCTAATCCGAGAAGCTTATTCACAATACCTACCGTAGGGTGAAGCATAATTTGAAAAATCATAGCTGCTGAACTAGATGCAATTGCCATAGGAAGCGCATATGCAGTACTAAACACACGAATTCCTGGAAATGCTTTATTACACAACACTGCAGCTACTAAACCTAGTAACATTCCACCAACTACAACAATCAAAACAAAAACAACTGTTACTTTTAAACTGTTCTGAAATGATTTTGAATTAAGTAAATCAATGTAATTCTGAAGTCCTACAAATAATTTTGCCTGTCCCATCTTATTCGTCATAAATAAGCTTAAATAAATAGTCTTAAAAAAAGGATAGAATAAAAAAACTGCAAATATCAGCATACTAGGCACCAGATAGCAATATGGTGCAAATTCAATTTTTTTTCCTGACTTCATTTTTAATTCCTTTCCCTATATAAAATATTTCTACCTGTTTCAATATCAAAGATATGAATCTGGTCTGTATCAAAAAACAACTGTATCTTTTCTCCAATGCGAGTCTTGTTTTCAGGACCTAATTTCACTGCATGTGTTCTGTTTTGCTCCTCAAAATATAGCATTACCTCAGCCCCAAGCATTTCACGGGTCACTATCTCTTCTTCAATTCCTACACTGTTCAAATCGATTTTTCTTTTTTTTGCTTCCTCATATTCATAAACATCTTCCGGACGAATCCCAAGAATCACTCTTTTTCCCATATATTTTTCTCGAATAAGCTGTGCATCATGATTATTCGGATAAATCTTTTTGATTGCATTATTAATTGCAAAAATCAAAACAACTTTCCCTGCTTCTTCCTCAACATCACATGCAATAAAGTTCATTGAAGGTGAACCAACAAAACCTGCAACAAATTTATTAATAGGATTACTATAAATATTCTGTGGTGTATCCACTTGCTGAATTTCGCCGTCTTTCATAACCACAATTTTAGTTCCGAGAGTCATAGCTTCTGTCTGATCATGCGTTACATAGATAATTGTTGTATCTAATTGATTATGTATTTTCTTTAGCTCCACTCTCATTTGGGCTCTTAACTTTGCGTCCAGATTTGATAATGGTTCATCCATCAAAAATGCTTTTGGTTTTCTTATAATTGCTGCTCCAATAGCAACTCTTTGTTTCTGTCCTCCTGACAATGCTACAGGTTTTCTCTTCAAAAGCGGTTCAATTTCTAATATTTTTGCAACTTCCTTTACCCTTTTATCAATCTCCTTCTTCGGCACTTTTCTTATTTTCAAAGAATATGCTATATTTTCATAAACCGTCATATTAGGATATAGTGCATAATTCTGAAATACCATAGATATGTCTCTCTCCCTTGGTTCCAGATAATTACACAGCTTTCCATCTATCCACAATTCACCATCTGTAATTTCTTCCAAGCCTGCAATCAACCTTAGTGTTGTTGATTTTCCGCACCCTGAAGGTCCAACAAATATTACAAATTCTTTATCATGAATATCCAAGTTAAAATTCTTAACCCCATAATGTGCTGAATCAAATTGCTTACAGACATTTCTTAATGCCATTTCTGCCATTATTTTCCTCCTTCGCAGTTAGAAACACTGTTTTCTTTTTTAGTTCATTGATGTCCGAGAGTTATCTTATCAGATTTCAGGTCTATCTCTCTATCTTGTTTCTGTAAAATATATATTAAATAAATGTAATCTACGCTTTCCTTTCCAACCCGCTGTTCCACACGCTGGATGCGGTTTCCGGCATATTCCACCGGGGATTCCTCTCCCGTTTCTCTTCCCATCTTATCTGCCACAATACTGGACTATTCTTTCGTTTCCAGCATAGCAGAACGCACCAGTTCCTTTGGAAGACGGGAGGCTGGATTTCGGATCTTCGGACTTTGATCCCGCACTTTTTCTTTGATATCTTTCAATCACACACCTCCCATCTTCTATAACTTTCTAGAGCGTGTTTGAAAATTAAAAAGTGTACAAAATATTTGTTTATAGCCCTTCTTTCATGATAAAATAAAGAAAAAGGGGCTGATATTATGTCAAGACGTTATGAACTAACAGATCAGGAATCAACGGACTACATATTGGGTTTGTCCACTTTGAGTGTCCGTAAAAGCTATGATATTTCTGAATTAGGATTGTCCGAGGGAGCTGTGAGAGGGCTTGTGACAGGTACAGTCGATATGCAAATCCTCAACCGTCTGTTGGAACACAGGAACTTCCCGAAACTGATGGATTTGATACGGATTTATTTTCAAGACACAGCGACAAAGGGTATCATGGCAAGAAACCAGCTGATTGAACTGGCAACAGCTTTCCTGTCCGATCTGATGAAAGAACACCCGGAACATCGGGCAGAAGCAAGACAGGATTTGCAACTTCTGAACGCACAGAAGATGGGAGAACATGAAGCGGAGATTGAAAAAATCAAGAATGTATTTCTTGCTATCCTGCGAGATATTAAGAAAGATATGGACAACGGAGAACAGCCGGGAGAAGCTGTGACCGCCGCTATGTTCCAAACCATGCAGGAAACCATGAAAGACCACCAGCAGGAGCCGCTTTCTATGGACGATGTAACTGCTATGATTGCCGGACAGATTGGGCAGCTTCTTCCGATGGACGAGGAAACCGCCAAGCAGTTTCAAACACTTGATATGATACCCTCAAGTAGGACACTAAAATATAAAAAAACCTACTTGGGGGTATTTTATGTCCAGAAAAAGTAAAATTGATGCACTGAAGAAAGTAAAAATTGTAGAGCAGTATCTGAATGGAGAAATTAGTCAAAAAGGTGCTGCCAAAGTATGCGGTGTGAACAAACGGAGTGTCCAGGACTGGATCCGGATCTATAAGACAGAAGGTCCGCAAGGATTATTAACACCGAAAACGAACAAGAAATATCCAAAAGACTTGAAGCTGAAGGCTGTACAATCCTATCTTTCTGGGGAAGGTTCTTTGGATGAAATATGTGCAAGATTTGGAATCCGGCAGCATGTTCAGCTTATGAGTTGGATTAAGGTGTATAATGAAGGTAAGGAATTAAAAGAACTTACCGGAGGTAGCACCATGAAGAAAGCCAGAAAAACAACATTGGAAGAACGGATTGCCGTAGTAAAAGACTGCCTTTCACATAATCGGAATTACGGGGCAATGGCTCTGAAATATAATTGTTCTTATCAGCAGGTACGAAATTAGGTAAACCGCTACGAAAAGATGGGGAGTGCAGGACTGGAGGACCGACGGGGAAAGCGTGCCGGATCTCAACCAATCCGTACACCGGAAGAAGAACTGCGGGATCGCATAGCAGAACTGGAACGAAAGAACAAAGATCTACAAATGGAGAATGACCTGTTAAAAAAAGTAAGGGAATTAGAAAGGGGGCATCGTTTTCTCTAATACATAAATCATGTGAATATCAGGCCGTCAGGGAACTGGCTGAAACAAAAGGATATCCGGTCAGACAAATGTGTCGTTGCCTTGGGATCAGACGTTCTGCCTATTACCATTGGCTGAGGTATCCGAAGAGTGAAAGCGAGCGCAAAAATGAACAGATTGCAGATTTAATCAAAGAGATTCATCACCTCCATCCAGATATGGGATACCGACGGATCCGTGATGAACTGGCTGTAAATTATGAAATGCCCTTTAATGATAAACGGATTCTGCGGATTTGTCGTAAGATAGGAATCCAGTCATCTATCAAATGGAGACCGAAGAGCTGTACAAAAGCAGAACGAAATCCGGTTTATATTGCAAAGAACTACCTTCATCGGGAATTCCATGCAGACCGTCCAAATGAGAAATGGCTGACAGACGTAACAGAGTTTAAATATTATACCGGATTAGAAGTTCACAAAATTTATCTGAGTGCGATCCTCGATCTGTGTGACCGCAGGATTGTAGCATTTAAAATCAGTAGCCGTAATGATAATGCCCTTGTAATGGATACGTTTGACGAGGCGGTGTTTTCAGAACCGGATGCGCATCCCTTTTTCATTCGGATAGAGGATTTCAATATACAAGCCCAGCGTTTTGCAACCGTCTGAAAAAGCACCATATGAAACAGAGTATGTCCAGAGTGGCACACTGTATTGATAATGGTCCGATGGAAGGATTCTGGGGAATATTAAAAAGGGAGATGTATTATGGGAGACGATTTACAGACCGGGAAGAACTGGTAGAAACGATAAGTAATTACATAGATTATTAT
>NZ_CALPDG010000073.1 GCF_943193195.1 Mediterraneibacter agrestimuris | reverse complement strand
ATCTACGTCACGGTAGAAGGGGAGTTCAAAGCGTGTGAGAAAATAGGAACGGCGCCGGTATTGGGAAACTGTGAGGATGGTTATGATTTTGAGAAAGTATATAAGATTTACATAGAAGACTATGCGAAGTATTTCGAAGAGAAATGTAATAAGTGTTGGGCAAGACCGATGTGTTCTATCTGCTATGAGCGCACGATGGGAAAAGACGGTGTAAAGCCTGACATAGAGAATAAAGTCTGCGGAGGTTCGAGACGAATCATCAAGGATTTGTTTGTCAACTACTATAGATTTTTTGAAAAAGACAAAGAATTGCTGGAGAAATTGTTATCGAAATACGAAATCAGTTAAGAGATGGATGGTGGAGACGAAATATGTTGCAATTAAAAGAAATACGGAAAGCTTATGGTAAAAATGTAGTATTAGAAGGAATTAATTTGAGTCTCGCCAATGGAATATATGGTTTTTTAGGAGCTAACGGAGTAGGTAAAACAACACTTTTTAAAATTATTAGTGGATATATTGCGGACTATACAGGTGATGTAGTATATCCACAACATAATGAAAATAAAGAAAATCTGATGGGCTTTTTGCCGCAAAATTTTAGCGGTTATCCTGAGATGACAATATCACAATTTCTAATTTACATGGGAACCATAAAGGCAAAGATTTCTGAAAATGAAGTCGAACAGGATGTAAAAGAAAAAATGGATTTGTTTAATTTGACGGATATAAAAGACAAGAAGCTAAAAGTACTTTCTGGAGGTCAGCTTAGAAGGGTCGGACTCGCGCAAGCATTTCAGTTAAATCCTCATATTGTTTTACTTGATGAACCTACTTTGGGGTTGGATCCGTCTGAGAGAATCAAATTTAAAAACTATATTTCAAGTGCTGGTCATAACCAGATAATACTCATTTCTACTC
The DNA here is from genome assembly GCF_943193195.1 of Mediterraneibacter agrestimuris. GTDB lineage: Bacteria > Bacillota > Clostridia > Lachnospirales > Lachnospiraceae > Schaedlerella > Schaedlerella agrestimuris. The sequence goes on along the minus strand of NZ_CALPDG010000073.1, from coordinate 9,298 downwards.
ATATAGTATCAGATTTGGAAGCGATATGTAATGAAATATATATACTAAAAAATCGATATTTTGTGATGAATGGAACGGAAGAAAGTTTGCTTAATAAATGTAAAGGGTGTGTGTGGGAAGCGGAATTTGAAAATGAAGAACAGTTGAGACAATTTATTGGAATAGATACGGTCTCAAGCCTTTATGATTATAAAAACAATATAAAAGCTAGAATAATTAGTACAGTATCACCGGTGCCGAATGCAGTGTCAGTAAAACCAACATTAGAAGATGTATATATGATGAACTTTAAAAAGGGAGGATATGTTTAGTGCATGGTGAGTTGAAAAAATATATGGGTGAGTTGTATGTCAAAGTAATCATTTTTGTATTTGTAATATCTCCCGTTATAATAGCTGTATTGTCGGTCAAAAGTTTTAGTACCGTAAAATCTGTAGAGGATTCACAACTTTTAAGAGGAACGGAAGCAATATCAAAAGAACGGGAAAGATATCAATATGTCCGAGGGGTTTTGGATCAAGAAAAATTGAATGAAGCATTATACTATTATCAATCGATATCGCTGGAAGATATTGCTTATGTGGAACTGGGAATAAAATATCCTGGTATTGTAGATTTGTTATATGAGGCATATACGAATGTTTATGGGGAAGGAAATCATAATTTATATGATTTAAAGAATGCGAATAATTTTTATAGTCAAAATACTGAGCAAATTGAAAAAATATTTGAACAGCAGCCTCAAGAATATACCGAATGGGAACAACAAATAGCGTTAAGCAGGGCGGAAAAAGTAAGAGCGCCTTTTTACATAGAATTTAGTCGGCAATGGAAAATTGCTATAAAAAATATAGGGATACTGTTATTGATTTATTCTATTGCCATAATCCTTATTGGAACAAACAGTTTTGCATATGAAAAAGAGAAAAATATGGAATTAATATTGGCAACGCTTGATACAAAAAAACTGTACACAATGGGGTGGCAGAAGATAAAAACTTTTTTGTTGTTTATTTCTGTGATGTATTTTGTAATGGTTGCTATATATTCAGTAGTTTATTTCTTTATGACAGGATTTTCCGGTTGGAAGAGTCCAATTCAAATAGAATATTTCACAATCATATATAATATAACTTTTTTGCAGGCATATCTATTGATAATTTTTACAGGCTGGATCTGCTCTATGGCGATAGGAATGGTAATAGTTGTTCTGAATTCATTCCTGCAGTCAGTGTACAGCACTTTAGCGGTGGGCTTTTTATTGATTTATTCACCTTTGATAATATCGAAGTTTAGTATAGTGCCAAATGGATTAAAAACGTTTATGCGCTTGCAGCCGGTTAATGCACTTATGACGGAGAAATTGTTGGTATCATTGCATAGCCAAAAATTTCTATCCATTAGCATCCCGGAGGGTGTTTTTTTATTGATTTGTTCGATATTTATAATTGGAATATCTGTGCTAGTGGTGCCTAAATTTTTTTCATTTAGGATAAATAGGGAATAGGAGGGGAAAGTTTGGTTTACGAATTAAAAAAATTTAATAGAAATTCAGCAGTTGTAATTTTACTAATATTGTCTATAACACTTTCCGTTGCTATGCCACTTATTTTTATCAAAGAATATGTAAATTATGAGTACACAACAGGAAAAGAGCAATGTGTGAATGGAATAAAAGGACTTGAGCTAAGGAAGAGGCAAATAGAAAGGGTGGAGGGGGAAATATCAATAACTGAATTGAATGAAGCTCTTACTTATTATAAATCTTTCGCATCAGGGGATGAAGCATATGCAGCAACAGAAGAAAAGTATCCGGGATTTATACTTATACTTAGAGAAGCATATGCTGATTATGCAACAGAAAATGACTTTGTTATTAGTGATATAAAGGATGCAGATGATTTTTACACAAGAGGTATACCCAAAATTCAAAGCAAGATAAAAGCTATTGGGGAAGAGAGTTTTTCTTTTCAAGAGAAAGAAAAAGCATTAAAAAGAGTGAAGAAAATAGAATATCCGTATAATTACAGATTCGTAGAACAATGGGGGATATTGTTTAAATCTTTAATCTTTATTAATTCGCTGATTGCTTTCAATGCAATAATAATTTCCAATTTGCTGTTTTCTTGTGAGAGAGAGAAGGAAATGGATTTATTGTTAATATCAATAGGAAAGAAAAGATTATTTCGGATTGCGTATCAAAAGCTGTATGCAATGATTGGCTATTTGATAGCTCAGTTTTTGATTTGTAATGCAATAACTTCAGGAATAGTTTTTGGGGCTCTAGGGATATCGGGTTGGGATTCACAATTACAAATAATGCCGGATTTCTATACTACGCTTAATAACTGGACGTTTGGAGAAACCTATTTATGGTATTTGCTGATCAGTATGCTATCCATAATAGCGGTAGCTAGTTTTTGCGCCTGTGTCAACGCAGTAGCACAAAAAACATATGTGTCATTAATGGTATCAGGAATACTGGTGTTGTTTCCTATTTCTGTAGCCAATATAAGCTGGATGCCGGTTCAAATTTCTAAAATTTTGAAGGTTCATCCAATTAACGGAATAAATTTGCTGGAATACATCAATTCTTTGCATAGTTATAAAATAGGGTTTTGGTATTTTTCGGAATCAGCGATGCTTATTATGTTGTCGGCAATAGGAATTCTGCTATTTGGGGTTTTATCTCCCGCTATTTATACGAAAAAATTAATAGAGTAATTTTGAGAGTAAAAGTCTGACAGTAAAATGAGATTTTGTTGTTGGACTTTTTTGCGGACTAAAAAGGGCATTCTAAAGGACAGTTGATTCATTTATAGATAATAGTTGATATACTGTGATTAATTCAATTAGTTAGTAATTGGAGAAATTTTAGGAGATGGATAAATAATCTGCGCGGATTAAGGAGATTGGAGGTCTAGAGAAATGACTTTCTAATGCTTAAATATTCGTTCCGGATTTCAAAAAAATTTATTATGAAAAAGAGGTGAGACGATGAAAATTATAGATGATGTAAAGATTTATAATGGTACAACAAGAGCCGGCTGTGTATGCAGCTCAGGACAGGCAAATACCAGAGGCACATTTGCGCCGATTTGGAACTGTAACTGTCAATGTAGTGGAGGGGCAGCCAATAATAATTCAAACCATACCAAAGCGGATCGGGTGTAAAAATTCTAAAATATGCAAAAGTAGCAGGAGTTGTAACCGGAGAAGCAGTTCCTGCTACTAAAGGATATACCATTTTAGGAGAGGTTACTATGTTAAAACAAAAGAATAGAAATATTATATCTAATTTGATTTGGTCTGTAAGAATATTGAGTGAATTTAAAATTTCATATCTTATTTATATGGTAATAGATGCATTGATGAAAGGTATGGCGCCGGTCGTAACATTGCTCTTAACCCAGGAAATGATTAATAACATTCAGATGAAGCAAGGTGCATTTTATGATGTTTTGACATTGCTGGTTTTTCTTACCATGTTTGAAGTAACAAATGAAATTGGCGGAAACATTGTTCAAACAAAATTAAATAATTGTGAGTTGGAGTTTTCGACATTTATTCAGATAAATATTCTTGATAAAGTATCAAATTTAGATAGCAAGGAATTTGAGAACAGTACGACTTATGATTTGGTGAGCAGGGCTCAGTATGACGCAGATTTGGGGGTTTTGGGGAATATAAAAGCGCTTTTTTCAATTTTTTCTTTGGCTATTACTACCTTATCGTATATGGCAATAATGCTCAAGTATAATGCACTTATATTTTTTGCGATTACTATAATTCCTATTATTCGGTATTTTTTTGAAAAAAAATATAATCTGGTTGAATATGAGGTAATCAACAAAAATACCGAAAAAGAAAGAAAATCATCCTATATCTCTTACCTGCTTACAAATGCAGAACATTTTAAAGAAATTAAGATGAACGATCTGTTTAACTTTTTTATCAAAAAATATGAAAAAATAAAATTTGAATGTAATGAGGATTTGATTAAACTGCATAACAAAAGAACCATATTATTTAATGTGTTAGGAGTATTGGAAGTTGCAATAGATTTTTTTGTGATTTCAAATATTATTGCGCAGGCATTTATAGGGAAGATTTTGATTGGAGAATTTATCTTATATAATAATGCAATCAACAATCTAAAACAAAATTTAATAGGTGTTTTTTCCTGCTTTTCTGTTATGTATAAGAACAATTCTATTGTTAGCCAAGTGAAACGTTTTTTTGAACTGGCACCTGAAAAGATAAATGCTGAAGGATTTGACATCAGTGAAATACGCAACATTAGATTTGAAAATGTTTCCTATAAGTACAAGGGAAGTGAAAAATACACATTATCTGATATCAATATAGGTGTTGAATCAGGAGAATTTGTTGTCTTGATGGGATATAACGGTTCGGGAAAATCAACTCTGATTAAAATCTTGATGGGAATATACAATGATTATGAAGGTGAAATATATGTAAATAATGTAAATCGCAAATTGTTTAATTTGGCTGCATACAGACATATTGTAGGTGTATTATTTCAGGATTATATCAAGTATGAAACGACGATTCCCGAAAATATTTGGTACGGTGATTTGAAATATAAAAATGACATTAATACAATTAACGAGTTGCTGAAAAAAGTAAGCCTAGAGGAAGAAATTGATACAGAGAATAATGCTCTGGGATATCAATTTAACGATGGTAGGCAACTTTCAATCGGGCAGTGGCAGAAACTTGCATTAGCAAGAACTCTGATAAAAAATGCAGGGCTATATATTTTTGACGAACCTAATGCAGCACTAGATTTGGTGTCAGAAAATGCTGTACTAAAATCTATTTATAATGAAACACGGGGAAAAATTTCTTTAATCATTATGCATAGATTCAATAGCTTAGTAAAAAAAGCAGACAAAATCGTCGTATTGGAAAATGGAAAAGTTCAAGAAGAGGGCGTGCATGAGGAATTACTTGAGAATGGTGGAATATATGCAGAACTCTATTCCATTCAAAATGAAATAGATGTAAAAAAAACAAGTGAATTACAAGAAGAGGAGAACTAATAATGAACAAAAGACTTTTTACTTCAGAGTCAGTTACAGAAGGACATCCAGATAAAATGTGTGATGCTATATCAGACGCTATACTTGATGCATTGATAAAAGAGGATCCGTTAAGCCGAGTGGCGTGTGAAACAGCAATTACAACGGGACTGGTAATGGTGATGGGAGAAATAACGACAACGGCATATGTCGATATTCCAAAAATAGTGAGAGATACTATTCGGGAGATTGGCTATACGAGAGCAAAGTTTGGATTTGATGCCGATACATGTGGCGTAATTACCTCTATTGATGAACAATCACCAGATATCGCATTGGGAGTCAATGAGTCTTTGGAAACAAAGTGGCAAACAATTGGGCAGATAAAAGCAAGTGGGGCAGGAGATCAGGGAATGATGTTCGGATTTGCGACGAATGAAACAACGGAGTTTATGCCGTATCCGATAGCCTTAGCACATCGGCTTGCCCGCAAACTGACAGAAGTAAGAAAGAAAGGAATTCTTTCTTACTTGAGACCGGATGGGAAAACACAAGTTACTATGGAGTATGATGAAGAAGACAAAGCCGTGCGTGTTGAAGCAATAGTAGTTTCTACCCAGCACGACGCAAATATTTCTCAGGATCAGATATATCAGGATATAAAGAAATATGTCATTGTGCCTGTGGTGCCAGAGAATATGATGGATAAGGATACTATAATTTTAGTTAATCCGACAGGGCGTTTTGTAATAGGCGGGCCGCATGGTGACAGCGGTGTGACCGGACGTAAAATCATTGTAGATACATATGGCGGGTATGCACGACATGGTGGCGGTGCATTTTCGGGAAAAGATTGTACAAAGGTGGATCGCTCAGCAACTTATGCCGCGCGATATGTTGCAAAGAATATAGTAGCGGCTGGTTTTGCAAAAAAATGTGAAATTCAGTTAGCGTATGCAATTGGTGTTGCAAAGCCAGTATCCATAAGAGTCGATACTTTTGGAACTTCAAAATTATCAGAACAATATTTAATTCAAATTATTGAAGAAAATTTTGATTTGAGTCCAGATGGGATAATTGAAATGTTAGATTTAAGAAAACCAATTTACAAACAGACAGCGGCTTACGGACATTTCGGAAGAGAGGATTTAAGCCTGCCATGGGAAAAATTGGATCGAGTAAAAGAATTGAGAAAATATCTCCAATAAATGAAAAATTTTTGGTTATGGCCTAACTTTTTAACGACCTAAGTCGTTATCTATTATATAAGGTGGATTAGAAATTAATTTTGACAGAAAGGATATATAAATGGAACTTAAGATTACAAATCTTACAAAAGAATTTGGACACTTTACAGCGGTAGATCATCTGAACATTACCATGACAAGTGGTGTGTATGGTCTGCTGGGCGTAAATGGTGCGGGGAAAACAACGCTTATGCGTATGCTCTGTACATTGCTTCGTCCTACAGGCGGAAAAATTACTTGTAATGGACGTGATATTTTAGAATTGGGCGAAAAATACAGAGAAATTTTAGGGTATCTTCCGCAGGATTTCGGGTATTACCCGGACTTTACGGTAGAAAATTATTTGCTGTATATTGCATCCATCAAGGGTATTCGTCCGGCGGTGGCTAAAAAGAGGGTCAAAGAACTGATTGCAGGAGTAGGACTTCAAAAGGCGACAAAGAAAAAAATGAAACAATTATCCGGAGGTATGTTACGGAGAGCAGGAACTGCACAGGCAATGTTAAATGACCCGAAAATATTGATTTTGGATGAGCCGACAGCAGGACTTGATCCAAACGAGCGTATCCGGTTCCGAAATCTGATTAGCGAATTGGCTGAAAATCGGCTGGTGCTCTTATCAACGCATATTGTCTCAGACATTGAGTATATCGCAAATGAAATATTGCTGATGAAAGAAGGAAAAATCCTTCACAACGGTACTGCGGCTGAATTACTGGGAACGATGGAAAAGGGTGTTTGGAAGTGCTATGTAAATAAAAATGAAGTGGCAAAGTACATGAAGAAATACAAGATTTCTAATATGAAGTCGGAAGCTCACGATGTGGAACTTCGGATTATTTCGGCGAAAAAACCAAAGGCGGACGCAGAACTTGTGGAGGCAAATCTGGAAGATTTATTCTTATACTATTTTGGAGAAAAGGCAGGTGACAGCAATGTTGAATTTTGAAATTAGAAAAATACTTGTGAAGCCGGTGAATAAGATTGTATTTCTTGTTCTGGCGGCAGCGTTGTTAGTGGGAAGTTTTCTTACTCTTAGAGATGTAACGTATACGACAGAAGGCGGAGAAGTGCTTCAGGGGATTTCTGCTGCGAAAGAATTGAAGTCCGCAAAAAATGAGTGGAAAGGTGAGTTGACTGAGGACGTACTAAGGCGGGTAATAGAGGAAAACCAAAAGATTCTTGCAGAAACATCTGACCTTGATGAAGCGTCTGTGAAGCAGCAGGGATTTAGGGATATTCATGAGATGCTGAATAACGGATTTGCCGGATTTAATGAGTGGGAGTATTATCGTGCGGACAGTTTATCGCCGGAGGAAGCGGCAGGAATTTATCAGATAAGAGAGGATAGCCTGAAAGAATATCTTTCTAGAGAGGAGGTAAAGGATACTTTTTCGGAAAAAGAAAAAGAGTTCCTGATCAGCCAGTGGGAGAACCTCAAGACACCTTTTTATTACGAATATACAGAAGGATGGAAAGCGCTTTTAGATTCGCAGTATCTTCCGACTTTGATGACGCTATTAGTTGTGATTCTTGGAACTCTTGTAGCAGGGATTTTCTCTGACGAATGTTCATGGAAAGCGGATTCTATTTTCTTTTCAAGCAAACTGGGGAGAAATAAGGCGGTATTATCAAAAATCGGTGCCGGATTTTTGATTACTACGGTTTTGTATTGGGCATCTATACTTCTCTTCACGATAATCATATTAGGGGCGCTGGGTGTTGGAGGCGCAAATTGCCCGGTACAGCTTGGAGAAAGCAACTGGATGAGTATGTATAACTGGACTTACCTCCAAAAATATTTCTTTGTTACAACCGGTGGATATGTCGGAAGTATGTTCATCATATTTTTGGCGATGGTTGTATCGGCAGTTACACGTTCTACCGTAATTGCAGTTGTGATTCCGTTTGCGTTATCCTGCGCGCCGATGTTTTTGGGAAGAATTACAATTTTTACACGTATCGTAACATTTTTCCCGGATATGCTGCTGAGAATATGCACATACCACGACGAGTTTCTTTTGTGTGAAATCGGCGGAAAAGTAATGGGAGTTTTTACATTCTTGATACCGTTATATGTGGTACTTTGCCTTGCCATTGTTCCGGCTTTGTATTTGGTATATAAAAAGGCAGAAGTAAAATAAATGAGAAGATATAAAAGAAGAAAATTTTGTAAAAAATGGGTGCGGTTATCACTCTTTGCAATTTTGTTTTTTCTTGCGATTTTTACCTTTAAGAAGGGTATTGACAGCGTTACATGGGCAGAAAATTCGATATGGGATATCCTGCAACTGGGGGAAAATCAGGCGGATATATCGGACAATTGGAATTTGGTTTTAGTAAATAGAAATCATCGTATTCCGAAGGATTATGAAATGGAATTAACAGAGCTGTCAAACGGTCAGAAGGTGGATTCCAGAATATATCCGGAATTGCAGGCAATGTTTGATGCGGCAAGAGCAGATGGGTTACAGTTATTTGTCCGGGAAGGATATCGAACTTCTGAAGAACAACAGCAAATTTTGGACGAAAAGATAGAAGCTTATGAAAAGGAAGGTAATTCAAGAATCGAAGCAGAAAAATTAGCAAAAGAATGGGTAGCTGTTCCGAGAACAAGTGAACACGAACTTGGTTTGAGCGTGGATATAAATGCAGACACGTCTATATCGTCCAGCGATTCTGTTTATACCTGGCTTGCAGAAAATGCTCACAGATATGGTTTTGTTAAACGGTATCCTTCCGATAAAACAAAAATTACGGGGATTAGCAATGAACCATGGCATTATCGGTATGTCGGGAAAGAAGCTGCAGAAGAAATGGAAGAGAAAGGAGTCTGCCTGGAGGAATATGTTGAATTATGTAAGCAATCTTTCCTTGAAACTGAAAGACAAAAACGGAGGTTTTGGTGGACGATAAGAAATTAAAAGAAAAAAACTGATCCTGCGGCTAAATATGAGTTCATTCCATGTTTTAATCAAAAAATAACGAAAGAAAAGAGGTAAGATT
>NZ_CALPDG010000072.1 GCF_943193195.1 Mediterraneibacter agrestimuris | reverse complement strand
AACAGATAACCCTGTTCGAATACTTTAAAATAGCGGATTGTGGGGCATGAGGAATTAAAAAATGGGGAAACTCAAAAAAAAGAAATGTATCTTGCAATTAAAATTTGCATATGCTATAATGCCAATAGGCAAAAGGATATGACAGTTCCATGTGAACAAAAAACGAATCCCCAGATCGTATGGCAGTACTGTCTGGGGATTCTTCTTTTCTTTTATAGTGGTAAAGCACCCACTAGGCTATTCGTTGTCCTTTCGGTCACTGTCAAGCCATTTGATGATGTAGTGGCAGGCTACACCAGCCGCAACAGCGACTATAAAAGATATGACAAACTCCATGCAAACACCTCCTCCCGTTGCCGGGTGTAGGTTGGACAACATAAGAAGTATAACACATCATCTAATATTGTTCTATCTTTTTCTTAAAAGATAAAACAATCAGGATTGTGATTGCCATAATCCGATGCTCGCTATTACAGTGGACTATCATTCTGAAAAAGCTTATTTTTTATTTTGTCCTTATTTGGTTTCATTCTTATTGTAACGATTTTTAAACACAAAAAATAGCGCCCCGGTCTGGTAAACTAGGCGCTATTTCTTAATAACACTATTTGCCAGCGGTCAGGTGTGCTCTGACCAACGGCTCCCTTGTTAAGTATATTATAACAAATTAGTATCAAATGTCAATCACTTCAATTTCAACTTAAACTTTGTACCGAATTTCGGTACGCTATATTTTAATACACTTTATCAATAATATATTTACCAGGAAAGCTGGGGGACGTGCTGCACCCACTCTGAGCCTGTCGGAGGTGGTGCTATATGCGTACATATGAAAAATTACAACTTATAGTTTCCGTAGCGTTACTCATTGTTGCAATACTGACTTATACACATAAAAAATAGCCGTCCCAACCATGGCAAGTTGACGGCTATTTTTTAATAACTAGTTTATTCGCCAGAGTGGGGAGGTAGTAGCTCCCTTCCAGCTTTCCTGTTAAGTATATTATAGCAAATTCAGCTTGAATGTCAATGATTCTAATTTAAGTTTAGACTATGTACCGGAATCCGGTACACTGTATTTGTATATATGCACCTTGAATTGTTTATCTTTAAGGAGAGTACAAATGAGTATACAAGAAAAACAACTATCTAAAAACGGAAAATCTGTAACATATTACTATCCAGTCATATCCACCTACCGAATCAATAAAAAGAAAACACCTCTCTGGGGACCCGGATATCTACGCAAAACCGAAGCCAAACGCAAGGAGCAAAATATGCAACTCCGTTTGGATGAACTGCTGCGGCACGATGTAACTTTATATAAAAATCTTGATATCGGTAAAATTCTTACTAGTGATATACCAATCCAAAAGTTATTACGAACAATTCCAACCAGCAGTGAATTTAAAGCATTGCGGAACCGCTGGCTGGAAACCAGAATTACAAAGGATATTAATACGGCAGAACGTGATGAAACATATTGCAGTATTTACCTTTCGGTCTTCGATGATATGAAAATTGAAAACATTGATGCTGAGATGGTTCAGAAATGGGTAAACCTGTTGACACAGAAATATGCCCCCAAAACTGTCAACCTTGCTTTCAACCTATTATCGCAGATTATGGATTATGCAATCAGCCCTCTGCATATCCTTGAAGAAAATCCCTGCAGAGAAAACATTGCGCGTCCTGTAAATAAAACCAAGGGGATTGACTCCCAAAAGTATTGGTCTGAAGATGAACTGAAACATTTTATCACCCACCCTTATACCAAAGAAGACTCTTATTATTTTATGTATGTTGTAAACTCTACCTTCGGAATGCGGCCGGGCGAAGTCTGCGGAATCAGCGTTTATGATCTGACCCTTTCCGGTGACACTAATCTGATCACGCTGAACCATGGTCTTGATAAAAAGAACAGACTTACAGATTTAAAAAATTCCGGTGCACAAAGAACGTTACGGATTCCAGATTCGTTGATACAGCTTTTCAAGGATCAAATTTGCAAAAGCGACCTTTTGCGTTCTCCAAATGATAATTACCGTTTTTTATTTTTATTGAATGACGGATCATCTATCAATCCGGATACATATTGCCAGCATTTCCAAAGACTCATTGCCCGGATTAATGCTGCATCCCCGAAAATGCAGTTAAAGCCAATCACACCTTATGGATTACGGCACACATTTGCCACATTATCACTTTTAAAAGGTGTACATATCAAAGCTGTTGCTGAAGCAATGGGAGATGCCGTAGAAACTGTAATGAGGAACTACGCACATATTCTTGAGCAAATGACAAATAACTCTCTGGAATTAATGTCTGCAATCACTATACCTGACGCCAGTGTATCAGAAGAACAGTAAGAATCTTTCTAAGAATCATATTCCAAAATGAAGAACATAATCATTTTTCATTGTGGAATGATTGATTTTATTACAATTCGACTATTTTTCATTATATTTTAGTATTCTTATCTATCTCCCACTATCATACAATATATATTTTTCCACTTTTTTATGTATTCGATTATCATACATAATCTTTCATTAATAAAAAATTCTTAGGTAAAAACAATCATATAACGAAACAAGGGACTGCGAAACCTCGCAATCCCTTGTCTTTACTGACTTATTCACCAATCGGAGTGACAGGATTTGAACCTGCGACCTCTACGTCCCGAACGTAGCGCTCTACCAAGCTGAGCCACACTCCGATAAAATAGGGAATCTGTTTTCCAGATTCCCAAGCTACGGAAAAGGGACTTGAACCCCTACTAACAGAGTCAGAGTCTGCTGTGCTGCCAATTACACCATTCCGCATTAGCTGTTGTTTTTGTGTGCTTGTCACACGCAACATGGTTATTATAACAGACTCACAAAAAAAATCAAGCCCTTTTTTTATTTTTATTCTTTAGATTTTATTTCGTTTTTTTTGACATTGTCTGAAAATTCAGTTTTAGTGATTCCACTCGCCTTCAAACACCACTTCCGCCGGACCTGTCATGTATACAATATTTTCTTTTCTCTCCCATTGAATCTGCAAATCCCCTCCCGGAAGGGTAACGGTCACTTCGTCTTCTGTCAGTCCATTCAGAATGCATGCTACTGCCACTGCACATGCTCCTGTGCCGCAGGCTCGTGTCTCTCCTGAACCTCGTTCCCACACCCGCATTTGTACATGTTTTCTGTCAATCACCTTCACAAATTCAGTGTTTACCCTGTTCGGAAAATATTCGTGGTTTTCAAACAGTGGACCTATCTTTTCTATATCTAGCCTTTCCAAATCTTCCATAAATACGACTGTATGCGGATTTCCCATTCCGACTCCTGTCATGCGATACTCGGTTTCCCCTGCCATAATCGGCACATCAATGGCATTTTCTCCTTTCAATGCTATCGGAATTCCTTCCGGCTTCAAAACCGGACTTCCCATATTGACACGTACCTGACGCACCTTACCGTCTTCTGCCATCAATTCCAGATATTTTATTCCTGCAAGTGTCTCTATAGAAATCTGTGTCTTGTCTGTCAGACCGTAATCATAGACATATTTCCCAACACATCGAATACCGTTCCCGCACATTTCTGACCGTGAGCCGTCTGCGTTGTACATCTCCATCTCAAAATCTGCTATATCTGAGGAATTAATCAAAATCAGCCCGTCAGAACCGATTCCCAAATGACGGTCACTGACCAAAACAGACATCTCTGATGCATTTTTCATTTTTTTATTTACACAGTTCACATATACATAATCATTTCCCAGTCCCTGCATTTTCGTAAATTTCATGTTCTAACCTCTCCATTACTATCAGTCCGCTCCGAAATACGGGCTGACTTATCATTGTTCCCGCTTCTAACAGTTCACCAGCACATTTACTGTAAACACTCCATCAGAATACTGCACTTTCAGCACGCCTTCATGATGTTGCACTATATGTGAAACTGATAACAGCCCGATTCCATATTCATTTCTTTTAGATGAAATAAACTTCTCCTGCTTCTCTATAATTGTATGGCTGTAAGAATTTTGTATACTGATGAAAAACATTTGTTTTTCCCTCTTCTCCAGTCTTGCACGGATATAACGTTCACCTTTCGTCTGCCGCCTGCAAGCCTCCAGAGCATTCTCCATTAAATTCCCAACCAGCACACACAGCTCTGTCTCTGTCAATTCCAGTTCCTGCGGAACAATTGCTTTCACATCTGTATGTATTCCCTCTTTTTCTGCCAACCCTGCAAAATATTTCAATATTGTATTCAAGGGGATATTTTCGCAGAACGGCCGTGCTTTATCCGCCGTTGTGCTGTCCAGATACTGCTGAATATGCTCCTGAATCTTACCACAATCTCTATCCTGCGCATACTGCTGTATCATCAGAAGAGAATGTCTGAAATCATGGCGGTTTCTTCTGTCATTGTCCATCTGTTTCTGAAGCGCAGCATACTGCTTGGCATATGCCCCAGATATCAGCTCTGACACCTCCAATTCATGCTCAACAAGGTTCCGTTCATATGTCATTCGCAGACTCCGCAGCACAAAATAGAATACTCCGATACTTCCTCCTGTCCAGATATATGGCAGCACATACATTGACGGATGCCAGATAAATCCCTGATTATAATAATCCGGACATCCGCAGATCCGATACATCACAAATACAAACAAAGGCAGAAGCCACATATATTTCCACATGAGATAATCCCGTGTACATGCAATCAATGGCTGTACTCCTTTTTTCAGCAGGGCATAAAAAAGCGGTACATAAAGAACAGTAAAAAGTGCTACCCAGCCCGCATATTCCCACTGCGTCACCTGTTCTGTACTCACTTGACCTTTATAAATCATTGATACAGACAATACAATATCATCTACCACACTTATCATGACTAATATTACAAATAAAGTTTGTGTTTTACTTAAATTTGTAAACAGGTTGATCAATAACCACTGAAAGACAACTGTGATGACAGAAGATATCAGCCTGCTAAATGCATATGTATCCATCCGCTCCACGGTCCCACCAGTCATAAATACAAAAAAAATCTGTAATGCAACAGCTATACTAAATCCAATCATAGGGGGAATCACTATATTTTCCCTGAAAATATACAGAAAGATACCGACAAGCGGTATCGTCTGTAATAAGGTGAAAGATAAAATCACCAGATAATTCATTATCTTCCTCCTCCGTTCATTTTATTGAATACATAGTCTGCATATCTCTGGCGCAGTTCAAGCTTATCCTGTCGCCGCATAGGAATCTGCTCATCATTACTCATAACAAAAACCTGAGACTCCATTCCCTGTACCTCATCCATATTGATGACAATATTGCGGTAGCAGCACAAAAACTGTTCATAACAAAGCTTGTCACACAACTCCCGAAACGGCATATAAGAACGAATAATCCTGTCTTTTGTATGAATCCGGATATAATGATTATCATAATCGCAATATATAATCTCGTTCAGCATCACACGCACCATAATCTTCTTCTCTTTAACTTCGATATAGCGCCGTTCCGCCTGCAGATTACTAAATATGGTATCCATCGTCTCCTCAAACTGTCCATATGCATACGGCTTCAACAAATATCCTACAGCCTTCACCAGATAGCCTTTGATGGCAAAATCCGGTGAAGTTGTGGAAAATATAACCGCCGCCTCGGAGTCTTTCTTCCGAAGCTGTTCCGCTATCTTTATTCCGTCTGCTTCCCCTTCTTTCATATAAATATCAAGAAACACCAGTGCATATTCTTTGGCCGCAAAACTTTTCAGAAATGCTTCTCCTGACTCAAAATCAACAGTCTCATAAGCCATTAGACGCTTTTCCATATACTGCTCGATGTACTTTCCTATAATGTCTCTATCTTCTGCTCTGTCATCAATCACTGCTATTTTCATTTGTATTATCTTTCTCCGAAAGAAAGCTCTTTCATTCCCTTCCCCTAATTATTACTTGTTTATAAAGCACGAAGCTTCTCTGCAAAATCGCTGCTTAGTGTTACTTTTGCAACATAGAATACATCCCCGGTCATATACACCTCCCAGTCTTCACCTATTTCTACCTGGAGTTCTCCCCCAGGCATCTGCACAATTACTTTGCTGCCTGTGGTACCTAGCTTATATGCAACCGCCGCAGCCGCGCAGGCTCCGGTTCCCGTTGCCATGGTATAACCGGCTCCGCGCTCAAAAGTCTCAATTGCAATATGACTGTTATCGATCACCTTCATAATCTCCGTATTGACACGCTCCGGAAAATATCTTGCAACTTCAGAAAAATTGCCTATTTTGCATACGAGAGGCTTGGAAATCTCACGCATAGGAATGACACAGTGCGGATTACCTACAGATACACAAGTTGCCGGATACAGTGTACTTCCAAACACCATATCTTCATTAATCACTTCTCTGCGCTCTCCTGTAACCGGAATCTCATCGCTCCAGAAGGATACCTTGCCCATGGAAACCCTAAGTCTGCTTCCATCCTCATTCAGGTAAGTAATCTCAACCGGTCCTCCGTCTGTCATTAAATCATATTTTTTCTTCTGCACATACCCTGAGTCCTTTAAATATTTTGCAAAAATGCGGACACCATTTCCACTCTTTTCAGCAACACTTCCATCAGGATTCCATATCTTCAATGACATCTGCTTTTCACCGATATACGGTCCTTCTAAAATTCCATCTGAGCCAAGTCCCATGTTACGGTTACAGAGCATTGCAACATTGTCTTTGTTCAGCTCCAGTTCATTCTTATTCGGGTCGAATACAAGATAATCGTTCCCCAGTCCGTGATATCGTTCCAATACAATTTTCACAATTTCTACCTCCGTCTGATAATATCTGTGTCAGTCTTTTATTATTATATCAAACAATTTCATTCTTGCATACCCACACCAGATATTTTTCAATTTACGGATATCAATTTTATTTTTTTACGCTGTTAATACTTCTTCAGCAATATTTCTGGAATGGTCAGAAATTCTTTCCAATGCTACCAGTGCATCCAGATATACAATCCCGGCGTCAGTGTTGCACTGGCTGTTTGCAAGACGCTGCATATGTCCGCTGCGGAGTTTAATTTCCAATTCATCCGCCTGGCTTTCCTTTTCGATAACCTTCATCGCCTTGCCTTTATCATTCTCTGCGAATGCTTCTATGGCATAACGGAAGCTTTCTGCGCAGACAACTGCCATTTCACGCAGTTCTTCCCTCCCCACTTCTGTGAAAACTGCTTTGCGCTCACTCAACGTCTCCGCAAACTCGGAAATATTTTCACAATAATCACTGATGCGTTCTATATCAGAAAGAGTCTGCAATACGCTTGCAACCTGATGATGTTCTTTTTCATTCAAGGCAAGGGTGCTTAGCTTAACAACATAATCAGTAATCCCCCGGCAAAGACTGTCAACCGTTGTCTCTTCCTCTTTGATTTCCATAATCTTCTGATAATCCTTTGTAAAAAGAACCTCGATTGCCTTCTCAGTAGAACGCAGTGTAATATTACCCATACGAGTCACTTCACTGATCGCTGACTCTAATGCAATTCCCGGAGTCTCCAGCATACGGTCGTCCAGAAGTACTCTGCTCTCGTCTTCTGACGTAGTATCTTCCTTCTCCAGTCTCATTGCCAGCTTGATGATCCAGTCTGAGAATGGGAACAGAAGGACAGTTGTTCCAATATTGAAAACCGTATGCACGGTACTGATCTGTGTCTGTGATATCATTCCCAATCCAGCTTCTACGAAGAACACCTTAAACAGAGCAATTGCCAGAATACTGAAAATAACAGTTCCGATAATATTGAACAAGAGGTGCATGATGGCTGCTGTCTTTGCATTTTTCTTGGCGCCAATACTGGACATAATAGCTGTCACACAAGTACCGATGTTCTGTCCCATAATAATGTAAACCGCCGCATTGAGCGGTACCAGTCCTGCAGCCGCAAGACTCTGCAGAATACCGACAGACGCAGAAGAACTCTGAATGACGGCTGTCACAAGCGCCCCTGCAATAATTCCAAGAAATGGATTATGTCCCAGTGTTACAAACAGATTCCTGAATGATTCAGATTCCTGAAGCGGCGCTACTGCGGATGACATTGTTGTAATTCCAACAAACAGTAAACCAAATCCGATAATAATGCTGGAGAGATCCTTTGTGGAACGACGGCTTCCGGTGAGCATCACAATGACACCTGCCATAATAGCAATCGGCGCCAGATTAGACGGGCTCAAAAACTTTGCCCACTCCACACTGGATACGAGCCATCCGGTTACGGTTGTACCGATATTGGCTCCCATAATCACTCCCATAGCCTGTGTCAGATTCATGATTCCTGCATTGACAAATCCAACAACCATAACTGTCGTTGCCGATGAACTCTGAATTACTGCTGTAATCAGTGCTCCCAGCATAACTCCCAGCAGTTTGTTTCTCGTAAGCGCCTCAAGAAGAGACTTCATTTTGCTTCCGGCTGCATTTTCCAGCCCCTGTGCCATAATCTGCATACCATAAATAAACATTCCCAGTCCCCCGACAAAGGGGATAATGATTCCAGCGTAACTCATAATACATTGCCTCCCTGCAAATTTCTTACTTTTTTACGATACCATTATCCCCTGCGAAAAACAACACTATTTTTTCATCTTTGGCTCAAAAATAAAGGATGCAATATATCCAAAAATAAGAGCCGCAGAAATCCCTACTGCACTTGCCTGAAAACCGCCCTGGAAAATTCCGAGAAATCCGCTCTTATCCACCGCTTCTTTGACTCCCTGCCACAGTGTATTTCCGAACCCCAGAAGCGGAACACTTGCTCCTGCACCCGCAAATTCTTGAAATGGCTTATAAACATTAACAAAGCCAAGCACAGCGCCGGCACATACAAGAAGTACCATCACCCGCCCCGGCATGAGTTTTGTCCGGTCCAGTAAGATTTGGACCAGAGCACAAATCAATCCGCCAATCCAAAAAGCATTGATATAATCCATAATCTGTCTCCCTTCATACGAGTATTTATTTTCACGAACTTATCATTCTGTTTGTTATGAGCGCTTAGTATGTGTACTTTAGCAGTGCTCAATCACAATTCCATGTGCGATCCCCGGCACGCTTGCCCCTTCATTAAAACTGACCGTTGACATCAATGCCCCTGTGGGGACAAACAGAATCCGCTTCCATTCTCCCTTTTTGACCTTTGGCAAAATATATGCTGCCAGAGTCACTGCCGCACAGCCACATCCGCTTCCTCCGGCGTGAGTATCCTGCGTCTTCTGGTCAAAGATCGTCATACCGCAATCCATGTGCTTCGTCTGAATATCATATCCTCTTTGTTTCACCAGATCGAACAAAATATCTTGTCCGACACAGCCCAAATCTCCAGTAATGATCCGGTCATAATCCTCTTCCTTCCGGTTGAAATCTTTGAAGTTCTGGACGATCGTATCACATGCAGCAGGTGCCATGCATGCTCCCATATTCTGAGAATCTTTTAACCCGTAATCCACAATCTTTCCCACCGTCACACCGCTGATACGAATATGGCTCTTTTCCGTCCCGACAAGAAAAGCTCCGCTTCCGGTCACTGTCCAGTGTGCCGATAATGGGCGTTGGCTGGCATATCCAAGAGGAAACCTGAATTCCTTTTCCGCACTTCCGAAATGACTGGACGTCACTGCCAGCATATATTCTCCATACCCTGCCGCTACACTCATAGAAGCAAGGGCAAGCGCCTCTCCGGACGTGGAACAAGCCCCATACAACCCGAACATAGGAATCTGTAATGCCTCCACCCCCATGGATGTGGCAATTCCCTGACGGAGCAAGTCCCCTCCGAAAATAAAGCGCACTTCTTCCGCCTCTTTATGTGCCTTTCCAAGAGCAAGTACGCATGCTTCTTTCTGCATATTGCTCTCCGCCTCTTCCCATGTATCTGCCCCAAATAAATTATCTTCATTTGCCATATCAAATAATTTTCCAAGGGGACCTTCTGACTCCTTACTTCCCACCACAGAACCTGCATTGATAATATAAGGAGATTTTGCAAATGCAATGCTCTGACATCCAAGAATCGTTCCAGCATTACTTGTATGATTGTCTGTACAAATTTTCTGTTCCAAATAGAATCCCTCACTTTATATATAAAATCGTAACAGTTCAGCCATAACAGCTCGAATTGGCTGCCAAGCATGCGACAAAAACGTCCAGTGGACGTTTTTTAGCGGT
>NZ_CALPDG010000071.1 GCF_943193195.1 Mediterraneibacter agrestimuris | reverse complement strand
CACTTTCATTATACAACACACGGAATCGAGGTGTCTTTCTTTTATGCAAAATCACGAACTTGCTCATTTATAGTATAGAACTGAAAGAAGGGATCTTTATGGCGGTTACCAATAATATCAGAGAAATCCGTGAACAACGAGGCATTTACCAGGATGACCTTGCCGCTGCTATCGGATACAGTACCAAAACTGTCGGCAGGATAGAACGTGGGGACAGTACCCCATCTGCCGAATTTATGCTGCGGATATCAAAGTACTTTAATATGCTGGTAGAAGATGTATTTCATGTAGTGGATTGAACTGGGGAATCAGAGATTCCCTGTTCAGGACATGCCTGGCAATAACTGTTATATATAAAACAAGGGTGAAAAGCCTGATTTGTAAGCTTCTCACCCTCATTATCATAGAAGAATCTAATTTACAGAGATTTTCTCATAGTCTCCTGTTCAGAGTCCCTCTATTCCAATCTGTAATATTACAAATTTTACTTATCTGCTTACCCTTCTAGAGCGTGTTTGAAAATTGCTTTCTGACAGATGTGCGTCACAATTTGTGGGAGATTTGAGCCAAATGAAGGGCGCATAGTGGGCTATGTAACCTGAATTTGGCTCAAATCTCCCGCGAAGTGGGGCGTGCATCTGGCGGGAATGAATTTTCAAACACGCTCTAGTATATCATCAATGACGCTCCGCCAGCTTTTGCACTTGCTTTCAATGCTCTTTTACAAACAAACTGAAGTCTATCCCAATATGCAGACCTTTGATTATACACGCTTATAAATTATTGGTTCATCATATCCAAAAGTTCTCTTTCCATTAACTTCCATGCTTTCTGATACTTCCAGAAAATTGTTGGAAAACTTTTCCCAAAGTTTGAATGTCATTACCGGAGAGAACTGGCTTGTGCTGCCTCCCTCCCAGATTCCGTCCTTTTCATGATAAAGTGCCGGAGTAAATTTTTCAGATTTTTCTAGTTTAGAGTAATCAACATTCTTCATAGAATCATATGAAAATGTATTTTTATCTTCTCCTTTTGGAATTTCATAAGAAGAAAGTAAAATTCCCTGTTCTATTTCCGTGATAAGGAAAAGATGTGGAGATGCATGACGTTTCCCATTAATTTCATAATAACTCTCTTCAACAACAAATTTTCCTTTGAAATCTTCAGGAAGGTTATTTATTTTGTCATTACAGATTGTATTTACATGTTCCGCATATGGATATGTTTTCCCCTCTGCCTGCATTTTCTTAAATTGATCCTTATTATCAAAATGTCCTGTCATCATTCCTACAAAATTATCAAGTTTCATCATATACTTTACCTCCTGGTATTTGCCTAATCACACTATTCCTCTTTTGCTTTTGCCATACTGGCGATATCTCCCACTCCATTCAATACCATTGTCGGAAGATAAGCATAAGTTTTGAGTGTATCCTTCGTTGAACATCCAGAGAGAACCAATACAGTAGACATACCACTTTCCATTCCTGAAATCACATCTGTATCCATACGATCCCCAACCATTACAGCTTCTGCTGAATGACATCCAAGCATATTCAATCCTGTTCTCATCATCAGTGGATTCGGTTTCCCACAGAAATATGCCTGTGTACCTGTTGCCATTTCAATGGGTGCAATCAATGCACGACAGGCAGGAGCGATTCCGTTCTCGATCGGTCCGGAAACATCCGAGTTTGCTCCAATCAGCTTAGCTCCCTTCAGAACTAAATTCGTTGCTTTCGTTAAAGTATCCAATGAATAGGAACGTCCCTCTCCCACAACAACATAATCCGGATTTACATCATTCATTGTAATGCCAACGTCATAAAGTGCATTTAAGAGACCGGCTTCTCCTATCACAAATGCTGAACAGCCTGCCGCCTGTTCCTTTAAAAAAGCGGCTGTTGCCAATGCGCTGGTATAAAAATGTTCTTCTGGCACATCAAGTCCCATCCTTGCCAGTTTCTGATTTAATTCCCGTGGTGTATATCCACTATTATTTGTCAAAAATAAATATTCTTTCTTTTCATCATGCAACCACTGGATGAATTCTGGAACACCTGGCAATATCTGATTGCCATGATAAATCACACCATCCATATCACAGATGAATCCTTTTTTTTCATTAAAATCGATTATGGATTTTCTCATGTTCATATGCGCCCTGCCTTTCTTGTTTCTTTAGAATACACCTTGCTCTTTTCATAATAAAATAAAGCGCTATTTTCTACAAATATTTTCATATTATATCATCCACACATAAAATCAAATACATAGTACTGTGAAATCGAAGTAAATATTTCTATCAACAGAACCTTTTATGACAACATCTCTTTCACACAAGTACTCCGATAATCACTCGGTGATATTTTATATCTTTCTTTAAATACTCGGTTAAATGTTCTCTGACTTTCAAATCCACTATCCAGACAAATGTTTGTAATAGAATCACTCGTATTTTCCAAACGCTGGCATGCATAGTTCAGCCTTGCATCGTTAAGATATTGATTAAAGTTTCTATGGAATGTTTTGGAAAAGAGTCTGGATAAAACATATTTGCTCACCCCCAGATCTTTTGCCATCTCTTCCAGCGAAAATTTCTTCTTAAAATTTGCTGATATATAGGAGACTGTCTGGTAAATAAGATCGTTGCTCCCCACATTACTCTTTTCTACCAAATTTAATTTTCCTATGCAGCGTGCCAACACAATTTGAAGATATGCCTGTGCAACAGTAATATCCGACTGTTCTGTCTCTAAAATCGCATTTATAACCCTATATACCTCCGGTTCAACCTTTTCCGCTTTGATGATCGGGTATTCAGGAGCCATGGATTGCATGATATCTGCAAATTTGGCAATCGTAAATGGCGATGCAATCAGATAAGTCGCTTTATTTACACCGGGTGTCAGTACCTGATAGTGATGAATAACATCTGGAAATACAAAGCCTATATCTCCTTTATCCATATGATATAGTTCCTGTCCGACACCAAGTTCTAATGCTCCACTTGTTACACAAACAATCTCCAATGCATTATGAAGATGTGGTTCAATATGTTTTGACTTCCTATTTATTGCTATGATCTCCTCTTTTGTGTCAACATATTTTAACTGCATGAAATACTCCCCTTTGCAACATTTGTCTATATCTTCTTTCGATTTGGCAAGCAATCCTTTTACACCTATCTTATAATCAACTTGTAAATAAGGAAAGGAGGAATTGCAAATGAGCAACCTAAAAAAATATCTGAATGACCTTTTAGTATTCTACACTGAATATTTTGAGCATCCTTACCATGTATAAATACTAAAAGGACTATTTTGTGAAAACTGAATATTTTCTTAAGGCCATTTCATAAAAATGAAGTGGTCCTTTTTATTTTCAAAATACAGTTCTATCACTTTATATTATAGAAAAAAGCACTGTCTCATCGAACAACGATCAGACAACGCTTTCTCTTGTCAATTCTAATTTATGTCTGATGCATCTGTTACTTCATCTGCAGCAATTCCTTTTTCTGCTTTCAGTTTTTTATTTGCATCTTCAACATTCATTCTTGAAAGTGCAAACATAATCAATACATCAAAGATTAACGGAAGCCAAAGATACATGAACTGCATCATATCAAGTGCAGACTGTGGCTGAGTTGCATTTGTTCCGACATATCCACTGAGCTCAAGCATCCATCCAACAACAGCGGTTCCAATACCTCCACCGATTTTTACACCAAGAGAAGTACAAGAGTACATCGTTCCATCAATTCTCTTTCCCTGTGTAAGATAAGTGTATTCAGAGCAGGATGCAATAACAGCATTCATATCTCCCTGCCATGGTCCCTGACCTAAGGCTGCAAGAGCTGTAAACGCCATCATCAGCGGAACACTACCCATATATCCGGCAACAACAACAAGTGCTCTACCGATGACTGCTAAGACATAACCTCTTAAGTTCAGTTTATACATGCCTTTCCACTTACCAACTAATGTCGGTGTAAAAATCAGGGCAATGATCAGTGGAATATTTACTGCCCATGCAAATTGTCCAAACAAATTCTTATTTTTCAGTACCCATGTCATGTAATAAATGCCAGCTCCAATCATGGCACCATATAACTGCTGTAAAATATATGTTCCACAAATCATCATGTAATATTTGTTTTTGACAAGAAGCTTGAATGCCTGTACCATTCCATACTTTTCATTATCATTCTTTACTTCTCCTTCATTAAGTTCTTCCTCCGGAAGTTCCTTAACAGAAAGTGCTGAAATCGTATTTACGACCAGACCAATGATTGCATAGATAATAGCAACCGTTCTCCATGCCGCAGCATCTCCACCACATTTATCTACAAATCCAACTGTAATCGCCTGAATCAGAAGACTTGTTGAAAATGCAAAAATAAAACGGTAAGATCCCATCTGTACACGCTCTTTGCTGTTCTTTGTAATCAGTGACGTAAGTGCTGAATAAGCAATATTGTTTGCTGTATAAAACACACCATTTAACAGTGTATAAGAAATAAAGAACCATGCATATTTAGCCGTTGTTCCCAAACTCACCGGTACTGCAAAGCAGCCGACCAGCGTAATGGCACAACCAATATATCCGTATAGCATCCAGGGTTTCGCTTTTCCCATTTTACTGTGTGTTTTGTCAATCATTGTTCCAAAAAATATATCCGTAAAACCATCAAATAGTTTTGATACAGCAATCAGGGTACCCACGACACCTGCAGCAAGTCCTACCGAGTCCGTCAGATAGACCATCATAAAAGATGTCAGGAACGCATAGACTACATTACCTGCAATATCACCTGATCCGTATCCAATTTTGTTATACCATTTCAAATACTTTTTTTCTTCCATCGAATTTCTTTGCTCCTCATCTTCATCGCACTTAGAATCTCAATATGGCTAACCGTATGATATCTAATTCTGTTTTTTTCTCTGATTTTGTCTGATTGCTCTGTATATCCGGACTTTACATTACAATCAGACTCTCTTTCCTTGTTTACGGGTTACATGAAACTTTATTATCCCTTTACATACGGTATCAGTGTAAACTGAAACCGGAATAATACATCATCAAATCGGTACTGCTCCAATACAACTGGACCACAACTATTAGAACCAATGCCATTTAATGCGTAGTCAACACAGAATACTACACTATCTGATTCTATTAATTCATAATTATGCGTTTTCTTCTCAAGTTCTTCCTGTGTATAATAAGAAGCATTGAATGAAAATGCCTTTTCTGCGGATGCCACAATTCCATATCGGCTGTTGTTAAGCTCTACATATTCACAATCATAATGGCTTCCATTTTCCTGTGGACGGATATAGTCCTCATGTAAATCCCCTACATCTGCCCGGTACAAACCGTGGCTCGCAGCCTGATGTTTATCACAATAACTTTCCTGTGGTCCCATTCCAAAGTATCTTACAGCTGAAAGTTTTTTATCCAGGAACATCCTCACACCAAATCTCGGAAGATCCGGGAATTCATCGTCTTTTGTTACTGCAATATCTGCATCAATCTTTCCAGCAGCTTCTATTTTCCATGTAATCGTCACATCAAGAATCTTCTGTACTGTCTCTGCCACAACGGAAGCATGGCTTGTAATCTTCACACCATGTTTTCCCTGCACAACCTCTGTCGTATAGGCTCTTGTGTAAGCCTTATCATAGTGGGCTTTCTTCCATTCAGACTTGATGTACATATCGTTATCTGTTGGAGCTCTCCAAATATTTAATTCCATCGGATGGTTCAAGTATTCCCGCCCTGCGAATTTCATCTCTGTAAAGAGTGCAGTACGTTTGTCTATGGTATAAGCAAATTCACGCCCCTTGATATGAATCTGTGTATCATTTTCATTTACCTGTAATTCAGAGTCCACTACTGTTTTTGGTATCCATTTCTCTGCAAGTTTACATTTTGTATCCTCTTTACTTACCTCAATTTCATCAAATCCAAGAATATGGTCTTCATCCAACAGTGGCAATTCTTTTTTCAGATGGTAAATAAGTTTTAAATAACATTTCCCCTTCTCTGGAACATTGATCTTCAGGTTTGTTTTTCCTTCCCCGTGTGGTGCCACAGAAAACTCCGGAAGTATGCCTTTGCTGATCACAAGACCATCCTGTGTCAGCTCATAACTAATCTTCACATAATCTTTCAAGTCATCAAAATCCATGTAGTTATGAAGCACCAGTTCTCCGCTTTCTTTGTTATAGGAAATAACTCTTGCCGGGCGATAAACATTCTTGTATTCGAAAAGTCCTGTATGTACCGTTCTGTCCGGATATACTAATCCATCCATACAGAAGTTGCCATCATGAATTTCTTCGCCATGGTCGCCCCCATAAGCATATATAGTCTTTCCATTCTCAGCAGTTCCATGAGCAATCGCATGGTCACACCATTCCCAGACAAAGCCGCCGCACATTTTATCATTATCCTGAATCATCTGGAAGTAATCTTCAAAATCTCCAGGTCCGTTTCCCATGCTGTGACAGTACTCTACCAAAAGGAAGGGTTTGCTTCCATCTTTATCCAGATATTCCTGAATTTCGGAAAGCGCTGGGTACATCCGGCTGTACACATCCAGATTGCTGTAATCATATGTTTCATCATAATTACGGTATCTTGCACTCTCATATTGTGTGATACGGTCTGGATCAAAATTCTTTGTCCATTCCAGTGCTTTTTCAAAGTTGCAGCCATAAGCACTCTCATTTCCCATTGACCACATAACAATACAGAAACGGTTTTTGTCACGTTCCACCATGAGTTTTACGCGATCAACGATTGCCTCTTCCCATACCGGATCATCTGCAATCTTCTCATTCCATCGTTTGAACCGATTGTAATCAGTGTCTTCTTTTCTGTAGATCATAAATGGACCATGAGCTTCAATATCTGCTTCATCTATTACCATGAATCCATACTTGTCACACATTTCATAGAAAAATGGTGCGTTCGGATAGTGGCTGGAACGGATCGCATTAAAATTATGCTGCTTCATTAACGTAAGATCGGTTGTAATCTGTTCCGGATTGATTGTAAATCCAGTAACCGGATCAGAATCATGTCGATTGACACCACGGAATTTAATCTTCTGTCCATTTAAATAAATAACCTGGTCTTTAATCTCTATCTTTCTTAATGCAATGTGATCTACAATTACTTCATTCTCTGTTTCAAGAATCAGTTTATATAGATATGGATTTTCTGTATTCCAAAGTTCCGGACTTGCGATTTCTAATACAGCTGTTCCTTCTTCAGCAATACTTCCTAGTGCTACAACTGCTCCGTTTCTATCTTCAATCGAAATTTTTACATTTAACGGAGAGTAGAATTTCATTTCAATTTCTACTTTCGCAAGCATATCCTCAATTCTTGTTTTAATATGATAATCACTGATTGCCTGTTTTGGGCGTTTCAAAATGTACACATCCCGGAAAATACCACTCATACGGAATTTGTCCTGATCTTCCAAATAGGAACCATCACACCACTTCATTACCAACACTGCCACCGTATTCGTTCCATCCTGAAGTACATCGGTAACATCAAACTCACTGGTCATATGCGAAACCTGGCTGTATCCTATGTAAGAGCCATTGATCCATACGTAAAAGCAACTGTCTACTCCTTCAAAGTTCAAAAAAGATTTTGGCGCTTTCTCATCTCTACTGTACTCAAAAGTATGTACATAGGCTCCACACGGAATGTCCTGTGGCACATATGGTGGATCAAACGGAAATGGATACCGGATGTTTGTATACTGGTGTGTATCATATCCAGCCATCTGCCATACACTTGGAACCTGAATCTCATCAAAATTTTCTGTATCATAATTCTTCTCAAAGAAAGAATCCTTAATGTCATAGATGCTGTTAAAATACTGGAATTTCCAAGTTCCATTCAATAACTGCATACGATCTGACTCTTCTCTGTGTTCCACCAAGTTATCCATTCTTCTGGATGCCGGAATATAATAGGCTCTGGCTGGCATTGTGTTTTCGTGCAGTACGCTTAGATTTTCATAATAACGTGGTACGATCATAAATAGCTCTCCTCCAATACATATACTTTTTTGTTCTTTGTTTTCCTAAAGCAAACCTTATACTTTACTTTTTGTTTACGTTCCTTAGTTATGCTATATATAGCTTATCCTAATTCGCAAAATATGTCTATGAATTGGATTAGACAAAATATGCACTAAATGATACAATGATAAAAAGTACGAAAAGAGGTGCTGTCCTATGCATTTGAACACCGGTTATTTGAACCACTCACATATGGATTTCAAAGACAAAAGTCGTCCGCTGATTGTCGGTAGCTGTGGTACTTACCGTCTTTCCAGACATCCCAAACTTCCGACCTACCGTCCAAGGGGTCGTCTGGATTATCAGATTATATATATCACTGCTGGTTGTGGGCATTTTCATTTTGATAATGTAAATAATGAAACGATTGTTCCAGCCGGCAACATTGTACTGTACAGACCGAAAGAACTCCAAAAATATGAATATTACGGAGAAGATAAGACAGAAGTATACTGGATTCACTTCACAGGAAGCAATGTGAAAAATATCTTACGTCAATATGGGTTTCCGGATAAAGAACGTGTCTTTCAAGTGGGTACATCTAATGAATATGAACAAATTTTCAAACGTATCATTATCGAGCTCCAACGCTGTCAAGACAATTATGAGGAAATGCTTGTCCTTTTGCTACGTCATCTTCTGATCAGTTTCCACCGGGAACTGACAAGAGAGCACATATTAAAAAATGAATATCTTGATCATGAGATGGATAATGCTGTTACCTTTTTCAGTGAAAACTACAATCAAAATATCAATATTGATGATTATGCTGCCTCACGAGGCATGAGTGTCAGCTGGTTTATCCGAAATTTCAAAAAATATACCGGTTCTACACCAATGCAATTCATTGTGGGAATCCGTATCAACAATGCTCAGATGTTACTTGAAACAACAACTTATTCCATCAATGAGATTTCTAAGATTGTCGGATATGATAACCAGCTTTATTTCAGCCGGCTTTTTCACAAGCTGAAAGGATATTCGCCAAGAGAATACAGAAAAATAAGAAATAAGTTATGAAATCTATAATGCCCGTAAAAAACCAAATGCAAAAAAAGGATGCCACCGAATCAAAGCAGATTACGTGACATCCTCTTCTTTTTATTAGTGCTATTTTATGAATTCAACCGAATAGTAATACATGTACTCATTATCGGTATCTATATGCTCCCCTGTAATATCCTGTATTGGCAACGAACTTAACCCCTTTTCTCCATAAATCAGTGCCGCTAATCCTTGCTCTGTTCCATACTCTATCTTGCATTTGTTTTCAATAGACGTTGCTGATCTTCCATAATATTCCCTGTTTGTAACTCCCTCCAAAATTGGTATTTCTGTCATATATTTTGAATATTTATCTGCTGCGATGAGCTTTGCAGTAAAATTATCAAAATCCGGTGTAATGACAATCAATCCATTTGTGGAAGATTTCACATCTTCATAGGAAAGTTCCAAAACTTTTTTATGTGAAACTCGTTGTCCAAGCTGATATTCTGACAAATAAATAGATAACGTTTTAAATGTATCCCTTGAATTGTATCGAAACATCATTGTTCCATCAATTCCTGATAACAATTCAGCAGTTTTCATTCCTATACTATCTGAATCTACTGCTTCAATATAGTTTTGTGGTTGTCGCAATTTATTACATACGATGGATCCAAAAGTAACCATAGATATTCCCACTACAATAAGAAGCACTATAATGATTCTCTTTAAGTATCGTTGTTTGCGGCCACTGTCCTTTGTTATCTGTATCAATGTATCTTCTGATTTTTTTTCAATATTATCTATTTCAATATCTTCACCAGCCAAGAACTCATTAAGACTAATACCTAATATTCCGCATAATTCTAAGTATACTGATACATCCGGCAAACAGATTCCTCTCTCCCATTTAGAAACAGACTTATCACTCATACCTAATTTTTCTGCCAGTTGCTTTTGCGTCATCCCCAATGACTTTCTCTTACCTGCAATGTATTTTCCAATTTTGATAAGATCCATCCATCTACCTCCTTTTTTATATTGATCGTACTCTTTTTTAGAGAAAAAACATACCCCTCGAAGGTAGAATATGATTTTTAAGCCTGTCTAGTTTGCCAGATAAACGAAAGAGCTTATATAGCGGATTCATATATAACCTTACAGTTTTTATTACTGTATCCTATATATTCCATACACTGCAAGCAAGAAGCATCGAAGCTCGTCTCTGTCTGTAAATTCCTTTTGCACAAATCCTTCTTCTTGGTGGAAAGACAATATTTTATCTTGTTCATTAATCCAACATATTAGCCTGAATTATTCACGCCGCTATAAACTTGCTTAAAAACGGATAGCATTACTTTAAAGTAAGTAAAACCGTAACTT
>NZ_CALPDG010000070.1 GCF_943193195.1 Mediterraneibacter agrestimuris | reverse complement strand
ATCCTTTCAAATGCATGGATATATATCTGCTTATATTTCGGGAAATCCGAAAATTCTTTCCAGCGTTTTTTTCCTGCCATCGGGCAGCCAATACACCCAACCCGGTTATATCCACATTGATACAATTCGCAAGTTTCTATGTGCTCAGAATGTATAAACTCCCAAATATCTGAGTGTGTCCAGTCTATAATCGGATTTACCACCATTTTTTTTTGCTTCATGCATAACTCTGTCATCCGCCTATAGGAAACATTGTCATTCATCAGCATTACTGTACTAAACTTCTCTTCTTCTTTTTTTGTATGTCCGATTTTTTCAAATTCTCCCCTTCCGGATCTGGCTGTACTTTCATCCCAACGCACTCCAGTAGCAATATATCTGTTTGCACATCCAGTTTCTTTCAAAACAGAGCAGCAATACCTTGCAACTCTTGTCGGCGGCATCATCTTTTGTGGAATCAGCTTCCACATGCTTGTTGGTTTCCCTTCATATACGGGCATTTCAATCCCACATTTGATCCCATCCAGTTCTAATTGTTTGAATACATCCCTTATATGCCTGACCGTTTGCGGTGCATCTGCTGTTGTATGGCTGTTATGTACCTCGAATGGGACACCGGAACGTTTAAATAATTCCAGTATTACATCACTGTCTTTGCCACCACTGTATGTGCAGACAAGCGGTTTCCCATAGTGGTGTATGCTCATTTCTGATGCTAATTTAATTCGCTCAATTGCTTTTTGTTCTTTATCCATCGTTGTCACCAATTCACAATTTATTATTCAGATGAGACAGCCCCGCCCTCTCCACTGTTCAGTTTTATTTCCTCCAACACCCCGCATTCATTAACACGGTGGAACTGGTTGGCAAATTTCAAGATGGAGTTCCGAGCTTCCCATTCTTCTGCATTTTTTCAACTTCTTTTTCTACTGCCAGCAATATGTCTTTTGCAAATTCTGCCTTGTTATATTTCTGGTATAACTCATCCGTTGTCTCCACAAAAACATCCCATTCTTTTTGCCCCATATCTTTTCCAAAGTATTTTCGATACAAGTGCCAACAATCCTGAAACAACCTTGCTGCTTCTAAAAATCCCATCATAACTTTTCAATGCAGATATAGATTCCCGGAACGTCCGCCCAGAACTTTTCTGTAATCTCTGATGCTACTTGTGCATCATCATCCCAGAAACCGACTTGCGTCATACAGTCCTTTAAAAGTTTCTGCAGATTATCTGTATCTGGTTTACTGATCCGATACTCTCCATTTTGATGCCTTCCCCTCGGGAAACACCATTTCACAATTAGCCTCACTCCACAGTTAAACGGTTCTTCTGGTACGTATTTTCCGAGATGGGCCGTCAGCTTCTGCCTTGCTGCTTTTAATTCATCCGGTTCATAAAAGACCGGATGTCCATTGACCACATGTACTTTTTTTTCCTGATGCGTGCATGTCGGCGGCTTCATAACCATAAAAAAATTTAACCCCATTCACTTCACCTCTTTAACGCATGAAATTATTCATTTTCTTTTTTAATGTGCGCCCTGTCATCGGGGAGGGGGAAGGGAGACGGGGCCGGGCTCACTTAAGGCCCGTCCCTCTCCTACCCCCGTGACCACGCGAATGCGGGGAAAATTTATATATTTATATATAGTGTCTTCCCCGCACTACGGGGATGTCATGTTTTTATGTCTTCCCCGTCATTTTCCTACCTACGGGAAAGACATGTCTTCTGTTTCCCCCGTCATTTTCCTACCTACGGGAAAGACATGTCTTCTGTTTCCCCCGTGCAATTATTTATTTTCCTTTTTATATACATTTCCATCTTTGATAATATAGCCGCCATGCTCTTTTATCCGATCCCGGACTGTCCTTTCAGATACCCCAAGATACTCTGCAACTTCTTTTACGCTTGGATCATCTCCAAAATTACTTCCGTCAATAGCATCTTGAAGTGCCTGTTTCCGGTCTGCTTTTCGGTCTTGTGCATTCTTTTTGTTTTTAGAAGCTGCCTTCTTCCATGCCGGCTGACCATCCTCTGGCTGGATATCTTGCAACATGCCTGATTTATCCTCCCTGTGGATCGGATAATCAAACCATAGATTAACTGGATCAAACTTCTTGAACTCCCTTAAAGTACCGTCAATTCTCCACGCTGTACGTGCTCTCACAGCTTTGCAAGCATCTTCAATCCGATCATTTAACATCTTAAATTCAAGAGGTTTCATAGTCTTATTACAGTACGCTATCAGTTCAGTACTGCTGCATAAATCGTCCTGGGATAAATCATCTTCTATAACGTGCCCATATCCATATCTCTTAAGCAGATCTATACAGACTGCGCAAGCTGCCTTATTTTCTTCTTGTTTCAGAAGCGCATCTGTTGGCTCTAATTCAATCAGATCCAGCAGTGCATCCGGATCCCTTGCGAATACACCCGAACCTGAAGCCCTATCCATAGACTTCTTTCCCCCCTGGCTTCCTTTACTGTGATGATGGCAGTAAATCACTGCACATCCAAGTTCCGTACAAACCTTATCAAATTGATTGCAGAATTTCGCCATTTGATCAGCACTGTTCTCGTCACCAGTAATAACTTTATAAATTGGATCAATGATAATAGCTACATATTCTTTTTTTGCTGCGCGGCGAATCAGCTTAGGGGCCAGCTTGTCCATAGGTACTGATTTCCCTCTAAGATTCCAGATATCAATGTTCTTAAGGTTGTGCGGTTCTAGTCTAAATGCGTCATACACATCTTTGAACCGGTGCAAACAGCTCGCCCGGTCAAGCTCCAGATTTACATACAGAACCCTGCCTTGTGCGCACTTCCATCCAAGCCATTCTTTACCTTCTGCAATAGACACGCACAATTCTATCTGCAAAAATGATTTCCCAGCTTTGGAAGGTCCTGCAATCAGCATCTTATGCCCTTTTCTTAAAATGCCATCAATAAGGCATGGGGACAACTCCGGAAGATTGTCCCAGACATTTTCCAGTCCTTCCGGTTCCGGAAGATCATCATTCACGCCTTCAATCCATTCCTGCCATTCTTTCCACGATTCTTTTCCTATGTTCGTGTCCACAATAAACTGTTTTTTTCCATTCCGCTCAATCCCGGGGAGTCTTGAAAGCCTGGATGGGTTCTTATTCTGAGTATCTACTTTCAAGCCATTCTTCTGGCAAATTTTATATAGATAATCAACTTTTTTCCTATATTCGTTATAGTCTGCAGCATCAATTTTTACGATTGCATGCAGACTCTTTTTCCCTGAGAATACAAGACATGCCACAGGCAGCTCCAATTCCCTGATAATGGCATTCTGCCGGTCAACTTCCATATTATCTGATTCCACAAGTGCATATCGGAACTCTGTTACATTCTCATTCTTACATCCATTTCCATCTAACGGATTAAATCTTACCCACGCTCCAGCATCTCTATTGTAATCACCAAGTACAGCGCCAATATCTCCTTTGCAATTATTGAGTTGTTCAATTAATTGTCCTGCTGTTCTGTCCCAGCTTCCTTTTTGCGGAAGCCATTTTGTCCCCTTATCGTCTGTCTTTTGCCAGCTTCCTGTCACATAACCAACGTTTTCTCCTGATTCAAAAAGCGTTTCTAAATATGCTGTGATTTCACGGACAGGATTCCAATCTTTTGGTTCCCGTATTTCTTTACCCTCCAGCCAGCCATTATCTACAACGACCAGATCATCCTTTTCACCTATGGAATCATCCCAACCAAGCTCATGCCCCGGATCACGCTCCTGGACCCAGCCTCTTTCAAGTGCCATCTGTACGATTGTTCCGCCAGTAACCGGAAGCGAAGAACCATTGAAACTGGTCCATTTACGGAAACATTCTCCCGAATGGTATCTTGCACTGTCACGCCTGCTCCATTCATCCCAATCAGATGCTGTATACCCCTCGTGCTTTAATGCCATACCGACATTTACCCACTCCTGATAATCCAGTTCCGCCGGATGAACATATTCAAGAATCTCCAATAATCCAGTTCGCTGTGTCATTTTTATGCTCCTCTATACTCTGATGGACGGATGTCTGCTGGTATTTTCCAGCCATTACCTGCAATCCGGTCAATCAATTTCTTTGCAGTATCAAACTGCCACGTACCAACATGTTTAAAACCTTTTCTTTCTAAAAAACGAATCTGCTTTGGAGTTGTAAGCCCCTCGCTTCTGCGCTTGTCCAGCCTGTCAAGAATCTTTGCTGCCTTCCCTGCGTTCTCAATTGCATCTGGAAGAATTCCAAGCTTCTCCAAGGTCTTTTTCTGTTTATCAGACGGCGGCGCCATCTCCCATCCGAAAGCCGGAACATACCCAGCAAGATCTTCTGCCTGGATACTCATTTCAAACTGTAACGGATCTACTAGCTTTCGTTTTCGTTTCTTCATTTCATCCAACTGTTTTGCCAATGCTTCTTCTCGTTGTGAAATGACATCTTCAGCGGCTTCTTTCTCTGCCTCTTCAATATCCATTGGACAACCAGCTTCTTTTTCCAGATTCTCTGTCATCTTTTGTGCTATATCTTCACTTTCGCAGATTAAATGTGCCGGATGGCATAATTCATGCCGTTCTGTATGCCATAAAAAATCCAGTAATAAAAGATGGTCTTTTCCTGTCTCCGGCGAAAGTCTGGTTCCGCGGCCTACCATCTGGCAATACAGACTCCGCACTTTTGTCGGACGGAGTACTACAATACAGTCAACACTCGGACAATCCCAGCCTTCTGTAAGTAACATCGAATTACAAAGCACATTGTACTTATCGTTTTCAAAATCTTCTAAGATTTCTGCACGGTCTTGGCTGTCTCCATTTACCTCAGCTGCCCGAAATCCATTCTTATTTAAGATATCACAAAATTTTTTGCTGGTTTTAACAAGTGGCAGAAATACAACTGTTTTCTTATCTGCGCAGTACTCTTTCATTTCTTCTGCGATATTTTTAAGATATGGATCCAATGCAGTCCCCAAGTCCCCTGCCTTGAAGTCCCCTGCCTGCGTCCCCACTCTGGTCAAGTCCATGGTAAGGGGAATGGTAACTGCCTTGATCGGAGACAAATATCCTTCCTTGATAGCTTTGGGAAGAGAATATTCATAAGCCAGGCTTTCAAATACAGTTCCAAGATTTTTCATATCCCCTCTGTCCGGTGTTGCGGTTACACCTAGCACTTTTGCATCTGGAAAATGCTGCAGCACGCGTTGATAGCTGTTCGAGATGCAATGATGCGCTTCGTCAATGATGATTGTGTTGAAATAATCTTCCGGGAACCGGCTGAGTCGGCTTTCCCGCATCATAGATTGTACAGAACCAACAGTAATGCGGAACCAACTTCCGAGACAGGATTCCTCTGCTTTTTCAGTTGAACAGCCAAGTCCTGTTGATTTGCCTATCTTATCCGCAGCCTGTTCCAGAAGCTCACCTCTGTGTGCCAGAATAAGGACCCTGTCCCCATTCTGCACACACTGCTCCGTCACTTTTGCAAATACAATCGTTTTTCCACATCCAGTTGGAAGCACTAAAAGTGTTTTTTTTATTCCATTCTCCCACTGTTCAAAAATGGAATCCTTCGCTTCCTGCTGGTAAGGCCTGAGTTCCATTAGAATTCACCTGCCTTGAATTCTTTTTCCGGATACGGATAAATCTTCTTGATATGATTGTACTTTTTGCTATCGTCTTTTTTATCTGCATCAAGCGTAATCTGCGCACGCCCTTTTAATCCCGGGAGCGCATTCCAATTCATTTTCAACTTCTCTCCTTTTTTCTTTAATCCAACTCCACAAAACAACTCTGACAATTTCCATTCCATTTTAGAGTGAAGAATAAAATTTTCCCTGATTGTTGCTACTTCTCCATTTGCTCCTGTTACATTAAAAAATACTACTGCCATATTACTTGCCGGAATCTTCTCGCTCCCCTGTGAACGTGCCCTCTCATAGTGATCAATTACAAAATCATAATCTCCTGCTGGTAACTCTACAAAATTACTGTCTTTTTCAATCTCATCTTCCCAACCAAATTCCCTGTCCATTTCGCCCATAACTCTAAAATCCTTTCTCTTTCTTAATTATTAAAATGGTACTTCATATGTTTCTCGCAGTTTCTGGATCATGCCGTACACCTGCGCCCATGCACCGACAAGCACTCCGGAAATAAAATCCGGATCATAATTCTCAATCGGCGTTTTCTGTGGATAATATCCTCTGTCAGCAACTACTTTCTGTATCTCTTCCTCTGACACCAATTTATCTTCCATTAAATCCCTCAGTGCTTTCGGAATCTTTTCACTCACATGAAAAACACTATCTTTTGGAACTCCGGAGGCTTTTTGTTCCGTTTTCTTTGGTTCAGCCTTCTCTTCCGGACTTGTATCAAATTCCAATTGTTCTGGAACTCCATCAGGAATATTCATAAAATCCTGTTGCTTCTCTTCCTTCGTGTATTCTTTTACCGGAACACTCCCCTGCTTATTGGATGAAATAATATGTGCAATTTCTGAATAGTTAAATGAAAGTTCGTCCTCTAACCCATAACGGTTCTTCGCATCCCAGCACGGGTGATGGCTTGTATACATCACACGCCTTCCTCCCTGTGCCTTGTGTTTCTTCCCTTTATCATCTGCCGCCACAGAATATGTTTTATATTTTGCAAACAGCAGCATGTCCGACCACTCTTTTACTAACGGAGAAGTCTGTGACTGCGTCTTTTTTCCAAGTTTCAACTCATATCGGTCATACGCACCCATTTCATCCGGCTGCTCAAATTTCCGGATCTGCGCATGTGCAGTCAGCACCACATTAATACCTTTCTCAACAACATCTTCCAACCGGTTCAAAAATCGTCCGAATTCTTCTTTGGCATAAACATAGCCATTTCCATATCCGAAGTCTTCAATTCCAGATTTATCATGCTTTGCGCAGATAAAATCCACGCAGAGATGCTCTGCCCAGTCTAGGGTATCGATTACGAGTGTCTTACACTCTTCTGGATGATTCTTCACATAATCGATTTCTTCAAGCAGCATCTGCCAGCTGCTTGGCTTTGGCAGCCTCGCAACATCCATATCTTTTGTACTGCCTTCTGTATCTATAAATACCGGATCTGGAAATTGGGAAGCAAAAGTGCTCTTTCCAATTCCCTCAGGACCATAGCAAACCACTTTTTTTGCGCATGGTATCTTTCCTCTTGTAATCTGCATTAAAATGCACCTGCCTTCCATTTCGGTGAATCTGTGGATTTCTCCGCTGACTGTCCCGCCACATAACCATCTTCGATGATGATCGAGCACTCATCTCCTGTGCTAACTCTTGTTGCAATTGCCTGTAATCCTTCCTGTTCAAGCCACTGCCCAAATTCCTGTAGAGTCTGCATGTCCATTTGTTCTAACTTATCAAGTAAAACAAATCCGCATTTCGGATTTAATTTACGGACAATAGCTGTGGAAACTTTCATACGGTCAGAGCCAGACATGTTGTCCCACTTTTGGCCTTTGTAAATCAATTCACCGTCTTTTACAGATAATTCCGGTAAAGGAAGTTCTGCTGCATTTAATAAATCTGTCTTTGCCTGACGTTTATCATTGATTTTTTTTGTA
The DNA here is from genome assembly GCF_943193195.1 of Mediterraneibacter agrestimuris. Lineage (GTDB taxonomy): Bacteria > Bacillota > Clostridia > Lachnospirales > Lachnospiraceae > Schaedlerella > Schaedlerella agrestimuris. The sequence continues at coordinate 4,364 of NZ_CALPDG010000070.1, read as the reverse complement.
AGTGCACTATATTGGTTTTTATATTCCAGGGCATCCTCTTCCGCTTTTTCCTTATCCAGGTTTGCCCGCACTTTTCGGTTAATCTCTTCAATATTTGCAATACTTTCTTCTAACTCTGCTGTAGATTCATCCTGCAGATCCATTGCGTTCATTTTTGCAATCCGCAGATTTTCCTCTGCTTCCTTTAATCTATTTTCCTTTTCCATAAGCTGCTGGCGCATTGCCTCCACTTCCTGCTTTAGGAAATCCACATCTTTTCGGTACTTTTCTGCCTGATCACGCTTTCTCTGATTCTCGCCATTTTTTGCAAGAATTTCTTGCTGCTGTTTTATCAATTCTGAAGGAGAAATTAAATCCTTGGGGGCATCTGGATGATATGCCTGTTCTTTCGCAAACTTTTCTTTCTGGCTTGCAATTTGACCAATCGCAAGCCTCCTGTTATACAATTCCTGCTCTTCTTTTTCTAAAACAGCAAGCTGGTCCCCTACTCCAATAATCTTCAATAATATCTGCGCTTTCTCTTTCCCTGTGGACTCCATAAATTTAGGAAGGTCTATCGCAAGTTGTTCTACGAATTCATTTAAAAGCTGCTGTCCACCTTTATTGCCCTCTGGATCTGTAACTTTTAAACTGCTGTTTTTCCCTTTACGCTCTACCACAAGACCGTTATCCATTACAACACGTAAATTTGGAGGTATTACAGACCCTTGTCTTTGGGCTTCTGTCGGACGGTATTTCTCACCGCCAAGAGCCCATGCAATTGAATCTAAAACAGAGGTCTTCCCCTGGTTATTGTTTCCGCCTACAATTGTCAGCCCATTCGCAGTCGGCTCAATTTTTACCGCTTTTATTCTTTTTACATTCTCAATTTCTAACTTATTGATTTTAATACATCCCATCACTCATCCACCTCACCGTACATGTTTGATTATATCCATGATCATTGCCATCCCAGAATCCATCGCCACATTTATCCCCTTTACTGCCCCGGACGCAAATGTTGCAAGCACAATATCCTGTTCCGGCACATACTCCAGGTCTACCAGGTCATTCAGACCCCTGGTCTCCTGCAGCGCCGGAAGCAGAAGCCCGCATATTTTCTGTTTATTTTCCATACTTTACAAATCCTTCAAAATCTTCTATACTTTAATTGCGTAATTATCTGAGTACCCGAGCTTGCCGGCTCATGTGGGTACTCTTTTCATTCTTCTCTTTTCATTCTTTCCTTTCCACCATCTTCCAGTAATCCCCATTCAGTTCCAAATAAACCTCCCTGCTTATAAGACCTGCGCTCTCCGCAAAGTCAATCGCCCCAAATATCCACTGCTGCCATCCTAATGATACATAACCTTCTGTCTCCGCCTCTTCCTTTGTTTTTTCTATGTAAAGCCGGAGTTTCTTTTCAATCGTCTTCTCGTCCATGTCTCCACCTCCCACTACCATACCGGTCCAGCCTGTGCAATATAAACCGCCACCATCCCGATGAAAATCAGGGACAGTTTAGCCAGGCACACTATCAGTTTTCTGTCTGTCACTCTGCCAGTCTCCTCTCCGCCTCTTCACGGCTGATATCAATGTACTTCGCCACCTCGTTAATCGTTGCCTCGTATTGGTACAGTCCGCCTTTTGTACCCGGACGTATCACCCTGCCAAACTTCCACTTGCCTGTCCGCATCTTGTGCCTCACTTCCTGTGGGTCACACCGGATGACTTTTGCGATTTTTGTTGCTGTATTCAAAATCTCTGACATGCTGTCTCACCTCCCTTACTCTTTTCACCTGTCTTGAACAGGTAGCCTGTTCTATTGAATTTCTCTGATGAATCCCCTATACTTTACATACAGGCATCTGCCATGCCGAGTACGAAAGAAAGGAGAATTACATAATGCGAAATAGTACTTTAATTGAAAAAGTTGTTGAGATTACTGTTGCTAAACTCTCCATCGCTGATACGCCCACAAGCCAAATTAGCGGTGAAGAAACCGCTGAATTTATGCAGGAAATCTACAACAAGTTAGTAGAGCTTAACAAAAATGAAGACTAGTTATATTTTGCTCTGGCGGATACTAGTTCTGCCAGAGCCTTTATTTCCTCAGCTAATACTTTTCCATCTTCTTTTTCTGAATCTGTTATTATTCGAACGCATATTTCTTCAATAACCTTATCTACCTTACTAACTTCAAACACTCTCTCACCCCCTATCCTGCTTTCTCTTCTGGAATTAAGTAGTTTTCTTGGGCACTGTTTGTGCATAAATCTCATCTCTAGTTAAAAACATTGTCCATTCCCCATTGTTGTAGCTGATATCAATCCGAGAAACAAATTCCATGTCTTCTCCATTCAGTTTATAAATATTTTTCTCAAGATCGATTTCTAGAGATTTAAGTTTCTTTCTTTCGACCATTTCTCTCACCTCACTTTCCATCTGGATGTCCATATTGTTGGACACCTGATGTGATATGCTACTCTATGAAGTATTCAATAGGAACATCAAAATATTTTGCAAGAACTGCAAGTTTATCCGTTTTAGGAGTACTACGACCAGATTTCCAATCTGAAAATGTAGATTTCGTAATTCCAGTATCAACAGATACACGATAATCCGTTAGTTTTCGCTCATCTCGAATACTTGCATATTTTTCATACATTAAAAACCACCTCATTTCCGAATTTTCTATTGATTTTAGTTCGGAAATCAGATACAATATATTTACCAGATACATTGACAGCGAATTAAATATTAATTCTGTTTTGATTTCCGAACTTTACAAATTTATTATAGTGCGGATTTCAGAACTTGTCAATACATTTTTATACGGAATTCAGAATTTTTTTCGAGGTGTATTATGTATGAGATTTATTGCAAGTTAAGAGACGCAAAAGGACTGAAGGATGCCAATATTGCCAAAGCAACAGGAATTACCAAATCCACATTTTCAGATTGGAAGAATGGAAGAAGCAAACCAAAAGATGAAAAACTTCAAAAAATTGCTGATTATTTCGATGTCACAATTGACTACTTAATGACTGGAGAAGAAAAGGAAGGTGATAAATATTACATAAACGAGGAAACTGCTGAAATGGCACAAAAGTTATTTGAAAACAAAGATTTACGTGTACTGTTCGATGCTGCTCAGGATGCTACACCAGAAGATTTAAAAACAACTTATGATATGCTTATGGCATTGAAAAGGAAAGAACGTGGTGAAAATGAATTTTGATTATCAAATTTTCTTCATTAACGACATGAACGTGAATGAAGTGGTTACAGAAAATGAAGATGGTTCTTTTACTATCTTTGTAAACAGTAACTTATGTGAGAGTAAAAGACTCAAAGCGATCAAACATGCGTTTCAACATATAATGAACCGCGATTTTGAACAATCAAATGTTCAAGAGATAGAATCTTATGCACATGATATGGTATAACCCAATATGGGATTATATAAAGTGGTGTTTTCTCGGCACAATTACAAAAGAAGAGGGGTGATCGACAATAAAAGAGGTTTCTAAATTGAGTACTGACTTATTTGATAACGGATTCAATTTCATTTCGATTGGACGTATAAGACCAGAAATCGTAGACTTTATAATTGAGAAATGTCCCGATTTTTCAAATATACTTTATTCCGACACTGACATTCTCTTTTGGAAAGACCGTATTAAACATACCGAGCGCCATAGAAAAGATTTTGTGTCGGATGAAGAATACGAACTATGTTTTGAACAAATTCCCGACATTATACGCAATCCCGAATTTGTCAGCATTCATCCAAACAAGGACAGTATTTCTTTTATTTGTCGGTTCACCGACCATGTATCTGTTGCTGTCCGCTTATCCACTAACGGGCGGTTAGCATACAGAACGATGTACCCTTTGCGTGAATCACAACTATACAATTACATAAAACAAGGACGAGCTTGGAAAGTCTGATTTGACAAATTTTCTGTCAAGGTGTAATATATCTATACAGACAGACAATACTATGTCTATGAAGATAAGTTATTCAAGGATAGAACAGGCAGCTATCACGCCCCAGTGGTCTTAAAGAGATGTCGGATTGCCACCCGACTGAATAACTTATCTTTCATGATAAACTCCGCCGTTAACCGGCAGTATAAAAGACATATAGCCTATAGGGCATCAAATCAGACCTCGTAGAAATACGGGGTCTTTTACGTATTCTACTCTATAATGGGAATACAATAAATTGAACCGCAAAGGTCGGAAAGGCTCCCGACACACTCGCAAGAGTACCTGAGATGCTGGATACGCCGCCCAGCTTGTGATTCAATTTACAATCAAAGGTGTTTCCATTGCGGAAGCACCTTTTGTTTTTTATACAAAAATAGCCGCCCCAGCGC
>NZ_CALPDG010000069.1 GCF_943193195.1 Mediterraneibacter agrestimuris | reverse complement strand
GTAAAGCGGTTGAAAACACAGTAACTATACGGGTTTTTCCATAATTGGTACCGCCAGCGTGAATAATTCAGGCTAATTGTTCTTTTTTCAATACTATCATTATATTTTAAGATCACAGAACAATTATATGTTACAAAGCTGCCAGGAAAGAGTTTAAATCGAGTGTGCAATCCTCTGGAGTGTTTTTATGCTATAAGGAACTCCGTTTCCTATAGCATAAAAAAGCGCCTCAAGCAAAAGCTTGAGACGCTAATAATATTCCACTATTATTATCGCGGTACCACTCAAATTGACATACAGTCCACTTTCCACGTACTAACATACGTTCCTCATTTATAACGGGTTTAGTTCCCGTCAGCGCCTACTCTTTCTCTTTATTAAAACTTCTCAAAAATAATAAGATAAAATTTCAGGCTGCCCTCAAAAGTCCATTCAGCAATAACCGCCATACAGCAATCCCACCGCCTGCTGCTCTCTGTGATTTTGTTTAAAGCTTACTCGTCTTTCTCAACGGTTTTTAATTTGTTTTTATTAATTTACTACAGTAAAGTAATTTTGTCAACATCTTTTTTATAAATGATTACTCTTCGTTGTTTTCATTTTCAGAAGTAGTCTGATTTATAATTTCTATTTCTTCGGAAATTCTCTCTTCCTCTTCAAGTTCTTCGGAAGTTCTTCTTACCTTTGCAATACTTACAACTGTTTCTTTCTCTTTCAGGTTGATAAGCTTTACACCAGATGTAATCCTTCCAAACTTAGAAATACTGTCACAAGCCATCCGTATAATGATTCCTTCACTATTAATCATCATGATTTCATCATCTTCATTAACAGCCTTCATACCGACTACATTTCCTGTCTTTTCAGTAATCTTATAACACTTCACACCTTTGCCGCCGCGGTTCTGGTTCGTAAATTCACCCATTGCAGTACGTTTGCCCATACCCTTTTCCGACACTGTCAACATACAGTCGCCCTGTGTGTGAACCTGCATGCCAATTACTACATCTCTGTCAGTCAGGTTAATCCCTCGTACTCCCATAGATGTTCTTCCCGTGGAACGCACATCTCTTTCATCAAAACGAATACACTGTCCATATTTAGTAACAAGGATAATATCTTTTTCATCGTCTGTAATCTTAACTTCAATCAGCTGGTCGTCATCACGTAATGTAATTGCAGCAAGACCTTTCTTACGGACATTAACATATTCACGAAGAGGTGTCTTCTTCACAAGACCTTGTTCTGTCGCCATGAAAAGATATTGATTATCATCATATACTTTAATTGGAATCATTGCCGTAATCTTCTCTTCCGGCATCAACTGCAGCATATTAATAATTGCAGTTCCTCTTGATGTCCTTCCGGCCTCTGGAATCTCATATCCTTTTAGTCTGTACACACGTCCTGTATTTGTAAAGAACATAATATAATCATGAGTAGATGTCATAAACAATTCCTGAATATAATCTTCATCCAGCTTTTGCATTCCTTTGATGCCCTTACCGCCGCGATTCTGACTCTTAAATGTATCGACAGTCATACGTTTAATGTATCCAAGCTTTGTCATGGTGATAACGACATCCTGTTTTGGTATCATATCTTCCATGCTAATATCAAATTCATCAAACCCAATACTTGTTCTTCTGTCATCTCCATATTTTTCAGAAATTACAAGAATCTCTTTTTTGATCACACCAAGAAGCAGCTTACGGTCAGCTAAGATTGCCTTTAACTCATCAATCTTTTTCATCAGTTCTGCATATTCTGCTTCCAGTTTCTCACGTTCCAGACCTGTCAATGCACGCAGACGCATATCTACAATTGCCTGTGCCTGTACATCGCTCAGTTCAAAACGATTCATCAATTCTTCTTTTGCAATTGCAACGCTTCTGGAACCACGGATAATCTTAATAACTTCATCAATATTATCCAGTGCGATCAGCAGACCTTTCAAAATATGAGCACGTTCTTCTGCTTTATTTAACTCATATTTTGTTCTGCGTGTTACAACTTCTTCCTGATGCTTCAAATAGTAATTGAGCATATCCAGAATATTCATAACCTTTGGCTCATTGTTGACCAAAGCAAGCATGATCACACCAAATGTATCCTGCAGTTGTGTATGCTTATAGAGCTGATTCAGAATAATATTTGGATTTACATCACGGCGCAGTTCTATACATATACGCATACCTTCACGGTTGGATTGATCACTCAAATCTGTAATTCCGTCAATTTTTTTATCTCTGACCAGTTCTGCAATTTTTTCAATCAGACGGGCTTTATTTACCATATATGGAAGTTCCGTTACAACGATACGGTTTTTGCCGTTTTGCATCGGTTCAATATTAGAAACTGCACGAACTCTGATCTTACCTCGTCCTGTTCGATAAGATTCTTCAATTCCTCTTGTTCCCAGAATCTCTGCTCCAGTCGGAAAGTCTGGCCCTTTGATAATCTGTAAAATATCATCAATTGTTGTTTCTCCGCTTTCCTCAATCTGGTCATCAATAATCTTTACAACTGCTCCGACTACTTCCCGCAGATTGTGAGGCGGAATATTTGTTGCCATACCAACCGCGATACCTGACGTACCATTTACGAGAAGATTCGGAAATCTGGACGGAAGTACAGTAGGCTCTTTCTCTGTTTCGTCAAAGTTCGGTGTAAAATCTACAGTATCCTTGTTGATATCTGCAGTCATTTCCATAGAAATCTTACTAAGTCTTGCCTCTGTATACCGCATTGCTGCAGCGCCGTCGCCATCGACAGAACCAAAGTTACCATGTCCGTCTACCAGAGGATATCTGGTAGACCATTCCTGTGCAAGATTAACCAAAGCACCATAAATAGAACTGTCACCGTGAGGGTGGTATTTACCCATCGTATCACCGACGATACGTGCACATTTACGGTGAGGTTTATCCGGTCCGTTATTCAGCTCAATCATGGAATAAAGAATTCGTCTCTGTACTGGCTTAAGTCCGTCTCTTACATCTGGCAGCGCACGAGATGCAATAACACTCATGGCATAATCGATATATGATTTTTCCATCGTCTTTTTCAGATCGACTTCATGGACTTTATCAAAAATATTATCTTCCATTTTTATCTCCTTATTTTGGGATTACTATAGTTTAGCAATCCAGCTCAAAGCTTAGCTTTTCGCTAAGATGCTTTCCTCTTCAATCCAACTCCAAGCATTGCTTTTCGCTGAACTTCTTTCCGCTTCAATCCAGCTCGAAAACAAAGTTTTCTCGCTGGGTTGGCATTTCTAATGCCAACCCAGTCATGCAATCATGCTAATATTCAAATAAATTTGAATTTAGCATTCTTACATGCCTGATTGTCGCTATATCTGCTAGATATCCAAGTTTTCTACAAATCTTGCATTTTCTTCGATAAATTCACGTCTCGGCTCTACTTTATCCCCCATCAGGGTGGTAAATGTCAGATCCAGTTCTGAAGAACTTTCATCATCCATCGTTACCTTCAGCAATACTCTGTGTTCCGGATCCATAGTTGTCTCCCAAAGCTGATCTGCATCCATCTCTCCAAGACCCTTATAACGCTGAATCTTGTTATTACCGTCACGTCCTACCTCAGTCAATATATTATTCAATTCTTCATCACTGTAAGCATACCAGACTTTCTTATTTTTCTCTAACTTATACAAAGGCGGCTGTGCCAGATATACATATCCCTCTTTTATCAGTTCCGGCATAAACCGATATAAAAATGTCAATAACAATGTACTGATATGAGCGCCGTCCACATCAGCATCAGTCATAATAATTATCTTATGATATCTCAATTTACTGATATCAAAATCATCATGAATACCTGTACCAAATGCTGTAATCATTGCTTTTATTTCAGCATTGGCATAGATTTTATCCAGTCTTGCCTTTTCTACATTCAGAATCTTGCCGCGCAGCGGAAGGATTGCCTGCGTTGAACGGTCTCTCGCCGTCTTAGCAGAACCTCCGGCAGAATCTCCCTCTACGATATAGATTTCACAATTCACCGGATCTTTATCAGAACAATCTGCCAGTTTTCCTGGAAGAGACATTCCCTCCAAAGCAGATTTTCTTCTTGTCAGGTCTCTTGCTTTTCTTGCAGCTTCTCTCGCACGCTGTGCCATAACGGATTTTTCAACCGTCATTTTTGCTACATTTGGATTTTGTTCCAAAAATACTTCTAACTGGCTGCTGACAATATTATCAACTGCGCCTCTTGCCTCGCTGTTTCCAAGCTTCTGCTTTGTCTGTCCTTCAAACTGAGGTTCTTCAATCTTAACACTGATAATAGCTGTCAGTCCTTCACGGATATCTTCTCCTGAAAGATTTGGCTCGCTGTCCTTCAGTAACTTATTTTTTCTTGCATAATCATTAAAGGTCTTTGTAAGTGCATTACGGAAACCAACAACATGAGTTCCCCCTTCTGGTGTTGTAATATTATTAACAAATCCATACGTATTGTCACTGTAAGAATCATTATGCTGCATAGCGACTTCTACACTTACACCGTCTTTCATTCCTTCACAGTAAATAATCTGATCATAAAGAGGTGTTTTGCTTTTATTCAGATAAGTGACAAATTCCTTGATACCGCCTTCGTAGTGGAAGGTACGTTCAACAGGTTTCTCTTCCCTGTCATCTATAAGGACAATTTTTAATCCTCTTGTCAGAAATGCCATCTCACGAAGTCTTTGTTTTAAAGTCCCATAATCAAAAACAAGCTCCTCAAAAATTTCTCCATCCGGCTTGAAGCTGACCTTTGTTCCTGTTTGACCGGGATCACATTCACCTACAACTTTTAATTTGTAAATAACCTTTCCACGTTCATAACGCTGTTTATAAATCTTTCCTTCACTGCTTATTTCTACTTCCAGCCATTCTGATAATGCATTTACAACTGAAGCTCCCACTCCATGAAGACCTCCAGATACCTTATATCCTCCGCCTCCGAATTTACCGCCGGCATGGAGTACAGTAAATACAACCTCTACAGCCGGAAGTCCTGTCTTATGATTAATTCCAACAGGAATACCGCGTCCGTTATCTACAACAGTAATTGTATTATCTTTATTAATAGTCACATAAATAGTATCACAATATCCCGCAAGTGCCTCATCCACAGAATTATCCACAATCTCATATACAAGATGATGAAGTCCTCTTGAAGATGTACTTCCGATGTACATACCCGGTCTTTTACGAACCGCCTCTAACCCTTCCAATATCTGAATTTGGTCTGCTCCATATTCAGAGTCAAATTCTGTATTTGCTGCACCCATTCAAAAACCTCCTAATTTTCTCTTGCTATGCTTCCATTTTTCACATGAAAAATTTTGTTTATAGAAAATCTATGATTTACAAACTCATCCAGTCCTGTACAGGTAATGACTGTCTGTATATCATGAATACTATCTAATAAATAATTCTGACGGTGTTTATCTAATTCAGATAATACATCATCCAACAATAAAACCGGCGTATCCCTGATCAATACCTTTACCAGTTCAATCTCTGACAATTTCAAAGATAATGCAGCTGTTCTCTGCTGTCCCTGGGAGCCGAACTTCCTGATATCCAGATTGTCCACACGAAAACATAAATCATCTCTATGCGGACCGGCGGACGTACTTTTGAATTTCATATCCTTCTCTCTGTTTTTCCTTAAACATTCTTCTAACGTCATATTTCCAATTGAAGCTTCATAAGATAATGCAATTCTTTCCTTTCCGCCTGTTAATTTATAATGAATATTAGAAATTATTTCATTAACTTGTTTTATAAATTCTTTTCTTCTTTCTATGATCTTTGTTCCATACTCTGCCAGCTGCATGTCCCAGATATCCAATGTATCTATCAAATTCTTTTGAAAACTCAATTCTTTTAACAAGGAATTTCTTTGATTAATGATTCGATTGTAATTAGAAAGATTACTTAAATAAACCTTATCAAGCTGAGAAAGTTCAAAGTCTATAAACCTTCTTCTCCCTGCCGGTCCATCTTTAATGACGTTCAAATCTTCCGGAGAAAAAAATACAAAATGTACAATTCCAAACAACTCTCCAGCTCTTCTGATTGGTATCTTATTTACCGCAATTCCCTTTGGACTGTTCTTTTTTAAATGCATGTCGATCTTATAATCAACTCCATGCTTATTTGCAATTGTTTCTAAATGAGATTCGCCACATCCAAACTGAATTAAATCTCTGTCCTTTGTACCTCTGTGAGATTTTGTTGTCCCCGATAAATATAATGCTTCCAAAATATTGGTTTTCCCCTGAGCATTATCGCCATAGAGTATATTAGTCTTTGGGTCAAAATTCAAATCAAGTAATTCATAATTTCTATAATTTTTAAGCTTTAAAGACTTGATTATCATGTTATCTCCATCAATGTGTATGTATCATAGCCAATCTTTTATTTTTGATGTGTTATACTAGTAAGTATTTTTATAGTCTTCTGACATCGAAAAACGCACCTACTCTATACATTTTACACTATATTTAATTATTTTTCAATTTTTATTTGAAAACCGTTAAAATCGACGATATCGCCGTCATAAAGCTTTTTTCCTCTTCTTGTATCTACTTGACCGTTTACAGTCACAAGTCCATCCAAAATGACATCCTTTGCTTCCAAACCGCTGTCAACTAATCCGGAGGCTTTCAGTGCCTGACCTAGTTTAATAAATTCATCCCGCTCTCTTAATCTAATTATTTCCATAATTTTCCCTTTCAATCATAAATTATATAATACGCAACAAAGAGTTTCGGAACCGAAACTCTTGTTACAACTTTACCTTTTACCTTTTTCTTTTATTCCTGCGGGCAGCGGGCAAAGCGGCTGCTTGCAGCAGGGTCTTTGACTTAATCAATTGCATTAAAATTGACCGGAAGAATCAGATAAATATAAGACTGCTTCTCATCCTTGATAAAGCAAGGAGCCTTAGCATTCATAAAATACAAATCCACTTCTTCATCATCAATGACTCTCAATGCATCAATCAAAAACTTTGGATTAAATCCAATCATTAAATCTTTTCCTTCTTTTCCAATTTCGATATCCTCGTTCATGGAACCAATCTGTGATTTAATTTTCAGCTCTATAGACTCATCTCCAATAGTCATGATAATCGGTTTTTTATCTCCCTCTTTTATGAGCAGAGTTGCACGGTCAATACAATCAAGAAATTCTCTTTTATTTATTCTTACTTTTGTCTCATAATCACTAGAGAGCATCTGGTTAATCTTAAAATACTCTCCTTCGATCAGACGGGATACAACAATTGTCTTATCAAATTCAAATACGATATGATTCTTTGTAAATGTAATATCCACATCTTTTTCTGATTCTCCGCTGACGATCTTACTGATTTCCTGTAATGTTTTTCCAGGAACGATTACCTTTTTCTCTCCGTAAGAATTTTTCAATTCTATTTTACGGATTGAAATTCTATGTCCATCCAGAGAAACAACTCTCAACATATTTTCCTGAATCTCAAATAACTCACCAGTCATCATTTTGTTTGTATCATTATCCGCAATAGAGAATATTGTCTGTCTGACAACTTCTTTCAAAGTAAATTCAGAAATGGTAATATAATCGTCTTTTTCAATAACCGGAAGATAAGAAAAGTCCTCTCCTGATTGTGCTGCAATATTAAACTTTGCCTTTTCACATGTAATCAATGTTTGATTATTGCTGTCTGATTCTATCACAATATCATTGTCAGGAAGCTTCCTGACAATCTCTGAGAAAATTTTTGCATTTAATGCAAGGATTCCTCTTTCGATAATTTCTCCTTCAATCCTTGTCTCTATACCTAGTTCCATATCATTTGCTGTCAGTTTTATAACGTCTGTTGATGCGTCAATTAAGATACATTCAAGAATAGGCATTGTCGTTTTAGATGGTACGGCTTTAGATACAATGCTGACACCTTTTACAAGGTTAGGTTTACTGCATACGATTTTCATAGTGAAAAACTCCTTTCGGGTGTGTAAAAAAAATTCGCACCGTTTTTTATGTATAAATAAATAAATTATTTTAGTCTTAATAGTAATAGGGGCTGTGGAAAAGTTAATAACTGCTTCAAAGCCTTGTCCCATAAGGGGTTGTCCGCTTTAAAAACTATGTTGAAAGTCTGTTGGTAATGATGGAAGTAAATGTGAATAATTTTAACCCATTTTAAACACTAATTAGTTTCCCATATGTAATCTTCATATTATCCACATAATTTTCCACATCAAATAAGAAGATTATCCCCATTATCTTTCAAGTGTAAGTGTTCTAAAGAGGATTGATTTTCTTCTTTATAATACCAATTGTGTTACATAATGCTTCATCAGACTTCATATCTGATTCTATTTTCTTAATTCCATAACTGATAGAAGTGTGATCTTTGCCGCCGAGCAGAAGACCGATTGATTTTAATGGCGTATCTGTCAGGGCACGGCATAAATACATATAGATCTGCCGGGGAAGTACGATTTCAGCATTCCGTTTCTTTCCTTTTAAATCAGTAATTGAAACATTGAAATGTTCGGAAACTACTTCCATGATCAGATCTGGTGTAACTTTTCTGATATCAGCTGGTGTTACAATATCTTTTAAAGCCTCTGCAGCAAGCGGAATATCGATAATAATGTCTTCTCCCGGTTTTCGTACAAGCTTTGCAAGTGCAATTAGCTTATTAAGAGAACCTTCAAGTTCACGGATATTGGATTTGATATTCTCCGCAATATATCGAATGACGTCTTCAGGAATGTCATAACATTCAAGGTTGTCTAATTCTATTTTATTCTTCAGAATAGCCATTCTTGTCTCATAGTCCGGAGCGGAGATATCAGCCAGAAGACCCCATTCAAATCGGGTTTTTAATCGCTCTTCAAGAGTTTCAATATCTTTCGGCGGTTTATCACTGGAAATAATAATCTGTTTTCCAGCACTGTGGAGATGATTAAATGTATGGAAGAATTCTTCCTGTGTACTTTCTTTTCCTATTATAAACTGAATGTCGTCAATCAATAGAACGTCATTGTTGCGATACTTTTCACGAAACTTATTAATAGAAAGATCGTTTCCTGTTTTACCTGTTTTCAAAGCATCGATCAACTCATTGGTAAATGTTTCGCTTGTAACATATAATACATTCTTTTCGGAATCATTTTCCAAAATAAAGTGTGCGATAGAATGCATCAAATGTGTTTTTCCAAGTCCCGCGCCTCCATATATAAAAAGAGGATTGTATACGGAACCGGGGGATTCAGAAACTGCAAGTGATGCAGCATGAGCAAAGCGGTTATTATTACCGACAACAAATGTATCAAATGTATATTTCAGATTCAGATTTGCATTCTCAAATATCAGGTTAGACTTTTGATTCTGCATAGTAATATTCTTCTTCTGCTGAACAATACGCTGATCTTCTGTTACAAAAGCGACTTCATACTCTTGTCCGGTAACTTCTGCAATACATACTCTAAAAGGAAGAAGATACTTTTCCTCGATATGTTCCAGGCTGGCTTTTAACTTCACAAGAATGTAAACCGTGTCGTCTGAGACTTCATATACAGTCAACGGTGCAATCCATGTATTGTATGAAATATTAGAGGAGCAGTATTCCAGCTTCATTTTATTTAGTATCTGCTCCCAATTATTTTCCACAATGTTCATTTATGATAACTCCTAATCAATAGAATAGAGAGAAACCAGTCTCTCGATAATATTTTACATCAAAAAGAATATATAAGCAATGAGAAAAGATGTGGATAACTCAATCCACAGTATTCATATTCAGAATGCATTGAAGTTTAGGAATAATTAAGTTAAAAAATAATTTTTATTCACAAGTTTTTCAATTATTTATCCACATTTATTCAAGAGTTATCCACAAAGTTATATATTTTATCCACATGATTATTGTAATATATACAAAGCAAAGGCGAAAAGCAAAAGAATCAGCTTTTCGCCTGTCACTCGTATATTATATTCCAAGTCCCAAAATATTTAAGTAATAACCTACGATACCTATAACCATTAATAATACAACTACAATTACAGGAGATACTTTTTTCTTTAATAATTGCCATGTTCCCATGATCAAGCCAAATGGCAGTAAATTAAGGATCAGACCGTCAAGAACTTCTTGTAATATAATTTGGGTTGCACCTACATTTATAATGGCGGAAAGATTAACCATTACATTTTGAGCGCCCATAGCGCCTACAACCATAAGTCCAAGGATACCAAAAGCATCTGTAAGTCTTGTTAATGAATTGCCGCCTTCTCCTAAGAGTGTCATTACGGCGTTACTTCCCTTTTTATATCCCATAAAATATAAATTATATCCAAGTATGAGCATAATCCCGGTAAACAGAAGGAAAAAGATAATTGGTCCGCTGAAATTACCGTCCAGCGCCAATGTACAGCCTAGAGAAATACCAATTGGATAAATAACTCCACCTGCTAAACTATCTCCAATACCTGCCAGCGGTCCCATAAGTCCGGTTCTCAATCCATTGATCATTTCATCTGAAATGTCCGCTCCGTTTGCACGCTGCTCTTCCAGAGACGCGCATATTCCGGGAATGATATTTCCAATAAATGATGGTTCTGTATTAAAGAAGATTAAATAACGTTTCATTGCATCACTGATATCTTTTGGATTGTGATAAAGCCGGCGGATAACCGGTACCATTGCCAAAATATTTCCAGAAGCCTGCATACGCTCATAATTATAGCCTACTTCTGCCCCAAGACCTATTAACCAATGCTTTATTAAATCGGAACGTTTCAATTGAATTTGAAGTTCTGGTTTTTCTTCGTCTGGTTCTTCTGAAATGTCCATATTTGCGGCTGTATCATCTTTTCCGTTAAAGTAACTTAAAATTGCTATACAAGCGCCGAAGATTGCAATTGCCATTGTACCTAATCCTAAATAAGAAGCTGTAAAGAATCCGATCATAAAGTAAGGAATCACTTTCTTTTTTCCTAAATAGTTTAGTAACATTGCAACACCGACTGCCGGCAACAAACTTCCTGCAACACTGAGTGCATTTACAAATGACTGCGGTATTTTTTCCGATAATTCTGTAAAGAAATTCTGTCCGAAAAACATTAATAGGAATGCTGGAAAACCATTAATCAGTAAGCAGGTCAGTTGTGGAAAAAGCCATGCATTAAAGAAAACTTTATTCAATTCTGCTTTTTCTGCATTTGCATCAAGTCTATGAATCCAAAATGAATTTAATGTCATTTGTAAATTCCAAAGCAAGGTTCCAAGAAGACCTATTGGAATTGCTAATGTAATACCTAATTCAGGATTGGCTCCGGCAAGAACTGTAATAGCTGTTCCGTATACTCCGGCAATTCCTATATTAGAAGGCATAGTTCCTCCAGCAGAGATCCATCCGATATAAGCAAGGTTAATAGTTGCACCTGCTGTTAATCCAAGGAGAGGATCGCCTAAAATTATTCCTACGATCGTACCATTAATCAATGGATAACAAAATGGCCATGTAATAGGGCTCCATACTCTGCCGCTCGCCAGATTTGCTGTAATAGCTAATAATAATGCTTGAATTAAAATCATAATTTATTCTCCTTTCGTTTCTTTATTAAAAATCGCTCATCGTATAAAGTGCTTTTCCCGGACCCGAGATCCATTCAGCCCCTGTTTCTGTAACAACAGCTTCATCTTCCATTCAGAAAGATATTTCAATGGATGATGCACCAATTTTTTCATTAAATGGATATATTCCATTTTCTAATGCAAAAACCATTCCTGGCTGTATTATTTCCTGGCAATCACCTGTAATATTAGGAAATTCAGTAACAGTCAGTCCTACAGAATGTCCGCTTGTATGTAATAGCACTGTTTGCTATACCATCTTTTTCCATCGCATTGAGAGCCTTTTGTACATCCAGAGGTTTTATGTCTTTTAATTTCTTTGTGCCTAAATAAAATCCGAACGTTAATAAATCGTGAAGCGGCAGCTTCTTTTTTGCAGATTTTTTCTATATGGTTGCTCTATTTCCGTTAAAAAAATAACTTCTTCGTAAAAAAGCCGTACTTTAA
>NZ_CALPDG010000068.1 GCF_943193195.1 Mediterraneibacter agrestimuris | reverse complement strand
AGACAAAAGAAAAAATAGATTTTATCGAAAAGTGGTGCTGGAGTTCTTCTCCAGCACCAACTTTGTCTACAGTCTGCTGCCAGCAGAGTATCTGCTGGCAGTTTTTATGTAGCTTACAAGTAATATACATAACCCTCTATCATTTCTGAAATCCCTCTGAATCATTATTGAATGGAAATCCGGACTTATTGAGTTCTCCGCCTCTGGTGTCAATTCCCAGCTAAACATCCATCTTCACTTTTGTAGCAAATAACTTCTTTTTCACCTCTTCCGGAATAAAAGATATTTTTTTACCTTTTTGAACCACTTCTATCGCATGCTCTGTCTTAGAATAAATATTTTCGGTAATAGAATATTCTTTGCCATCAGCACCAAGGACATAGGCATAAAAGCTTTTCGATCCCCTTCCAACATATTTAACCGTTCCTGTAATACGTCTTAAATCCGCATCTATAACGGGTATCCGTGCTTCGCCAGTCTGTATACACAACTCAGTCTTGCTTACCTGGTCATCCACAAGATCCGGATACTCATTTTTGTATTGTCTGATAATCCGATCCGTATTTGTCACAACATCACAGCCGAGCCCGAGATACAATTTTCTATCACCAATAATATAAAATTCCTCTTTTGCCCTCGTAGCCGCAACATTCATTATATTCGCTTCTGTCACTGCCCAGCGTGCGGCACCGCTGCTCTGTTGGTCAGCGCCAAGCACAAAAAATACGATCGGAGCCTCTTTCCCCTGAAACGTATGAACAGTTCCAACATTAGTTGGCTTGCCATGTTCATCGTATCTGGTAAAATGTATTTTCCGTAATTTCTGTGAAAGTTGATATGCCACATTGGAAAACGGCGTAATTACATAAATCACATCTTTTTCTTTTTTATCTAAAATTTTTGAATTCTTCTCTATCATCTCCCTAAGCTTTTGCAAAAGAAATTCCCCCTGCTCCTCGACATATTTATTGTTCGCCGTTCCACCAACATCAAACCACCCTGTTTTTCCATACTCTTTCGTCCCCTGCACCATAAATCCGTCATAGGAAATCATGTTGGAAATGGTAAACATCGGATACTGACATCTTCTATGCACCCATAGCGGAATGCCAACCCATGACTCCTCCGACTTGTCCTGGTTTCGATAAAACCCATACTGACTTGCCGCATCTACTAAGGTCTGTACAGATGCTGATGCAGATAAATATTTTTCCGTCACTCCAAAATACCTGCCCAACATATACAGAGTATTAGAATCCAATGTAAGGACTGGTTTAATCTGCAGCGGATCACCGACCACCATCACATGTCTGCTTCGATAGACCGCCCCGACAGCCGCCTGTGGCAGTGCTTGTCCCGCTTCATCGATAAAAAGATGTCCCAATGTCTCTGCCCCAAGGTTTCTGCACATACGCGAAAAACTGGCAAATGTCGAACTAATTACCGGAATTGTCATATTAATCCAGTTCCATGCTGCTTCAATCACAGGTTTTCGCTCCAAATATTTCTCCTGCTGTCCCCAGACGATAATAGCTGCCTTTATATTTTTTCTGTTCTCATAAAGAAATTGTTTCCGAACACGTAATGCCATAACAAACAATTTTGACTGTGCAACCCTATACGCTTCGTCAAACCATGGGTTGGACAGTTGCAAATCATCATACTCCTGATTCATATTCAGTGGTTGTGTCTTACTATTGTTTCTAATATCTTCATATTTGCAGACTCTTTTTTTCAAATTTGAAATTTTACCTGCTTCTATCATCTTCCAGCTGTTAAAATTCTGCTGAAGTTTCTCCTGTTTTTCTGTACTTTGTCTCAGTTCCATCTGATGCAAAAGAATATTATTATTAATTTCTTTCTCCTGTTTGCTGCATTCTGTATCTTCATCACTCAATTTTACGAGCTGTGACGTAATCTCATTTAATCTACTCCTATATTCCTCTTTCTTTTTCTTTCCTGCGAAAAAGCCAGGACGCTGCTCCTTGTGCATCTGAAGACACTTGTCCATACTGGTCATGTTTTTTTGGACAATTTCTGCCCTGTTTTGTACCTCCCTCAAACTGATCTTTAACTGTTCCAGCCTATGCCCGCATTCCCGTTCGGTTTCTGCAAGCTTATGAATTTCTGTACACAGTTGATTCTCTTTCTCCCCTAATTCTTTTTGATAGCTGCCACAAGCTTGTTCCAGCTTTTGAATACATTCCTGATATACTCGAATACTGTCTGCAAATGCCTGCCTTCTCGTCTGAATCACTTTTACTTCTTCATAATGCTTCAGAAATTCTTTATATATATCTTGATCCGGCAAATACTCTTCTTCCAGGTATTTGTGAATGTGCTTCATATTCGTGAGGATATTGGTCATATTATCCGTTTTTCCACCTTCAAGTGAAAATACTCCCCAAAACTTTTCTTCTCCCGGAACAGATTCTTTTACCAGTTCCTCTCTTTTCTTCCCGTTCTCATCTTCCAGCCACTCTACCCACACATTCGCATTCGATATCTCACGAAAGTAATCCGCCTCTTTGAGTTCCTCAATCAAAGAATTGTCAATTTCCTTACTCAATGGAAGTTCATTCACAATATTTTGAACCGCACCATTATTCGAGCTTGCAACCACGATATTATTTTCGGTAATATATTCTGGAATTTCACCAATCGATGCATAATTAAAGTAAATCGTTTTCTCTGACCCCTTGATAAAATGATCTGAAAGTTTCACAATATCATACGCCTGCTGCACGACTATCTGCGCAAATATATCTTTCAAAAGTGTCGTTTTTCCAGTTCCAGGCGGACCATTGACACTTCGTATCTGATTGTTATCAAAACCCACCGATAAATTTACCGCAACTTGTTGCATGAGAGAAAGCGCATAAATCGTATTTCCTGGAAATCTTCCCAGAGGATAATTCTTCGGCTGCAAAATCTGTTCAAACATATGCGGATTAAAACTCACTGAATCCTTTTTGCTGTCAAGGTTCTTGCGCCCTTCTTTATTTCCATACAAATAGGCATTCAGGTTGGCTGTTTTAATTTTCTTTGCTTTTTCCAGATCGTCGATAAAAAAAGAATGTAGATTTGTCGCCTCTGTCTCTATATTTCCCAAAATCTGCATACGGCAGTTTGTCACATCAATCCCATATCTCAAGAGCTCTTTTTGTATTGCAGCATTAAACTTTGCCGGATTCCTGACTGTCTCATCAAAATCCTGTAAAAACTGATTTTTAAGATTTTCCTCAAATTCCCGAAATTCTTCGGCATGGGGAATTTTTTTGAAATACCGTATGTAAGCACTTTCTGTAAAGAATGTCATATCCGCCAGAAAATTAAGATTTCTGTCAAAATACAATGCAAAACTAAACTTATCTCCAAGACGAATGTCTTCATCCGTCGGTTTCAATCTGTACTGTGCACGAAGTATGTCTACAACTTCCCGAAATTTAAAGACATCAAAATAGACAACGACTCCTCCTTTTTGTCGCTGATTCCATTTCTTTTTTTCAATCTCATGCAGAAACAAAGAATAGAAATCCTGCCCTTGCAGATCATTCAGAGTGAGAATAGCTCTATCCTTGAGACTGATATCTCCCTCCGATAAATGTTCCACCATTATCCATGCTTCTAAAATCTTATATTTTTCTATCATTTGTTAATAAAACTCCTTCGTATCTGTCCGAATTTTCTACCTGTCTTTCAATGCATTTTCACATTTCCTCAAATCTAATCAAAACTAACAACAGGACTCAAAGAATATAAACATACCATCTCCACATGGCTTGAGAGGGTAGTTTTGATAGCAATGTTGGAGCCTTGGTCCTTATTATTGCGGGTAATAAGTCCACAAAAACCACTGAATTTGCATGAACAAGTCCAAGCCAAATCCCCTGAAAATGCTTGTATTTCAGTAAATAGGTCAAGGGCGATTTATGGCTTTTTCACGGTCATGGACGTTCTCCCGTTGGTAATCGTTCAACGGCATTTAGAAAACGGAGGTCTGTCCATTAGGCAACGGTTTTTATTTCCCTAAATATCTTGGCATATTAGAATTGTACGCTTTTATGATTGGATGCCTGATAAAGGTTTTTAAGTTTTATCAATCCATCTATACTTCTCATTCTGATACTGATTGATGATTTCATCTTTTTCATCATAATGGCACCTTATTAAATTAGGGCGAATATAATCTCTTGCGGCAAGAGTTATATCCTTGGGGGCATCGTTATCTGTCAGTGCCATCATCGCAAGGACATATCCTACATACAGCCCATCTAAATATCCTTCTTGATGAAAATTAGAAATCAGAAGATTATCCGTCAAGCCATTATAGCCTTTTGGCACGAGATCTTCCTCAAAAAGATGTTCAGACCATAACGCTGCTATTCTCTGTTCTGTCTCTGGACTATTGCGTAGTTGTTCAATTGTTTCTGGAATGTCTTTTGCTTTACCTTCGAGATAATCAAAAACAGTATCTATAGCTATTTTTATCAATCCCTTAGTCCTACTGTTTACATCAGCTTTAGCTTCATCAAGCACTCCATCACCAAAATGTATATTATTATCCATAGGTGGTCCTCCTTAAATTTTTCAAATCCTATAAGTTGAAATTTAATCATCCATCTTTGCTTGGCACTCACTGCATTCTCTGTCGTGAATGGAAATAATACCGCCGCATTTTGAACAAGTATATTTTTCTTTCTGTTGCTCCATAAACGCTTCTAACCCATGTTTCCGGACAAACTCACTATTTTCCATAAGGCTTGCTTGATATCCCTTGTTATAACTTTTTTCAAGATTCTTTATCAGCTTGCATGGATAGTCGGAACACTCGAAGCAATATAATAATCCTTTGCCTTTAATACAGACTTTTATCTTGCATTTACGACAATGTTCCGGCTTGCCTTTGTTACTGTTCAAGCACCCTGCACAGGGCCTTTTATGATAACAATGTTTATAGCAGACCTTGCAATTCATTCCACAAGGGGCGAACATGATCGTATCCATATTTTCTGCTGGCATTTTCATAAACGATTATCTCCCTTGCAAGTTTCAGTTCTTCGATGAACCGGAATAAATTTATCACAAACGACAAAGCATAATATATTCTTCCTCGTTTTCATCTACAATTTCAAATCCTGTTTTTAGATACATTTTTACAGCATAGTTTGCTTTCTGTACGGCAAGTGACGCTTGTTTATACCCTCTGACTTTCAGAATATGGAGCATTTCCTGTATCAAAGCAGTACCTATTCCAAATCCCCTATAATTTTTATATAAGGAAATGGCAAAGGACGGAGTGTTGTTGTCTATATGTCCATAATCATTCATAATGCGTACCCAAACAGCACCGACAGCCTTTTTATCAACTTCCGCAACCAAACCTATATCGTCCTTTCTCTTACCAAAATCGGATATGTATACCTGCAGTTCCGGCTGATTGATAATTGATTTGGGCGGTGCTGGCACTCCCTCCGGCACAAAAATAGCTTCGTACAAAAAATCTTGAAGCAAGCTATCTTCTCCCTCTAATATTGTTCTGATTTTGTAGTCCATAACCGCCTCCTGCAATTCCAACTTGTCTATTCCTACTGCATTTCAATTCAAAATTTTGTATATCTCAATCATCTTCCAATAAAGAGCCTTACCGTTTCTTTCAGTTGATCACTGAATTCTTCGAGATATTCAAAACAATTTGCGCCTTCATTCATAAGCGAAATAATATTATAAATCAGGTTCGACCTGCTCATTTCTGCTCTAACGCCAGTTTTCTTCTTATCTTTTTTTATCCGCTCCTCCAAACTCCAAAACTTATCGGACGGATTTTCTTCTCCACTTAGTAATTCTATGTATTCCTTATTGAGCCTGTCCATATAGGCCTCCTGCCAATCCGCTATTTTACTTCTGAAAAGTTTCCAATCTTTTTCAGTAAATCCTCTTTCCTGCAAAATATCAGTCCTCCCAGTTTCTTTATCATATTCACATTACAAAACACCTTTTCCAACCTGTCGGAAATTCCGGCAGGTTGATTCTTGGACAATTTCACAGTTATTGCAAAATTTTTAATAACTGAACTTTACCCCTAATCAGATTCATTTTTTGCTTGTTCTTCCAACTCCAGCAAAAATTTATCATAATCAGACATGAACAATCTGTCCTGCACAATACGATACTTTTCAAATTCAGTTTCTGCATAAAGTTTCGCCTGCTCCGCACTGATTTTACCTGCATCTGTCAGTATCTCATTACCGTTAAATTCCAAGAAACCATCCAAACGTTTCGCCCAATCCTCCATGCTCATAGGAATCTGCCGTTCAGCCTGCAGTTCCGCATAATCAAGGTACAAGGATACAATTCTTTCCATGTAGGACATTTCTTTATCACTCAGATAGTTCTTTGCTATCGACACATCCGACTTGACAATTTTCCCTTCTGGAGCAGCTTCCCAAGTAGTCAGTCCCATATGTTCTTTCTCTGCATCAGCGCGCTCCACAATTAACTCTGCTGCTGTATGCCTATGAACTGCCCAGTGCATCTTATTCTGCACTGTTTGGAAGAAACGTCTGGTAGTCTTTGCATCTTTATCATAGTCAAAGGCTGTAGCATACAGGTCAGTGATTTTTTGATAGAATTTACGCTCTGAAAGTCGAATCTCACGGATATTCTGTAACTGGCGCTCAAAGTATTCATCCGTGAACATATGCCCCTTCTTCAAACGTTCCTTATCCATTGTCCAGCCTTGAATCGTATAATCCTTTACGATTTGCCCAGACCATTTACGAAAGCGGACGGCTCGGTCATTATTGACCTTGAAGCCAACTGCAATAATCATCTGAAGATTGTAGTGTTTTGTACTATACTGTTTTCCATCGGCGGCAGTTATAAAGTATTTCTTTACAACTGCATTTTCAACCAACTCACCGTCATCCAATATTTTTTTAATATGCTGTCCGATATTCTGCACTGACACATCATACAGCTGTGCCATCATCCTCTGTGTCAGCCATATATTCTCGTCCTCATACCGCATTTCCATGCTGTCTGCACTGTCACCGACAGCAGCAACATAGGTCAGATATTCAGCCGCTGAACTATGTATCGTTATTTCATCTTTTTTCTTTGGCATGGTGACCCTCCAATCCATAATCTTTTCTTATATCAGTAAACACCTTTTTAGCAGAAACCGTCCTGCCTGCCAACATATCCTGGTATCCTTTTTCAATTTCCGCATCTATTTCATCCACGCTTAGTTTGCTGATATCTGTAAGATACTTAATCGTTATTCTTTCATTATCCATATAAATCATCTCCGCTTAGGTATGAAGTTTTTACGATGAGTGGCTGTTTCAAATTTTGCAACAACCACTTTTGCAACATATGTAATCACCAGTCATATCCTAATCTTCTCGCTTCACATAGGTCAATTCAATATCGTACCCCAATGCTTCCAGCATCTGTACAAAAGTCTTGTTCACAACACCATCCTGCTTTTTAATAATACGGTTAACATACGGACTTGTCGTTTTAATCTTCTCCGCAAGCTGTGCCTGTGTCATGCCGCTTTCTATACATTTTACCTTTACGTCTACTTCTATATTGTTTTTTATCATACCATTCTCCTCTGTCTGCATTACTTTTATCAAATTACACAAATCAGATAATTTATTATACCATGCTTCTTTGACTTTTTCAATGCATTCCAAAAAAATAAGCACTCCGCTTTCCCGCAGAGTGCCTACTGTTTCAGTTCTGTTCGATTATCCCTTAATTTCTATTTGAATCCCCGACTTAAACAAGAAATCCAAATGGTCATCATACACTGATTATTTTAAAACTTGAGAGCCACCTGAAATCAGGCAAGATTTTAATGCTTGAGAGCCATCTATAAACACAATATATAGTTTTGTTAAAAATATCTCGAATTGATGTAGAGGCATTCTATTTTTCAATACAAGTAGTTATTAGGAAGTATCTAGAATACAATAGAAGAATTATAAAAGCAGTTCTAAAATTATTTATAACATTCTATCTTTAGGTGGTGTTTCTTATCAGAATACCATTCCTTCTTGAAGAAAGAGAGCAGAAGCAGTGATGATTCAACCCGCCCTCTTTCTGTTACTGATCAAATCGTTTTTGAATGATTTGATTCGAGTTAAAAAACTGTTTCAAATCAAAAGAAGTAGCTTTTCACTTATATTTAACCTAGGTCATAGAAAGTATGAAGAACCGCAATCGCTTCCGCGGCAGCAAGATCAGAAGTCCCTTCTACAGTAATCTCTGTTTGAAAATCAGCCGTGTTATGAAGTTAATGATTCCATAAGTTTTCTGGCTTTCTTTGAGTCGTACAGCTTTCTGAGGTTATTATCTGAGGTCGGTATGGAATAAGAATTATGTATGATCCTGTCCATAATAGAGTCTGCCTGGGTTCCTCCACCTAATCGTTCATGCCAGTCGCATACGTCATATTGTCCGACAAAAATAGTTGGATTGTTTCCACAACGTTGTTCTACCAACTCATATATGAATTTTGACTCCTTCTCATTGATTTTGTAATTTAACCATTCATCTATAATCAGTACTTTATAGTTTCCCAACTTCTTCCTGTATCGCACTTGTTCCCGAAGGTTATCTTTGTGGGTTTGAAAATGTCCCAGCATATCCGGCATTCTTACATAACATGTACGAAGCGTTTGTTTACATGCCTCTACTCCCAGGACACATGCAAGATATGTTTTCCCTGCACCTGTTGATCCCGTTATGATAAGATTTGTTGCAGCTCCTACAAATCCCATGGTGGCAAGGTTTGTGATCTTCTCTTTGCTGATATCCCGTGCGTCGCAATCCAAAGTTTCAAGGCTTGCGTTCGGGTACTTTAAGTCAGCATTTTTTGTCAGTCTGGCAATCAGTCTGTTCTGCCGTTCTGTTATCAAAGCCAAGAGTAGATGTTCCAGCCTCTCATTATAAGTCAAGTCAACAAAAGAGACTTCTTTTTCCTGAGCCTCAATTACAGCAACTAAATCACTAAGTTCTAATATTGATAATTGTTTTTTGATCTCCGTGTTCATAAATTTTTACCATCCTTTTTGTAATAATCCGCACCTCTTACGATTCCCTGCTCCTGATCTTTTGTGCTTTTCTTTATACATTCCTTTCTTCTGCTTGTTACAATTTTTTTCACATAGGGCATAAGTGTGTTATATGTGATCAGATAAAAGTCTTTAAGTGCCAGATCGCAAGCGGCTTCAAGAACATCTTTATCATACACACTTGCGATATCCAATACGGATCTTGCATCTAACAGAGCCTGTTCTTTTACTTTTGCATTATCATAAAGTCTTCCTATCACAGTTTTTGTACGGTCACCAATTCCTCCAGCTTTATTGAGCGTTGATTCCATTGTATCCGGAGTGTATATTGGATATGGAAGATGTGATGCCTCTGTTCTTTTCGCATTTCGTATGCCTGTGGGAAGATGTTTATGCTCAGCGATTAGTTTGTGTGATGCATATATAGCGACATAGGAATTGTTATACTGCACATCAACATATTTATTTATGTAACTACTTGGAACAGAGTATTGTCCTTTGTGGAACCATATGTGAGAATTCGGTCCTACCTTGTGATTATAAGACCACTCACATATTTCGAATGGAAGTATGGGCAGAGCTCTTAGATATGGTTTTTCTTCTAGTTCATATATGGTTTTTCTACTGCCGTTTCTCTTTTGGAAAGGCTTGGCATTTAGTTTATCAAGTACTTTTCTGATTTCTGAATTCAGTCCTTCTATGGAATGGAATGTTTCATTTCTAAGCATACCGATGATTTTCCTTGCGATTTTTCCCACGGTGCCTTCCACGCTTGCCTTTTGCTTTGGTTTCTTTACCTGTGCCGGCATAATTGCGACCTGATAGTGTTCTGCAAAGGATAAATAAGAATCATTTAACACAACCTCTCCATGTTTAGGATGCGAGATTACACCTGTTTTTAGATTGTCGCATACTATTCTTACAGGCGTTCCACCAAAAAATTCAAGCATATGGACATTACATGACAGCCAATCTGACTGGTTCATGGAAGTGGCAGCTTCTACATAGGTATATTGGCTGTAGGGAAAGGTTGCAACAAAAAGATATGCGGTGCGCTGCTCCTTCCTGTCAGGGTCCATATAACTCATAGTAGGACCTGACCAGTCTACCTCCAAAGTTACACCCGGTTTGTGCTCAATATGGCTGGTATAGTTTTTATCAGCTATAAAACGTTTGTAGCCATTTGTAAATGTGGCATAACAACAATGAGGAATTCCTTGCATTTTACATTTCTCACAATATTCCTCCCATAACAGCATTTCTGTAACCCCGACCTTTTTCAATTCTCTATGGACATACGAATAGTCTACTGGAGCGAATCTATTTCTTGGTCTGAAGGTATGGGGATAAAAAAGCTGATAAATCTCGTCATCGTTCATCAGACATATTTCATCCCAGTCTTTATCACATTTGTCATAAGATTCTTTTACAAATGCAACAGAATTGCGAGAGACATTTAAAGTTTTAGAAATCTCTCTGGCACTTAGATCCTTGTGGAGAAGTTCCAGGATCTGTCTTACTTTTGTTTTCTTAAACATAGAAAACCTCCTTTAAAATGTATTTGAAAAGTATAAGTACTTTTCATAAACACATCTTAAAAGAGGTATCTTATCTTACACAATATATTTGTACTACTATATATAGTGGTGGCTCTTAAGCTTTAGAATACACTGAATTGGGGTGCTCTCAAGCTTTAAATTGACGGCTCTCAAGCTTTAAAATAATCAGTTCGTTCTCGTGTTGATAGTTGCTGACTGATTTTCTAACAGAAAAAGCTGCCCATCTGGACAGCCTTTAATAGTTCTTTTCTCGGATAGTTACTGGCAGTATCTAGGGGGAGAGGTGTGGAGAGGGGGAAAGAGAAAAAAATTTGCTATCCCTCAAAGGGCAGACTTCTCCCCAAGTGTGCGGTTATCTTTCCTGCCCCCGCTGCCTTTGCAGGTGTCGGTTATAAAACTCCAACGCCTTTACGACAAAATCCGTTTCCTGCCCTCTGGGGATGGATTTCGGTATGAGCTTGGTTATCCGCTCGTCCTTAAAGGCAGACTTCTCTTTCTGGTTTGGCTTATCCTCCTGCATGATGGACTGGATAACCTCGTCCGTGAGTTTTCCCTCCTGCATAAACTTTTTCATCTTGATAGCCTGTGCAAGTGAGGGGGTGGCATCGTTGTAACCCATCGCTTCAAGCAGGGTATATTGCTGTTCCTCAGAAAGATAGGAAATCTCTACCGCAGGACGAAAAGCAATCTGGCGTTCATCTACCATTTGCAGGATTTCGGGTACAAGCTCAGTCAAACGAATATACCTCTGGATTTGATTACGACTTTCCCCGACCTTTTCAGCAAGTTCCGCATCACTCCGTAAATGTGTCCCCAATGGGGACGAATTATTTTTCGGGGGTCTGCCCGCCTGTCTTTTCATAGCTTCAAGCCGCATCTTATACGCAAAGGCTTTCTCACTCGGCAAGATAACAGAGCGTTGGAGATTGCTCTCAACCATGACAATAATCGCTTCATCATGGGTCAGTTCCTTAACCTCACATTTTAGTGTTTCAAGCCCTGCAAGTTCACAAGCCTTTTTCCGCCTGTGACCGCTGATAAGCTCATACCGCCCATCCTCTTTCTGCCGAACCGTCGCAGGGGTCATTACACCGCTCCGACTGACACTTTCCACAAGCTGTTCCATATCCTCATTCATTAAAACCTTGAATGGGTGGTCTGGGAACTCGTCAATCTCTACAATGGGTATTTCCCTTATCTTGCTTAGATTCGCTTCTGCACGGCTCTCGTCCGTTTCAAAGAGGTCATCGTATGCAGTCAGCTCGATTTCTGTTCTTTTGCTTCTCGCCAATCTCTGCAACCTCCTTTCCAAACTGCTCATAAGCTGCGGCTACCTTGCCGCCTTTGTCGTAGGCAAAAATGCTCTTGCCCTCTGCGGTGGCTTCCACGGCACGGATAGAATGGGGTATCTGGGCTTCAAAAACTTTAATCCTCTGCCCGTAGGCACTCTTTACCGTAGCGGTAATCTCCTTAGAGATATTTGTGCGTGGCATTACCATCGTCATTAAGATACCGTCAATCCGCAGGTGGGGATTGATTTGCCGTTTGACCTTAGACACGGAGCGAAGCAACAGCTCTAAGCCCTTTGCAGAAAGATAATGGGGCTGTGTCGGGATAACCACGCTGTCAGCAGCCGCAAGAGCGTTGATTGTCAGCATACCCAAGCTCGGCATACAGTCAATAAGGACAGTATCATAATTCTTTTTTACCTCATTGATGCAAGTTTTCAGCACGCTTTCACGGCTTATGGCGTTAATCAGCCTTACTTCCAAGCCCGACAGTTCAATGTTGGACGGGAGAAGGTCAACGCCCTCATTATGGTGCAGGATGCTTCTGGAAACATCGGCGGGTTTATCGTCAATAATGTCCTGCATAATGGCAGAGAGCGTATTGGGTAAATCGTCTGGTCGGCTGTAACCGAGCGACATGGTTAAATTTGCCTGTGCATCGGCATCAATAAGCAAAACTTTCCTGCCCTGCTGTGCCAGAGTTACTCCCAGATTGACCGCCGTGGTGGTCTTTCCGACATTATGTGAAGCTTCACATAAAACGGGTTATGAAAAGCTATATATTATGCAAAGCTAGAGATAGAAATCTTTATAAATAAAGGATTCTTTGGTTGATT
>NZ_CALPDG010000067.1 GCF_943193195.1 Mediterraneibacter agrestimuris | reverse complement strand
ACAATTGCTGCTTTTTTGGGTAATTTTCCATTCATCTCCAATCCGCCTCCTTCTGAAAAAACTCTTTCTATTTTATATATTCGCTTTATCTATATTACCTTAAAATATATTTTATAACACTCACTGTAAATATGGATTTGTAAAGTTTGCGAACATAACCGTAACCGGTTCAGTGGATGCATTACGTATAAAACCATAATATGCCGCATGACTTACTGCACGACCGTTGTGAGAACGCCCTGCTGTCAGACCTCCACTTGTTGCTATATGTTCTATTCCACTCCATTCTGCGATGCCAGAATAGATATATGCCGTTCTGTCCAATCCAAATGTCATACTTAAAAAATCACCTTCATTCACAACAAATTTCATATTGCCTGACTGATAGCACTGCATCACGTCCCCATTGCTTAACGTGCGCGAAGGGAATCCCATTGTTCCTCTTGTTTGCATTTCTTTTTTTGCTTCATCCTCATTTGCCGGTAAATACCCTTCTGATTTTAAGTTTCCATCCTTATCATAAATTTCAAAATAAGTAGATTGTGCATTTCCTGTTTCACAATCTTCCGCATATGTTACCATTACGCATTTTAAACTTATAAAAAACGTTAAAACCATCACTATTACTCTAATCCTATTTGGTATTTTTTTCATCAAAATGCCTCCTTGTAATTAAGTGTTTTTGAAAGCTCAAGATTTTCTCAATTAAGTTTCGTTCTGCTAGAAATCGCTCATATCTATTATAATACTACCTAATAATTTGTTGAAAAACTAACGTAATTAACAGTTATGGCACTAGAATCATCATTACGAATATACCCATAATAATCTCCAGTTTGTTGTACAACTGCTGAATGTGATCGCCCTCCGGTAAGCCCTCTTACACTGGCAAGGTACTCACCTGAGCTTTTTTTTATCCCCGATGCAATCATCGCATTTCTGTTCAATCCAAATTGCATATTTACTTGTGCTCCTGCAACCAAAAAATAAGGAAAGCCAGTATCTTGACTATGCAAAATCATATATCCACCACATTCTATTATTCTGGTTCCCCAATAATCCCTTGTGTTAATTTCATGTTCATCAATAGGCAAATCGCCCCTTTCCGTTATGTTCCCATTCGCATCGTACGTAGTATAACTAACTCTATGCACTTCCATCACTTTGTCTCTTGACATTTCATCATCTTTCGCCGATACTTCTAAAATTCCATTAAAGCATAGTAAACCAATCAATAACATTGTTACAATTTTTTTCATACTTATAATCCATCTTTCTGCGAAAGGCACCGATGGGGTTATGAAACCCCTCTCGGACTTTCGTTATCTTAAATTTCCTGATATAATTTTCCTATAAGACTGACACACTATAGAACATATGCTCGCTCATTCCGGGGAAATATTTGATGTTACACCTTTTGTAGATGGCTGGTACAAAACACCAATCGAAGAAATTCAGGCCGCTGTTGATCTAATCCGCACCATACCGGGATTTGACAAAAATCCTATGACTGCCATTCAAATCCTATCTGAAATTGGTGGTGATATGTCTGTCTTCCCCACAGCTAAGCACCTCGTTTCATGGGCAGGATGTTGTCCGCAATGACCAAAGCAACAAAAGAATCAAATCAACTCGAATTTCCTGTGCTGGTACTTATTTTAAACCAATTCAGGTACAAATTGCGAATGGTTTAATGCGTTTCAAAAAACATCCTGAAATAACCAACCGTTATAAGCGCATTAAATCGCACCGTGGTCATAAGAAAGCCATCATTGCAATCTGCCGTATGCTCCTGACCGCTATCTGGCACATACTCTCAGATTTAAAGCCATATACAGCAGATGGTTTTCTTGAATCACGACCTGTGAACGAATCGAAAGTTCTGACGGAATCACTGGTGCTTAATTTAATGAGACGGCGTGGCTATATCATCAGAGATGATATGGAACCTGCCATGAATTAGGTATTGTGTCTATATTCCTTTTTGAATATTTTTAATCATAAAAACCCACCTCCTTTTAATGTGTCTCTGTCCCTTTAAATTATATTATATACGATATCATTTTTCTCACTTCTATCAATACTTTATAACTGAAACGACAGTTTTCTATTAGTTTTGGTTGCCAAGCATGCGATAAAACAGTCCAGTGGACTGATTTGAGTCTTGTTGAATGTGGATTATAAATATGGAAATGCTAAAACCTTCATGGTTGGGACGGATACGGAAATCCAGGTTCCTTATGTTGTTATGTGATGCGATACTATTCTGGTGGAGGATTCTGGTTTGCCGGATTGTGCCAAACACAATCCGAATTGTAAAGCTCTTCCAAAAGTGATAGAAGATTATCTACCCATATGTTATAATGCCAGTGTTGTCCAACCTATATCCGGTAGCGGGAGGGGCTGTTTGTTGCAACATCAGCAAATGGCTAGGCAGGCACGACAAAGGGTAAACGGTAGATAGTCCTACCTATACAAAACTGGAGCAAACCTGCATGATAGAGACAGATTTGCTCCAGTCTTATTTCATTTCTTCTTTACCGGACTTCCGGCAGTTCGCTGGAAGATTCGGTGACCAAGGAAGCAAGTCATCCAGAAAACTGCGGTTAGTGTCATCCCTACAGAACATTATTTACCTTTTTCTTTCTTACTGATAGTATCATAAATTTATCAAACGAAAAGGAGTGATAGATTTATGAACCAAACAACCATTGAGAAGTATTGTATAAGCGATGTTGTGGGATTGATGTACCACTATCTTTGTTTAAAATACATACAAAAAAACTCCCAAGACACGACAAATGCAAGAATGTGCGGGGCTGGATAAATCGCTGTCATCATTTCATTGGCCGGACATCTTGCAGAACAGTGCAAGATGCCGTGGGAAGAGTAACAGCCGCTATTTTGGAAAGCTTTTCTTTTTCCTCTTAGGCTTTAAAAATATATAAAACCATGGTAGAATATACGCAGACGCAAAGAATCAAGAAAAAAAACGGTGATATTTGATTCTTGTGCAAGAACTATGATGTAGTAGGATCATGGTATATAAAAAGAAAAGAGGAATGATATTATGGCAAATCCAATCGTAACATTTGAAATGGAAAACGGAGACATAATGAAAGCAGAGCTGTATCCGGAGATTGCGCCGAATACAGTAAGGAACTTTGTGTCACTTGTAAACAAGGGATATTATGACGGTCTGATTTTCCACCGTGTGATCCGTGGCTTTATGATTCAGGGCGGATGCCCGGACGGAACCGGAATGGGCGGTCCGGGATATCAGATCAAAGGTGAGTTTTCACAGAATGGATTCGAGAACAATCTGGCACATGATCCGGGAGTGCTGTCTATGGCACGTGCAATGCATCCGGATTCCGCAGGTTCCCAGTTCTTTATCATGCATGAAAAATCACCGCATCTGGATGGAGCTTATGCTGCATTTGGAAAGATTACAGAAGGTATGGATGTGGTAAATAAGATTGCAGAGACTCCGACAAGCTGGGGAGACAAGCCGATGGAGCCGCAGGTGATGAAGAAAGTATCGGCTGAGACTTTTGGCGAGACATATGAAGAACCGGAAAAAGCCTGAGACATAGATTCTGTTTTGAAGAAAATACGGGATGAATATATTATGGAATAACGTGGATTAATATCTGTCAGCAGAACAAGTGCGGTACAGTATGTAGCAGTAAGTACACATACTGTACCGCACTTGTTATATGATAAAAACGGCAGTACATTGTTATGCATAATGATATCTTTTACGGTTCTTATATATCAGGCTGCCGGATACGATGCACGCACAGACTTCGGCGACGATGATTGCCAGCCAGATTCCGTCGATGCCAAAAAGGAACGGCAGCAGCAGTACGGAGGACATTTGGAACACAAGTGTTCTCAAGAAAGCTATCGCCGCAGAAATCGCACCATTGTTCAGCGCCGTGAAGAATGCAGATGCAAATATATTCAGTCCGGTAAGGATGAACGCAAAGGAGAATACCTTGAAGGCATGCCTGGTCATTTCAAACAGGTCTGGATCATAACCAACGAAAATATTTGCCAGTGGTCCCGCCAGAGTCTGTGCCAGAACCATCATCACACATCCCGCAACACTCATGATAAGCAATCCTTTCCGAAGCATATTTCTCAGCTCGCTATGGTTGCCGGCTCCATAGTTGTAGCTGATGATTGGTGAAGTTCCGATTGTGTAGCCGATAAACATTGCATTGAATACAAACTGCATATACATCAGCACACCGTAAGTAGCGACGCCGTTTTCACCTGCAAAACGCAGAAGCTGGAAATTATACAGCATACTGACGAGGGAAGTGGAAATATTAGTCATCAATTCAGAAGATCCGTTTCCACATGCCTTCAGCAAAATTTTTGATTCCATTTTTGTTTTGACGAGACGCAGAAGGCTGGTATTCGGACGCAGGAAATAAATCAGTCCGAAAAGTCCGCCCACACATTCGCTCAGGGCAGTTGCTAAGGCAGCACCTGCCACGCCCCAATGAAAGACGGCGATAAACAATGCATCAAGAGCCATATTAGTGAATCCTGCAAGAAGCATAACAAATAATCCCAGTTTTGGCTTCTGTGCCACAACGAAAAAGCTCTGGAATACATTTTGAAGAATAAAGGTTGTATTAAAAATCAGGGCAATACTGCCGTAAATGACGCAATAGTCCAGCATCGCGTCGGTTGCGCCAAGCAAGATAGAGATCGGGCGGATCAGGAGAGTTCCGATGACAGCAAGGGTCAGTCCGCAGATCACGGATAAATTCACCATCATTGTAAAATAGCGGTTGGCAAGCTCCGGTTTACCCTCACCCAGTGTTTTGCCGACAAGGGCGCTTCCTCCCGTTCCGATCATAAAACCAATTCCGCCGATCATCATGATAAATGGCATGACCAGATTGACTGCGGCAAAAGGTACTTTTCCTACGAAGTTAGAAATAAACAGTCCGTCCACCACGCCGTAAATAGACGTGAATACCATCATTACAATGGAAGGCAGACAGAATCGAAATAATTTTGAATAAGTAAAATGTTCGGATAGCTGAATTCTCATTTCAAATTCCTTTCTGTTAAATTAATTTTCAAATTATCAGTATATTTGCGGAAGAGGTGCAGAAACTGTTCTTGTTCCTCTTCGGTAAATGTATCAAAGGTAAGATTTTCAAGAGCAATGACCTTATCTACTGTCTGTCTGGCAAGGGTTTCCCCCTTTTCAGTCAGCCGTATCTGCTTGCGGCGCCGGTCCTCTTTGGAAGAAAGCTCCAGATAACCGTCAGCTTCCAGTTTTTTCAATGCAGAATTAATCGTCTGCTTTGGCTGGCTTAGCGTATTGCACAGTTCTCGCTGGGTCAGCGAGGTATTATCCTCCCGCAGAGAATAAAGGATCCAGAGAGTACACTCAGAAAAGCCAAACAGTTTGGCGATCCGGCGGTAAATATCTTCATTTTCCTTGATGATCGAATTGTATTCAAAAAGCCTTTTGCTCATCATATATTCATTCATAGTACCACGTCCCTTCTACACGAAAAAAAGCTTTATACGCCGCTGCTTTTTATAATTGATTCATGAAACACACTTTTGTATTTTAAGTCAGTGCACGAGGCTATAATACAAAAGTCCGAAATCGGACTAATGTGCTTCTAAGAAAGATTATAGTCCGTTTTCGGACTTCTTGTCAAGCAAAAAAAAGAAATTACAGATACTTGCAAAAAACTATCTGATACACTAAAATAAAACCTGTTGATAATAACTGTAAAATGGGAAACAGATGAAAGGACAGAATCTATGAACATGGTACAGGCAGAAGAGCTTGTTTATGAATATGAAAAACGGGATGATGAAGGAAATGTGATCGGCATGAACCGGGCAATCGATGAAGTAGATATTGATGTAGAACCGGGGCAGTTTGTTGCGATTCTCGGGCATAACGGCTCGGGCAAATCTACCCTTGCGAAGCATATCAACGCAATCCTTGTGCCGACAGGCGGCGTCATGTGGGTGAACGGACGAGATACGAGAAAACCGGAAGAGCTGATGAGTGTCCGGCAGTCTGCGGGCATGGTATTTCAGAATCCAGATAATCAGATCATCGGAACTGTGGTGGAAGAGGATGTAGGATTTGGTCCGGAAAATCTGGGTGTCCCCACAGATGAGATCTGGACGCGCGTGGAAGAGAGCTTAAGGGCAGTTGGTATGATTGAGTATCGTACTCACTCCCCCAATAAGCTGTCCGGCGGGCAGAAGCAGCGTGTGGCGATTGCAGGAGTGATCGCAATGACTCCGCAGTGTATCGTATTAGATGAGCCGACTGCTATGCTGGATCCTAATGGACGAAAGGAAGTGCTGGAGACGGTACAGGAACTGCGGAAACGGAAGCATGTGACAGTGATTCTGATTACACATTATATGGAAGAAGTCATTGATGCAGATAAAGTGTATGTCATGGACAGCGGACATGTTGTGATGCAGGGAACTCCACGCGAAATCTTCAGTCAGGTGGATGAATTGAAGAAATATCATCTGGATGTTCCGCAAGTAACGATGCTGGCGGAGGAATTACGAAAACGTGGACTGGGACTTCCAAGAGGCATTTTGCGAAGAGAGGAACTGGTGAAATATACCGTAGATTTATGGAAAAGCCGGAAGAACAGAGATGTGAAAATGTAATATATGACAGCAGTAAACAGAAGTTGAAATAAAACGGGTGAGATATTAATGGCAATTGAACTGAAACATATCAATTATATTTACAGTCCGGGAACAGCATACGAAAAGCATGCGCTAAAGGATATCAATCTGGTTATTCCGGACGGACAGTTTATGGGGATTATCGGACATACAGGTTCGGGGAAGTCCACATTAATTCAGCATTTTAACGGATTGATCAGAGCGACATCCGGGGAACTGAATTACAACGGGGAAAATATTTACGCAGACGG
Organism: Mediterraneibacter agrestimuris; assembly: GCF_943193195.1. Lineage (GTDB taxonomy): Bacteria > Bacillota > Clostridia > Lachnospirales > Lachnospiraceae > Schaedlerella > Schaedlerella agrestimuris. The sequence goes on along the minus strand of NZ_CALPDG010000067.1, from coordinate 5,904 downwards.
ATACAACATGAAGCAGCTCCGCAGTCAGGTGGGACTGGTATTCCAATATCCCGAGCACCAGCTTTTTGAGGTGGATGTATTTACGGATGTGTGTTTCGGACCAAAGAATCAGGGGCTGTCCAAGGAAGAATGTGAAAAGCGTGCAAGAGAAGCTCTTGAGCTTGTAGGGTTTCCTGAAAAATATTACAGGCAGTCTCCTTTTGAATTATCCGGCGGACAAAAGCGGCGCGCAGCAATTGCGGGTGTTTTGGCAATGCAGCCGCAGGTGCTGATTTTAGATGAGCCGACTGCGGGGCTGGATCCGAAAGGGCGGGACGAGATTCTTGATCAGATCGCACACTTGCATGAGCGCACAGGAATGACGGTTATTCTTGTGTCTCACAGCATGGAGGATATTGCAAAATATGTGGATCGGATTCTCGTGATGAATCATGGTGAAAAAATGCTGGAAGGCATACCAAAGGAAGTGTTTGCGTATTACCGGGAGCTGGAACAGGTAGGACTGGCAGCGCCGCAGGTGACTTATATTATGCATGATCTGAAAGAAGAGGGGCTGACCGTAAATACGGATGCTACAACGATAGAAGAAGCAGCAGAAGAGATAATGAGGAGTTTTCATGATTAGAGATATTACAATCGGACAATATTATCCGGCAAACAGTTTGATACATCGCTTAGATCCCAGAGTGAAGATTGTCTGCACTCTGATATTTCTGGTGTCTCTTTTTGTACAGAACAGCTTTTTAGGATATATGATCGCAACCGTATTTTTAGCGGCTGTGATCAAAATCAGTAAAGTACCGCTCAAGTTTATTGTAAAGGGATTGAAGGCAATCGTTATTCTGCTGATGTTTACAGTGGTGATGAATCTGTTTCTGACAAAGGGCGGAGAGGAACTGGTACACATTGGTTTTATCCGCATTTATGAAAATGGACTGCGAACTTGTGTGTTTATGGCGATCCGCCTGATTTATCTGATCATTGGTTCTTCTTTGATGACACTGACAACCACTCCGAATATGTTGACGGATGGAATCGAGAAACTTCTGCATCCGCTGAATAAGATTCACTGTCCGGTGCATGAGGTGGCAATGATGATGTCCATTGCACTGCGGTTTATTCCAATCTTGCTGGAAGAGACCGATAAGATTATGAAGGCACAGATTGCCCGCGGCGCAGATATGGAGAGTGGGAATCTGATTCAGAGGACGAAGGCAATGGTTCCGATTCTGGTTCCTCTGTTTGTATCCGCGTTTCGCCGTGCAAACGATCTGGCAATGGCGATGGAAGCGAGATGTTATCACGGAGGAGACGGAAGAACGAAGATGAAACCGCTGATTTATAGAGGAACGGATTATATGGCATATACGGTGACGATCCTGTATATGATTGCGGTAGTTGTCATCGGTCACTTCGTGGCATTTAAACTGTGGATTTTTTGATGAAAGAGATGAGATAAAATGAAACGAGTGAAATTGACAGTTGCCTATGACGGCACAGATTACTGCGGCTGGCAGGTTCAGCCTAACGGGATTACAATTGAAGAAGTGCTGAATCGAAAACTGTCAGAAATGACAGGAGAGCAGATCACAGTGATCGGGGCGAGCCGGACAGATTCCGGTGTGCATGCAAGGGGAAATGTGGCGGTCTTTGATACCAGTTCTCCGATTCCGGCAGAGCGTATGGCATATGCATTGAACCGGAAGCTTCCAGAGGATATTGTGATCGTCAGGTCGGAGGAAGTTCCATCGGACTGGCATCCTAGGTACCAGGACTGCATGAAGACATATGAATATCATATCTGGAATGCAGAAGTTCCAGAGCCGACAAGACGTCACACGACCTATCATGTGTCCTATCGGCTGGATATTGAAAAAATGCGTAAAGCAGCACAGTATCTAGTTGGAGAGCATGATTTTGTGAGCTTTTGCAGCATTCATAAAAATGTAAAAACTACGGTTCGTACCATTTATGATCTGACAATAGAACAAAACGGCGGGGAACTGGTATTTCGGATCCGCGGCAGCGGATTCCTATACAATATGGTTCGGATTATTGTCGGAACGCTTCTGCGTGTAGGAAGAGGATTTTACACACCGGAGCAGGTGAAAGAGATTTTGGAAGCAAAGAACCGGGATGCGGCAGGTGTAACGGCGCCGCCGCAGGGGCTGGTACTTACAGAGATCAGGTACAGTCAGCCGGAAGAAATCAAAACAGAAATAAGGGAGCAGGAAACAAATGGATATTAATCAGAAACTGGCAGAGGAACTTGAAGTAAAACGCTGGCAGGTAGATGCAGCCGTGCAGTTGATCGACGAGGGAAATACGATTCCGTTCATTTCAAGATACAGAAAGGAAGCTACGGGTTCATTGAATGATGAACAGCTCCGTAAGCTCCATGAGAGACTTCTGTATCTGCGGAATCTGGAAGAGAAAAAAGAGCAGGTATTGTCCAGTATTGAAGAACAGGGCAAGCTTACTGAAGAACTGAAAGTACAGATTCTGGCGGCGGAGACATTAGTGGTTGTGGAAGATCTGTACCGTCCATACCGTCCGAAGCGCCGTACCCGTGCAACGATCGCAAAGGAAAAGGGATTAGAACCGCTGGCCGCGTTTATTACTTTACAGCAGGCAAAAGAACCGCTGGAAACAGAAGCAGAGAAATACATATCCGAGGAAAAAGAAGTAAAATCTGCAGGAGAAGCATTGGCAGGCGCAATGGACATTATTGCAGAGTCAATTTCAGATGAAGCAGATTACCGAAGTTGGATCCGGAAACAGACTATACAGAAGGGAAAAGTGATTTCTACTGCAAAGGATGAAGAGGCAGAATCTGTTTATGAGATGTATTACGAATTTGAAGAACCTCTTTCCAAGCTGGCAGGACACCGTATACTGGCATTGAACCGCGGTGAAAAAGAGAAGTTCCTGACAGTGAAGATAGAGGCGCCGGAAGAGGATATCCTGAGATATCTGCAAAAACAGATTATACATAAAGATAATCCGTATACAAGCCCGGCGCTTATAGCTGTGGCAGAGGACAGCTACAAGCGTCTGATCGCTCCGGCTATTGAGCGTGAGATTCGGAATGAACTGACAGAGAAGGCGGAAGACGGAGCGATCGAAGTGTTTGGAAAAAATCTTCATCAGCTTCTTATGCAGCCCCCGATCGCAGGTAAGGTTGTTCTGGGATGGGATCCGGCATTTCGTACCGGGTGTAAGCTGGCAGTAGTAGATGCCACAGGAAAGGTACTGGGTACAACAGTTATTTATCCTACTGCGCCGACTACTCCGGCTAAGATACAGGCATCTAAGGACTTATTGAAAAAGATCATTCCGAAGTATAACGTGTCATTGATTTCCCTCGGAAACGGAACTGCGTCCAGAGAGTCAGAACAGTTTATTGTAGAATTGTTAAAAGAGATTCCTGAAAAGGTACAGTATGTGATCGTCAATGAAGCGGGAGCTTCTGTGTATTCTGCGAGCAAGCTGGCAACAGAAGAATTTCCGAAGTTTGATGTGGGACAGAGGAGTGCGGCATCAATTGCAAGACGTTTACAGGATCCGCTGGCAGAACTGGTTAAGATCGATCCGAAATCCATCGGTGTGGGTCAGTATCAGCACGACATGAATCAGAAGAAGCTGGGCGAATCCCTGAATGGGGTCGTAGAGGACTGTGTAAATAAAGTCGGCGTGGACTTAAATACGGCATCTGCCCCGCTGTTGTCTTATATTTCCGGTATCAGCAGTGCAGTTGCTAAAAATATTGTGGCATACAGAGAGGAGAACGGACGCTTTATAGACCGCCGCGGACTGCTGAAGGTGGCGAAGTTAGGACCGAAGGCATTTGAGCAGTGCGCCGGATTTTTGCGGATTCAGGAAGGAATCAATCCTTTAGATGCAACGGGCGTTCACCCGGAATCCTACGAGGCGGCTGAAAAATTGCTGAAGAAGCAGGGATTTACGTTAGAGGATATTTCCGGAGGCAATCTGACTGGCTTATCATTGACGATAAAGGATTATAAGAAACTGGCAGAAGAGCTTGGAATTGGAGAGATTACCCTGCGGGATATCGTGAAAGAACTGGAGAAACCAGCGCGTGACCCGCGTGAGGAAATGCCGAAACCAATTCTTCGTACCGATGTACTGGAGATGAAGGACTTAAAAGAGGGCATGATTCTAAAAGGAACCGTGCGTAACGTCATTGACTTTGGTGTTTTCGTGGATATCGGAGTTCATCAAGACGGACTTGTACATATTTCACAGATTACGGACCGTTACATCAAACACCCGTTAGAGGCATTGAGTGTAGGCGATATTGTAGATGTAAAGGTTATGAGCGTGGATTTGAAGAAGAAGCGCATCCAGTTGACTATGAGAGGAATACAACAATAGGCAAGAGATCTGTATGACAGAGAACTTGAAAAATCAGTACAGTCAGAAAATCTGTCCGGTTGATGAACAGTTTCTCCTTCCGGCTGAACTGTTACAGAATCCGCCCTATGGTGAATTTAACATAGGGCGGATTCTATTTTTTTATCACATGTTTTTACGAACTTTGCAGTAAATGAAAGTCCTGTGCTGAACGATTACCCGAAAGAGAGTTTCATTGCCCGGATAGTCTCTTAGTCACATTTTTTCTTGAAGTCTGTCGGGCTGTTAATCAGTGAAGCAGCCTGAAACTTGTGCTTGTGCCCATCGCATTCTTCTGTGCAGGCACTTGCAAAATGAATGTGCTTGCCGTCTCCTACGTAGATAGCAGGACCGGATTTACCGCAGAATTCATGGAAATGTCCGTCAGAAAAATCTGTTCGGAATTTTATTTCATGAATATGGGTGTCCCCCATGTGAATTTCCTCTCCTGATACGGCTGCAAACCGATGGTTGTGGCATCCGTTACATTCTGAGAATATAGCGGTGCTGCCAAGGAATTCGTGAACATGTTTCTTGCATTTATCGCAATGCTCTGGCTTTTTTGAGTTGTTCTGAAATTGATTATACATTTTAAAATCTCCATTTTTGGTATCGATATATAGTATGATGGAGAAGAAAAAACGACACTATTATTTAAAATATCATTTTTATTCGGTAAAAGGAGATTTATGCAATTCCTGTTATTGTCCCTATCCAATACAGAAATCCTAGTATCCAGCTTGTGAAGATTCCGTATAGAATTACCGGACCTGCAATGGTAAATATTTTACATCCTATTCCAAAAACCTGCCCTTCTTTTTTGTATTCGATTGCGGGAGCCGCAACAGAGTTGGCAAATCCGGTAATCGGAACGAGTGCGCCGGCGCCGCCCCATTTGGCGACTTTCGGATATAAATTGATTCCCGTAAGGATTACACTGATCAGAACTAAGATTAAGGAGGTCCAGCTTCCACAGTCTTTTTTAGATAATCCAAGCATTTCACAATAATTGTAGATCATCTGACCTATGGTACAGATAATACCCCCTGTTATAAATGCCTTCAGCATATTGAGCAAGACATTGTGCCGCGGTGTTTTCTTTTTGACATATGTTTCATATTGCTTTTCTTGTTTCATTTTTTCTAATTTATCCATAAACTCACCTCTAAAATTTGGTTGCATAATTGATATGCGGATAAGGATAGTATTGTAAATAATAAAAAAAATATACAGAGCAGAACTTAGGAACATGATTCAGGTAAAAAATTAGTATGCAAGAAGCGTTGGAATAAAAATTTCCGGATCTGGTATACTAGTGTTTAGCTGTAATTATGAATACAGTGGATTTTGTGTAACAGTTCAGCCATGCACAAATCTACAAAAACGAATTGGTAAGCTTGATTACAACAAGATGTTTTTGTAGGATTTGTATATGGCGTTCTGCCATAAGCGAGAATTTGCGCTGCATAGCAGCGTATAGGCGGTGAAACC
>NZ_CALPDG010000066.1 GCF_943193195.1 Mediterraneibacter agrestimuris | reverse complement strand
AAAAGTAAATGTTCCCTGCTCTTTAAAAAGTATCTGCGCGATACTCCTATCACTTATACCACGAAGCTCAGGCTGCGAAAAAGCCTTTCCACGCTGCTTGACTCAAACAGCAGCATCGCTGACATAGCCTATGAATACGGTTTTAGCGGGGCAAGCTATTACTGCGAAACTTTCAAAAAATATTATGGAATGCCACCACTGATATACAAAAAAAATCAGCCTGCTTGACCTTTGTGTTGTGATATTTTCATACGCCTGCGGATATTTTTCCGATAGATGCCTAAAATTCCTATCGTTAAAATTTGCACCCAAACTCACGCTTGGGTGCATTGTATCAAATTGTGGTACGCAAGCCAATATGGATCTCCCATCCCAGGTTTTGTTTTCGCTGAATATTTCATATAACCCTCTCCAAGCTGAATTATAATTAAATGCCATATTAGTATATCACTTTTCACTCAATCAATTTTATCTGTTCTGCCGCATTGAGAATGTTCAACTGATACTCTGCAATGTCTTTCAAAATCTGAAATCTTTCTGTCTTATTTCTGCCCTCACGGATCATTTGCGCATTATGTGTTTCTAAATTAGATAAAACTGTAAGTTCGTTAATGGAGGCAAAGTCTCTCACATTATTCTTTTTTGCCAATTCAGGATTTTCATCCCGCCATGCTTTCGCGGTAAATCCGAATAACGCAACATTCAAAACATCTGCTTCCACTGCATATGCCAACCACTCTAAGTTTTCTTTATAATTTCCTGATGGGATCAAATAATTTTTTACCGCATCTGTTTGAATCAAATAATTATTTTTGGACAAAAATCTTTTTGCATCCCATTCAATTTTCTTTGCATCATTCTCCGCTTCTTTCAGTCTTTGAAATTCTTTGATCAAATATAGTTTAAAAACAGGGCTGATCGCCGAAGCAAATTCAAATGCAATATCCTTATGTTCATACGTTCCTCCATATTTTCCACGTTTCACAAATAATCCTATCGCCTCTGTCTTTTCAATCCATTCCGAAACACTCAGTACAAATGTATGTAAACCTGCTTCGCTTTTAAAGTGGTCGAATTCGACCACTTTAAAAGCAGGATTATATATCTGTTCCCATGTGCCCAAAAATTCCAATGTCGCTCTATTTCGCATCCAGTTTTTGACAACATCTGCTCCTCTGGACTCGCCAACTTTAGCTTTTGCAATATCAGTTATACAGATATAATCGTCAAAATTTTCCTCTGAAACAGTAATATTGATGTTTTGTACCACAATTACTTTGTTTTTTGCCATCCATTTCCTCCCGTACAGTACTAATCAAAATCTTATTTTCTATATAAAAGCATATCATATTACCGCTGTTTCTTCAATCGTTTTCCCGAACATAGGTTCTTTTAATTACTTAATTACTTCATAAATTTTCTTTGTTTAAAAAATCATCATTCATTTTTTGCTCAATTAACTGTCAATACAGCATCAAAGCAATGCATAATAAGCACTTTATTCGACACAATATACCACAAAATAAAGTGCTTATTATTCCAAAAACCTCATCATTTCTACCTTGGCAGACTATTTTCCACACACAGCGCCCCATACCCCACCTGCGGATTAGGATACTCCGTAAATCCCGGCAGCGGCCTCGCCCCTCTCCTCAGATATGCCTTCACCTTCTCCCCATACAAATAGGGATCATTCCCCTTTACAATGCCCCACTCCATCAACAGCGCCGCACCCCCTGTTACAAACGGTGTGGCGAACGAGGTACCTGTCACCTCTGCATAACCGCCGCCGGCTGCCGGAGCCGTGATGCGTACTCCCGGCGCTGCCAGATCGGGTTTAAATGCAGGGACGCCCTCCTGCCCTTCCGCCGGACCTCGTCCGGAAAAGTCCGCATAGGTAAATGTTAATGCATCATAAGCACCAACCGTAATAACCCGTGATGCCGTTGACGGAATCGTGAGTGTCGTCCGGCTTACTGGAAGCAAAAATGCCGTTCCTACATTCAATGCACTCTGGCTTGGCAGCCACATCTGATATTCTCCTGACACAACCTTCCGTGGCGTCAAAATAATCTGCCACACACCTGCATCAATATAGGATTGTCTTGGTAAAAAATCCAAAAAGATCTCCTGTCTCACACTATACGGACTCGGTTCCCCATAATACAACAAAAGCTCTGTTCCACCCAGTACAAACCGCTGTGTTCCCAGTATTTCCCGAATCGGTCCCACAAGCACGCCGGATGGATTACGGATAGAAATATCTACCTCGTCCACATAAGATTTCCAAATCTGTACGTTCACCGTCGGTTCATTCATCTGAACACCAAGCTGAACAACTTCCTCCTGATTCTCAACCAACGCCCCGGCGGTATGTCCTGCGCTGGTTCCTTCATTTCCACTTCCGACACAGATCACACTTTTCCAGTAATTTGAAATATCATCTAAAAAACGTTCAATCAGCGATGTACCGTCATGAGAACCATATGTATTCCCAAAGCTCAAATTAATCGCCACAGGCATCCGGTATTCCAATCCCTTTTTCACCGCATAATCCACTCCCTGCATCAGTTCCGTTGTTCTGGGAAAACCATCTGCACGGGGACTTCCCAGTTTCACGATGAGAAGGTCACTTCCCGGAGCTATGCCAACATTCTGCCTTATCTGCCTCACTCCATCCCCAACCTGACTTCCACTTCCAGCCGCTATTCCAGTCACCGCCGTTCCATGCCCGGAAACATCCCGGCTGGGTACGATCCGCTCTCTATCTTCCCTGCTCTCCGCTGACAGAGCTTCATTAATCTGCTCCCATGTATATTCTGTTCCGATAGCATATCCTTTCGGTGGATTCCCCGGTATGGTCTGATCCCAGAGCGCACGGATGCGTGTCGTTCCATCTGGATACCGAAAATCCGGTAAGCTGTAGTCAATACCGCTGTCTATCACTGCCACCAAAACGCCGCTGCCATACAGATTATCCGTACGAATGTCCTCCATATTATTTCTACCCACCAATCCAACAGCATCGTCCATTCGTTCCGCAGGTCCTCCATGCTCTTCTCCGATGTCAGCCTCTGCCAGCTCATTTCTGGGTCTTTCTTCAAACACAAAAGGGGTTCGCTGTACCTCATTGATACAGGAAACCCTCTTTCCGTTTGTAACCTGAAAAAATAGTCTCTTTGGTTTCTCGATAAAATCTACAGTAGGCAGCTGTGCCAATGCATTAATCCGAGATTCCGCAATTGTGATAACTGCATATTCATTCGCCATCTCGGACACGGAAGAGGCGATTGCCCGAACCGCCTCCAGTGAGCCAGAATATTTGATGATCAAATCCCACTCCCTGTCGATGGGATTGTATCCCACCTCCAGTTCCAGTGATTTCACACGTTCTTCCTCTGTCGCGTCCAATGCAAGATTCAGCATATTCTCCGCTTTCTGGCTCATCATTCTTTCTCCTTATATGGCGCCATTGTATACGGCAGAAAATATCCTTGCTCATGGCGGCAGACCGGACAAACCTTCGGCGCAGCTTTCCCCTCATGGATATGACCGCAGTTTGTACAAATCCACTTGCCTTCCTCTGCTTCGGCATAATACTGATTCTCTTCCAGCATTTTTGCCACCTCTGCAAACCGCTTCTGATGTGTATGCTCAATTTCCGCAATCTGCATAAATGCCGAAGCTGCCTCGAAAAAACCCTCTTTCTTCGCAATTTCCGCAAATGCCGGATAAACATCCTCAAACTCTTCCTTTTCGTTGTGTTCCGCGGCTCTCATCAGCTCGGCGAGGCTTTCCTGTGCATCTACCGGATATCCACCGTCAATAAAAATCGTTTCTCCCGACACACTGCTCAGTAACTCATAGAACCGTTCCGCATGAGCTCTTTCCTGCTCCGCAGTATAGGTAAATATATCCGCAATGGTATACATTCCTGCATGCCGTGCCTTTTCCGCCGCGATCGTATAACGATTACGAGCCTGACTCTCCCCCGCAAATGCTCTCATCAGATTTTCTTTTGTCTTACTTTCTGAAAAATTAACAGCCATGATACATACTCCTTTTTCACCTTCCATAGATATTCTGTTGTTACTGTACAACAGTAACATTCTGTTTGCAAAAACTGGCTTCCTGACAGAATCCCAAACAGATATTTTTCTCTCTATGTAGTAGTATGTTTCATGACTGTCATTTTATTCTTTATCAGACAATTTAGGAGTAAAATATTACTCTTTTATATTCTTCTAATTAAATCCGATGATCCGCCGTGCTACACTGTATGCCATTGAAGACACCTTCCGTCCGGAGCGCCCCGGCAGATTCATAGTTTGTCCTAGAATTCCATAACGGATCTTAAAATAGGTTTTATAATCCTTCTGTTTTAAATATTTCCACATCTCCGTTTTCTTCTTCAGATTCTCCTTGTTCTTGGAACGGATACAAAGAATAGAGGAAACCGTCATCATGATCGCCAGATAATTAATCATATATTTGCGCAGTTTCTTGCTCTGTATCATACGCAGTTCATACATGGCAATCATTGTCTTGGTTACAAATATCTGTTGATCCACACGGCTGATCATAACCTTTTCGTTGACGGACTGGTCTTCTCTTCCGATAAAATAGCGGTAGAAATCTACATCCATATAATAAAGCGTCCGTACATGCGGCAGCGGATAATACACATAAATATTATCCACATAAAAGGTGTGTTTCGGCAGCCTCAGCTGGCAAAGCTTTAACATTTCCGTACGGTAAATAACAGAATGCATTAAAATATACTGATCTAAATGAAAGCTCCCGATGTCGTCCCAATGAAAAATTTGGTTCTCCGGCAGAACATTCCCATAACGAATTACTTTTTTATGCTCCATCCCGACTTTCTCATAAACATAATTCGATATCACCATATCTACCATTGATCCGGCGTCAACAAATCCCTTTATTACTTCCAGAATCTTCCAAAGCGCATCCTTATCTACCCAGTCATCGCTGTCCACTACCTTAAAATATCTTCCGGAGGCATGGGCAAGCCCTGCATTCACCGCATCCCCATGCCCGCCGTTTTCTTTATTGATAAGACGTACAATATTCGGATACTGCTGCTCCAGTTTCCGCCCCAAAGCCTCAGTACCGTCTGTGGAACCGTCATTGACAATTAAAATTTCTACATCCTCGCCCGCCGGAAGAATGGAGTTCACTGCATTTTCCATATATGCCTCCGAATTATAACACGGAATGGCAAATGTAATATATTTCATTATATTCTCCTTGTTTTATCTTTGTGTTCACATGTCCCATTACTTCCGCTGCCATTTTACCATGATTCTGCTGCCGATTATAAACCATATGCATTCATAAACCGCATAATGATTGTCGCACACTCTGCCCTGTTTGCCGTTCCCCCTGGGTTCAGTCTGCCCTGATCCCCGGTAATCAATCCGTTTCCGACTGCCCAGCCTAACGCATCCCATGCAAAATCACTTACTTTAGACGCATCTGGGAAATCCCACAGATTTCCTCTCTCTGACACATCCTTTTGCAGCACATTTGCATACCGGTACATCATAACAGCCATCTGCTCTCTTGTAATATCATCAGAAGGACCGAATCTTCCGTCATTGTATCCGGTAATAACTCCTACTTCTCTTGCCCAGATGGATGCCTTCGTATAAAACTGTCCATCCGGTACATCTGGAAACATTTCCATATTATACATTGGTTCCGGTGTTCCCGCCATACGGTGCAGAATCGTTGCAAACTGTGCCCGGACCAATTTCTTAGAAGGAGCGAATCTTCCATCACCCATCCCCGTCATTATCTCTCTGGAAGATACGAAATCAACGGATTCCTGATACCAGTCTGTGGATTTTACATCAGGGAAAGTACGGGGGGGGGTATTATTCTGGTTCTCTCCCGAATCCTCCGGAGGCTTTGGCGTACTCGTTTCTTTTTTGTTGACTGTAACGATACAGCTGGCGCTCTTTCCATTTACTGTCTTTACCGTTATTGTCGCTTTTCCCGCTGTTACTGCTGTTACTTTCCCACCTGACACTTTAGCAACTTTCGTATTACTGCTGCTCCAGCTTAATGTTTTGCTCTGTGTTGTATCCGTTGGCGCAATGGTGGCTGTCAGCGTGCTACTCCCGCCTTCTGTCAATGTTAACTGGCTCTTATTCAGGCTTACTGATGTAATCGGCTTTGCTTTCTTTGTCACTGTGACCTTACAGCTGGCGCTCTTTCCATTTACTGTCTTTACCGTTATTGTCGCTTCTTCCGCCGCTACTGCTGTTACTTTTCCTCCCGACACTGTGGCAACTTTCGTATTACTGCTGCTCCAGCGTACTGTTTTGTTCTCCGTTGTGTCCGTCGGCATAATAGCAGCTGTCAGCGTGCTGCTCCCACCTTCTGTCAATGATAACTGGGGCTTATTCAGGCTTACCGATGTAATTGGTCTCGTTATATCTGAAACGATACATACTAACTGCTTATCCTTAGAAGAGTAAGACGCTGACAATGAAATATTGTCTCCCCATTTATCCTGTGATAACTGATATGCCGCAAGATTATAAATAACATTCTTATAAGCGTCAGGCATAGAGTCCGTTATCACAAGCGTAAATTCCTTCTCTCCCGCCGCAATCTTCTGCGTAATCTCAGCGGTCAAAGGATCTGACCATCTTCGTATCTCCCCTTTTTTAATAAAATAATTATTCTCCAGCGACGTCGATTCATATCCCGGTACTGCTGCTTTATGATCCGAATGAACAAGCCCCATAATATCATCTGTCAGTCCAAAATACGCATGTTCATAGTAAGTCCCTTTAAAGTTTGCCCCCATATCATCCCATGTACTGTCGACCTGATACCATTTTCCATCCATCTTTACGGCAGTCCACACATGACCATTACCTGTAATCCGTCCTGTTTGAATGCCCATTTTATTCAGCAGCTTTTCATAAGCCCTGTGATAGGATTCGCAGGTTCCCTCTCCTCTGGCAAGCACGCCTTCCGCTGAGCAATAGCTATACGAATAGTCATAATCCCCACGTTCCAGGATCCTGTCATGCATCCATAACGCTTTATCAAAATCAGTGGAACATTCCTGCTGGCATTCAGCCGCAAGATCATTCACTATCTGGTCTACAGACGGATACCGGGCATCCTGTATATCTATAGAATATTCAAACATTCCTGTTGATACAGTGTTTTTCGTATTCATATCCATAACACTAAACCGAATATAATACTTGCCTGACGCATAAAAGGTAAATGGAAACTCATTATTATCTTGATAATAGCCATTACTTCCATAGCTCACATCATATACAGACGTCTTCTCAGAGTCCCAAAGAGTGTGCCATCTGTACTTATAATTGCCAGACCCTCCTGTTGCTATTAACCGAAAAGTTAGTGGTTCTCCGCATTTGATCTCGGAAGGGATCTCTACCTTAAGACCTAATCCATTAGATCTCTGTACAGAATTCTCATCTGCAAGAGATACATCTGCCTCTCCATCTGAAGACACAGCTCCATTCTGATCTGTCTCTTCTATTAAAGACACTCCTTCATTCTGCTCTGTCTCTCCGTCTGAAGACACTTCTTCATTCTGTTCCGCCTCTCCGTCCGAAGACACTTCTTCATTCTGTTCCGCCTCTCCGTCCGAAGGCACTTCTTCATTCTGTTCCGCCTCTCCGTCCGAAGGCAGTCCTTCATTCTGTACTTCCTCTATATCTACTGTTGCTTCTTCCTGTACTGTCTCCACATCCAAATCAGTATTTTCAGCATGAACAGGAACTCCTATCATCAACAAACATACAGACATTAACCAGGCAATACTCCGAATCCTTTTTTTGCTTACCATGCAAATTCCCCTTTCAACAACTTCAACTCTCACTTTCTCTGCGTTAATTTCTAGTTACCATAAAATATCTGTAATCACTTTCTTTTCGACTGCCTATTCTTTCCGTCAAAACCTCTGTAATTAGCTATATTTTAACCGATTTCCCAATGCAATTCAACTATTTATTAACCCATGCAGCACTAAGATTTCAATTTTAGATACTGTTATGAAAATATGCTGAAAAGAAAAAGGGGCAAAATCGCTAAGCGACAACCCCTTTCTATGTACTTTCATTATGCTTCAATGTCTTCTATTGTCTTCCATTTTTTCATCGCTTCTTCCAACGTCATTCCGTTTGCAACCCCTTCTTTACGGGCTGCATTAATTGTCTGGATCTCTTTCATCCTGGATCCTGTCAGCTCATAATTCTTCATCGCGAGAAGCGTTGCCGCCCATGCCGCCATTGGAATGATACAGAATAAGATAATTACCACCCAGTTCATCCCCGGAGCATAAGGTGTTTCTGCTGTTGGCAGATTCTGAAGTCCTATAACTGAAACTGCAATACCTACAACGGTTGCGGATAAAGACGATACCAGTTTATCGACCAATGAAAATAAGGTTCCCATAATTCCCGGAATATATTTCCCCGACCGATAGGTCTCGTAATCCGAACAGTCCGCAACCATCGGAATCGGCATATCCGCCGTCGCATAATACGCACCGTAGCCAACACCGAAAAACAGAACGAACAGCACAGTATATAAATTGATTGAAAACCCATTTTCACCAAACAGGCTTAAGTTTCTTCCCGGAACGCCTTGTTTCCAGAGAAATAAAAGTACCAGTACACCGATATAACATACAAATGCAACCGACACATATCTCATCAGGGAAGCTTTCTGTCCCTGTTTCTGTGAAGTGCGCACCGTCAGCAGGAAGAATGGCACTGAAAATACATAGCCCAGCACCATCATCGGCAGATAAAGTCCGTCATAATTTCCCATCATACATCCATAGAGCATACATAATACCGTTACATTCGTAGCAATCGATAATGCCAGCTTACATCCGGCGCCCGCTATCATCAGGCGCTGCATTGGATTATTGTTCTTAATGATCTGGATATATTCCGAAATCTTTGTCTTTTCCTGAGCAGCTCCGCCAAGTCCGAAGTATTTCGGATTATCCTTTTCCCAGATACCTATGATAGCCAGAATCGTAAGCACAATAGAAACTGCCACACCGATCGGCGTTAAAAATGCATAGAAATCTGCGCTGCTGTAGTCTGCCACATTTGATCTTACGATTGGAGCCATGAACTGCATAAGACCCATGCCTGCCATCGAACCAACGGTATTAAAGATCGTAAAAAGCGGTCTCTGGTTCGGATCATTCGTAAGTACTGTCTGACCGGAACGTGTAACAGATGTCTGGAAGGTGTACCCAATGACCCATACGGCATACAGCCCTACAAATGCAGCATAACGCATCCACTGCATATGCGCCGGAATGCCCGGCGTAATCATATACAGTATGATAACAGCTGCCGCCATGATCACATTTCCAATGATCATAAACGGTCTGAATTTTCCCAATTTACCATTGGTACGATCCATAAGCGCACCGATAATCGGATCTGTGATTGCATCAAAGACACGCATTCCGGTTACCATGACCGATGCAAATACGGTTGCGATCCCTAATACGTTATTACCAAAAGTTGCAATATAGGATAAGATCAAAACATAGTAAACATTCGTCGCCCCGTTATTTAATGGGAAAAGGACGAGCTGGTACATTTTTGCTCTGTTCACAGTATTTATGTTCATCGTTTCCTGACTCATTTTATCAAATCAACCCTTCTGATTCACTTATTACTGGTTCTTCAATGATTTTCTAAACTCTTTATAACTGATATAATCTTCCGTCTTCCTGAATTTTCTCACTTTCAAAATCCACATTACAACAGATAATACGAATAGTACACTGAACAGGACTGCGCCTACTCTTGTAACAGTCTGAACGATCGGTTCGGTCTTTTTGATCTTCGTATCCGATCCGATGCCGTTCATAGCCTGTGAATTTGCAATCGCATATAAATTGTGGTGACAGGCTTCTCTCATGCCTGAAACAGCTTCCGGATCATTTTTATACTGTGGCAGTCCATCGCCGCCTGTGATATAAAATGCCAACATAGAATCATACGTTGTTGTTCCACCCATGACACCATCGATACCATTTACCATCGTTGAAAGTACGTTATCTGTGATCTGAAGACCATTACACTGCCATTCCTCATTCAGGATGCCTTTGACAAGACCAGCATTTGCGCCTGACCACTGTGCGCCCCAACGAGTATAAGCCATCATGACACCATTTCCGGAACCTCTGGAATCTTCCAGTGCCCCCTGGAATGCTCTTAAGTAAATCTCACGGGCTGACTGTTCATTCAACCATACACCAAGACCGATTCGATCCTGTTCACAGTCATTTAACGCAAAGTGTTTCATCACTACATATACACCTTTTTCTTCGATACCCTTTACTTCTGCCCCGCCGATTTCAGAAGAAAGTACAGAATCTTCTGAATAATATTCAAAATTACGTCCGCCATATGGTGTTCTGTGTGTATTTGCCCCGGGACCATAGAGGAAGGTTACCTCTGCCTCCAGACAGTCATTTCCTACAATATTACCTATTTCATAAACCAGTTCTTTATTAAATGTAGCAGCCAGCACATCTTCCGATGTAAGTGCTGTTGTCTCAACACCTAGCTTACTTCCGAATAATGCAACGGTTAAGCCCTGCGGACCATTTTCATCACGTGTACCGGGAGCCTGCACGGAAAGAACCGGCATTGTCCAGTGGAAGGAATCACCAACCAGTGATACCATTTCGTCAAACATAAGCTGATCTAATAATTCATCCCATTTTGGATCATCATAGTCAAGCCCAATCATATCAACCAGTTTCAGTCCGTTATCTGCGCCAAGTACAGGCATTTCTGCTGTCGTGTCAGGATTCGTCTCATACTGCTGATCCTGCAAAGTCTTCACCAGATAATCATTTAATGCGATCTTGATCGTCTTTTCCAGGTTGGGCATTGTACCTTCCCAGTCATTACGTGTTACATATGTAACCGTCTGTCCCACTTCTTTATTCCTGTTCGGATCAGAAGCATCCAGCCGGTTTTCAATCGTTGTTCCGGCATCACTTACCGCATATGTAGTTGTGTCAAGCTGCGGATTATTCCATATTATTACCAGTCTCTCATTTCCGGCCGTGTCCATACGTCCAGCTGTATTTTCCGGGGTATATCCTTTGGCTGCCAACACGTTATTTGCAGCATTGTGTGCATCTGTAGCTGCTGTGAAATAATAATCACCGGCATCTAAAATATAGGTTCCTGCGCCGTAAGCGTCATAGCTTGCCACATATTCACCATCTACTTCGATCGTCAATGTTTCAGATTCACCCGGTTCAAGGATGTCTGTTTTTTCAAAACCAACTAACGAAACAGAAGCTTTTTCCACTTTGTTGTCAATATCATACTGTGTATATGGGCTGGAAGCGTAGATCTGTACTGTTTCTTTCCCTGCCGTATCACCGGTATTCATAACTTTGACCTGGAAGGTATACATTGCTTCCTTCTCGTTATATGACATACTCATATCACTGTATTCAAAATCTGTATAGCTGAGGCCATATCCGAACGGGAATGCAACATCATCCTTATATGCGTATTGTCCGACCTTTCCGGTTCCCATTACATAATCTTCATAACGGGTTTCATAATATTTATATCCTACATAGATTCCTTCCTGATAGATCATGTAAGTATCTGCATGTGCCGGAATCTTGCTGGTATCACCCTCGTAAATGACCGGTGAGAAGTTCTGCATTGCCGGACTTGAGTAATTGTTATAGCAATATGTATCTACCAGACTTCCTGATGGGTTAATGGTGCCGTTTAAGATCTCAGCGACTGCATTGATACCTGTAGCTCCCACACCGCCAATCCAGAGTGCAGCATCTACTCCGTACTCATTATCCTTTAAAAAATCTACCTGCAGCGCATTTGAGGTATTGATCAGAACAATGAGCTTATCGATCTTGCCATCATCTTTCAGAGCTTTGATTCCTGCCATCATATCTCTTTCTGCCTGGTTAAGTGCAAGATAATTTCTTCCATCTCCTAAAGACGCGTCAAAGTAGCAGTCCGCACCTTCCCCTCCGATACGTGATAAGACAACGATTGCTGCGTCGCCATAGTTTTCTACCGAGTTCAACACGTCTTCCGTATAAACATCCCATGGAGCTTCCACGATCTCTGCTGCGCCAAAAGCGCTGGTCTTTTTATCTGCCGTCGCAGAATCCTGCACGACAGCTCCCGCATCATCCCGGGTATAGATGGAAGCATCACCCGTCTCATAGAAATCCCATAAGGTCTGATTGACTTCAAAACCTTCTTTTTCTAATGCGGTCTTTAAGTTGTCACATTTGGTTGTATCAACGTTCGCCGAACCTGTACCGCCATAAACGATATTTACCGATGACGTCGAGAACAAACTGACTTTTGCTCCATCTGCAAGCGGCAGCGCATCCTCTTCGTTTGTCAGAAGAGCTGCTCCTTCGCCTTCTACCTGTTTTACCAGTTCCGCTCCACGGTCCAGACGCTCTTCATTCGTCTCAAAATCTGATTCATAATAAACAGCTTCCGGATCTTCATTTTCCAGCTTCCAGAATGTTCCGCCCACAAACAATGCCACCGTATTATCGAACACCGATACAATAAGAAACGTGGCAATAAAAATGATTGCAAACGGCACACTTAAAAATGTCAGAAGTTTCCAAGGTCTTCTGCATTTTCTGAGGGCTTTTTTGTAGGCTTTTTTACGCGCTTTGATTTCCTTCTTCTCCATACTCTTTCTCCCTTTCCTTTCATAAGAATGATCGTAACAGTTCAGCCTTCGGCTTCCTGTTACAGGCATCAAGCCATGCAAAACCACTTCGTGGTGGCTTGATGCAT
>NZ_CALPDG010000065.1 GCF_943193195.1 Mediterraneibacter agrestimuris | reverse complement strand
TATTGAATACTTCTAAAAACAGGGGATTACGACCCCTTATTTAAGTGCGTCCCAAATTTACTCTATTTTTCACTCTTTCCTCCTTAAATATCTAATGCTGCATGATATCCCCAGTACACGGCATTGGTGATTGTTGATACTTTTGCCGCATCTCCGATCACGGATACTATTGGCGCAGTATCGCGCAGTTCTTCTACTACATCAAATCTGGATTGCTGGCCAAGTGCACAAATGATTGTATCCCCTTCAATCATTACATCGTTATTTTCTTTGTCCTTACAAAGGATTCCCTCACCAGATACTTTGACTCCACGAAGTCCTGTATGTACATTCACATATTTATCAATTTCTGCCAGTAGAAGGGGTCTGTGTCGTACATTTGCATCCGGAGCAAGCTCATCACGCATTTCTATAAGTTCTACCTGTTTTCCTTCCATTCCCAGATGAATTGCACATTCACATCCCGCAAGCCCGCCGCCAAATACAATGACTTTTCCCTTGCATTTTTCTGATTCTTTATAGTAGTTATTTACGATAATTACATTTTCACCGTTCAGTCCCGGAATTGGCGGTACAAGCGGTTTCGATCCAACTGCAATGATTACCGCATCTGGATTTTCCTTTTCTGCATACTCTTTTGTCACTTCTGTATTCAGACGAATCTCAGCTCCGGCATCTCTTGCCATCTTCTCATATGTTTCTGTCAGCTGGTACATCTCATATTTAAATGGAAGTGCCTGCTCACTCTTTAAAATCCCACCAAGCTCATCCTCTTTTTCACAAAGAATCACTTCATGTCCACGTTTAGCTGCTGTATATGCTGCATATAGTCCTCCCGGTCCGCCTCCTGCAACTAATACTTTTTTCTTTATTGGTGCCGGTAGAATTTCTTCCCCCTCTATTTCACGACCAATCATTGGATTTACTGTACATCTTCTTGTCGAGGTTGCCGCACGTTCAGCCATACATGTAAAACACCGAAGGCATCTTACAATCTCTTCCCCTCTGTTTTGCATTACCTTTGACGGCAAATAAGGATCTGCAAGAAGCGCTCTTGCCATCTCCACTACATCCGCTTTTCCTGATGCAATGATTTCTTCCATTTGTGCCGGATCATTTAATCCACCAATCGTTGCCACCGGCACAGATACATGCTTTTTAATCTCGGCAGCCAGATATACATTACATCCATGTTCTTTAAACATCGATGGATGTGTCGTTCCAAACCCTTTCTGATAAGTCCCCGCTGATACATGCAGTAAATCTATCTTCAACTCCAGCTGCCGTGCAATCCGCACACCTTCTTCTAAATCATATCCACCTTCAAATAGCTCTGAACCCGAAAAACGAAATTCAATAGGGAAGAATGAGCCGACCGCTTCCCTTACTGCATCTAACACTTCTGCTGCAAAACGACATCTGTTCTCTGTGTTTCCACCATATTTATCTGTACGTTTATTAAAATATGGTGAAAGGAACTGATTAATCAACCATCCATGTCCGCCATGAATCATTACCATCTCAAACCCGGCACGTTTTGCCATTGCTGCTGCTTCACCATAAGCTTTCACAATATCATCAATGACTTCCTGTGTAAGTTCATGAACTTCCACACCATCTTCTCTTATACATGCGGATGGTCCCCATTGAACCATCTCCTTCTGTTTTACCTTATCTGTCATATATGTACCGGCGTACATTCCAGAATGTGATAATTCTATTGATGGAATACATCCGTGGCGTCTGATTGCATCCGCTGTATAGGCTGCGCATGCAAGCGAATTCAGGATCGTCGGATCTAAATGGTATGCATGAGATGCATCTGTCTGTGGATGCACCATACATTCCGATACAGTTACGGCTCCCGCTCCCCCTTTTGCGCGAAGTTCGTAAAATGCAGTAGATTTCGGTCCGATACAGCCATCATTTGTGATATCTGTTCCTCCCATTGGTGCTGAAAACATACGATTTCTAAATGTCACCCTGCCTAACGTAATTGGTTTACATAAATTTGGATATTGCCTGATCATTACTTTTTCCTTCCTTCATGTTATGTTCAAAGATTCTCACCATTACTTGAAATCACTTCTTTATACCACTCAAAACTCTTCTTCTTGTATCTATTTAATGTACCGCTTCCATCATCGTTTCGATCCACATAAATAAAGCCATAACGTTTTGCTAACTCTGCTGTTGATGCACTTACCAGATCAATACACCCCCAACTGGTATACCCCATTACATTCACACCATCTTCAATGGCTTCCCGAACCTGGATGAGGTGATCGCGCATATATTCAATCCGATACTCATCATTAACTGTTTTACCACCTTTTCCATCATCAATTAACTGATCTCTTGCCCCAAGGCCATTTTCTACAATGAATAACGGTTTTCGATATTTATCCCAAAATGTATTCAGGATATAACGCAGCCCCCGTGGATCAATCTGCCATCCCCATTCACTGGCTTTCAACGTTGGGTTTGGCACTCCCCCAAGCAAATTGCCTTCCCCTCGGACATTCTTTTTTTCATCGGCCGTTGCACATACACTCACGTAATAGCTAAAAGAGATGAAATCGACCGTATTTTTTAAAATTTCCTCATCACCTGACGCAAACTTCACTTCAATGTTGTGTTCTCTCATATACCGCTTCATATACCCTGAGTATTCTCCGTGTACATGAATTTCTGTAAACATATCATGCAAATGTGATTCTTCCATTGCTTTGATTACATCAGCCGGATCTGGAGATAAGGGATAAACCGGCATACTTAAAATCATACATCCAATCTGAAATTCCGGATTAATTTTATGTCCAATTTGAACTGCAGAAGCACTTGCCACCATTTCGTGATGTATCGCTTGATACAACTGAGATTCTGTTAATTCTTCTTTTGGAGTTGCAATTCCACCACTCATGAAAGGGGAATTTAAAATCGAGTTGATTTCATTAAATGTCAACCAATATTTAACTTTATCTTTGTATCTTTTAAAAACAGTCATTACATATCTCTTATAAAATTCAATCATCTTTGGATTGACCCAACCATCATACTGTTCAGCCAAATGCAAAGGCGTCTCATAATGTGATAATGTTACAAGTGGTTCAATCCCATACTTATGACATTCGTCAAACAAGTTATCATAAAATACAAGTCCCTGTTCGTTTGGTTCTGTTTCATCTCCCAATGGATAAATTCTACTCCATGCAATAGACGTACGAAATACTTTAAATCCCATTTCTGCAAATAGTTTGATGTCCTCTTTGTATCTATGATAGAAATCAATCCCCACCAGCTTCATGTTCTCTTCAGTCGGGCCGGGAGTTCTTTTCCCTTTTATTCCGTGCGGCAACACATCCTGAATCGATAACCCTTTTCCATCTTCATTATACGCACCTTCACACTGATTGGCGGCAACTGCTCCGCCCCACAAAAAATTCTCTGGAAACATATTTTACCTCCTATCGTCCTAATAACTCCATCAGATATTTCTCCTCTCTTCGATCCTTTACCATATCTAACAATTCATTTATCTTCTCTATGTCGATTTTACGTTCTTTTGATTTAATATGCACATAGACTGCGCCAATCAGATTTGCATCATTAAAAAACTTACAAACTTCTACATCTGCAATTGGAAGTTCCCACGGATAGACCTCATTAATTTTTCTTAACTCCTCTTTTATCATCTGCAAAAAAAGAGGCTGGACACTAATTCCTCCACCAATCGCAATCTTTTCCGGATCAAAGGAAAACTGATAATTATTAATCTGTATTGCAAGATGTTTTACATACTCTCTAATTCCGGCAATAGCATTTTCATCTCCACAATTCGCCAATGAAAATGCTTTCTCCCCATCTAACTCTTCCACTGGAATTCCGGTTCGGTCCGCTACAAATTTTAACATGCAATTTACACCGGTATTTCCAGCCAACGAATTGTTCAAATTATATTTCGGCAGTGCATCCGTCATGATATAACTAAATTCACCAGCCATATTATGAACGCCGCGAAGAATCTCGCGATCATGAATGATCGCCCCTCCTACCCCGGTTCCACATACTATGACAATTGCGTCTTTACAATCCTTTAATACGCCTTTCCACACTTCTGCAAGCGCCGCGCATTTTGCATCATTTTCAACCGTAACCGGAACGTTACATCGATTTTCAAGAATCTCAACAATGTTCAGATTCTTAATACAGGTCAGATTTCCTCCCGTATACATAAATCCGGTTTCACTATCAATGATCCCCGGCATACTAAGTGCAATTCCGTCTATACACTGCTTATATTTTTGAAAGATATCTACCAATGAAGAAATAAAGCCTTCTAACGGTTCCCTGATTGTTGTTCTCTTCCCTTTCTCCAATATCCGGCATTCATCTGTAATAATTGCGTATTTTGTAAATGTGCCGCCCACATCAATAGCTAAATAATTCATTTATATTTCCCTTCCAGTTCTTCCACAAAATATTATTTGAATAATTTATTTTTGTTGTATATTAAATTTGCAAATTTTCCATCTTCACGCTCAAATCTTTCATTACATTTCTTTGCAATAAATGCTTTCATTCCCATAAATTCAAATGGTAAATCGTCTGCCTCACCCGCTAATATTTCATCGCAAACCTCAATCATCTGATCCATAACCTCAACATCTGCTTCCATCACATGGTGCGAAATAAATACTCTGTCATATTTACCTGATAACTGCCCACGTATTATCAGCAACGCTTTTTTATACTCAGCCAGCGGAGAACACATTTCATCAAACATAAATGTTGCATTATTACATGCATCCCCTAAAATCAAAATTTTCATTTCCGGAATTAAAAATATCATACTTCCCGGTGTGTGTCCCGGAAACTCATATGCTTCCAGATGAAATGGAGCAAAATCAAATATCATTCCATGTTCCAGATCATGAAAATTTTTTTCCGGCTCTGCAGGCGTATAATCTTCAACTTTCAATTTGTCAGCTTCCGCCCCAAGTCCGGCATGCGCATAACTAATTCTTTCTTCCACTGCGCACTGTCTCTGATAAATTGGAATATCCTTCTTATTTAAGTAAACGTTCTCAAATTCTGGTGCTGCCATGGCATGATCAATATGACCATGTGTTAGAAATACAGTAACCGGTTTATCTGTCAAAGTTTTGATATACTCACCCAAACAACAAACACCATAACCACAATCGACCAGCGCACACTTTGTTTCCCCTTCCAGAAGATACAGTAATTCGCCAGATTTCAGACGGATACTTGTCAAATTTTTATTTATTCTTTCTGATGTATATAATTCCATTGTTTCCATCCCCCTTTTCTCTACACGGCTTTATAAATTGTTACATTACCCACCAATCCTGTCGCAGAAAGTGGACGCTCCACAGACATACAGGAGATATCTGCACCTAAGGAATGCACCTTTCGTTCATTTAATGTCGCCACTTCAATACGAAGTTCATTCTCGGTTCTTACCATATCTTTCGGAAGTATAAACGCAAACGGATTCTGAAGTTTCATTCCAAGGCTGCTGCCATTTAAAAACACTTCCACACTTTCGTTTACTTCATCCATAACGAGTTTGTATGTGTTTCCTTCTTCTAATATAAGGTCTGTCTCATAAATATAGTAGCCAGAAAATTCCGGGTGTACCTTTTGCATCCCGACAAAAGGCGCTGTTACCCTTTCGGTCTTGGTCACATCCGTTTTTACGAAGCTTGTCATTTCATAGATTCCTTTTCCTGCTGCTTCTAACTGATTCAAGTAATCTTTTGAATCTACTGCTGTTACATCAAATGCAGAAATCAGTATTCCTTCTTTTTCAAAATTAACAGCTTCGCATACTTCCTGCATCTCATCTGCAAAACATAGGATACAAAGTTCTAAAGGCTGGATCTCAACAAATACTTTGATTGTATTTTCGCTGATTTTGGTATACTCAACAGCTTCTATCTTGTTTTCCCATGGATAATAACGAACTGGAATACCTGTTGCTTTTACAGTTACACTCCCGCCAAATACTTTTTGAGACCTTTCATTTAATATAAGAAATGTATCTGCATCTGTACGATAATGGTATGTAGTAATTCTGTCATTTGCCGGTTCTACAACTGTTTGAGTTTCGATTCCCATTCGTAAATAACTTCCAATTTCCTGTGTTGGAACAATCTTACAATTTTGAATTACATCTATCATTTTCTGGGTTTCTTCTGTATCCTTACTAATGATTCTCCGAGGAATACAATCCGTGAAAATAACCGGAAAATCCTTGCTTACTGCTTCTACTACAAATACTGCCACATGCTCTTCTAAAAATTGACATTCTGAAATTACAAGTGCATGATATTCCACTTCGTTGATTTTCAACGTCTTTCCATCAAAACTCATTGGATATTCATCTGTATCGGCAAACACATCGGCCGGAATAATATGAAAATCCACTTGCGACTGTGATAAGTATCTTGCTGCAGGGATATTGCTGGCCTGATCTCCTGCCCAAATGCTTTCCGCACTATATAAAAGCGCAACATCAGGAACAGCCTTCCCTCCATCAATCAAATGACAAACACGGTTATTATAAGCCATCAGTTCTCCAAATGCACGATACTGTGGATTTTCTCCATGTGCATAGAAATGCGGCGGACAATCTGGATCCGGAAATGCTTTTGGCGAGAATGCGTGTGGAACAAATCTGTTTACACCTCTTACCATAAAATGATCCATCATGAATTTCTGTTCTTTTGTTCCCGACTGCCATCCATATGCACCAAAGTTCTCACACATACAGATTCCCCGTTTCTTTGGATCAATTGCTGCGTGTGAAGCCCCCAGCTTTCCATCTACATACTGGTAAAAACCGGCTTCATCCCTGCATACCGGCTGATCATGCCTTGTTACATTCTGTCCATTGATTGTAACCTGTCCGCCGATATTATCAACGCCCGCCCAATGCTGCCCTGATAATCCACGGAAGAAATGCCCCATACTTCCGCCAAGATTCATATTCAAGTCACAGTCCTCGAGCATATGTCCGATATATTCTACACCGTGCTCCTCACACCATTTTCCATTCTGTTGTGAAAAATTCTCAGCTGCAAGAAATGTAACTGTATCCATATAAGCATTGCGAATTCTTGCCTGTTCATCCTTATCTTCAGCCTCTGCCCAGAGATAAGGAATGAAGTTTTTCCACTCTGCTGATCCATAGACTTCGTTCATCTTTTCTTCCGCACTTCTGGACCATGCAAGGTTCTGTCCCGCTGTTCCTATTGGTCCAATCGGCATATAACCTTCCACATTTCCAATTGGCGGTTCATCACTAAAGAAGCCTGCAATGACGTTTCCAAAATACTTCTTATAATGCGCAAAATGCGGCTCATATACAGCATCAATCAGTAATCTGCACGATTCTTTATCCATGAAGTTGATATAATCATTTCTTCCCTTTGCATTTCTTGTAATATATGTCACATAAATTCTGAAATACCCCTCGCCAAGATCAAAACAAATCTCATCGCCTTCTATTTTATCTGTCAGATCAATTGGAGTTCCGAGTACTTCTCCTTCCAATATTTCACAAGCATAAATCTTTATGAGCTGATCATCGTCAAATGGATCATCTGACTTTGGGGGCACCGGAATCCATGGTGGAAGCGGCGCTGGCTGCATATATTCTTTTATAGAAAACGATGCTGCTTTTACCGGTCCCGCCATCTCAAGCATGCGATAAACCAAGTACTGATGGTGTAATTCCCCAGGCGCTTTTTTAACCGCGCCATTTGCAAATCCAGTCGGGAAATGTGAATCATCTAATATCCACACTTTCATGCCAAGTTTTTCAGCTTCCTCTAAAATGATATCCATATCTGTCCACCATTTCTCCCCGCAGAAATCAGGATGAGGACGAGACTCGATACAGACTGCCCCGATATTTGCATCGTGAATCACATGCATATATTTTCGGAGTGTTGCTTCATCCTCTCCATGCTGCCAGAAAAAAGGGAGCATATAATTTTCTTCTTTGCCCTGTATAACTTCATTCAATCGTTTCATAAGATGCTTCACCTTTCATTTCATTTGTATTTAACCGCTACATTAGGTTTAAAAAAGCGATGGATGTAACGTTCATTCGCTGTGCTCCACCGCTTTCTGCAAAACCTATTTTATTTTTATATGTATCAAGGATTTCATCTAATCTTCAATTCCTTTTTCTGCTTTCAGTTTCTTTAAGTCTCTATCGAGATGGAAGAATACTGCCATCATAATGAATACTAGTGCACACATAATTGTTGGAATATAGTTATACATAAATTTGATTGCTGTAACAACCGTCTCCGGCTGGGCAATTCCCTGCGCATCTAATGCCGGATTAAATCCCGCTCCTGAAAGTACCCATCCAAAGATTGCCTGTCCGAGTCCAAGTCCAAGTTTCTGAGCTGCTGATGTACCGGCATTTCCCATACCAACTGCATTGATACCGGTTTTCAACTGTCCATACAGAATTGCATCTGCTACAATCCCCATAGCCATACCACCCGCTAAACCGAGGCCAAGTCCCTTTAACACATTGCACACAATCATAAGCGGAACAATTGAATCCACAAATCCAAATCCCAAGAATCCAATTGTCATGCAGAGAAAACCTGCTGCATAAATAACTCTCTTATCAAACTTCTTCATAAAGAATGGTATCACAAACATAATTGCAAACTGTGCAATTGAGATTGCATTGTTCATCCAACTGATCTGTCCCATATCACCGAAGATGTAAATCGCATAGTAAACACCTCCAATAGAATAGAAAATGATCACAAAGAAAATCATTAGCATGGCAAAGAACATCATAACCCAATATTTATTTGTAAGTAATGATTTTACAACTTCCATTGTGCTTACTTTTTCTTCTTTGCCTTCAACCGCTTTCTCTTCTTCTGTTACCACGCCAACACGTTCTTTTGTACAAAATACAGAAATCAGAACAGCAGCTACCATAAGCAGGCAAAGCACTGTAATTGTAAGCGTAAACGCCTTCTGCGTCATATAATTCTCTGCACTGCCTGCAAATTTTGCAAGTAAAATTGTAAATACTGAGTTGATAAATACATTTCCCAGTGTTTGGAAAATCTGCTGAAGATTTCCAAGGAAACCTCTTTCATATGTATTTCTTGTCAATAAAGAAATCATAGAAAAATATGGTACCTGAATTGCTGTTAAACAAACTGTGTTAACCAAGTTGTACATTATAAATACATATACATATTTTGCCGCTGTCGGAAAACTAGATGGCACAGAGAATAGTAATATTACTGAAATCGCAAATGGAATACACATACGGAGCAGCCATGGTCTTGCCTTTCCCATTTTTGATTTTGTATTGTCAACCATACGCCCTACAATTAAATCTGAAACACCATCGAACACTTTTGATACTGCAATCAAAGTTGAGATAATTGCTGCATCTAACAATGCAACATTTGTAAAATAGACGGTAAGGAATGTTCCAATGATACCATTAATCATATTCCATCCGAATGCTGCTGATCCATAACCAACTCTCTCGCCCCAGCCAAGAGCCTTATCTGGATCGTTGTGCTTTGTAGCAAAGTTTAACATTTTTTTCTCCTCCTTTAAGTTTGCTTTTTACTAACTTATGGGTGTATTTTACAGAATAAAACGTTAAAATTATATTCTTTTTTTGCTTTTTTTATCCTTTTATTAACCATTTCATTTATTTCTCAAAAAATTCTGATGGCCGGTTTTTCTCTCGATACTGCTTCGGTGTCATCCCGTATTTTGCCTTGAAAATCTTTCCCATATAACTTTGGGATGGAAAATTTACATATTCTGCTATATTTGAAATATTCTCATCCGAATATTTAAGCAGGTTCATTGCATGTTCCAATCTTACATCTACAATAAAATCCTGCATTCGAATCCCGGTTTCTTTTTTAAACAGCCTAGATAAGTGTGTTTCACTAATTCCTAAACACTCAGCAATATCCGACAGATATATTTTCTTTTTATAATGCTTATTTATATAATCCTTACACCGTTCTACATAACTCGAAGACCTCCTGACCAATCTTTTTTTCACCTGATTCGATAACTTTTCCACTGCATGGTCGCGAAATTTGATTACTTGTGCAATATCATTACACCCATCACACTTTTGTATGTAAAAATCGCTAAGACGATATGCAATTGATGGTGACATGCCCCCATCAATTGCAGCTCTTGTACATAAAGCTATTGCAACAATTGCAAGATTTTTCCAATGATTCAATTCCTTTCCTGACAATTTTCCAATCTCTGAATCCATATTTCTAGAATAATGAAGTGCCTCTTCTGTCATCCCCTCACGAATGCAATCCAGTATTTTACGTTCTTCTTGATACGTATGATGGTAGAAATCGTCATCACCTTCTTTTAAGTCATATAAAACTTTTTCCTCTTCTTCCTGCTTCTTCGTTTCAATTATTAGTTTATTCACATAAATCAGTTCATCATCCGTATATTCTTTTTCCAAGATAATTTTGGCAAGCATTTCTACAATGTCCAATATTTCAGCAAATGTAAAATGCACTAATTTTTTCTCAATATCTGTTCGCATTTCATAAAAGCGATAATATTGATGTGTATCCACATAATCGAGCTGTTTAATACTCATAGGGCCAGCTATATAAACAATTGTCCCCTTCCTTATACCCGAATAATAAACACCAAATTCATCTTTATAAATATACGGTTGCTCCTGTTGAAGACTCCCCCTTACCAATTTCTTTTTTAAGACCTCGCTATGTGTTATAGGATTAAATTCTATATGTTCTTCATAATGTATTTGCGTTTGCTTTAAACTATCATATTGAATAATTCCTACATGATTTAGATTTGATATTCTTTTTAACAAGTATTCCATTCTCTTTGCTCCATTTTCTTTTTATTTTTGCTCCATTTTACAGATTGATAAATAAACCAGCTCTATGTTTGTTTAGTCACTTTCATTATACAGCAAATCGTGATATGATGTCTTTTTTTATACAAAATTACAAACCTGTTCATTCATACTAAAAAACGTCCACCGGACGTTTTTATCACACATTTTTACGAAGTTTGCAGCCAGTGCAAACTCCTATGCTGAACTGTAACGTTTTATCGCATTCTTCGCAACAAAAAAGAACTGAGGAAATTTAAGTTCCCCAGTCCCTAACATATCATATAAATAATTCTGTAACAGTTCAGCCCAGGACTTTGCACTGGCTGCAAAGTCCGCGAAATAACGTATAGGTAGAGATGCATCAAGCCACCACGAAGTGGTTTTGCATGGCTTGATGCCTGTAACAGGAAGCCGAAGGCTGAACTGTTACATAATTCTTACTCATCCACGCTGTAGTTCGGAGCTTCCTTCGTAATGTGAATGTCATGCGGATGACTCTCTTTCAGAGATGCAGCAGAAATCTTCACAAATTGTCCATTCTTTTTCAGTTCTTCGATGTTGTGTGTTCCGCAATATCCCATACCTGAACGAAGTCCGCCCATCAGCTGGAATACAGTGTCTTCTACTGTTCCCTTGTACGCCACACGGCCTTCTACACCTTCTGGTACGAGTTTCTTTGCATTCTCCTGGAAATAACGGTCTTTACTTCCGTTCTCCATTGCTGAAATAGAGCCCATACCACGGTAAACCTTATACTTTCTTCCCTGATACAGTTCAAATGTTCCCGGACTTTCATCACAGCCTGCAAAGATACTTCCCATCATACATACGTTTGCTCCTGCTGCAATTGCCTTTGTCATATCTCCTGAATACTTAATACCGCCGTCTGCAATAATCGGAATACCGTATTCTTTTGCCACACTGTAACAATCCATAACTGCGGATATCTGAGGTACGCCAATACCAGCAACAATACGGGTTGTACAGATAGATCCTGGTCCGATACCGACCTTAACTGCATCTACACCTGCCTCGATCAAAGCTCTTGCTGCATCTCCTGTTGCAACATTTCCTGCGATTACCTGCAGTTCCGGATATTTCTCCTTCACCATGCGGACGGTACGCAATACATTTGCAGAATGACCATGGGCAGAATCCATAACGATTACGTCTACATGCGCTTTCATAAGCTCTGCTACACGGTCCAGGCAATTGGCTGTGATTCCAATTGCCGCACCACAGAGCAGCCGTCCCTGCCCATCCTTTGCAGACAACGGATACTTAATTTGTTTCTCAATATCCTTAATGGTAATCAGACCCTTTAGGCAGCCTTCTTCATCAATAATCGGAAGTTTTTCTTTTCTTGCTTTTGCAAGAATCTTTTTCGCCTCGTCCAGCGTGATTCCCTCTTTCGCTGTAATCAGTCCTTCTGAAGTCATAGATTCTTTTATTTTCTTTGTAAAATCCACCTCAAATTTTAAATCACGGTTAGTAATAATACCTACTAACTTCCCGCCTTCTGTAATCGGAACACCAGAGATACGGTATTTTGCCATGAGATTGTTGGCATCCTCAAGTGTATGCTCTGGAGAAAGGAAAAACGGATCTGTAATGACTCCATTCTCTGAACGTTTTACCTTGTCAACTTCTTCTGCCTGCTCTTCAATTGACATGTTTTTGTGGATAATTCCAATTCCCCCCTGGCGTGCCATCGCAATCGCCATACGATGCTCTGTAACAGTATCCATTCCTGCACTCATCATCGGAATGTTTAATCGAATCTTCTTTGTCAGATAAGTAGACAGATCCACTTCGTTCGGAATCACTTCTGAATACGCCGGAACCAACAGCACATCATCAAATGTAATGCCTTCTCCTATAATCTTACCCATTATCTTCTTCCTCTCTTTCTATATTTGTAACCGACTACAACGTTAGTTTATCCGTAATCATACATAAATAAAATAGGGTTGTCAATAGTAAAATTGCATTATTTTCAGTACTATGTAACAGTTCAGCCTTTCGGCTGCACTGTTACTGAATCCACCCTATTTTAAATTCACCTGCGGTGAAAGGGCGGATTCTATTCTCCATCACGCATTCTTACAGACTTTGCAGCAATTGCAAAACCCTGTACTGCACTGTTACATACTATCCCCCTTTTTCGCCTCATTATATTTGCTAATAGTTACTTATTTCTTTCTGTAATAATTCCCCAAATTTTTCAATCATAATACTGTAGAACAACAAAGGCTGTACTTTTCGTACAGCCTCCAGACTGTAGACAAAGTCCCGGCAAATGCCGGGCTTTTCTATACTTCGAGCCGATTCTTTGGTATAATAAAAATATCAGGGAGGCGGTGTTTTTATGATGACAAAAAATGCAGATAAGAAAAGAGAACAAA
>NZ_CALPDG010000064.1 GCF_943193195.1 Mediterraneibacter agrestimuris | reverse complement strand
TAAGTTACGGTTTTACTTACTTTAAAGTAATGCTATCCGTTTTTAAGCAAGTTTATAGCGGCGTGAATAATTCAGGTACAATTATTTCTGCCGCCCCGTCTACCAGATTACATGTAGAATAGCTGATTCCAACGATTACATCGGCACTCATTTCATTTGCTTTTTCTTCCATTTTTTTGTAGCCGTATCTGCTGTAAGCTCCAACAGTTCCGTATAAGTTTTCAGTTCACCTCCAACTACAGATTTTAAACTTTGCCCAATATCCTTTGCAAGATTTTTGCTGTAAATAGACGCCCCTCTTACCAATCCTAATACTTCCAGTTTCTTTCCCTCGATTGTGTTTGTACTTGACATTAACATTTCATTTTCTCCTTTCATTTTTAATACAGTTGTATTAACTTTTTTCATTTTAATACACTTGTATTAAAATGTCAAGTATGATATATTAAAAAAAATTTATATTAAGGAGAGCAGCGTATGGGCAATAAAGAAAGTTACACGAAAAAGCAGGAAATTTTACAGTTGTCAATAAATCTAATTGGTAAAGAAGGACTATCATCTGTTAGTTTTCGTAAACTAGCAAATGCCTCTGGGTATACAGTAGGTTCTATACAAAACTTTTTTAAATCACAAGAGAATTTCTATGTAGAAATTATGGAGTATATTGAGTTTTGTGCGATTCATCGGGCAGAAAAGCTGGAGCTGTTTCAACACGACATCTCATTAGAGGACTTTATTATATATTCAGAGCAGCTTCTCCCTCTCGATAATATACGGAAAATGGAGTTGATGGCATGGACGGCATTAGTCGGTTTATCAAATGTCTATCCTAAAATACAGCAAAAATCTCAAGATTTACTTTTAAAAAATTATGATTCAATGGAAAAGGCTATTGACTTAATGAAAGTAGTTAATATTTTCGCTGCTAGCCTGGATACTCCAACATTTTCCAGTATTTATTACTCTTTTTTGGAAGGACTGTCGCAACATTCTTTCGTAATGCCACAAAAATACACTTACAGCCATATGAAAGAACTTAATCAGTTTTTTATTACAGAAAACTTTTTAGCCAGAAATGAATAAGGGGGTTTCCGTAGTAGTCGGCATTGTGGGAATGTGTATAACTGGCTGTCTAATGGAGTTGTGGGTAACTCTGTTTGCAGGACGTGGGAAAACGGCTCTTTCGCTTTTCCATGTGCTATGAACAGAGTTATCCATGACG
Source organism: Mediterraneibacter agrestimuris (assembly GCF_943193195.1). Classification (GTDB taxonomy): domain Bacteria; phylum Bacillota; class Clostridia; order Lachnospirales; family Lachnospiraceae; genus Schaedlerella; species Schaedlerella agrestimuris. Next base: position 12,343 of record NZ_CALPDG010000064.1, on the reverse strand, counting down.
GAATAGTCTGTTATGCACATTTCCACAATGCGCCCTTGCTTTTCCGGCTCTTGATGTTCAGACGGGACGGCTATGCGGTTCTATCTGCTTCCTGTTTTGTTTTCTTCTCATTTGTTTTACCGTTTTTTCTAATCCCCTTTTACCTCGCATCCTCTCTCTGTGGATGAGCACCCATGCGTGGCTGCTGGCGTTCCGTCTGATTGCGTTCCTGCTGCAAAGACTTCTCCATCCGGGCATTGATGTTCTTAAAGGATTCCTGCGCTTTCGCTAACTCCGCACGGACTTCCTGCGGTTCCATATTTTCAAAAAACTCCGGTGCATGGCTGAAATCAAAATACTGTGTGTCAATGTCATACTTCTTGCAAAGCATATAAGACGCCCAGTAGGCATGAAACGCCTCTGCATCCCGGTCATACATCTTATTTCCATCTGCAAACCCTGCAAGTGTAAGTTCCGGAGATAGCGAAAGAAAAATGGATTGTGCATCCATCCCTTTTCTTACATAGATGCATTTTTCATCCGGTGCAAACAGCGCACCTTTCCCCTCCGGCATCTGATCCGGTTCTGCCGGAACGGTATTCACCGGAGGATTGATGAGCAGCGCACGGATCAACTGTTGTTCTGTGACCTGCGGTTTCTCCTGCGTATAATTGCGTAAACTGGTCTGCGATGGCTCGTACAGTTTCTTGGCATTGTAATACATTCCAATACTTCCATCTTCACGCTCATACTCTTTTCCCGGCTCCAAAATGAGTACCGGATTATCTCGCTCCTGTCGTTTCACAAAAGTTCCCCGACTTCTCCAGTAACTATAATCGCCTAACTTCTGTGCCTCCGGTCGCTGCGCTAAGATCAGCAGGGAATTACTCGCAGTATAGCGGTCAAAGCGGCTCTGCACATCCAGATATTTCTGAAACATCTGACTGTCCGTTGCAACTGCCGCCGTAATCTGTTCTGACAATTCATAACAACGGTTCCGGTTATTCTTACTCTCCGCAATAAATGCCGCTGTGCGGTCATCCTGTGGAACTGCGGATACATTTAACATGGAATCAAAATTTATACTCATCTCTTTTTACCTCTCTTTGCTCATTTTTTTCGGTTTCCTGTTCTGTGGCTGCCGATGCTCCAGTACTCTTTCTTGCTGTCTTCTTCCTCTTTGCTGTACACGATCTGAAACTGGCTGATTTCGATTCTTCTGGTTTCGTTCCGCCTGAATCTCCCGTAACTCCTCCCGCACCGATTTCTTCTGCGGCGCTGTCGGCATATACAAATTAGAAGTACCCTCGGCGGTTCTGCTGTGCCTCTCGAAGATAGGCTCGGACAGAAGGGATTTCTTTGTCTTTGCCAAAGAGGGGTTTCGCGGCTGTGTCTCCTCTTTCTTACTCGGCGCACCCATCAATTCCTCCATCAACTGATCCGTATCAGATTTCTCCCGTCCGGTTCGCTCCGGCACATCCTGAGACTGCCCGGATTTTTTCACTCCAGTTCTTTCTTCTCCAACGGTCTTTGCTTTCTGTTCCCGTGATTTTTCGATTTCCGTCTTAATCTGCGCCGCCTCCGTAACCATTGCAAACTGAAAGCGCTCTACAATACGGTTGATCCGGGGCGCATCCTCTTCCTTTACCATAATGTCTACCATTCCATCGCTGCTTCCTCTTGGATTCCGCACCGCACAGTATAAGATTCCATACCGCTTTGCCTCCTGCACAAATTTACGCAAATCACTTTCTTTCACGGAAAATACCGTCAGCGGACGTCCCGAACGCACCAGCGTTTCCAGTCTCGCCCGTCCACGCGTCTTTTTCTGTTCTTTCAAAATGGCATATAAAAGCACTGCAAGCTGTTTGGCTCCCGCCCCGGAAATTTTCAATGCTGCTTCTCCCACTTCCAACGACATCCGCACTACTTGATCAGCGGCTTCCCCTGATGTGTTCATGTCTTACCTCCTCCTTTCTCTCTGTTGTTTCCTGCCTCACGATAGGAATTTTCTCTTTTAAAATCTGAGACCGTGCGGCAATTCCATCACAAAGTTTCACCTCCTCCCCCAGTTCTTTTATCTCTTCTGTCAATTTGGAACTCTCAGCTTTCAACGCCTCCTGCACATGCTCATCCTTTGCGCTTCGGAGTCGATACCTGAGATGTGTACGCTCATCCACCAACTGTTTTCGTCGGCTTTCACAAGTTTCCTTCCACGAAAAAAGCTGCTCTGCGGTATCAATATGACAACGACAAAGCAGCCTTGTTTCTTTTTTAATCTTATTCAATTTGTTTAAATCTTCCCTCAGCAATAAATGCAGTTCTTTTTGATTCACAGGTGTTCGATTTTTCGGAAGAATTCCTAGCAGATAACAATAATGCAGGTACAATCCCCGCAATCCTCCAATTTTTCGTTTCGTTTGGAATGTTCCACGCAGATGAATCTGTCTGGCTCTTCTCTGCTCTTGTCTCAAACGATAAGAAGTTTTCGGAAACGGACTCTTTTCTTCTGTTAAAATCTCCTGCGGATTGCTTCCATCGTGTACGCCTCTCCGAAGTTGCGGGCAAGTTTCAATCCTCTGTCTCGTCCCGCCGGTCGCAAGGTGATATCCTGTCCGAACTTGATGTCGTAACCTTTCTCCCTTAAGAAATGAAAAAACTGATCTTCCGTCCTTGCCCTGCGGATTGCTTCATCTACATCTGCCCGTACCATTCCCCGGTAAGTCGGCTTCTGTTCCTGATTTGCCCGCCACTCCCCATAATGCTGAGACTTGCCCTCACTTGGCTGTTCAATCACAGATAACGCATACTCCTTACACAATCGGTCTGATTCCTTTCGCATCCTGCAATAATCTTGTTTCGTCCGATGATACCGTTTTCCATCCAAAAAGGAAACCGAGTTAACTACAAAATGATTGTGCAAATGGTTCTCCTTATCCAAATGGGTTGCCACCAATACTTGAAACCGATCGCCCCACAATGCTTCTGCCAGTCTCACACCGATCTCATGCGCCATCGCCGGCGTACACTCTCCCGGCGCAAAAGACTGATACCTATGAAATGCCATGATTCCCTCATCTTTCCCATATCTTTTTTTGACTGCCATCATTTCTCCACGGGCGGTGGCTGGGGCACAATTCACACCAGAAACATGCTGCTGCATAACCATGACTTCCTCCGCAATTTCCTTGCCTTGTTTTTTCTTCATTTACTGCATATGCAATGACATCGGACAGTCCTTGTGATTCTTCTTCCGTGATTTCTTTTTGCTCTAAATAAACTGGATTTTTCGTCTTCTCTGGATTCTCTACATAAATCACGACCTTTCCAAGCCACCCCTTCACACTCCAAATGGATGTGGTTGCCATCTTACTGACCTCTTTTCTCACATCTGCCCGTTCTTTCCTGCGGATTTTTCTCCGGTAAAATCACTGCTTCCGTAATCTCTTTTACCATCTGCTCGAACAACCGGACTGCCGCATCATATCTCTGAACGTCCATCACATTCAGCACATGGGCTTTCTGCGCAATCTGATTCAGGTTATTCCCGATTTTATGAAGCTCTCGCATCATGGAATAATAATCCGGCGGCGGTGCATCTCTTGGGACAATTCCGGTAATAACTTGACGCAGATATGCCTCCCGGTTCAAACCGCTTTTCTTCACTTTCTTATCCAACGCCTCTGCTTCTTTCCGATTCAGCCGAAACATAATAGCAATATTCCGTTTTCTCATCGCGACATCTCCTTTCCCCGCTCTATGGATTCCGGAACTTCTACGATCTTCTGCGCTTCCTTATCGTAACAGTAAACCCGATCGGATAACTGTTCCTTTTTCTCTACCTGATTCCGATTTATTTCCCGCACCATCGCTCCCAGTTCTTTCGGTGGAATTTCTCCACGATCAGGAAGAATCAACACTTCATGCAAAGAAGAGGGTAAAATATAAAATCCCTCCGGAAAGAACTGACTTAACCAATCCATTACCTGCGGTTCAAACATCATAGCTGCACCGAAATTTTTCTTTTCATTTGTAAGCACCAGAAGTATTTCTTCCTGATTGGAAAAATCAAGTTCTTTCTTCAGTAAATTTTCCGGCGGGGCGCCTCCCATAAAAAGCTGCTTTGTTACCTCCTCTAAGTTTTGTAACACCGGAGTATTCGCAGGATTTGTATTCTCTGACGCAGTCTGAAACAATTCCTCCCGATCTACATTCCACTTTTGCAACATCTGTTCCGTGATCTTAAATGTTGCGTTATAACTGCCCTGCTCCACCGGAAGATCCGCATAACAAAGCAGCGACAGATCTACTACTTCTTTATGAGGAACTTGCTCTAACAGTTTCCGGTCTTTCTTTTTCTCTTTTACTTCTATCTGTACCTGCATAGTTCCAACTTCCTTTCCTGTGCTCTTATTCTTCCTGATCTGTACGATGAAGTCGATTCACTTGCACTGGTACGCACGCTTCTACATCGAAGATGAAAGCGGAAGAAAAGTACAGAAAGAGTTTGTGGGAACAGAAAGCAAGTCTGAAACAGAAGCCCTGCTCAGAAAAGCAATCGCTGACTATGAGGAAAAGAAATTTGTCGGGAAAGCCGAAAACATCACGGTTGGCGAAATGCTGGATATGTGGGTAGAGGAAGAACTGAAGCCCGGCAGTCTTAGCAACGGTACGGTTATGGCATATATGGCGGCAGTCAAAAAGATTAAGAAATATCCCATTGGTAGCCGAAAACTGAAAACCGTGACCGCCGACCATTTACAGGCGTTTATCGACCTTATGAGTTACGGAGGGGTAAATCCTGACGGTACAACTTCAAAGCCGATGAGCAAAGGCTATATGCTGCAATTCTCGGCGGTGCTGCAAAATTCATTCCGCTTTGCTGTATTTCCGAAAAGGCTGATAACCTTTAACCCGATGCAGTATGTGAAGCTGCGTGGCAGAAAAGAGGAAACAGATATTTTCTCGGACAGCGAAGAAGATATTGTTCCTGTTCCTACCATTACACACGGGGAATACCAAAAACTGACGGACTTCTTAACCCAAAAGAAACACCCTGCCCTGCTTGCGGTACAGATAGCCTACTATGCAGGCTTGCGTATCGGAGAGGTCTGTGGTCTGACTTGGCAGGACATCAACCTTGACGAGCAGTATCTAACCGTAAGACGAAGTATGCGGTACAATGGCACAAGGCATAAGCACGAAGTCGGCACGACAAAACGCAGTAAAGTCCGTACCGTTGATTTTTGCGACACATTGGCGGACATCTTACGGAAAGCAAAAACAGAAATATCCTATATCACAAGCCACGCAAGGCAGGAAAATCTCTATGCCACCTACCGCACCGCCGACAATGAATTTTGGAGTAACCTTGCAAGGGAAAGCCAGCAGGAATTTAAGCGAAGCGGTACAGAGGGCAAATGTATTGAAGCAAGGGAATTGATTATCGCCCTGCCCGAAATTTATACAAGATATGAGCCGCAGGAAGTCCTTGAAGATTTTACGGAGGAGTTCCGCAGGCGGTATGGCGTGGAGTGCGTGTCAGCCCTCCACCACAACAAACGCAAAACAAACTATCATATCCATCTTATCTTCAGCGAAAGAAAACTGCTTCCTGAGCCTGACATCAAGATAGCCACACGCAGCGTGTTCTATGATGAAACAGGCAAAAGGGTACGCACCAAGAAAGAAATCACAGGGGAGGACGGGCAGATACGAAAAGGCTGCACCGTCATAAAAAAGGGAGAAATTTATGAAAGCCACCTCTTTACCGTGAAAGATGATAAATTCAAAAGCGAGCCTTTTCTTCGGGAGGTAAAGGAGATTTACACCGACCTTATCAATCGGCATATCTCCGATCCCGAACAGCAGTTAAAGGTATTTGATAAGAACAGCGTTTATCTTCCTACCAAGAAAATCGGCAAGAACAATCCCAAAGCCGCCGAGATTGAAGCGGACAATACCGCAAGGCAGGAATGGAACAGAACAGCGGATATGGCGCTCATATCGGGTATTTCCGAAGCAAAGATTTTAGAAATCAAACAGACCGAGATACACGAAAAAGCAAGCCAGTCTATCAAGAGCAAGGGTTGGCTGCCTAATCTGTTCCGTGGGATTGTAACAAAAGCAAAAGATTTTCTGCAAAACCTTATCCGAGAAAAAGATATGCCGCCCAAGCCTACGCTTGATATTGATATGGCAGAATTCCGCCATATGCGAAACCTGATGATAAAAGTACAGAATAAGGCGGTAAAAATCAAAAACTTGCAGGACAAAGTTCTGCCGCAGTTGAAACAGCAGCTTGCCGATACAAAGGGGCTTTTCAAAGGCAAAGAGCGAAAAGCGTTGGAAGTAAAAATCAAAGAAACCGAAGCGGAGATTGCTGACAGGTTGGATAAAATCCCCGATACACTCAAAGAGGACGGTTATCCCGATGTGCAGGTATTTATGCGGACTTTCCGTGAAATGGAAAGCGTTGTGGAACAGTATAACCGTGACCTTGCAGAGTGGGAATACCAAGTCAGCAGGAAACCGACAGCTACCGCCAAAGAACAGCACAGACCGCCCGAAAAGCAGAGCGTGTTAAAACATCTGCGTGAGATACAGGAACGCAACAAGCAGCAACCACCGCAAAGACAGCGTAAAAAATCCATTGACAGAGATAGCCGATAGGCATTGAAAAACACCGCCAGCGTGTGACCGCTGGCGGTGTCGTCTTACATAACCTATCGTCTATTTCCTTACAAACAGAGATTTACCTATTTCAAATCAAAGAGAGAACTTTCATAGTCCTTTACATAGTATCGTATATTTTTACGACCTTTTTGAATAATGATGTGTCCCTCTGCTTCCAATTTTTCTTTCTGTGCTTCAATACCATTGGGATATTTAGGATTGAGTTCTCCGTTTGCTTTCAATGTTCTCCAATAAGGCGTTTCATCTTCGGAACGCTGATAACTCGCCCATGCAACAATGGAAACAAAAATTCCCGCTGTAATTGGTTCTGTAAAATCAGCACCACTCAATTTTGCAAAGTATTTTCGTATTTCCCCAACGGTAATTACTTTACCATACGGAACTTTTTTCATTACTTTGTCATAGTCGATTGGCGGTGCAAAATACATTTTACTGCCACCATATTTTTCAATACTTTTCTGGTCTGTGATAATTTGAAATTTTGGCATATCCTTATTATCGTGCAACATAGCATTAAAATCTTTTTTATCTTCGTTTGCCATTTCTGCCACCTCCTACTTTAAGGATAATCTGTTTGGCATTCCTATGCAATGAGGCTGTTTGAAAAAATTCGTCATACAAACTGAAATTTGTGGTTAGACGATATTCTCACCCAAAATTATTTTAGGCATTGTAGTTAAACATCTGTTCCAACGTTTGTAAAACTTCTCTATACCAAGTTTAGATACTCTTGCATGAGCTTCTTCATTTTCTAACACCCAATACAACACATATGTTACCTTGCCTACATTTCTCGTGAGTCGAACAGGCAATTCCCCCTCTTTAACCGCATTAAAATCTTTTTGTCGATGAGTACGTTTTATATAATGTACATCAATGACCCCATCTTGTTGTAAATAAAATTCGGCAACTTCTTTCATTAGTTCTTCTATTTCATCTAATTTGGTTAATTTCGCTTCATATATGCATATTTCATTAAACATAAAACACCTCCTCAAATTCTAATTTGTTCCTGTATAAAAAGTATATCACGAAGGCGTGAAGATTTCTATACTGTTGTTCATTTGCATAAGCAGTAGCGTGTCAATGTAACGCTATTGCCTAATGAGAAGCCTTGTTTTGTTACTATCTGCAAGCCCAAAATACAGTAGGGGAAGTATTATCCTCCACCCACTGTATTTTAAGGCAATAAGCGTTACGCTCATTAGTTATAAATCAGTTCGCTATATACAATTTCTCTCGCCCTCGCTTGTATTTCATTCATTCTTCCAATCCACAATATCATGCTTTCTGCTTTTAGTTGTTCAGTCACGCCCTCCTTGTCAGCCATTTGTTCGACCAATCGAAACATCATCTTCGTTGCTTGTTCGTCAATATCAGCAAGATAACAGTTCAATTTTCCGCTTGTGAGAAGCGTGGTGTAAACTGCCCGTTTATGTTCCTGCAAATAGTGTTTGTGTCGCTGCCCCCATAAGCCGATAGGCTTGTGTCCTTTTTCGGCTGGTAAAGTAAGGCAAGGAATATAATAATCTCCTTGCAGTTCATACCAAAGACCGTTGCTTTCATCATAAATATACTTATCCATTAAAAAGTCCTCCGTTATAATATATTCGCACATATATCACAGTTCTCCGATTACCACACTCTGTTATAACTTGTTATGAGATTTTCTTGCCCTTGATTTTGCCCTTATGATTGTGCAGAACAAGGGTAACATGGTGTGAAATCATATAAAGAAATAAGGTGTGATGATTGCGATAAATCCTTTGTTTTCAAGGCTTTCGGAGGATTTTATTAAAACCCTATGAGGTGTGATAAACACCTGTAAAATTATGAGTTTCTAATTTTCATTTTCTATTTTTAACTCCACGCATTCCATTTTTACAATAATATGCACTCATTCAAAATCTTCTCTATTGCTTCCCATGCCGTAAGGGATGGATTTTCTTTATAATACTGGTAGCCTTTATATTGATGCAGAATATATCCATTCTCCTTATTTCTCTGCATGATTTTCTTTGCCCTGCCAATAGCAGCTATTACATTTGAAAGATCCATTTTACTTAAACACCGTTTGAAATTATCCTCGTGTTTATATTCATCCATATTTTCAAATTTCTCTCCAAATGCCCGGTTAATCTGAGTAACATATTGTTTCCTATGTGCATAAGAAGCATTACAATTCATCATATGCAAAATGATCCATAAATCAAATGTAAAATTACTGTATCCCGATTTATACTTAATCTGTTTTCCCAGTTTTTCTGCCTTTTTCATGTTATCCATAACGTCCTGAAATCCTTGCACATGGATCGGCTCATCACTTTCGTAATCAAAAAAATGATATATTTCTATTTTTCTGGTAACTGTCAGGGATTTTGCATGTTTTAATGGATTCTTCTTTACAGGACAATCAATCGACACTTTATATACGGACTCCTCTGTACTGTTAATCATATCCTGCAACCATTTCAAATACCATTGCTCAGTTTCTCCCTCTACACTAAAATAATATTTATTTGTTGGCTTTCTCTTTTGCATAACTACACCTCTCGTTCTAAAATTTCTTCAAAGATTGGTGTGAAATCTATATCTTTGATTGCACCATACTGACTAATAAAATATTTACTCATATAATCTTCGTGTCTGCGAACCCCCTTATCTCCTGTCGTCCCAAAATCAGAAAGTGCATACAAAACACTTTGATGACTATCATCATCTCGTTCTACAAATTTAATTTCATCTCTTCTAAAAAGATTAGAATTTAAGAAAATGGGATTATGTGTATTAAATATCAGCTGTGCATGATGAATGTTCACATCATCATTATGGAACACATTGATAATGCTCATCAATGCCATTGGATGAATAGATGCATCAAACTCATCCACAATCAGTGTTCCGCCTGTCTGAATTGCCTTTATGACCAATGGAAACATATTGATAAAGCGGATTGTTCCATAAGACTCAAAGATCTCTGATGCAATCGCAGCATTTTTTTTATTTTTAGAATTCCGAAAAACAGAATATAATTTTGCGTCCGGCTCATCTTCACTTACAACATATCCAACTGCATTTGAATTGATTCCAAATAATTTTGCTGCTTCATCTGTCGTTTTCTCTACATAAATCGCTTTCTTTTTCGGATCAGCAAATCTTTTAATCAACTGCATGGAGTCCGCACGGTAAATAACCATAAATTTATTTGTAAACCAATCTAATACCAATTTTGCAAATTTCTGTGAAATAATCAGTTTAAATCCGTTTGTCAAAAACAGCTCATCCCTGCTTAAACTATTCTTCGCAATTTCAGTGATACTTTCTGTATTCTGTTCTGTTACATCCGAAAGATATGATTTAATTACTTTCATATCTCCTATTTCCAAATCCTGCGTACGTCTGAAAATCAGTTCATCATTTACCGTAAGACTTTCAAATACAATATTTCTTGCATAATCTTCATCAAGGAACATCCCCAAATCAATTTCCAATTCATACTGAATTTTGAATTTATTCTTTTCATCTTCTTCATAAAATTCAACAGAAAAATATACTGGGTGTGGCTCCGCAACACTATTATTAGGGATTAATTCCAATGCCACAGAAGCAGGGTTTGGAGATGATTTTTCTTCCGCATTTCGGATATTTCCTTTCAGCACAATGGCTCTCAGCACATCCATTGCACCGATGATATTTGTTTTTCCTGCCGCATTTGGTCCGTAAATAACAGAGGAACTTAACCCTTTAATTTCCTTTCCCTTCACTTTTTCTTTCATAATACTGTAATCTAATCCTTTTTGTTTCGGCGCGGTAATCATAGAAAAGCACGCCTCATCAACAAATGATTTATAATTTTTCGTTTTAAATTCAAGAAGCATATTTTTTACCTCCATTCTGCTTAATTCTTGCAAAATCATACTGTAATTATATGCTTATTATGCTCAAACGTCAATTATATCATTCTTATTTTGCATTTTTTTTGCAAAATAATCGTCTTTTTATGTTTACGTATAAGAATAACCGAGATGTCTTTTCTAAAACACCCCGGCTATCCATTACTTCTTTTTGAACCATCCATTTAATAGAACAATGCTCATTATATCATATTCGGTGCCAGTCCTCTGACACCACATCTCTCATCGTTCCAAAACCTTACACTTTGTTTCTACCACTTCCACACTTTCATCCGGCTCCACGTCTAAAATCGGATGTTCTTTCTTATCCATATCAAGCATTGCATTTAATTCCCCTAATCTTGCGGTTTTCTGTTGTAGCTCTTCTTCCTGCGCAAAGGGCTTCTGCACTTCTAGTTTCGCTGTTTCAAGTTGTTCCTTTAGCGTTTCCAATCGCTCCTGACAATGCAAGAGCCGATCCGGTATCTTCTCAATCTCATTGTCAATACGTGTGATATTTCCATAGATATCTGTTCCAAGCGCTACCGGATAACTTCTTTTTCCTTTCAGTTCTACAACAAATTCTTTTGAAAAGGTATTATAAGAAAGTTCCATCCCAAATCCTCGGTATGCTCCAAGTACAACTGGCTCCGGAGATTTCATTGCTTTGCATGCCGCAATCACTGCCTGTCCCGCCTCTTTTTTATCTGCATATGCCGTTCCTTGTATCTTCATCGGTGGAAAAGTCTCCCGATCTTTCGGTGTATATTCTTTTACATGTTCCAAGTCTTCCTTATATTCTGCAATCCACTTTTCCTGCTGTTTGATCTGCTGCGGGAAATACGTCATCACTTTATCTTCCATTTCATACTTTTGGCTTAGATAACTCTGCTTTAAAAGTTGTAACTTCGACACCTGAATATCCAAATCCATTTTTTCTTTGATAAACGGATTTCCGGCGGCAAGTGCCTTGATTTCTGCATAAGACAATGCGGTTGCGTCCACATCTTCCACTGCTCTTACCGGATTTTTGGAAGTCATAATCTGACTGATAATCTTCTGCTTATTTTCAATGACCTGATAAAGATACGCATCAAAGGTTCCTTCCGTCACATAACGGATAATGTCCACCTTCTTATTTTTATTTCCCTGACGGACCGTCCTGCCGGCTCTCTGTTCCAGATCAGTCGGTCATTTTTTGCGGACAGTTCAATGCATACCTGCCTTTTTCTCTCCCTGCTCCTGCGTTTTGTTTCTATTCCTTGAGCCTTTCTTACTTTTTCCCTGCACTCTGGACAAAACTTCGATACTCCAGAGCCGGGGACGTATTCAACGCCACATACCATACAGTGTTTGGCGGGCAACGCCGTCCACCGTTTTGTGGGTGTGATATGTAATTCACCGACAAAGCCGATGAATTTATAATAAATCTTGATTTCCTGCTGTACCGTTCCGTCTGCAAGTTTCTCACGCTCCGAAACAAGTATCTTGTCTATCAGTGCATTTATAACGGTTGCGTCCAGTCCCTTTAAGCCTTGGTAGTTGCGGATAAGGGAGAGGAAGTCACGGATTCCCTGCGATTTCTCGTAGTGAATATTATCCCCCTTGGGGTTCTTCCGCAATTATCCGTATTCACCACTTGACAATATAAGCTTTGCGGTCAATAACTCCTTGCCACAACGACCATACATGGTACGCTTTATCATTTTCAATTTGCTGTTTGTGCCCTCAACAAAACCATTACTGTAGTCATATGCTACAGCGTTCTCAACAGC
>NZ_CALPDG010000063.1 GCF_943193195.1 Mediterraneibacter agrestimuris | reverse complement strand
TATGAGGCAGGTTACCCACGCGTTACTCACCCGTCCGCCGCTCAGTCACAATACTTTCCTTCCGAAGAATTCAAGTAAAGCGCTTCGCTCGACTTGCATGTGTTAGGCACGCCGCCAGCGTTCATCCTGAGCCAGGATCAAACTCTCGCATAAAAAGGTTTGACTTGGTAGTTTCAAGTCTTACCGTTTATACGCTCCGCATGTTCTTAACGAAGTTTCCCACGAGTTTAGAACTGTCGGAACTTCTTCGTGTGTTCTTGGTAAGGTTCTTCCGAACCTAGAACCATCGAAGCTTCTTTGTTTGTCCAGTCAAGAATCACTGCTAGCAATTCTTTTCCTTTTTACTGTTTGGCATTGAACACTTAATGAGGTCTTTCACGAATTCAGTGTAAAAACCATTCGACATTGTCGAATATCATCTTGTGTCAATGTAGTTCTTAAAAATTTTCTCATAAGAAATTTTCAAGGGTTGTTGTCTATTGTTCAGTTATCAATGTTCTTGTCGTTCTCTTCATGCGACAGCTTTGATATTTTATCAAAAAACTTTTTCGTTGTCAAGAACTTTTTTATTTTTCTTTGCTGTCTGTTCAAGCGACAGCTTATTTAGATTATCACACCGCTTCTTATTTGTCAACAACTTTTTTCAAGTTTTTTCGACATTTTTTCAACAGTTCTTTCGGCAAGATTCCCGGATGCTCTCCAATCCCCTGCGGCTTCCGCTCGTCTATACCAGCCTTCGTAAGACTGCCGTTTTCAGCGACGAAGACTATATTAACATTGGCGAATGAAATTGTCAACGTTTTTTCTATTTTTTATATATTTCGCGCATTTTAGACAATTTTTAGCTTTTTAGTTTTTTCTATCTTTCAAAATCATCTTTAACTTATTATAGCCTATTCAATAGGCAAATTGTGCTGTTTCAAAAACGAAAGTTTATCCCAATATCCTCGCTGGAACAAAATTTTTCCACTTACGATCTGAAAAAAGCCGCATCCTCTCAACCCCAACGGATCTCGCCATTCAAGAATTGCCCATTGTCCATCCTCAAATATATTTTCTACAATGGCCGTCATATCAGCCATAGAAAATTCATCTGTAAACATTGCCCTGATTGCCTCTTTCCCTACAACAGGATCATTTGCCACTTGATGATTCGTCGCATTTTCATGATACAGATTTATAATAGCATCCACATCATGGCTATTAAAAGCATCTACCCACTTACACACTACTTCTTTCGGTCTTAACATAGCTTTCTCCATTTCTTTTTTGTTTTTTCGTTTATTGCTTAGTTTTTAAAATATGTCTAAGCAAATATTATTTCATTACATTGTTAACCACAAATGCACTATGATCGTTCAAAAGATTTATTATTGCAGTCTTTTATTGTAGTCATTCACAGAAATTTCGTTCTTATCTGTTGTATACATAGTAATCCCATAAATATTCTTTGTAAATCTTTTTTTAATTTCATCACGAAACAAACAAAATATATTTTAACTGATTTATCTCCATATTTTTTATATTCATCTGTTAATTTATATATTTTTTATTTATTTTCTAACTTTTCTATTGACATTTCATACTTTGTAAGATATTATAATAATAGCAAAAGAAAAGGAGGACGGACCACCAGACAATTAATCTTTAACCTTAATTGAATAACAAGTCTAATGAAAGAGGTAAGGACCAATGGGACATTAATTTTTAATCAAACATTTTTTGAAAACACTATTTGAGATAATAGTTTCAGATAGATATTAAGTAAATAAGGAGGATAATCCAATGGATGTCATGAATTAAAAATCCACTGTACTGAAAAACCAGATACAGTGGATTTTTATTATATCATTTATCTCAAGGAAAAATGAATTCGCAGATCAGGATTTTCATCACTGGCAGTTTTAAACACCTGATAGATCAGCTCAAAATACCCTTCTGCAAAGTCTCTATGTTCAAAATAAATATCTGTCTCGCCAATCTCTGTAAGACAATCAAACAACGCATCCAAATTCTTTCCGTAATATTCCGGAAGCCTCAGCTGCCCCTTTAAATATTCATGCGCTTCCGTCCGCTCATTTAACCGGCGGATATCCAAATATATTTTCATATAACCCTCCTTATCTTATTCCAATGACTTCCTTCCATCCCAAAATAATTTCCTATAAAATGTTCAGCACCATCTTCTCTCTTTTCAAATCGCTATTCTTCGCCGTAAAGCAGTTCAAATGTTTCATAATGATCTTCCGTGTAGTAGATCAATCCGTCATCTGAGTAAATAATCCGCTTAGCTCCGCGATAACTTCCGTCAGTGTCAATATCGCATTCGTAATACTCTCGCCCCTCTTTTTTCGGCAGCCTCTCCTCAAAATTTCCAAAATGATCCCCGCCGATACTCTTCCCCGGCGCCACTTGATATAAATTGCCTTCCGAACTAACCCACCCCAGTTTCTTTGCCTGCTTCTTCGTAATAAAATTGCGCGGCAGCTCACTATACTGATTAAGGTAGGCCGCAACCTCATTCTTTGAGGTATACTCACCATCACGTTCCACAGATATCTTCGTTTCTAAATCATTTATATCCTTGTTTGAAATCTGATTCTCTGAATCATTATCCTCTATATCTGACAAATCCGAATCCAATTCTATTTTCTGAAGCGTGGATTGCTGTTCCCCATCACCGGCCTGACGTGCCACTATTGAGCAGCCAGTCAACATGCTTAGTACGAGCACAAACATACTTAATAAATACCGTAATTTTTTCATAATCGACCTCCGAAAAATATAATAAACCATGATGTCATAACAATACATCATGGTTTATTATACAATATCCAAATGGGGAAACCAAATATTTTTTGTCCTCTGCATTATTTTAATTGTAACCGACAATTCAGCCCTTTGGCTGCACTGCTACATTTAATCTTCCAAATATTCTTTATAGTCAGTCTCATCTGCAAACAGCCGATACTCTCCATCTACATATCCCATATATCCATCTGTAACAAAATATCCTTTCATAGCTATCTCTCCTCCATAAAATTAAAATTTTAATTTTTTCTTTGATAGCTATATTATGAGATATTGAGTGTGGAAAAGTTTGGACACTCAGAAATTATTTTAAATCATAACACATCTCATACCACTGCTCATCTCCCCACGAAGAATTCGCAATGCCATTACTGCGATACCCCATTTTTTCATACATTTCTACTTTTTCTTTTAAGCAAGTCAAAATTAATCTCTTTCTTCCCTTCTTCCTCTCCCTGTCACAATATTGAGACATTATTTCTCTCGCCAGCCCCTTCCTGCGGTACTCAGGAAGCACATCCAGCCCAAGCAGCATAATATTCTCCCCTGTCGGATTGTGCATTCCCGCATCTATAAAAAATTCGTCTTTAAATTCTGTCTCATCTGTTGCCAAACCATTCAAGAAGCCTGCAATCTTTCCCGTTTCTTTGTCTATTGCAACCAGAAATAGTTCCGGCGCTGTACTAATGCGCTCCCACATCATTTTCTCAGAGCATGCTTCGTGCGGCGGGAAGCATATCTGTTCGATCAGGACAGCTTGATCAGCTTCATCCATGCGAATGTCACGAAAGGTGAAACGAGTGAATAAATATTCCCTGATCTTATCAATCAGCACACAATCTGCCGGCAGCCAATCTACACTGTCAAGATTCTCTTTGTTCAGCCACTTTGCAGCTTCATGCTCTCTCAGTACTAAGTCTCCAGTAGTTATTCTGCATATAAAACAGTCCATCAATAAATGGAATTTTGGATAATCATACTCGACTGTATCCAAAAATTCAACCACCTCAATCTCTGTATCGAGTTCTTCTTTAATTTCTCTTTTCAGTGCTTCCTCCGGAATTTCTCCTTCTTCCACCTTTCCGCCGGGGAATTCCCATCCATCTTTAAATTCTCCATACCCGCGCTGCGTCGCAAACACATTTCCTTCATTTATAATAATAGCCGCAACCACGTTTAGTATTTTCTTTTCTGACATAATTAACCTCTTACTATATACTCATAAATATATTCCCGAACCGGGGTTTCTAATTGCCATTCAATTTCAACTGCCGTTTTGTCCGTATTGGGCATAACAAATTCTTTTGTGTTTCCCGTTGCGAACATCTTGCCTAAATAATAATCAAGTTATCCGCATTGATAAAATGATCCTCGTATTTTGTTGTATCACTAATATTATCATTCTTATCGTAGTTAATAAATACAGGAAATGTTTTTGTCTTTTTATCATACTTATAGCCGCCAATATTCAAAGGTACTTCATTTCTTTCCCAATTCAAAAGTCTGCATGCGTCTTCATAGGTATATTTTCTGCACAATTAACGTCCATTGAACAATTGTACTTTTCATTTAATGAATTTTGCAAAATTTGCATCGCCCCATGCTCAAATTTTAGCACTTTATATTCAGAAGTACAAATAAAATAATTAGAGTATTTTTTATAATTACTATTGTTCATAAGTATAAGCCTATTGATTTTTTAATAACTTTTACAGTATAGTCCACAGAGAATCTCAACTACGAGATTCTCTGTATACACCTTCATCTGACATAATACTTCTTATGTTACAATACAGGATCTACAGGAGTTAATGTCTCCACATCGATCAACCCCTGATCTGTAATCGCATATCCTGGTATCGTAAGTGTTACAAAAGAAAGACTCATAAAAGGAGACTCCATACCGCATCCAATTGATGAAAGGTGATTTTGCATCTTTCCGAGTATTTCGGCGGATTCCAGACCGTTTCTGGTGCACAGCAATCCACAGACCGGCAATGCCAGTTCAAACAACACCTCTCCATTTTCTACAATCACAATACCTCCTTCTAGCTCTGCAATCCGATTAACTGCAGCAGCCATATCTTCCGCATTGGTTCCGACTGTTGTAATATTATGGTGATCATGTCCCATAGATGTTGCGATTGCCCCTGATTGAAATCCAAACCCTTTCACAAAAGAACGACCTATACATCCATTCTTCCCGTAACGCTCTACACAGGCAATGTGTAAAATATCACGTTCAACATCCGCACGTATTATACCGTCTTTTATCGGCAGTTCTTCCTCCAGTTTATCTGATAAAAGAGAATCTCCGCACACACCGATGACACGGACTTTTGCAGTATACGCTTCAAAATCTGTATGAAGTACCAGATCTTCGGCTATAATCTTCTTAGAAAGACACACTGTATTTCGCATAAAATCCGGATATGTAAAATTGGGGAAGTTATAAACAACTTGACCGTCCTTCAAAACAATTTCGCCATTTGCAATAACATCTATAACCTGACATTCCTCTAAGGAAGAAAGAAATACGATATCCGCACATTTCCCCGGAGTAATACTCCCATAGCGGTCATCGATTTTTAGGCTTTCCGCCGGATTGATCGTTACCATTTGAATTGCAGTAACCGGGTCCACCCCTTCCTGCACTGCCATCCTTACCTTATGATCCAGATGTCCGTTTGTCAAAATATAATACATATCAATATCATCACTGACCATAGAAAAATAACGGGAATCAGCGCCGTCTTGCGTAATTGCTTTGATACATGCCTTTAAGTCTTTCGCCGCACTTCCCTCTCGAATAAGAACGCGGATCCCATGACGTACTTTATCCAGTGCTTCTTCCCCTGAAACGCATTCATGGTCTGATCTTATTCCGACAGATGCATATGCGTTCAATTCAGGACCGCACAATTCCGGCGCATGTCCTTCAATTGTCTTGTGATATTTTCGGGAGAGTTCCAACATCTTCCAGAGTTCTGGGGACTTTGATAATACCTTCCCCGGCACAGTTTCCGCAAAACCAATCGCTTCCGGCGCTGAAATCATGGTTTCTAGAACATCCTCCGTCAATCCTCCTCCGATAGTCTGGACAGATTCGTCTTCCGGTACAAATGCGACGATCGGATTCACCAGTTTCACTGGAAGTCCCTCTGCTTCTTTGAATATTTCCTGAATGGCAGAATATCCGGATACAATCGACACTTCCATGACATCTGAAGCGACAACCGTAGTTCCACACGCCAATACCACCCGATTAAACTCTGTATAAGAAAGCATACTACTTTCAAAATGTATATGTGCATCAATAAATCCAGGGGCAAGATATCTCCCGGCAGCATCAATGACTTTTGTGTGCTCTCCAATACTGCCTGATGCCAATTCTCCGACCGCTGCAATATATTTCCCGGCAATCGCAATGTCTGCCGGATAGATTTCATGTGTGATAACATTAATCAGATTTCCGTTTTTAATTACAATATCCGCTGGTATATTCCCCAACGCAGTATCAATTACATGTGCATTCATAACCTTTCCTCCTCTATCTACAACTATTTAACATTTATTTTCCTGCCATCAGATTCTCTGATAATAGATCCGTAATTTGTCTATAATGTATTTAAGATACTTGTATCGTCTCACATTTTTCTTTATCAGGACGTACTCCGCCCAAATATGCTGCGATACCAAGTATTCCGATGATACACCATGCAAGTGTGATCTGTGGAACCGGAAACCATGCAAGTGCAGAAGAATGGATTAAGCCCACCGCAGACAAAAGCGCAGCAAAAAATGCAGTTGCACTTATACGCAACATCTGTCTGTCCATCATAAAGACAACCATTGTCGCCAGTACCATCGAAATCAATGTGGTTCCATTTCCTACTGTAGAATATCCTGTGTAGTTCACTCCGCCGGATATCAACTGCGCCAGTGTATCAGCATTTGCAGCAGATAAATCGAAAGCTTTCAGTGTGCTGTCAATTTGATTCATCGCCAGTTCACATACGAATGGCATAATTGCGATACAGGTAGCCGCCACATGTGATTTCGGCACCGTTGTAAATGCACTCTCTGTTGAAACAATTCCCACATACATTAAGATTGGTGTAACTGCCGCAAGAGGAATAACAGAATTAATAAAACTGAACAGTCCAAACACCGCAAGCAATGTAAGAAGGATCCCATTCATCAGAGAATAGGTTGTACGTGCCCCCATGCGTTTATATCCCGGATGTCCGAAAAACACACCATTCGGATAGCAGCATCCGAAAATGCCTCCGATTGCAGAAGCAACCGCGTCTGCAACCATAGCTTCTCTCACATTATAATCATCTCCTCCTGATTTTGCTAACTCAACATTGTTCAAGGTTCCAATAAAATTCATAATGGCTATCGGCAAAATAATGCTCAAATATGGCGCGCATTCTTTGATTGTCCCAACTCCTAGTTCCAATACCCACGGAAACGGCGCATAAAAACCTATATGTTCCATAGATATCACTGTCTGTCCCATTCCCATAGACAAAATTGCTCCCAGAACCAACACCACCAGACCAGCCGGAAGTCTAAACGGAAGTTTCCCATTTGCCACATATCCCCATAAAACGATCGCCAAACAGCTTACTCCAATGATTGGATTGGAAAATACGTCACGGAAACCGGAACCCGCAATAAACATCAGGGCTGCTCCTGCTAACGGTCCCAGCATTGCTACAGATGGTAAAAACCTTCTGAGCCACGGTCCGATCAATGCCCCAAGAACACAAATCAGAGAGCCGATAAAGTTAGCTGCAAGACCAATTTTCCATGCCAACTCCGGATCACCGGTTATTTTTGTAACTGGAAGCAGAATCCCCATTGTATACATAATGACAAATACAACACTGATTCCGCAAGGCAGCGCAGTTACATCCTCGCGTCCTTCTTTTTTCTGAAGTCTTTTTGCCATATATGCATAATAAATATTTCCAAACAGCAATCCTAACGCTGCCCCCGGAATAATTCTGCGGAATACTATTTCCGCCGGCATTCCGACCACACCGATGTTTAATGAAATCATCAATAAGAAAACAGACAGGTTATCAATCAGTATTCCGAGTAAACCGTCAAAATCACCTTTATGAATCTCCAAACCAAGTATCTTCATATCGCAAATCTCCCTTCACTTTTTGTTTTCTTTCGTATCACGGGCTTGTTGAGGTGATTATAAAACCTATAACCATTATAAGTTCAACCCCTAAATGAAAAAAGCGCGGATTTTTTATTCCCGCACCTCATCAGGCAAAATTTGTATTTGAATTTCTGTGCGATATTTCTCAATATCACTGACAACAAACTGATCAATTACATTGATCGCAATCACGGTATCATCCAATTTCAGTTCCGGATGTTCGCTTTTTAATAATTCCACACTCTCTTCAAAACTTTCATAATCGCCCGTGTGGTAAGTACACAGATAGCAGCCTTCCGGAATAATTTCGATCTGAACCCCGTCTTTTCTTGCATCTTCAAGCAACTCTTCCTCATCATCAAATAAATAAGCCCCAAAAGATTTTTGTTCGCCCTGACGAATTACTATCGTAGGATGAAAGAAATACAGATCATGCCGGTACAACATCTCTTCTTCCCCGAACATAATACATGTTCTCTCAGGATAATATTTTTTAATAAAAGGATTCAAATTCAACAACTGATTCTCCTGTTTGATAAAGTTTAATTTTTTCTGAATAATATTGTCAAGCTGTAAAAGTTTATCTGCCTGATTATGCAGAAACTCCGACTGCATCTGCAACGTTTGAAGAGAGTCTCCGTAATCTGTCATATGAAGGTACTCTTCAATCTTCTTTAATGGGAAGTCCAGCTTCCGCAAATATCGTATTGTCGCAAGTTTTTCAATTTGACTATAATCATATACGCGCCAATTGTTTTGTTCGTTACGTGTATTTGGTGATAGCAGACCCACTGAATCATAATGGCGCAAAAGCTGCGGATCCATCTCAAACAAAGAAGCCAATTGTCCAACTGTATATTGTTTTTTCATATATATTTATCCTCTTTCTATAGAAAATACTTGAACTTAAAACCGTTATAGCATGTATGATGTAATTACATTATAGCGGTTAAATACTTTCGGCACAAGCAGAGGATACGGGCTTGTATATAATTTTGCTTCCGAAAAACCATACCGCAAGATGTATTTATAATTACTCAAAATAACTTAAAATGAAATGTAAAAAAATATTCAGGAGGCATTTAATATGAGTGAATTTATGTCCTATGATCCTTGGGTTCATGTTACTACAAGAAATGGTTTTGGCGGAGATGAGATTATCTCCATGTTGCAAAAATCAATCCGGCGTGGAAATGAAGAAGATGCGTTGATGGCAGCATATGAGATGTATATTACCAGCCCGCAGTTTGAAGAAAAACTCTGGAGAAGACTAATGGTAATTTCGGTAGAAGATATTGGATTCGGCGAACCTCTTGCCGGAACACTGGTGTATTCTATGAATCAGATAAGAAAGGAATTTTTATATGATGAAGGAGACCGATCGATTCTCTTTGTACACGCAATCCGCTATTTATGCAAATGCAGCAAAGAACGTTCCAACGATCATATTAAAACCTTGTTGGTGCAGGATTTTGCAAAAGACTGTCCGCTGAAAATACCGGAATATGCACTGGATATGCATACACGAAAAGGACGTGAACTCGGAAGAGACATTGCACATTTTTATAGGGAAGCCAGTAAAGTAATTCCGCAACTGGAGATGGAAAACTATCACCAACTTTATGAAAAAGTGCTGAATCGAGCGCTGCATCCGGATGAATCCGAGTCCAAAAATAAAGTAGAATCATTTGAATATATACCGTTCCAGAGTTAAAACCAAGTAAGCGGTATTGCCCCGCCGCAGTCCATAACACCATACATTATACTGCCTTCCCATCTTGGTATGGCAGTCTGATGTACGGCGTTTTTGTTACTGTTTCCATTTTTTGATATTTAATATTTTTCCTCAGAAAAGTTTTTCATTATACATGGCAAGAAAGACATTTTTAAATAATTTCATTAAACTTAATTTGTCAAATTTTCTTCACTGGATGTCTGATTACCGTCTTTAACTTTTCAGGTGCTACTCGTCTGGCATCACTCAAGTAAATCTCATGATGAAATCTTTTATCTGTAATATCCAGTTCATAACCCTCAGCAGTCATAAAATTATGCATCATTTCAACTGTCACCGGTTCGTCATCGTAAGAACCGATATGCATGCACTGAACACACAAACCCTCGTCATAAGTAAGAAACTCTACTTTTGAGAAATCTTCTTTCTTTTTCTTCGCAGCTTCTTCTATTGCCCAAGCAAAATCTACTTTTGTCACAAAATCCGGCAGTCTGATCATTGAAATAAAATTAAAATCCTCTTTCCGGCTGTAATCAATCCCTTTTACATTATTCTGCCACCAGAAGCCTTCCAGCGGCGGCACTACATAATCAAAGTATCCATCAATTTGATGATTTCCCTTTTTGCTCATTTTAATTGTAAAAGCAATACCATAGAGCAGACCAATGGATTGCTTATACTCACTATCTTCTGCATTGGGATTTCCTTTTCCCCGAACCGCAATATAATTCATGGGCGGTACTTCCACTATACTTGGTTTATTCTTCGGCATATAAAATTCTTTATACTCTTTTTTATAATCAAATGCTATAATTCTTTCACCCCTTCCTTAATCTTGCTACCCGTTCTTGTATATTCTGCTGAAATTCTTCCTCTGAAAACGAAGGGTCTTTTGTATTTCTCCATATGTCACATGGAAGACTCTCACATTCTCCGCACCCTTTCAACCTTTTTCGATTGATCGAGCATTCATATATCGGACATGCTTGCCCTTCCGGTGCATGAAATACTCTTCCAAAACTAATGTTACATCCCTTACACATATTTCCAAAACAACCACATGTTGAACAGTCTGTACCACAGCAGCTTATTGTATTTTTCAGAGCAGAATCCTCCAAAATTTCTCGCTGCCTTTTTTTACTAAATCCACCAAGCACAAGTTGATAGGAATTATCTAACAAGTCTTTTAACAAATCATCCGGTACTTCCCCATCTGGCTTAATCGAATTCCAATGCACTTTGTTCATATAATATCCGGGAATGATATCCTCATACTGCTGCCGCAGGAAATCACCTTCAGACGGCTCAAGTTTCAGCGTAATATAATACGGCTCATTATTCTCGCTTAAACAGACCGCTGCAAACATCTTTCCGCCGATTTGATAGCGAATCCAATTCCATTCCTTCTGCAGGTCTTTCGTTACTCCTATTTTGCTAAGTAAATACTCATCAATCCACCCGTACCTCATATAGTCATTCTCCTTCTCCACAATTTAATAATCTAAATACATCTCATATTTCTTTTTCATGCATTCAATGCTGATCCTAATTTCATCTCGTATTTCCTTTGGCTCAAGCAATTCCACCTTATCTCTAAAAGACATCAGCCAAGTGATCAGATTTTCTTTGTCCGTATAATCTGCCTGAAATAAAAGTTTTCCATCTTCCTGTCCGGTAAAGCTCTCACTTCCAAATTCCTCTACCAACCGCCATTTACATTCCGGCTCAAATAGAGCCTTCACCTTTATTCCGCCCGGAAATATCTTTTCATTACTTAAGTCTGGCATTGGCACATGTCTTCTTGCAAACACTTTCTCTGAGATTTGCAAATGCTCCATACGGTTTAGTTTGAACATTCTAAAATCTTCTCGCTTTTTACACCAGCCCCATACATACCAGCTTGCCCACTGAAATATCAGATAACAGGGCTCTATCCGGCGAACCGATTCTCCCTTTGGAGAATAATACGCAAACTCCAGCTCTCTACATTTTTCAATGGCTGTGCGTATCAGTTCAATTTTTGGCGCAAGCGCCTCTTTATACCATGAGGATAAATCAATCAGTACCGACTGGTTTCCAACCATAAAATCAGATGAACCCACTGACAGCTTTTCCATCAGCTTCCCGTAGCGGTTTGTTCCATTTACACTGTCAAGACTACGAAGCCCTGCAAGGATATCCTGCATTTCTCTTTGCGTGAACAGCGTTTTATCTAATTTATAACCCTCCATAATTGAGATACCGCCATTTACTCCTTGCTTTGTCACAATAGGTATTCCTGCCTTACATAAGTCCTCAATATCCCTGTTTATGGTTCGTCTTGAAACTTCAAATTGTTCTGCAAGGTAAGGTGCGGTAACCGTATTTTTTTGTAACAGCACAGATAAAATCCCAATATGCCTGTCTATTTTCATGACTGCTCCTTTAACAATTTTCATTATACTACACCAAACAGGACAACTGTATGTCATGTTTTTTATTATAATTGATAAAATCATAACTTTCAAGCTCTTCGGTTCATGCCCGTACGTTGTTCATCATTCCAAATTACTATACGCAGTAACCATTTCAACACATAAGTAATACCATTTATATGATTATTTTCTTCAGTTTTTATATAACCTTTTCTAACTCAAGCGGTTAGAATAAAACATTCTTTGTGTACATCGTATCCTACATGTACTATAGTTCTTTTGATAACCTATATTTGTATGCGGTGGTTCCTGTTACCATTTTTGATTTTCAGCTTATTATATTGGTAAATGCACGAAACTACAAATTGGAGGTCATATATCCCTGTATTGTTGCCTTTTTTATTTGATGCCAAATTTCCCATTGCATGCAGGTATCTTCTGTCAGGCATTTCGCTCTCTGATCGGTCAACCTCTGAATCACAGCCTGCCGCAAAACCTTCCTTGGCTTCATTCTTCATTAAATAATATTTGACTTGACTCCATGTTCTGACCGTTCCAGTGTGATTGACCAATGTCGATATAATTACCCTAAATGATGCTACGCAAGGGCGGGCAAAAGTTCCTTCAAAGGCGCTGTGTGATAGCTTAGCTGAGGCATTCAAAGACCTACTGAAAAATTAAAGATTAATCATCCTCCCACCAACAAACCACTTAATAATCCGGCATCACTCAGCCAAGTTCTATGTTTCCTCATTATTCTATAATAGCGTTCCTTCTTGCAGGGCATCTTTCAGCAACATAATTTGAATACTCAATACTAAATAAACTTTTAAACAATAACCTTATATAGTCAATAAATTTTTTCTTTTATTTACTTCCGTATTTATATGATATTTTACTTCCATATCAAAATATCCTTTTGTCCGCAAGATATTATCTTTTAGTCCACAAAAATCAAAAGAAGCAACTCTATCCGAGATTGCCCCCTTTTGATTCTATAAACTTTACGATACTAATTTTAATATATCTTTACCTCACCTAACTAATTTCGTATTTCGATAACAATTTCTCCAGCAATTCTTTGTCTTTTTCAAAAAATCTATAGTAGTTGACAAACAAATCCTTGATGATTCGTTTCGAACCTCC
The DNA here is from genome assembly GCF_943193195.1 of Mediterraneibacter agrestimuris. Classification (GTDB taxonomy): domain Bacteria; phylum Bacillota; class Clostridia; order Lachnospirales; family Lachnospiraceae; genus Schaedlerella; species Schaedlerella agrestimuris. The sequence continues at coordinate 362 of NZ_CALPDG010000063.1, read as the reverse complement.
GCAGACTTTATTCTCTATGTCAGGCTTTACACCGTCTTTTCCCATCGTGCGCTCATAGCAGATAGAACACATCGTCCTTGCCCAACACTTATTACATTTCTCTTCGAAATACTTCGCATAGTCTTCTATGTAAATCTTATATACTTTCTCAAAATCATAACCGTCCTCACAGTTTCCCAATACCGGCGCCGTTCCTATTTTCTCACACGCTTTGAACTCCCCTTCTACCGTGACGTAGATTCTCCTCTGCCCCGGTATGCAGTTCCCATGCAGATAGGTTTCCTCCAAGATCCCTTCCTCACTTTTCATCCGGTTTGATACCCTCGCCATATCCGTGCTTACGATATCAAAATATTTTTCTT
>NZ_CALPDG010000062.1 GCF_943193195.1 Mediterraneibacter agrestimuris | reverse complement strand
GGCTTGATGCATCTCTACCTATACGTTATTTCACGGACTTTGCAGCCAGTGCAAAGTCCTGGGCTGAACTGTAACAAAAGTATCTGTATTTTTTCAAATGAAATCGATATGAATAACTCTTATTTTCAGTTCATATTATAGAAACAAAGCATTTCATGGGAGTTTCTATGTCTGTTCGATGTGATGATCAATCTTCTGTATCACATACTTCTGTAAGAAAAATAATCCTTGTATTATGCATTACCATATCCCTGGTCCTGCCGGGATGTCAGAGCCGTTCCGCGGAAAGTGAGAACAAAGCGTTTCGCAAATTCACGAATGAAATATTTTGTCAGGAAACATCTTCCAATACGATCAGCATGCATTACACATTAAAAAATCCAGAGGAATTTGGAATTGAAGAAACGAAACCTACATTCGGTCAGTTTTCAACAGATACACACCAGCAGATGGCGGCAGTCGAAAATCTGGAGACGGCGATGGAGGAATTTGCCTATAAGAAACTGGATATGCAGAACCGGCTGACCTATGATGTGATGAAGGCTTATCTGGAACGTGCAAAAGAAAATGCAAAGTATCTGCTTTATGAGGAGCCGTTGGGGCTGGTCAGCGGGATTCAGACACAACTTCCTGTAGTATTGTCAGAATACCCGTTGGAGAACCGCAGTGATGTAGATACATATCTGGCGCTGATGAGAACAACACCAGAGTATTTTGATTCCCTGATTGTGTTTGAGAGGAAAAAAGCAGAAGCCGGACTCTTTATGTCGGATGAAGCGGCTAAACAGGTGATGGCGCAGTGCAATGCGTTTATGAGTATGGGGGAAAATAATTACTTGATTTCTACATTTGTAGAGAGAATTAAAACAATTAATGAGCTGTCAGAGAAAGAAAAAAGTGACTATATAGAAAAGAATGCACTTATGCTTAACAGCTATGTACTGCCTTCTTATAATAAATTGATGGCAGCAGTAGAAGAATTGAGAGGAACAGGAAAGAACGAAGCCGGACTTTGTTATTATCCCAACGGGAAGGAATATTATGAACACATTGTGCAGTCAGCAGTTGGCTCAGAGCGTACTGTCCGGGAAATGCAGGAGTTGACAAAACGGCAGATGGTAGAGGATGTGGAGATGATGGAAGAGGCGCTTGGGTTAGCTGCAAAACAGCAAAGTAAATCAGAGTCGCAGCAGCCGGGGGATGAGGAAGAAGCACAAAATGTCACGGAAACTGGAAACCAGATCGAAGAAGTGATCGAAACAGCGTCAATCCAGGTGGCGTCTGAGGGAGCAGTAAACCCTGTGTCTATTTTAAAGACATTGGAAGAGGGGATAGAAAAGAATTTTCCAAAGCCGCCTGAAACAAATGTGGACATAAAGTATGTTCCAAAAGCTCTGCAGGCACATTTGAGTCCTGCATTTTATATGATTCCGGCAATTGACGATTATGAGAATAATGTGATCTATGTCAATGAAGCCCATATGGGTAACAACCTGACTTTGTTTACGACTCTTGCACATGAGGGATATCCGGGGCATTTGTATCAGACAATTTACTATGCCGATACAAATCCTGACCCAATCCGTAATATCTTCAACTTCGGCGGTTATGTGGAAGGATGGGCGACGTATGCAGAAATGGCAAGCTATTCGCTGGCGCCGCTTAAGAAAGAGCAGGCGGCGCTTTTGCAGAGAAACAGCTCTATGATTCTGGGGCTGTATACGCTGGCAGATATCGGTATCCATTATGATGGATGGAGTAAGGAAGAAACAGCTGCTTTTTTTGCCGATTATGGGTTGAAGGACACAACCGCAGTGAATCGGATTTACAATCTGATTTTAGGATCTCCCGGCAATTACTTGAAATATTATATTGGCTATTTGGAATTTCTTGAGCTGAAAAAAGAATGGATTCGGGAAAAGGGAGAAGAATTTTCTCAAAAAGAATTCCACGAAGCAGTGCTGTCAATAGGCCCCGCACCGTTTGAGTTGGTAGAAAAATATATGTGGGAGATGGAGAAGCAATGAACTATCTTTGGGCAGGGATGATTATTACAGGTGTAATTTTCGGTGCATTTAATGGAAAGATGCCGGAGGTGACCAATGCGGCGCTGGATTCGGCGAAAGAGGCAGTGACGCTTTGTATTACCATGATGGGCGTGATGTCATTCTGGGTTGGAATTATGGAAATTGCCACCAGGGCGGGAATCATAGAAATCGCTTCAAAGAAAATGCGTCCGCTGATACGGTTTTTGTTCCCAGAAATTCCACCCGGGCACAAGGCGAATGAGCATATCACTACCAATTTTATTGCCAATTTGCTGGGACTTGGGTGGGCGGCGACTCCGGCGGGACTTCTGGCGATGCAAGAACTCGGTAAGCTTGAGGAAGACAGAAGAAAAGGGAGAATATCAGGTCTGGTAAGTAAACGGGGAATTGCCAGTAATGAGATGTGTACGTTTTTGATACTGAATATCTCATCATTGCAGTTGATCCCGGTGAATGTGATCGCATACCGTTCACAATATGGGAGTGTGAATCCGGCGGCGATCGTAGGTCCGGGGATTGCCGCAACGGCGGTGAGTACGGTTGCGGCGGTGGTGTTTTGTAAGGTGATGGATGGGAAGCGGAGAATGTAGAGTTCTCCGTTTTCTATATTATTTCTGAATTCTCAAAATTCCTTTATCATGATTTACCGTGTACAAAAATGTAGGAACAGGGTATACTATGAATAGAAAATGGAATAGATTTTGATTGGAGGCGAGGCAATGGCAATTAAAACGATTGAAATTTTAAACGTAATGGTATTTAAGCGGCATTGGAGAAAGAATAATACTGCTTTTAGGGCTATAGAAGAAAGAGACTCAATTAGTGATGGATTCAAGCTGGAATTTTGTGATGGGATAAATGTTCTCATTGGTGAAAATGGAGTTGGAAAAACAACCATTCTAAAAATGATCTATGCCGCAACACAATGGTCAGTTAAGCAGACAGATCAGGGAAAAACAAAAAGACTGGTACAATTTTTCTCAAACAGCCTGAAAGACAGCGAGGCTTTAAAAAACGCAGAAAATAAAGAAGGCTATTGTTATTATAAAGTATCAGACGGAACACATAGTTTTGAAGACAGCCTTTCACATAAAGGTATATTCAATTATGATCAATGGCTTGGATTAGATATACAATCTGTATTTATCCCTACAACAGAAATGTTATCTCATGCAAAGGGATTTCTGGCTATGAACCAGAAATATAATATGCCATTTGACGGAACACAGATAGATATTATTGTAAATGCTTCTTTACCAGAAACGCGGGAAATCCCTTCTGCTATGAGTAGAATTCTTGATAGGCTCAGTGTTGTAATTGATGGAACTGTTATCTTGGAGAACGATTCTTTTTATGTATTAAAAAAAGATGGTCGGAAAGTTGATTTTTCCTTAGAGGCAGAAGGATTGCGCAAATTAGGACTGCTTTGGAAATTAATACGGAATGGTCTTTTGGAAAACGGATCAATTCTTTTGTGGGATGAACCGGAAGCAAATCTAAATCCCGAGTTATACCCTCTTGTTGCTGAGATTTTATTGCAATTACAGGAAAATGGGGTTCAGGTTTTTATAGCAACACATAATTATAATTTTGCAAAATATTTAGAAATCCGACGTACAAATAATGAGCAGGTAATGTTTCATAATCTATATAAGAGCCGTAATTTATTATCGGATGAAATGATAAAGACATTTCCAGAGATGGATGATAGCAGTGAAGCAATATATAGCCAATCAGCAGACAGAATGGACAAGCTTGAATATAATCACATTATGACTGCGGATAACAAATTGCTTGATGAAGTATACGAACTGTGAGGAAATGACAGTGGAAAAAGTATTTATAGAAGAAAATGGTGTATACAGTATTGATTGTAAGGCTGCTGTATGGGCAACGGATAAAATGCATGAAGATTATCATAATGCAGGAATACACATAAATGACGCGGATTTTTTGATTGAAAACTCTACGCATATCCTCATAGTAGAATATAAGAATGCATGTATTGCTAATGCAAAGAATTCCAAAGCATTCCATCCAATGGAGGATAAGAAGATATCAACTATTATACGAAAATTTTATGATTCTTTGCATTATCTGAGCTTACTGGATAAAAACAAACCGGTTTGGTACATATATATTCTTGAGTATCCTAATGGAGATGTAACTACCAGAAAAAGACTACGAAACAGATTAAAAACGGAACTGCCCTTTTCTCTTCAGGAGTATATTGGAAATGGTAAAAGATTGATAGAGCGTGTAGAGGTTCTTTCCATAGATGAATGGAATGCTGACAGTGAATATGGAAACTTTCTAATAAAACGTGTATTAAGATAGGCTGAGTTGATTGAGAAAACTAGACATTAAAAAATTCGTATCACTAACTTGACACAAGGTAACGGTTAAGAAACGGGGAGTCTAAAAAACTCTTCGTTTTTTGGTTCATATCTTTAACATTTTACAAAAACGTGGTACAATTTACTAAAAATACATCATTTTTTTAACAGGAAGATGGGGGATACAATGAAAGGGAAGCGAAAAAGAAATCCTAGAAGCACTTTGTTTCTTTTTATTATATTAGTATTTTGCATTTTAGGGGCAGTTGTTTTTTCTGTTACCAAAAAGATATCTGCGGAAATGTCTACATCAGCAATCCATAATCTGAGCGCAAGTCTTGATTTAATTAGAAATACGATTGAATCAGTTTTAGTAAAGGAAACAGAATTTCAGATGCTGATTGCCCAGGAAATTGCTTCTTCCAATGATTCTTATGAATTTATCCGCTCTTATGAAAGCAACCGGACAATGGTTAAAATGTCGATAATACTTTCTGGTGAAACGGAAGGTATTTCCAGCACGGGGGAAGTATTTACAGAGAAAGATCTGGACTTTTCCTTTGGAAAGACAGTAAACAAACTGCCTCTTTCCCAGTCTTATCTTAACAGTATGGGAACATGGGCATATACTATGAAATGTCCTGTTACAAAAAACGGAAAAGAAATCGCTACTCTCTATGTTGAATATACTTTCGATTCTTTTGAGGATGCATTGCCATATGGCTTTTACAATAACAGTGCAATGCTTTATATTATGGATACAAAAAGCCAGCGGCTTGTATTAAAGCCTACGGGAATGGGAGAACGAAATGCCGGGCATCTGAATCTCGATGATTTCTACCGGGCAAATAACATTCTTGAAGCCAGTCTGCAGAAAGCTGTTTCAGAAACCATTGACGCCGGGGACGATATTATGTTCTACCATGATATTCAGAATAAAAATTCTCTGATTTATATGTGGGCTGTGAATAATGGAGCTATCTACCTAATCGGTCATGTGCCCATTGACGCAATTCAGCAGGAAGGGCGAACTGTAAATCACAATATTCTTATTGTAGTTGTAATTATGCTGGCAGCTTTTCTGCTTTGCTGCAGTCTGTATTATTTTAGCCAAAGGGAAGATGATAAGATACGGAAGGAGCGGGAGGCAGAGCGGGAAATCCATAATAAGCAATTAGCAGAAGCACTTCAGGCAGCGCAGATTGCAAGTAATTCCAAGACAACATTTCTTTCAAATATGTCGCATGATATCCGTACTCCGATGAATGTGATTCTTGGATTTACTACCTTGCTTGCAAAGGACGCAGATAATCCTGTTAAGGTGCGGGAGTATACAAGGAAAATTACTGCATCTGGCCAGCACTTGCTTAGCCTGATCAATGATGTATTAGATGTATCTAAAATTGAAAGCGGAAAAGTGGTGCTTACTGTCGGAGAATTTACATTGAATAATCTGGTATCTTCTGTCGAGGCTATTATCCGTCCTATGGCAAAAGAAAAATCACAGAGCTTTTATGTATCAGTAACTGATATTAAGCATGAGTATGTGGTAGGCGATGAGACCAGAATCAATCAAATTTTAATTAACTTGCTTTCTAATGCAGTAAAATATACTCCGGAGAACGGAAATATTTGGTTTCGTATTATCGGACTTCCCCAGCGCTCTAGTCAGTATGAACATATTCGTATTGAAGTGGAAGACGATGGTTACGGTATGACGCCGGAATATTTGGAAACAATATTTGATGCATTTACCCGCGTGGAAAACAGTACGACCAATAAAGTTCAGGGAACCGGGCTCGGTATGGCTATTACAAAAAATATTGTTGAGTTAATGGGCGGTACGATAGAGGTCTTCAGTGAGGTTGATAAGGGAAGTCTCTTTCGGGTCGATTTGGAGCTGCGTATACCAAACGGTCAGTCCGACGCAGAATTTTGGAAAGGAAATGGCATTACCAAAATTCTGGCGGTAGATGATGACAAAGAAGTATGCAATAGCATTCAAACACTCATGAGGGACACGGATGTACAAGTGGACATTGCGCTGTCAGGAGAAGAAGCTTTGCGGATGATACAAAGCTTTGAAGGCGGGGACGCGGATTACGATGTTATTTTGTTAGACTGGAAGATGCCGAAAATGGATGGAGTCGAAACAGCAGCCATGCTCCGCAGATTTATCCCTGTTTCTGTTCCAATCTTGTTTTTGACGGCTTATGATGGGGATGAGGTACTAAACGAAGCTTATTCTATGGATAATGTGGGATTTTTTGCAAAACCTTTTTTCGTATCTGCTTTTAAGGAAGCCTTTCTTAAAATACATACAAAACCGCATGATAAAAAAGCAATGTCTGTATCGGAAGAGGAAAGAAACAGTCTTTGCGGTCTTCATTTCCTTGTTGCCGAAGACAATGATATCAATGCCGAAATACTGTCGGAGCTTTTAGGAATTGAAGATGCCTCCTGTGAAATTGTAGAAAACGGGCAGCTTGCACTTGAACGGTTTATTGGTTCCTCGTCAGATGAATTTGATGCTATTTTGATGGACATCCAAATGCCAGTTATGAATGGCTACGAAGCAGCAAGAAAAATCAGAGCGCTGGAACGACCGGATGCAAAAGAAATTCCGATTATTGCTATGACCGCGAATGCTTTTTCAGAAGACGTCAAGGATGCCCTGAACGCAGGAATGGATGCACATGTAGCGAAACCGATTGATATGGAATTACTGAAAAAAACAATAAGACAATATATACCTTACCGTGCGTAGCACGCCCATGCAAAGCATCTGAGTTAAGGGGTGCCCGAAAGGGTATACCTTAAAGCTGATATGATCAGGCAGTTATAGAAAGGAGTCAGATATGAAAAGGGGAGTCACAAAACAAATCATTAAAAAAATATCAGCAGCCATTTTGACAGCTGTTATGACACTGGGTTTAACAGCCTGTGCAGTTGCATCTGATACAAATGAGAAACTGATTTTGAATGATACGAGAGAAAGGAAATTTGTGAATCTTTTTGGTCCGATGGAAAAGTCAAAACCCAATGTCACCAATGCTGCAAGAAGTGCATTTGACCGTACGATAGAGATGGCGGAGAAGAAGCTTGACCTGACAGTAGAATACAGAACCTATACGGCGGAAAATTACCAGGAAAAAACTTATGACGATGTTGTTCTTGACAGGGTACGCCACAATATGGATGATTTCTATCTGATGAATCCCGACACTATATTAGCGTTAGGAGCAGAAGGCAGAATTTTGGACTTATCAGGGTTAGACTGTGTGGAAAACCTGCGGGATATCGTAAAAACAGCTAATACTGTTGACGGCAAGCTAGTTGCTATCCCTCAGGAAGTCGCAGCGTATGGTCTGTTTGTCAATAAAGACATGTTTGACAAATATGAACTTGAGCTGCCAAATACACCGGAGGAGTTTCTGGAGTGCTGCAGGGTATTTAAGGAAAATGGGATTAGTACACCTGTAGGCGCTAACCGGTGGTGGCTGGAAACCTTTGTTTTTGCTCAAGGATATGCAGACCTTTACAACGGAGGAAACACTGAGGCAGAAATTGCAGCGCTTAACAAAGGTGAAGCGAAGTACAGCGATTATATGCGGCCCGGATTTGAATTTTTACAAGAGATGATAGACAAAGGCTATATCGATGCAAAAACTGCTTACACCTATGAGGCGATAGAAGGTGAAGGACCGGACTTCCTGGCTCAGAAAATTCCGATTGTTATGGCATACTGGGGGGCGGCAAATGCAGAAACTGCATATGGAAAACCTGAATTTAACATGCAGGTTATTGGTTTCCCAAGTAAGCTGGGACAGATGCCTGTCGTACCAATTACTGGTTACGGTGTTTGTGCAGAAGCGGAACATCAGGAGGATGCATTGGATGTTTTAGATATCATACTTTCTGATGAGGCGCTTGAGATATATACGGAAACCAACAAGGTCATATCCCCTTCAAAAAATGTGGAGGTAGATTGTATACCGGCGTTAAAGCCATTAAATGAAAAGATAGAAGAGGGTGTCTATGTGCTTGGTTCCAATGCGGGAATGAACGTAGAACAGTGGGGCAATACGTGCCTTATTGTAAGGGAACTGTTAAACGGCGCTACTGTGGACGACTGCATGGCACAATTTGATAAATTGCAGCAGGAAGCGCTTGAGAAAGCAGGAACATCAGGAAACTAAGGGTTACTGTGAACACCGTAGGTGTGAACAGAAACACATAAAGCGCAGATGCTTGAAGAGGCAGAAAATTTATGTTAGAATATAGGAAATAATTGGAATAGAGGTGAGTGAAATGATGCCTGCAATGAATATAAAAAATGTGAGTCTTTATTATACAGAGAGAGTTCCAATGCCGGCTGCAAGCTTATCTCCCGGCGGAAGCCAGATGCGGACAGGCATGAGTCCTGAATCTACAAATCCGGACGGATCTGCGTACGCAAGCGATGAGAATAAAAACAGTGTATCACGGCGGAATTTTGATAGTTATGAATGTGAGGCGTGTAAGAACCGGAAATATCAGGACGGCTCCAATGATCCGGGGGTTTCTTTTAAGACACCCACCAGACTGAGTCCCGAGTCGGTGGCAGCAGCCGTTCGATCTCATGAGAATGAGCATGTATCCCATGCCAAGACACAGGCTCGTCAGGAGGATAAGAAGATTGTGTCGCAGTCAGTAACATATCATACTGCTGTATGTCCAGAATGCGGGCGCAATTATATATCCGGCGGAACGACCCGGACGGTGTTTAGGAATAATACTGAAGAACAGAGTATGGAGCCAGAAAAGGGAAAATATATTGATCTGCTGGTGTAGAGATACAGTGAGATATTAAGGAGTTTTATTCTGGCGAAGATATATACTTACGGGAAAGAGGCTATTAAAAGCAGAGACATAAGTTCTCTGCTTTTGTTTTGCTAAAATCGTAACAGTTCAGCTTTCCGGCTGCACTGTTACTCAAAACAGTCCACCGGACTGTTTTATCGCATGCTTGGCAACTGAATCCGCCCTATTTTAAGTTCACCTTCGTTGAAAGGGAATAAGTGACCATAAAGAAAATGTCATACCCATTCTTTTTTATGCATACGATATACAAGGATTTGTACAAGCGTAATTGATCAGAGCAGAAATTACGTTTGTCATAAAGGCTGTAAAAAGTGTGATGGAGAGGGGTGGTTTTTTGTTGCCAAACATACAGAGAAATGATCCGGCGGATGGTATGGAGTTTGAGAAAAAAACAGTGCAGGAGGTATGCCGGTATTTTCAGATAGAAGAGGATAATGGATTGACGCAGCAGGAGGCAGAAAAGCGTCTGGCTGTAAATGGAAAAAATGAGTTGGAGCAAGAAAAGAGTAAGACGCCTGCGGCAGCATTTCTGGAACAGTTGAACGATCCGCTGATCTGTGTACTCTTAGTAGCGGCATTTGTTTCGTTTTTGCTCAAAGAAGTAAGTGATGCGATTATCATTGCGGTAGTCATTATAGTCAATGCCACTGTGGGAGTGATTCAGGAGGGGAAGGCGCAGAGAGCGCTGGATTCCTTGAAAAAGCTGACGAGTCCAAACGCAGTGGTGCGGCGGGATGGAAGAATTATGGAGATTTCCGCGGCAGAATTGGTGGTCGGCGATGTGGTGATCTTGGAGGCGGGGGCGCAGGTTCCCGCAGATCTGCGACTGTTAAAAACGTGGAATCTGAAAGTGGAAGAGTCGGCGTTGACGGGGGAATCCCTTCCGGTTGAGAAGGATGCAGCTTTTCTTGCGGGAAGGACGCTTCAGATTGGAGAGCGTAGGAATGAAGCATTTATGTCTACACTGGTCACAGGCGGCCGTGGAGAGGGTGTAGTTATTGCTTCGGGAATGAAGACTGAAATCGGAAAAATTGCTTCTATTATTAAAGCTGTTCCAAGGGAATATACACCGCTTCAGAAGAAGCTGGCGGAGTTGGGAAGGCTTCTGAGCATCGTATCAATACTGCTTTGTGTATTGCTATTCGGGATTGCGGTTCTCCAGCACCGGAATATTCCGGAAATGCTGATCACGGCAATTTCTCTGGCAGTTGCAGCCGTACCGGAGGGGCTTCCGGCGGTGGTGACCATTGTGCTGGCGATGAGCGTATCGAAAATGGTCAAGGTGAATACGATCGTGAGAAAACTACCGTCGGTTGAGACGCTGGGTGCAGTCAATGTGGTCTGTTCAGATAAGACAGGAACACTGACAAAAAATAAAATGACGGTCACAACCTGTTATGTCAATGAAAAGGTCATACCGATATCCAAACCGCAGGATATGCCCGAAGAATTTTTGCGAGGCTTTGTTCTTTGTAATGATGCTGTGTCAGGGGACAGGACAGGCGGATCATATGGTAAAATAGGAGAAGAGCATGATACTGCCGGCTCATTGGAAGTTGGCGATCCCACAGAACTGGCATTGCTGCATATGGCAGAAAAATGCGGAATTCGGAAGTCAAAGACAGACCGGACATTTCCAAGGGTGGGGGAACGCTCATTTGATTCTACACGGAAAATGATGACGACAGTTCACCAGAGCGGCAGCGGACTGACTTCCTATACAAAAGGCGCGCCCGATGTAGTACTTAAACGGTGTACGAAAATTTGGATAAATGGTAAAATACAGACCTTAAATGATGCGAAGCGGAGAAAGATTCTAAAAGTAATGGAAGAAATGTCTTCTCAGGCGCTGCGGGTGCTGGCGCTGTCGATGAAGACAGACCGCACAGTCGAATCGAAAAAACAGGCAGAAGAAGCGGAAAGATCATGGGTTAGCGAAGGGAAGAATGCAAATACATATTTATTAAATGAGGAGGACTTGATTTTTCTTGGACTTGCGGGTATGAAGGATCCAATCCGTCCTGAGGCAAAAGCGGCGGTAGAGAAATTTAAAGGCGCCGGAGTACGCACAATTATGATTACGGGGGATCATGCAGACACGGCATTTGCCATTGCAAAAGAATTAGGAATTGCAAAGAAAGTGGGCGAGTGTATTACAGGAGAAGAACTGGAAGAATTGTCAGATATCGAGTTGGGAAACCGGCTGCTGGAGGCAAATGTATTTGCAAGAGTGTCGCCAGAACACAAAGTGCGTATTGTAAAGGTTCTAAAGAAACTGGGAAATGTCGCCGCAATGACGGGGGACGGCGTCAATGACGCTCCTTCCCTTCGTATGGCAGATATTGGAATTGCAATGGGAAAAACAGGGACAGACGTGGCAAAAAATGCTTCGGATATGATCCTGACCGATGATAATTTTGCGACCATTGAAAAGGCGATTGAAGAAGGGAGAAGTATTTATCAGAATATTAAGAAGACTGTTTTGTTTTTATTGTCCTCTAATTTCGGGGAGATTATTACGATGTTTACGGCAGTATTGCTAGGTCTTGCTTCACCGTTGAAAGCCAGTCATATTTTATGGATCAACTTGATTACAGATTCTATGCCTGCTTTGGCGCTTGGGGTAGATCAGAACGATAAAGAAGTGTTGATGAAACTGCCTCCAAGGGGAGCAAAAGAGAGTTTGTTTGCCAATGGAGGGCTGGCGTGTACTATTTTTTACGGTGTACTCATTGCAGCGATCAGCCTGACTGCATTTTTAAAACTTCCATGGGAAATACTTTCGGAGGGGCATCAGGCATTCAATCCGGCAAATATATCCGTTGTTTTACAGAATCCGGCAATTTTGGCAAGGGCTCAGACATATGCGTTTACTGTGCTTGGCATTTCCCAGTTATTTCATGCGTGGGGAATGCGGGACGTAAGAACGTCAGTATTTTCCAAACGAAGCGGATGGAACCCGTTAATGGCAGGAGCGTTTGTCATTGGTCTGGGCTTGCAGATGGCAGTGACTGAGGTACCTTATCTGGTGGCGATGTTTGGCACAGCGTCACTGGCATGGAGAGAGTGGGGGATGCTGTTGATCCTGGCGGCATTTCCAGTGCTTGCGCATGAAGTGTTTGTGGTACTGTTTCGGATGGAGGCAAAGAGAGGGCAGAAGTGAAAATTCCGTAAAAATGTATAATGGGAAAATAGAATCCGCCCTTTCACCGTAGGTGAACTTAAAATAGGGCGGATTCAGTTGCCAAGCATGCGATAAAACAGTCCGGTGGACTGTTTTGAGTAACAGTGCAGCCGAAAGGCTGAACTGTTACGTTTGAATGGGGCTTATATGGTTTTGGAATTGACACTGCCAGCGCTTGTATGGGTCTGGATAAAGTTTTCCAGATATTTAAAAATTTCTGCCATTTCCTTTGCTGTTTTTGGATTGGAATAGGGAATCCGGTTTACAATCCTTCTCAGGTAATCCTTCTCTGCAATGATATCAAAACTGGCAGAGAAGTTGATATCGAAGAAATAGGCGATATAGGATACCCAGTAATCCATCTTTGTCACACGGTCAGAAGACAGAATGCATCGGTTTTGGAAAATTGTATCATAAATAACCGGAGTGATTTCCTGTGATCCAAGTTCCTCAGCAGAAACGTCAGTTAATGTTTCTACAGCATCATAGAGCTTGACGCGGCAGTTGTCCAGCTTGTCCGCGTCACGAATCAGGCGGGCGTGCATCAGAGTGCGCTCGTCTGTGATATTTTCAAGAGCAAGATCACTATGCTTTGCAATGGCTGTGCGAATGATCGAATCATAGGTACCTTCGGAAATGAAGTCGCGGATCATACCTTTTTCAAATAAAAGCTCCACGCCGTAAGCGGCATGATCCATTGTATCTGGTTCAAAGCTGTCAAAACATTTCAACTGTTCAAACCGTCCGATGTCGTGGAGCAGTGCGATGAGCCGGGCAAGCTCTATATCTTCGGGGGAGAGATCCATGCGCCGGGCAATGTCTTCTGCCTGTTTCACGACTCCAAAGGTATGGGCAGTTTTTAAGCGTACCTTGTCGTTGGTACGGTCATATTGGCTTAAGTAATTTTCAAAAACGGATTTGGCAAGTGTATAATTCATATAAAATCTCCTTTTGTCTGGTGAGTGAAAGTGTCCTGTAAAATCAGCAATGAATTTGCAAAACTTTGGGGATATTTATATAGTAACATAGTTAAAGAATATGTAAAAGTCCGTAAGAACGTGTGAAGTCTCTCTATGAAATTATATTTTCCCATGCTATACTTTATATATATCCCACGATATGTGAATATTGGGCAGGATTGTGGGAGTGCAAAGTACGGAACAATCCGTAGGCATCATAAAATGAATCATTACTTAACTTGAAAGGATATAAGAGTGAAAAATAGAGTAAATTTGGGACGCACTTAAATAAGGGGTCGTAATCCCCTGTTTTTAGAAGTATTCAATAACTGAATATAGGTTAGTTATCATTGCGTTTCACTAACTTAGTACTATCGTAACCAAGGCTTTCAAGGTAAGCAAAAACATTGTCTTCATTTAATACAACACGTTTTACATGATTTTGAGGATCCATCAATTCCTC
>NZ_CALPDG010000061.1 GCF_943193195.1 Mediterraneibacter agrestimuris | reverse complement strand
AAAAGTAAATGTTCCCTGCTCTTTAAAAAGTATCTGCGCGATACTCCTATCACTTATACCACGAAGCTCAGGCTGCGGAAAAGCCTTTCCACGCTGCTTGACTCAAACAGCAGCATCGCTGACATAGCCTATGAATACGGTTTTAGCGGGGCAAGCTATTACTGCGAAACTTTCAAGAAATATTATGGAATGCCACCACTGATATACAAAAAAAATCAGCCTGCTTGACCTTTGTGTTGCGATGTTTCCATACGCCTGCGGATATCATCCCGATAAACGCCTAAAATTCCTATCGTTAAAAAATGCACCCAAACTCACGCTTGGGTGCATTGTATCAAATTGTGGTACGCAAGCCATATTGCGTGTCCAGATTGATACAATTTTTGAGTAGGTGCTATCGTTTTTACATTTATCCCAAATGCCGTAAAATCAACACTTTTCAGAAAGTCAGATGCACCCATGCATGGGCGGCTATCGTTTTTTGAATTGGATTTACCGCGCTTTCGATATTCCAACAGTGTAAAATTTAACGATAGCCTGTTTTTGAGGGTGGCTATCGTTATTTTTTGCACCCAAGGGATTACTGCGGTTTTTAAGCATCCCTATCAACTGGATTTTATCCAGTATAAGCATCATGGGCAGTATTTTTGAAGTTCTGCTTCTCCAACCATTGCTTTTCTTCTTCGCTTTCTGGAATGTCGATTCTTTCAATTTTGAAAATGACCGGTCTTGTGCCATCGTTGCAACAGGCGATCATCATACGCTCATCATTTGTCCACTTGTGCATGATCGATCCTCCCTGCAAGGCAGTGTAAACATATCTGCTGACAGCATCCCAAGCCTCTCCACAGAATTTTCCGTTCATCAGATGATAAAAATCATCTTGTTCGTTTGTCCTCTTTAGTATAAAGGTGTCTCCGGCTTTGAAGCAGGGACAGGGACCAGCTTTCGGATCTGCAAGATATTTTTCTTGAAGCTCCGGAAACACCCTTGTTTCCAAAACAGTAATTTTACATTCATGCTGCATATGTCATTACCTCCGAATTGCGATTTATTTTTTTGTTACGTTATGTTCTGGCAAACTTGAATTTGCAAACTTACTATAGTAAATATCCTATTGCTATAAAAATATAGCTATATAGAAAATCTTTATCTAATCTCAAATACATAATTCCGCCTAAGATTGAAAAAATAGCACATGAAATTCCGTTCCATACCTCAATGCCAACACCTCTTGACACAAAATGAAATATCCCCCATGTAGCCGCTAATACAATACCGCCAAATGGAAAATCACTTTCTCTATTTCTTCGTACATCAAATGCCTTTTGCCCATATATGATAATCAATAAGACAATTCCAACTTCCACTATATAATACAAATATTGTAAAATGAATTGAAAAACACTTTTGCCTTGAAGCTCCCCGATAATCTTTAAGGTATGCCAATCTATAAATGTCATTATCTTGCAGAAAATCAGGCAGCTTGCAGCCACAACCCAATTCTTTGTTGAAATATTTGTTTTTTCTTTCTTTTGAGGAAAGTCATAATGTTTCCGACTATAAAATATGATAAAACAAAGATACAATGTCCATATAATAACCATAATCAAATGATGTACACTTCGTTGACTGGCGGTATAATCCCATATATTCATCCGCATAATCAACATCTCAATGACAAATAGGGCAAAGTATTCTAATAAGAATGCAGCAAATAAAAGCAAACTTAAGCCTAAATATTTTCTCCATTTCACATTGTTATCCAATATCAGTACCTCCTGCTTATATGAGCAATTTTAATCTTGCAATGGCACCATTTTCTATCCGCCATTCTATTTATTAACTTTTTAAGTGATAAAACCTAGAATAGTAATAATTATCAGTTTGCTATTAAATCTTATATTCTTTATCATTATCCCATCTTCCACCTATAAATTCCGATTGTAATTTGATGATTTTTAAGGGAAATATTAGCTGTTATATTTTGTTATTAAAAAAACCGCTAACCCTTGAAAACACTAAGTTTATCGCAGGTGAGCTTTCCCTTAAAGTTTCCCTTGTGTTATATCTTCCCACAGGGCATTACGAACCCTGATAAGGGAAAAAATGAGGGAAACAAAATCACATAAAACATTATAACACAAAATATATGGGAATTGGTAAACTGATTGAAATGCTTTCAAAAAATCAATGAAAAGAGGACGGATAAAAGATGAATATGATTTACGCAACATACAATATCCACCATAACAGCATTGACGTATACACTTATGCAGGCTACTTTTTACGGATAGACTGCAATAAAGCGGAAGAAGGATTAAAAACTACCCCCTGCTCTGAATGTGCCTTAAATGCTCTGGCAATAGACGAACCACTTGAATACGCAAGGCTCTATCTTGATGGAAATATGCAGATGTGGGTGGATGCGGAAGATTCATTGGAATTGTGGTAATTTTTATAATTACTATATCAATATTTGCATAGTGTAGCTTTTTAATGAACAAATTGAAACAAATTAACTGAACCGATAACTGCTGATTATACATGTTAGCGGTTCAGCTTTTTTTAAATAAACACTTATGACAAGCGGTAATAAAACATTTCATATTTTTACTTAGGAAATGTTACAATAACCGTTGAGCCTTTTCCAACATGGCTTTTTACATCAACTTTGGCATTATGGATTTTAGCGGCGTGTTTCACAATAGAAAGTCCAAGCCCGGTTCCCCCTACTGCCTTAGAATGGCTCTTATCAACACGATAGAAACGCTCAAAAATACGTTCTTGATGTTCGGGTGCAATTCCTATCCCCGTGTCCTTCACGGATAAAACTATCACGCCGTTTTTGCTCTGTATATCTACCATTACTTTTCCGTTTTCGTGATTATACTTAATCGCATTGTCACAAAGATTATAAATCACACTGTATAAAAGCTGTGGTATGCCGTTAAGGGGAGCCGAAACGCCGGAAAGCTCCAATGTAACACATAAGGTATCTGCCTGCGGCTCTAAGCTCTGTACCGCCTTTTCTGCCAATGTGTATAAGTCGATATTTTCCCTCTGCATATCGTCCGCACCTTCGTCAAGGTGCGAAAGACTGATAATGTCCTCTACAAGCTGTATCATTCGCCCGGCTTCATCATAAATCTTTCCGGCAAAGGGTATTTTATCATTCTCCTTTACCATATCGTTTTTCAAAAGCTCCGCATATCCGGAAATGGAATGAAGCGGGGTTTTTAATTCATGGGACACATTAGCGGTAAATTCGCGACGTATCTGTTCCGCTTTTTCTTTTTCCGTCACATTGAAAAAGAAAAGTGCGGCTCCTTTCACAATGTTTTCAGAAGTGATCGGATCAGCGTCAATTTGATAACTTTCTCCATACAGCCGGATAATGTTTTCGCCCCGTTCTCCGTGCAAGGCTTTCGTAAGGATTTCCTGCAATTCAAGATTACGGCATAAGGACAGCATATCAGAACCGATACAATCTGTGTCAGCACTTAACAGCTTTTTTGCCGCAGGGTTAATACTGATAATTTTTCCTTTTTGATTTAGGAGAATCATACCCTCATTCATGCTGCCGATAATCGTATTTAATTCATTCTCTTTTTGGAGAAGTTCGGTTTTCTGCCCCCGTAGCTGTTTTTGCTGGCTGTCAATACGCCGTAAAAAAGGGGAAAGCTCATCATAGCCCTCATTTGACAACGGATTATCAAGATCAATTTCATTTAATGGCTTTACTATTTTTTTTGAAACTTGAATAGCCAAAACAATGGAAAGAATCAATGCAATCACAAATATAATGCAAATCGGCTGTGTCATACCTAAAAGAAGCGTCAAAATAGAATTTTGAGATATGGAAAGCCGTAATATAGTGCCATCATCAAGTTTCTGCGCGGAATAAAACGAACGCTCCATCAAAGTAGCAGAATACCGTCTGCTCTCACCATAGCCCGAAGAAAGGGCTTCCTGCACTTCTTTACGCTCTAAATGATTTTCCATTTCCGCAATATCAGACGCACTATCAAAAATAACATTTCCCTCTGTATCAATCCATGATATACGATAATTTTTCACTTTCAAATCATGGAAATAATCAATGCCCTCATTTGTAACGCCCTGTGCGGCAAGGGTTGTCTGCATTTTTAGCTGTGCCTGCTCAACATTTGAAAAGTATTCATACAGAACACCCATGAACAGGACAACAGACGCAAGAAAAACAGTCAATGCAACAAGGCAGATTGAGCGAAAAATTCGTTTCGTCATATTATAACCGTACTCCTTTCATAACCTGCAAGTTTGGGCTGTAAAGCACAAACTTGTAAGATTGAAAATTTTAATTTTCAATCTTTTCCCTCCATTCGATACCCAACTCCCCGTACCGTTTCAATATAGCTCCCACATTCGCCTAATTTTGTTCGGAGCGTTCCAATGTGAACATCTACGGTTCGGGTTTCTCCTATGTAGTCAATGCCCCATATCATTTCAAGAAGCTGATTGCGTGTAAACACCCGTCCGGGGTTTTCCATAAAAGTATGGAGCAGCTTATGTTCTTTCAATGTCAACTGAACCCGTTCGTTGTTTACAAGCACAATATATGTTTCCAAATTCAATTCTAAATTTCCAATTTTTAGCTTTTTTGTTTCTTCTTTCGGGCTTGTACGGCGCAATACCGCTTTCACACGGGAAATCATTTCCATCATGCCAAACGGCTTTGCAAGGTAATCATCAGCTCCCAAGTCAAGCCCGGTTACTTTGTCGTATTCGGTTCCTTTGGCTGTTGCCATAATAACAGTAATATCCTCTGTTGCTGGCTGCATACGCAGCTTTTTCAATATGGAAATGCCATCTTCGCCGGGAAGCATTATATCAAGCATGATAAGCTGGGGTTTTTCTGTCTGCAAAGCGTCAAAAAGGCTGTCCGCGCAGTCAAAACCTTTTGCTTCAAATCCGGCAGAATTTAATGTGTATATCATCAGATCACGGATAGAGCTGTCGTCCTCAACACAATAAATCATATAAATCCGCTCCTTTCTTTCCTGTGGTACTCGAGACTTGCCCGCAAGTCTTGGCGCGAGATTCGGGTCTGCTTCAGCAGACATCCTCCAATCCGAATCTCTGCGCATCCTAGCGAACTCCATCATACCATATTACCTATATTTCATCAATGGCGGTATGTTTCACCCCTCTTTGTTCCCTGTGATTGAGAACAGAACCCATTTTGCAATATTGACCGCATGATCTCCGATACGTTCAAAATATTTTGCAATCATTAACAGGTCTATGGCATACTCACCGTCTGTTTCGGGCTTGCTGAAAAGTTCAATCAGCATTTTCTTCACCTTATCGAAATAGGAATCCACCACATCATCATAATCTATCACGGCTTTCGCCATCTGCATATCCTTTTTCACAAAAGCGTCAATACTGTCCGTTACCATTTTAATGACAGCAACCGACATATCGTAAATAATTTGCGTATCGTCGGTGGCGTGGATATTGGCTAATGTGATAATTTCCGCTATGTCTGCGGATTGAGCTCCGATTCTTGCCATATCTGTCACCATTTTCAGCGCGGACGATACAACCCTCAAATCTTTTGCCACGGGCTGCTGCTGTAAGAGCAGCTTTAGACACATAGTTTCAATTTCGCGCTCCTTGTGGTCTATCTGAGAGAGATCGGGAACAGCCTTTGCAAGCGCGGGATTCCCCTCTGTCAGAGCTTTTGCGGACATAGCAATCGCATTTTCACAAAAAGCCCCCATTGTAATCAACTCTTTATTTAATAAATCTAACTGTTCATCAAATTTTAGGCGCATTATCCAAACCTCCCCGTAATATAATCCTCTGTCCGCTTATCCTGCGGCATGGAGAATAATTTTTCTGTTTCTCCAAATTCCACCATTTCCCCAAGCAGGAAAAACGCTGTCCTGTCGGAAATTCTGAGTGCCTGCTGCATATTATGTGTCACAATGACAATGGTATAGTCCTTTTTTAATTCTGCGGCAAGTTCCTCTACCTTTGCCGTAGAAATAGGGTCAAGTGCGCTGGTCGGTTCGTCCATCAGCAAAACTTCCGGCTCCACCGCCAAAGCACGGGCAATGCAAAGACGCTGCTGTTGACCGCCCGACATACCAAGCGCGGATTTTTTCAGCCTGTCTTTTACCTCGTCCCAAATTGCCGCCCCTTTTAAGGAACGCTCTACAATTTCGTCCAGCGCAGCTTTAGAACGGATACCATGTGTCCTTGCTCCAAAGGCAACATTGTCATAAATGCTCATAGGGAACGGATTCGGTTTTTGAAATACCATTCCCACACGTTTACGCAGTAGATTAATATCCATATTTCCATAAATATCTTCACCGTCTAAACGGATAGTCCCTTTGATGTGGCAACCCTCCACCAAATCATTCATTCGATTCAAGGTTTTTAATAATGTCGATTTACCGCAGCCCGACGGTCCAATCAGCGCGGTAATTTCGTGTTCCTTAAACGCCACATTTATTTTTTTCAAGGCTTGAAAGTTTCCGTAGAATAAATCCAAATCCTCAACCACAATTTTATCCATCTGTGTTTTTACCTCCTATCTTTTTTGCCACAAACCCGGAAAGCCCGTTTATCAGAATGACAACTACCAATAATACAACCGCAGTTGCGTAAGTCTGCTTGATATACAGCCCCTCGCCCGAAATAGAATACATATGGACGGATAAAGTTCTTGCCGACGAAAAAATACTTGTTGCTATTTCTGCAACGGTTCCGGCAGTAAAGATCAGTGCCGCCGATTCCCCGACGATACGCCCAATTCCAAGAATAACGCCGGACAAAATACCCGGAACGGCGCAGGGCAGGACAATAGAAAATACGGTTCGTAACTTTCCGGCTCCAAGCCCGAAGCTGCCCTCCCGGTAGCTGTCGGGAACGCTTCGCAGGGCTTCTTCTGTTGTCCGCATAATAAGCGGCAAAATCATAATGCTCAATGTCAAAGCCCCGGACAGTAAAGACAACCCCAGCCCAAGATATTTTACAAAGAACAGGGAACCAAACAGCCCATAAACGATTGACGGAATCCCAGACAATGTTTCAGCGGTAATACCTACGATATGAACCAGTTTATTTCCCCGTCTTGCGTACTCTGTCAGATAAATTGCAGCACCAATTCCTATGGGAACCGCAAACAGCAGAGAAAGCAGCATAATAAACAGTGTATTGATAAGTGCCGGAAGCAGGGACACATTTTCTGTTGTATATTTGCTGTCAAATAAATCCGGCGTTAAATTCGGAATCCCTTTTATCAATATGTATGCAATAATAAAAATAAGCGCAAGCATTGTAATCAATGCTGCAAGGCATACAGAAAGAAAGAGAACAAAAGATTTAGGGTCGCGTCTGTATGCGCACCATTTCCGTTTCAATTTCCCAATCATTTATTTCACCCTCCTTTTGAACAGGGAGAGGGACAGATTGATAATGAGAATGAAAACAAACAGGACAACAGCCGTACCAATTAACGCTTCACGGTGTAAATCCGTAGAATATCCCATTTCCAATACAATGTTTGTGGTCAGTGTCCGAACGCCGGAAAGCATACTGCCCGGGATAACCGCTTGATTTCCGGCAACCATCATAACCGCCATTGTTTCACCGACTGCCCGCCCAATCCCTAATACAACCCCTGCAAAAATGCCGCTCTTTGCTGCGGGAAGAACCGTAAAAAATACGCATCTTTCATGGGAAGCTCCAAGAGCAAGCCCTCCCTCATAGTAACTTTCCGGGACAGCCCAGATTGAAGTTTCCGAAACGCTGATAATGGTAGGTAAAATCATCAGCCCCAGCAGGACAGAAGCAGTAAGTACACTCATACCGCGCCCGCCAAAAGCTTCTCGAATAAAAGGCACTAAGACTACCAATCCAAAAAAACCGTACACAACCGACGGAATCCCCGCCATTAGATTAACAGCAGCTTTCAAAGGCGCATAGATACTTCTCGGAGCAAATCTTGCCATGAATACCGCTGTCAATACTCCAGTCGGTACGCCAATAATCAATGCTCCGGCAGTTACATAGAAAGAGCCGACAATCATAGGGAGAATCCCATAGAGATTATTTGCGGGTTTCCATCTTGTACCCAGCAGAAATTTAAAAATGCCTATTTCTTTTATTGCAGGGATACCGCTTGCAAACAGGAATATGCAGATTAGAATTACCGCTGCTATGGAAACAAGAGCTGTCAAGAAAAAAAGCAGTTTCATCACTTTTTCTTTTATATTCTTCATAATCATGCTCCTTACTGAAAAGGGGCGGCGGCTTTCTTACCGCAGCCCCTTAAAATCCTACTGTGATATTTCACTCCAACGAACCGCATTACCCATAAAAATATCTTTTACCTGTTCGCTTGTAAGGTTATTTATGGGACAGTCGTTATTAACAATCACTGTAATACCGTCCATTGCAATTACGGTAGCGGTCAGTCCTTTTTCCATTTCGGAATCTTTCAGCTCACGGGAAGCCATGCCTATATCGCAGGTTCCGTCTATTGTGTCAGACATACCAGTAGAAGAATCACTTTGCTGTATCTCAATCGTAACGCCCGGATTTCTCTCAAGATAGGCTTCTTTGAGCTTTTCCATAACCGGGGTGACAGAGCTGGAACCCGCTACAATAATTTTGCCCGAATCCATTTCCCCACTGTAACTTCTCGCGTCAGATACAGAAATATATCCATTTTCTTCAATCACCGCTTGACCGTCCGCACTCATAATGAAGTCGATAAAATCCTGCGCCGTATCGCTCAAACCGTCTTTTGTTGCAATGTTAAAGGGACGCGCGATCTTATATGTACCATTTTTGATATTTTCGACCGTTGCTTCACAGCCGTCAATTTGAACCGCCTTTACAGTATCGTTCATGGAACCAAGAGAAATATATCCGATCGAATATAAATCTCCGGCAACGGTTGTCATCATAACAGATGTAGAATTTGTAACAGCGGCGGTATCTGCTGTATAATCAATTTTTTCTCCTGCTTCATTTTTCTGTTCGATTCCAAACAGTTCTATGAATGCGCCGCGGGTTCCCGAGCCATCTTCACGGGTGAGTACATTGATCTCTCTTGCCGTGTCAAATTTGGCTGAATCGCCCCCGTTCTTATTACCGCACCCCGTTAATGCAGACAGCATTAGAACACTCATAAGGGCAAATGCCAAGTATTTTTTTGATGTTTTCATTTTTTGAATCTCCTTTGCTTTTTGGTTTTCTTGAAGTTTACAGCTATATCATATAGCGCAAATATCAAATCCAATATCGTGGCATTGTAAAATTGATGTAAAGTTTTTACAAGCCAAAAATATCTTAATAAAATTTTAGAGGGGCATGTCATCTTGCCCCTCTGTTTCTGCTTTTTGAAATCTGTTTTGTTTGTCTGTCTGCATTTTCCCTTTGATAATTCCGTAACCGTTTGGATATGCTTTCTTCCTTCTTTTGTACTTTTTCCCCGTATTGTTCTTCCCATTTATCCACCTTGTCCCGATATTCGGCATTAGCTGTTTTAGAGGCGGCAAAGGTTTTGTAGAAATCATGCACCGTTTGCAATCCATATCGTTTGACTATCCCCGACAAACCGACTTTCAAAAGGTCGATTTCCTCATTCTTGCGGTCAATTCTGCTTTGCAGTTCCCCTTTCTTCGTCAGTTTTGCAAGTCCTTTTAGGCTGTCACGCTCCAGTTCCAGCCCATTGCGTTCTCTCTCTGCGTCAAAGATAATCCCGTTTTGGCGATTTAATTCCTTATAAATCTTTAACAGCTTTGGATATGCGGCGGCTTCAGCAGACATAACAGGCTTGGGTGGTGTCTGTGGTGTTTTCTGCTCTGTTGTCTGTGCTTGGGTATTTGGCTGTAGTTCCCGTTTCTGTGCTGATGGATTGGCAGTCGGTTCTTTATGAGTGATTTTTTCCTGCGATTGCACTTTATCCGTCTGCGGTATTACTTGTGTCGTTTTTCTCTCGTTTGGCTCTGCAACCGGCTGTAACGATTCTTTCTCAAAAAACTTTGCCGACAGTTCCCTTGCCTTATCCAATACTTTAGAAATCAGCAATGCCAACGCCGTAACAGCGGTCATAATAATACTTCCCAGACGTTCCGGCTGGCTGCCAAATATATCAACGGATTCTCTTATACGGTCAGTGATATATTTTTTCTTTATCTGTTGTATCCCCATTTCAGAAACGCCGCTGACAATCGCCCTGTCTACTTCACAATTCCAGCGCATACGCATTTCGTTATCGGTCTGTATCTGTTCCGCTTTCGGGTTGTTCTTCCCTATCTTTTTGGTGGCAAGATACAATCCGCTGTTGTCGAACACATGGAGTTTTTCTTTATCATCTTTTACAAGAAGATTGATAAGGTCGGTATAGAAATGCTTTACCTCATCAACAAAATCCTCCTGCTTGAACAGTTTATTCTTGGCGGTAAAGAGATTACGCTCATAGACTTCGCCTTTCTTCACAATTTTACAGCCTTTGCGGATATTTCCGTTTTCATCAAATATCTCTTTTTTGGTTCGAACGTGTTTTCCTTGCTCATCATAGAACATATTGCGTGTCGCGGTTTTTTCTATGGGTTCGGGCAACAGTTCCCGTTCAGAAAAAATAAGGTGGATATGGTAATTCGTCTTTCGTTTGTTATGGTGCAGTGCTGATACGCACTCCACACCGTACTTTTCCTTAAAGCGGTCTGTAAAAAGCTGCAACAGCTTGTCCGGCTCATAAAGGTTGGGAAATGATTCAGGCAGGGCAATGATAAATTCCCTTGCCTCAATGCACTTCCCCTCCGTCCCGCTTTTTTCAAATTCCTGCTGACTGCATTTTGCAAGCTCCGTCCAGTAGCGGCGGTCTGTCGTTTCATAGACCGCATACAGGTTTTCCTGCTTTGCGTGGCTGGATATATAGGTGATCCTGCCCCTGACATCAGGCAGCTTGCTCATGCGGATAAATGAATGTCTTTGTATTGTGCTTTGTCCTCCCTCCTGCAAATGGCAGTATCAGATTGGGAAAAGCGGAGATACGGCGGGACAAGTTGTGAGTGGGCGGCATAGGCGGCACATTTACGAAAATATTCGCCTTATGGTGGAATAAGTCACGCTAGCGTGACTTAGCTCCCCGCAGGGGCGAAATCCCCATTGCATAAACGCAGTTTGTGCAATGGGTGTATTTCGCTCTCAAACGCCGAGGGCTTTAAGAGAAGGAACTCTCCCCTATAAATGCTCGAATTATGCCTGCAAAAACTGCCGCCATGATAGCAAAAAGTGATAGTGCTTCATCATTTGTGATAGCAAAAAGTGATGGCATTTATGATAGAGAAATCTGCAATCATGCCATCAAAAAGTGCTGCCATATATGATAGTAAAAGTGCCAGTCTGAACTTTCTTTCAACTGAAAATGGAGAAAATCAGTTGAACTTTTACAGTCATTTTATGCTGCATTGAAAACGCCACCAAAACATCAGTTGACTTTTTCAACTGGAAATACAGAAATCAGTCGATTTTTTAAGTCAGCTTTTGCCATATGGACTTATTTTTTCAACCCACTTTCTGCCCGTCTCCGCAAATTTCCGCTTGTACCGGAAGGATGCACATGATATAATCTATTTGCGTGTAGGTATATCATGGCTTCGGTCTGATACATACCATTGGGCGGTTTCCTTAGAAGCCGCCTTTTATACTGCCGATTTTCGTGTTACTGCTTTTACATCGCCCTTATCCCGCAGGTTCTTCCCTTCGTTCACTTCCATGAACTTCTCCAAAATGTCGCTTTTGATAAGTACCTTTCGCCCGACTTTTAAGACTGGCAGTTTTCCCCATTCCACAAGGTTTCTCATGGTGTTCCTGCCGATTCCCGTATACTCGGACGCCTCCTCGATTGTCATTGCAATCTTCGTTTCTGTCATCAACTTACCTCCTTTTGGATTGCATTACGCAATTTTACGCGTACTGATACTATACCGCTTTTATATTTCTTTGTCAAGCATTATGATAATGTAAAAAATATTTTTGGATTGCATATTGCATTATTGCATTTTCTGTGGTATAGTATGGACATACCGACAAAGGAGGCGTATCAGTATGAAAGATAAGGAGCTGCGCAAGTTAATCGGTAGCAGGGCAAAACAGCGGAGGGTTGAATTAGGACTGAACCAGCCTTATGTCGCAGAGAAGATGGGGGTAGCCACTTCCACAATCGTGCGTTATGAGGCGGGGACAATCGACAATACAAAGAAGCTGGTCTTGGAAGGTCTGTCAGAAACACTTCATGTGTCAGTGGAGTGGCTGAAAGGGGAAACAGAGGAATATGAAACGGACATTACGGATAAAAGGGAATTATTCATTCGTGATGTGATGTCCTCCATTCTCTCAAAGTTACCTTTTGACATGGAACAGGCGGAATCAGACTTTACAAAGGATTTACTGCTGCTGATGTTAAGGGAATATGAATTGTTCGTGGATTCGTTTCAGTTTGCCTGTAAGAATTTCAAGGACAATGCGGAAAATGCCGCGCTCGCACAAACAATGGGGTTTGAATCGAATAAGGAATATAACGAGATTATGTTTCTTAGGGAAATCACCCACACCGTAAATATGTTTAACGATATGGGCGATATTGTGAGGCTTTATTCCAAAAATCCCGAAACAGCCACCGTAAGGCTTGCAAATCTTCTTTCTATGGTATCGGGGCAAGAATCCGAATCGGTATAGTGGAACAATCGGAGTTATGATATACTTACACGCAGAAAGCATTTCATCAGTTCCGATTGCCTGTTATCGAAAGGAGAACGGATTATGGCAAAAGGTTCTGTAAGGAAAAAAGGAAAGAAATGGTACTACCGCTTCTATGTAGAGGACGCAAGCGGAAACTTGGTACAGAAAGAATGTGCAGGAACAGAGAGCAAGAGCGAAACGGAAAAGCTGTTAAGGCAGGCAATGGAGGATTACGAGGAAAAGAAATTCATTGCAAAGGCTGACAACATCACACTTGGGGATCTGCTCGATATTTGGGCGGAGGAGGAATTAAAGGTCGGCACTCTTAGCAATGGTACGGTGGAAAATTATCTCGGTGCGATACGGTGCATTAAGAAACACCCTGTTGCTGACCGCAGATTAAAAACCGTAACGGCGGAGCATTTGCAGACATTCCTTGACCTGCTTACTTTCGGAGGGATTTACCCTGACGGAAAAGTTAAAAAGGGATTAAGCAAAGATTATATCCACTCTTTCTCAGCGGTTTTGCAGCAGTCGTTCCGCTTTGCGGTATTCCCAAAGCAACTGATTACGTTCAATCCAATGCAGTACATCAAGCTGAAACGAAAAGCAGAGGAAGTGGATTTGTTTTCAGAAGAAGATATGGGACAGTCAGGCACACAGCCTATTCCCCATAATGATTATGAGAAACTTATCGTTTATCTTGAAAAGAAAAATCCCCCTGCGGTTCTGCCGATACAGATAGCCTACTATGCAGGTCTTAGGATTGGCGAGGTGTGCGGGCTGACCTGGCAGGACATCAACCTTGAAGGACAATATCTAACGGTAAAGCGTAGTGTCCGCTATGACGGCGCAAAGCACAAAACGATTATCGGACCGACAAAACGCAAGAAAGTGCGGACGGTTGATTTTGGGGACACGCTTACAGCTATACTAAAAAAAGCAAGGAAAGAGCAGCTTAAAAATCAGATGCAGTACGGGGAACTGTACCACCGCAATTACTACAAGGAAGTGCAGGACAAAAACAGGGTTTACTATGAGTATTACAGCTTTGAAAATACGCAGGACATTCCGGCGGATTACAACGAAATCTCATTTGTATGTTTAAGACCGGATGGCTGTCTTGAAACGCCGAGTACATTGAGTATCGTATGTCGGACGCTCGCAAAGAAACTGGACGGATTTGAAGGCTTTCACTTCCACCAGCTCCGGCATACTTACACAAGCAACCTGCTGTCAAACGGCGCAGCACCGAAGGACGTGCAGGAACTTTTGGGACACTCTGACGTGAGTACCACCATGAATGTGTATGCCCATGCCACAAGGGAAGCAAAGAGGACTTCCGCTAGGCTCTTGGATAAAGTGGCGGGCAACGATTAAATACACTCCGAAAAACTTTCCCTTGTAAACTGCCCATAAGGGCAAAAACAAGGGAAAATACATAGCAATTCACTGTATGAGGCTTAAAAAGCCTTGAAAAATAGGGAAAATTCTATAAAATCATCTGCAAATCCCGATTTGCCTGTCACTTCCAACATCAAAATTATACCTCAATTATTCGTAAATTTCCATACACAGTACACTCTATTTCCATACTGATTAACCGTTTTGTAGTTTCCTATATTATCAAATATGTAGTATACTTAACATATCAAACGAGATGAGGAGGCTGTCAAATGTCAGATTCACACAATACGTTATGTGTAGATAGTTTTTATCCGGAAACGGAATTAAAGATAACAGAGATACAACAGGATAAGGAGCAGATTTTAATACGAATGAA
>NZ_CALPDG010000060.1 GCF_943193195.1 Mediterraneibacter agrestimuris | reverse complement strand
GATATTTTTATTATACCAAAGAAACGGCTCGAAGTATAGAAAAGCCCGGCATTTGCCGGGACTTTGTCTACAGTCTGACAGAAATACAAATTTAATATTTGTATTTCTGTAAAATCCAAACACATTCCACCAATAAGGAATTGTATCATCTCTTTTCTTTGTTCTTCTCTAAGAAAATTAAATAACCTTTTTCCAATCTGCATTCCTGATTCTTCAATACTAAATGTTATATTCTTTTCTATATTGTCTTCACTTCTTATATCATTACCTGTCTTTCTCTTTTATGCATATTCTGCATCTGGGTTCTATATATATTTCAGACAGCATAGTTAAATTATTCATTTTATCAATATACACTCTATTCAGTACAGTTCCAATGCAGCTATGAGTGCAAGTATCGTAAGTGACTGTCCATATGCCATAGGAGCGATCATGATATTCTTATAGTGCTCTGCGTCGTATCCCATCCCTGTACCTCCGGATACGTTAAGCACAGTTCCATCTTTATCAATATTATTCAGGATTCCCCTGACTGCTTTCTGTGCACATTCCAGATAGGAGTCGTCCAGGATCCCCATGCGGATTCCTTTCATAATGCCGGCTGCTATTGCAGCAGATCCTGACACTTCCTCATAACTGGACGGATCTGTCAGCACGGTATGCCACAGTCCGCCCGGTCCCTGCAATTCTTTGAGTTTCTTCACCTGTGCTTTGTATGTATCGAGGATCAGCGTCTTTACACCCGAGTTAAGTGTTCCTCTGAACGCTTCTACATAATCCAAAATTCCCAGCGTAAACCAGCTGTTCCCCCGGCACCAGAATATTCCGCCAAAGTTGTCCATACGGTTAAATGACCACCCGTGATGGAAGAGTCCCGTGTGCGTATCATATAGATACTTGATGTGCATTAATACCTGATGGAGCGACTCGTCGATCCAATCCTGACGGTTGTATTTCTGTCCCATTTTATTTAAGAACAGAACCGTCATAAACAGCGTGTCTATCCACATTTCGTTCTCGTTGAGACGTACGCCCTGCCGGTCTCCGTTGGCGCTAGTTACATGCTGGAAGCCGCCTTCTTTCGTGCGCGGTATGCAGTTCATAAGCCAGTCCGCCCAGTCAAGGCAGAGGGTTTCAAATTCTTTATCATTATATTCCTCATTTAATTCGACAAGTGTAAGGAGCGGCGTTGTCGTATTAATATTACGTGAGGGAAGCCCTTCCGTAATATTTCTCCGGAACCAATCATACAGGAAATCTCTGTACGTATCGCTTTTACGATATTTCATGACTTTAAAAAGACCATAAAGTCCGACTCCCTGCGGCCAATCCCATTCTGTAATACCAAAGTCCCGTTGAAAAAAGCCAACCGCTTCTCCGCCTTCTTTCAATTTATCTTCATTTTCTGGATTATCGAGGTTTATAAGCTTTTGAATCACCAGATCCAACTTCTGTGCGATCAGCTCTTTTTTTACTTTTTTCATTTTAATCTTATCTCCTACGCTTCATTTCATACAGCGGAACAACCCTCGGATAATTTTCAGATATCCCGCCGTTTATCTGACATCAGGACAGCAGCAAAAAATGCAAGAGCCATTCCCTGTCCCCAGCCCCATGTCCATTTTTTCGATATCGTGCGATACCCTTCACGGTCTTTCATTATGGCAGTCCCTCCGGAAACATCCATCACTTTTCCATCTGGAGCAACATGTGCAAGTATGCCGCTTATTGATTTCTCAACATATTTATTATAAAGCGGATTTTCATTCAATATCATTGCCGCTGCAATCCCGGCTGATGCTGATAATTCCTCATATGATTCTTGATCATCCAAAATCGTTCTCCACAAACCATTGTCTGTCTGAAATATTTTCAAAGCGCAAAGTTGTTCCGTAAGGCTTCCCACAATTTCCTGATATTGGGGATAGAGATAACATTCCGGCAAGATATGTTTCACAATACTCATTGTATATGCCGCCCAACAGTTTGCTCTTCCCCAGTAAACCCCTGACATATGATCTTTTCTTATATTATCATACCCGTGATACCACAAACCGGTTTTTTCATCCTGAAGATATTGAATATGCCAGTAGTATTGGTTCAGGGCATCTTCTATTACAACGTTGTCTTTTGCCATTACCCCATAACGAAGCATGAAAAATGCAGCCATAAACAGCGTGTCTGCCCAACACTGTTCTGGGAAATCGTTATTTGATGAAACGGTATGCTGCAGAACATGATTGCTAAAACGAGGTGCCTCATTCCTGAGATAATCAATCTTAGAATGAATGATTTCCAAATACTTCTCATCCCCTGTTTCCTGCCAGATCGACAGCAGGCTGTGCCCCATTGCGCATGTATTGACTGTCCATGCAGGAAGTCCTACATTGATCAACTCATCTATTCGATCTTTCAGAAAATCAATATATAACTTTTTCCCTGTTGCCGTATAAGCCTCCGCTATCCCGTAATACGCCACACCGCATGGCCAATCCCACATCAGATCCATGCGCTGTGTCCGTTCTACAATCCGATCAATCGTCTGTTCAATTTCTTCTCGGTTATAATTAATCTTTCTCATTATCCAGTCTCCTTATCTGCATACAGATTTCTGCTTAAAATCGTTATACTTCACACATACTATGATTATAGCAGGGTGCCCACCTGTTGTCAGCCGTTTTAAGAGTCTGAATAATATATCATATCCTTTTTCTTTTGCTTCGCATATTTATTGATTACAACATCATTATTTTTTTCTCAATCTCCTCATTGTATAGGCTGTCCCTCCACAAACAACTGCCATACACATTAACGCAAGCACACCATACACTGACATATTATCGCCTGTTTTTGCCGCTTTGAACGTATCGTTTTCTTCATCATCTCTACTCTCGTCATTTTTTCTATTTCACCTCCTATTGACACTCCAGTTTTTACTGATGATGTTCCGTCAACATCTAAACATATTGCGTCATAAATCATATTGGCATAAGCGCCAAGATCTCCAGTTGAACCGTTTAAGGAGAGACTGATTTGATTTTGCCCATTTTTAAGCAGTTTCGCATCAAAAGTAACTTTTAGCAGTTCCGGCTGATCTATAATCATGCATCGCGGATAAGCTCCGCCGCCTGATACCTCGATTCCATCCTTTCCCGTAACGTCTGTACCATTGACCGAAACGCACAATCTGACATCTCTTGCTCCGTTTTTCGCAATCAACAGAGTTGCCGTCCCGTCTTCATATCCGGCAGAATCAAAAAAAATATTATAAAAATTCTTCTCGTTTCCTTTCCATTCTGAACTTTCCTCCGTTAGCGGTTCTCCTGTCTTGCCAAAATCATACTTTGCCAGACCGGTTCCCCCATCATAATACCATCCACCATCATAATGAGAAATATCACCAGCCATTGGGGACGCTGTCTGAACAAAAAACCAGTCTTCGCTTTCTTTACTTTCACCGATATAGAAATTAACCCCTTCCGGAAACAACTGGTCATACACCAAATGTATTCCCCAGTGCCGATAGGAATCTGCATATGCGAATTCTTCACCGGTCCGATCCGGTATTCCGATCGTCCATAACGTGTCGCCATTTACTTCATTATCCCATTGTATACTTCCTACGTTTACTTTTCCTCCTGCATCTACTGTTACGATATCATCATATTCATATTCTCCCATAATCCCATCAAGCGATATATTCAGCCGGTAACTGCCCGGACGTATTTTACTTATTTCAAAAGTTCCGTCCTCTCTGACCGGAGCATAATATTCATAGTACGTATTGTCTTTCATCCAACTTTCACTTCGAATATCTGACAGTACAGCCCATCCGTAAGTGTCTGAGGGCGAAATATCTGTGTCAGTATAAACAACTTCTCCATTCCGGGCAGAAATCTTTCCACATACGCTCCCACGTTCCGCTGAATAAGCCTCATCTTCCACCCATTCATAAGGGCTCCTGCCTATCTCTTCCTGTGCTTTTTTCTGCGCGTCCTGTCTCAACGCTTCTGGTCCGTCACAGCCGTAATTGGAATAGCACAGAACCGGCCCATACATTTTTTGCCAATCATCATTTAATATTCCAAGTCCGGTTCCTCCGTGAGAAGTTGACAGATGCCAGTTTAGTATCCTTGAACCGTTATATACATCATGAACATCGATATCCTGTTTGGAATATCCGCCGCCTGCCCAGTCTCTCTGTGGAGTGATCAGGGAAAGGCCGAACACGTCGCCATAAGACCCCTGTGTTATTGATTCAAACTGATATGAACTGTTCTGATATTTTGTATATGTAGAGCCGTCATTTAAAAGATCTGTCGCATCCATCAGCCTTTTGCAGTACTCATCCGCCTCAGGATATCTCGACAGTGGTTCATTTGCCACCGCACTGTACTGATACATTCTGGAATCCATGCGCAAAGAATATCTGGACTGTTCGATTCCAACCTCCCCCTGTGCTCCTACGGCTCTTCTGTGGTATGCATACATATAAAATCCTTCTGCATCATCCGTTAAAACAAAATGCAGTTCAACTGCCACAGATGAATATTCTATATCATCCATCGTAAGAACTACTTCGCAGTAATTTTCTTCCTGCTTTACAATTTCCGAATCCGTTGCATGGAATCCACACTGTTTTCTTTCACCGTCTACAGTATAATTGAGAAGATAATAACCTGTAAATGGTCCCAGAATATTATATCCGCCATCTTCATAATCTCCATTATCCTTCATATAGCGGATTATTTCATCTACTGTTCCTTCTGCTTCGCCAACTGAGAGTTTCACATATTCATTCCGCATAATATAAGCCTCTGTTTCCGGATCATATGTTACACTCACTTTGCTGTCTGCCGGCACTGTTTCCTCAACCGGTCTTATCACATATGGCTCATCTTTTCCCGTCACCGCTACGTTATCTAATGAGACAGATGCTCCTGCCGCAGTTGTTACTGCAAAAGCCGCTGCTCTTCCCGGCTCCGCATCATAATAATTCATTTCTTCTGAACCGGCAATCGTATTCCCGTCAATATCCCTGATCGTTACATAATATGTACCTGTGAAATTATCTACATAAAAAGACAGTTTAAACCAGCCGTTTTCCGCTACATTACTCATTATGATCTTCTTATCTCTACCCGAATAAGCATAGAACGTACCGCCATTATCGCTTTGGGTAATTCCTGCGCGAACTGCTACTTTTCCGCTGTTAAGAGACGAGTCTCTCATAAAGAATTCAATGTCTCCGGTGTTGGCATAATTGACATCTGCTGATACAGTGTATTCATCCGGCAATGTGATACTGGTCAACTTCATTCCCACGTAAGAACTTCCGTTTTCTTCCTGAGTCCTTGATAATTCATAATAATATCCGTTTTCTTCTGTTCCGCTTTCTCCATAAGAACGCACAGCCGCTGTTCCGGGCATATTTCCTGCCATCTCCCATCCTTCAGGAACAAAATCAGTCCTGCCCATCTCATTGCTGTAACTTTCAAATGTTTCAGCATAGAAAGTATCTTGTCCCTCAGTCTCATCTTCATCCGGCAGCGGTGTTTCATCTCCTGCATCTGAAGTCGACACTTTTACGGCAAATATATCTATACTACTGTCCGCCCCCAGTTTCAACGCCAGACTTCCGGCAGTCTTTGCGTCCTGATTATAAAATGGAATATCCTCTGTAATATATAATATTTCCCCTTCTCTATCCGTTATTTCAACCCGATAGATTTTCGCATCACAGTCGATTTTGTAGGACAGACAAAACCGGTCGTTCTCCGTCAGATTACATGACTCTGTATCTGCCCCCACGACAGAAAACGCTCCGTCCGAAAAAGTGCTCCTTACAGCAAGATTCCCGCCATTCAGCCGGTTTTCATATGCCAGCACTTCAATATCCCCACCGCCATATTTCATTTCAAAGGATACTGTATACTCATCCGGCAACGCATAATAATCCGCATATACAATGCCGACATATGAACTATCTTTTTCTTCCTCACCTCTCGCAATACCGTAATAACATTCATCGCTTTCATCATTTATATAAATTTCTGAAGTGCCCGGCATACTTCCGGCATATTTCCAATCCCTTGGCAATATGCCGGGCTGTCCCGCCTGTTCTTTGTAATCGTCAGGATCAAAATTTTCCTCATAAATGATATGTTCTTTATCCTTACTCTCTGCTGAAAGCCGAGATCCTGCAGACTCCTCCGCTCCAACCGCAGAAACGGAGCACACGCAGGTAAACGCTGTCAAAAGCGTCATTGCTAGCGCTCCCACGCCTCTTCCTAATTTATGTTTTCTTGTTTTCATCCCTCATCTCCTATAAAAGCGCTGTTACTCTTTTACCGCTCCAACCATTGTGCCCTGTACAAAATATTTTTGTACAAACGGGTACGCAATAATAATCGGTATTGTTGCAAATATTACGCAGGCCGCTTTCAACACTTCCGGATTTGTCAATACGCCTGTCACACCGCCCTCTGCCTGAAAAGATTCCTGAGCTGAAACTACAAGATAGTACAATTTTAACTGCAGCGGGCGCAAATCTACACGCTGTTTAATATAATACAATGCATCTGAATAGGTGTTCCAACGTCCAACTGCATAGAACAACGTAATCGTCGCTATGATCGGTTTCGTCAGCGGAAGCACAATACGGGCAAGAATTGTAAAATGCCCTGCTCCGTCCATTACAGCAGCCTCAATCAGGCTGTTGGGAATTGTAGAGCTGAAATTATTCTTCATTATAAGGAAGTTATATGGCGAAAAACACAGCGGCAGGATCAGGCACCACCATGTATCAAGCATATGGAGGTTATTCATAAGCAGGTAATCCGGGATTGTCCCTGCTGTAAAATACATACTTACCATGATCAGGAAAGTCATAACTCTTCTTCCTTTAAGTTCTTTTCGTGTCAGTGCATAAGATGCGCAGACCGTCAGGAACATCCCGATCGCGGTAAAAGCAACCGTCACAACTACCGATACATACAGAGAACGCATGATCGATGAATCTGCAAATACTTTTTTATATGCATCAAGACTGAACCCCTTTGGGAACAACACTACTTTATTAGCAATTACATATGCCTCATCGCTGATAGACTTGGATAATACATGCAGAAACGGGAACAGGCAGATTGCCGCCACCAAAGCAAGGATTATGTAAAAACATGCAGTAATAACATAATCTTTTTTTGTTCTTCCAACTATTTTCTTTGTTCCTTTAACACTTCTCTTTACTGCCGTCATAGTTTTCCTCCCTAAATCAAACCTTCTTCACCCATACGTTTTGCCACGAAGTCCGCTGCCAGCACAAGGATCAGGCCGATCACCGACTGAAACAGTCCCAAAGCAGTTGCTTCACTGAATTTTCCTCCTTCAATACCCCAACGGTATACAAGTACAGGGATCGTCGTTGTAAATTCGGTTGCTTTGGCATTCATTAATGCAAAAATCCTTTCAAATGATCCCTGCATTACCCGTCCGAGATTCATGATCAGAAGAGTGACGATTGCACTTCGGATCCCGGGAAGAGTTACATGCCAGCACTGTTTCCATCTGCCTGCTCCATCCACTCTTGCCGCTTCGTACAATTCCGGATTCACACCTGTAATCGCTGCCAGATAAATAATTGTTCCCCAGCCCATAGACTGCCATACGCCGATCAATACATAAGTAATTACCCACCAGACATCGTCCTGAAGGAACGGAATGGGGCTTCCTCCGGCATTTTCTATCAGGATATTCACTACACCTGTACTCATGGAAAAAAGCTGATACCCAAGTCCTCCAATGATGACCCATGATAAGAAATGCGGCAGATACAGAAGCGTCTGGGTCACTTTCTTAAACCACTTACACCGAATTTCATTTAACACGAGCGCCAATATGATCGGCATTGGGAAACTGAATATCAGATCAAGTATGTTTAAAAGCAGGGTATTCCTGACAGACGGGAGAAAATCCCTGTGCGTAAAAATCTTTTTAAAGATCTCCAGCCCGACCCA
This sequence comes from Mediterraneibacter agrestimuris, assembly GCF_943193195.1. Classification (GTDB taxonomy): domain Bacteria; phylum Bacillota; class Clostridia; order Lachnospirales; family Lachnospiraceae; genus Schaedlerella; species Schaedlerella agrestimuris. Next base: position 8,423 of record NZ_CALPDG010000060.1, on the reverse strand, counting down.
TTCACTACCCGTAATCCCCCGGGCAACCTTATAATCCTGAAAAGCAATCGCAAGTCCCGGATATGCGCAATACTTAAAAACAATAATAAAAAGCATCGGAAGCACCATCATTAAATACAGCATCCATGTTCTCTTAAAATAAAGCCTGTTTTTCATTTTAATATTCATAAGCCTGATCCTCTCTTTATGTTTTTAAAAGGGGATGGTGCGGCTCTGCATCATCCCTCTTTTATATAGACTATTCAGCAATGATATAGCTGCCCTCCTCCATTGCTTCCTGTTTTTCATCCAGAATATCCTGATATCCTCCTTCCAGATATTCCTGACAATATTCTTCATATTTAGCGTCAAATTCTGACGGATCGCAAGTTGCAAGATCCACATAGAATTCCTGCCACATCGCATTCAGATCACTGGAATATTCACTGATTGACTCGATCACTTTTGTAAATACCGGAGTAACGATTCCATACTCTGCATCTTCCTGATAATAATTGTAAGCCTGCTCGATCAGGTACTCATATCCTGCCGGTGCCAGTAAACGTAAGTTTGCTTTGTAATCTTTCTCCGCATCTCCGTATGTTACATCTTCTACAACAAGACACCAATAATCTTTATTATTATTTTGAGAGAGCTTTGATTCCCCTTCGAATCCGGCAATCGGAACTGCAATTCCATCTTCATCCAACGTGTAGTTGTCACCTTCCACCCCATTCTGCATTTTAAAGAGATTTTCCGGCTGGTTCAGCCACTCCAGATACATCCACACCGCTGCCCTTTCTTCTGCCGGCGTTGTCGTGCTGATTCCCATCACCATACCGTAAGGCGGATATGCATAATAATATCCTTTTCCTTCCGGACTTAGTGCTCCTGGATCTAGGGTTGAAACTTCAGCATCCGGATTGTTCGCCAGAAGAGAATCAAATACATCCGTTGTATTTCCGATTCGGAATTTATATGTACCGCAGCGTCCGGATACAAAATCTGCTTTCCAGTCCGTATCCTGCGCGTTCAAATAAAATTCCTGATCTACAATTCCTTCATTATATTCTTCGTTCAGATTTTTCAAATATTTTTCGGATGGCTCCCAGGTAAGAGGAGCTACTGTCAGGTCAAGATATTTTCCATATTCTTCCTCTGAAATACTGTCATCAAAATATGGATATTCATATGTAAAACTCTGTGTGATCAAAGAGTTCCCCAGTGTACCCAAGCCTGCTTCTTTCCATGCACGTCCTACTTCTTCAAGTTCTGCCTCATTTGTTGGCATATCCATTCCCACTTCATCCAGCCAGTCCTGACGGATCAGTGTGATTTCACTATAATAAACAGGATTCCTTTCTGCGAAGAAGAACATATTCTCTCCATCCAACGAACCGTATTGCGCTACTGTATCCTTCATATTTGCATAATAAGTAGGCGCATAATACTCAATTTCCTCCAGATCAAGTGGCTGCATTGCATCTTCATTATAGTAATTAACCGCCTGCGGCATGTCATAGCTCATGATTATATCAGGCGCTGTCTGCGCTGCGATCATTTGCATATAATCCTGCACCTCCGTCGTACGTCCGATTGCCACATACTCTACATTGATGTTGTATTTATCACCAAATTCTGTCTGCACCCAATTTGTATAATAATTATCCGTAGGATCCCAACCTTCATATGCCCTGTCATATACCGGAATCTGAATCGTAACTTCTTCTGGGAACCCTTCCGAATAGTCTTTAAAACCGGTTCCATCTTCTGTACGGTTAGATGTCTCTTCATTCCCTTGTCCTTTGCTCCCACATCCGGCTAATATGCCAACCGTCATTGCCGCTGCCAGAACAACCGCCGCACTCCTCGCTGCTTTTTTTCTCATCTCAGCCACCCTTTCTTACCTTTCATCTCTCCATTTTGTGCATCAAACAATCAACAAGCGCTTGTTTTTTGTTTATTTTGTATAATCAGTATATATTCATCCACCTTTCTCATGTAAGATAATAATGCGACATTTCGGGGGATAATCTGTCATATTTTTTCTATAATTTTACGACATGATAGTTATTGACCATGGACATCTTTTTTGTTAAACTCAGAATAAAATAACAGAAGATTGGAGAAATGACATGGGCGTAGAAACTTTTTCTATTGAGGTAACTTTTCGCTTTAATCACGCACTGTTCCGGGTTGAAAGCATCAGTCGCGGAATTTTAGAAGAAAGCATGCCGGAGCACAGCCACGGACATGGGAATTATGAAATTCATTATATTTCTTCCGGCAAAGGGAGCGCCGTTATTGACAATTCGTTTTATTCCGTTTTGCCTAATACTCTCTATGTCACCGGCCCACATGTCATACATTCACAGACCCCTGACAAAGAGGATCCCCTGACCGAATATTGTATATACTTGTCTCTAGATACGAAAAATATACCGGATTCTAAAAAGAGTCCTCTGGCACATTTCTTTCTGAATCAGGTTTTCTGGTACGGACAGGATAATCAAAACATACTGCCTGTACTCAATCAAATTTTCCATGAATTAACAGCTCAAGAATTGGGATACCTCGATCAAGTCAGAGCTTTATTATGCCAGTTTATTATCGCTCTTCTGCGCAATTACAAACAAAACGTCAATTTTCCCACTCTATCCGCACAAACCACTCTGTCGGAAAGACGTTCTCTTCTTATAGAACAATACTTTATTTACGAATATGCCACACTTTCGCTTGAAAGCCTTGCCAACCGCATCGGTCTTTCTCCACGTCAGACCCAACGTTTCCTAAGGGAACATTACGGGAAAACTTTCAGCCAGAAAAAACGTGAAAGTAAAATGGCAGCTGCACTCCAGCTTCTTTCCTCATCACAGGAAAGCATCACTTCCATTTCAGAAAAGCTCGGATTTTCATCTGTAGAATATTTTTCATCCTCCTTTAGGAAATATTATAAACTGTCCCCGCAGGAGTATCGCAGACGCCAGACATAACTGTTAGAGAGCATTCTGTCCCTTTCCTGTAAAAAAACGACATGTTTTTATATAGTTTGTCATGATTTTCTCTGAAAAATCCGACATAGTATATTTATACTGTAGATAATATGATTCTTGTGTGAACCGGAATATTGCTCCCGGTTATCCAGCCCACACAAGAACAGAGGAGGAAAAAATGTGGAAACCAATTATACTCACACGTGACAGTATCTATATGCAGTATCCGTCTTCATGGTGGAGAGAAACATGGAGAGAAGCTTTGGTCAGTGGAAACGGGCATACCGGAGTCAGTTTTTACGGCGGGACAAAAGAACAGACGCTCATGGTCACAGATGGCGGTCTATGGTATGACGGAGAAGCGAACAAGCTTCCGGATGTTCACCATGCGCTCGAACGAATGCGCAGCAAAATGGATCAGGGAATGTTTAAAGAGGCCAGCTGGGAGCTTGTTAATGAATTAAAACGACAAGGTTATCATTCAAAACTGGAATCCCCTCTTCCTGTCGGCGATCTGAAAATACAAATTGTTCCCCATGGGACATTTCACGATTATCTGAGGGTACTCCAGATGGATACCGGTGAAGTCTCCTGCCAGTGGCGGGATCAGGATGTCCGCTATCGGTGCGATGGTTTTGTCTCCAGAGCTGATGATATGATCCTATATCGGATCCAGGCCTCCACCCCTGTAATCTGCGCAAATTTCATGGCAGATATCCATACAGTTCCCGGGCTTGAAATTCCGGAATGTTATCAGAAAATCGCGGTTCAAAAACATACCGAGGTAACGGACGACTGGATTTTATATGAATCTTCTAATCTTGATGGCCGTTATTTTGGAATGGCAATACATATCGTCTCTAATGGGACTCAAAAATCTCAGTTTGGACGGATTTTTGTAGAAAGTGCTGATGAAATTACTGTTATGATACATCCATTTATTAATGAAACGTCTAAAAAAGGTTTGCCAAAAGCGAAAGATTGGATTTTGTCACACAGCAAAAGCTATGACGACTTGCTGGCAGCTCATATTCCGTTACATACAAAACTATACCACAGTGCCGAACTGGAACTGGACGGATATAATGAAAAAAGCAATGAATCTTTGCTCCATCAGGCGTTTACTTCTGAACAGTCGCCCGAACTAATGGAAAAGATGTGGAAATTCGGCAGATATCTTTTCATCAGCGGCACATCGGAAAATGATGCTCCATTTGCGCTCTACGGAATCTGGAGCGGAAATTACCAGCCTATCTGGGCGCACAATATGGCAAATGAAAATACTCAAATGATCTACTGGCACAGTTTCGTCGGGAATCTTGCAGATTTCCACCGTTCATTATTCCGGTACTATAATTCCAAAATAGCAACATTCCGTGAAAACGCACAAAAGCTGTTTGGCTGTCGTGGAATCTATATGACCGCCGGAACAACGCCGGGAGTATCCGAACCCACTCAGGTTGTTCCTGTTATTATTAATTGGGTCGGAGCCGCCGGGTGGATAGCGCAACATTACAGCACATATGTATGTTACCGCCCGGAAGACGAAAATTATATAAAATCCGAGATATTGCCATATCTTGAAGAAGTGGCTGCTTTTTACGAAGATTTTATTCAATACAAACAGGACGGCAGCATTAAAGTCTATCCCAGTGTTTCTCCGGAAAATACACCACAGAACTTTATGCCGCCCCTTTCGGAAATGATTGCACACCCAATGCCGACGACAATCAATTCCACAATTGACCTTGCGATCATAAAAGAATTTTTCACGAATCTGATCCATATCAGCGAAAAATACGACTGTTTCCATGAACGCAGGGCAGGATGGGAAAAAATTCTCCGGTCAATCCCGCCTTACAAAACCAATGAACTCGGGGCTATCAGGGAATGGCAGGATGAACAGTTTGAAGACCGTTATGACCATCGTCATCTGTCACATATTTATCCGGTGTTTCCGGGCAACGAGGTAAACACTGTTGATCAGCCTCAGGAAATTAAAAAATACAAAAAAGCTGTCGCGCTTCGAAAAATAGATGCCCAGACCGGATGGTCCATGGTTCATATGGCTATAATATATGCTCGTTTTGACGAGGGGGAAACTGCAGCGCAGTGTCTGGATAACATGGCAAAATCATGCCTGCTCCCCAACTTTTTTACGCTTCACAATGACTGGAGAGGCATGAGTATCACACTCGACATCGACTCTGCCCCGGTTCAATTGGATGCCGCGCTCGGATACGTAGACGCGATACAGGAAATGATACTCTATGCTTCCAAGGATTTGCTAAAAATCCTCCCGGCACTTCCCAAAAGAATGAACGCCGGTAAAGTTCAGCATTTCTGTTATCCTGACGGGGAAATATCCATTGATTGGAACCGGTCAGAATACAGACTTGACATCGAAATGCAGGCTGCCCGCGCCCATACGATCCGTATTGTTCTTCCGGCATATGCAGATTCCTTTATCTGGGGAAACAGTAACGTCCGGGAAGTTACTTCTGGTATCTATGAAATTTCATTCAAACAAAAAGGCGATATCATGAAAGGTCAAAATCAAAAATAAACTGTTTTTTCAAGGTGCTGACGGCATCAATGGCGACAGCACCTTTATTCTGATTTTAAAACTGCTGCCCGCTGCTTAATCCAGATGAAATACTTCCTGCAGATCCACGGACACCGGGCTGTTATCCGGATTTGTCTCCATGATATCCGCCATGAAATCCCACCATTTACGGTTAATCGTCGTCTCCTCACTCTCATCCCATTTTCCGACATCTTCAATTTCGATATATCCGTAAAGGATCAGCGTCTCCCTGTCAAGGAAGATAGTATAGTTTCTACCGCCGTACTCGTGGATCATGTCCTGCATCTCCGGCCACAGTTCATTATGGCGTTTTTCATATTCTGCTTCCATTCCCGGATACAGTTTCATTTTAAATCCTTTTCTGATCATAATAGTTTTCTCTCCAATCTCTGATATTCATTAAACCGGGTTTTACATCACTGTGTTCTCCCACAGTTCTCTCATATATTTCAGATCCTGCTGCGCTGTCTCCATCTGCAATTCCTCTCTCACAATCACGATATCCGGCTTATTTTTCTTCAGCCATCTGATGATCCTTTCATAGCGGATCACACCTTCACCCAGACATACCGGGATATATTCCCCGTTTTCTACGAGGACGAAATCTTTCATATGAACCGCTTCTATCTTATCTCCAAGCTCAGACAGCCATTCATCCCAGTATGCGTCCTGGTCAATCTCCGGATGTTCCAGCACATTGGCCGGATCAAATATCATCCTGAGGCGGGAACTGTTCATCTTATCGAAGACCTTCGCTGTTGTCTCCAGGTCTTTGAGCGGGTGCCAGTATACCGGCTCAACAGCCATGTCGACTTCCAGCCGTTCTGCCTCTTCCACCAGACGCGCGATACTGTCCATCATATACGGATGCCAGATCTTCTTTTCCTCATCTGTCAGATGCGGATATGCGGTCTCGGATCCGACGATGGACGCGCCGAGCATTTTATTGAACGCGAGGCATTTCTTAAATGTGTCTACAGCGTTTTTTCTCACATCGTCATCCGGATTTCCAAGATCCATGTAACAGCCGAGAATGTGGATCTTTATCCCTTCTCTTTCGAAATCAGACCGGATCCTTTCTATGATCTCAGGCGTTACATCATCATAGGAACTGATCTCCGTAAATCCTTTCGGCAGCACCAGCTGCGCGGCGTCAATCCCTTCCCCTTTTAAAAGTCCCGCCAGACGGTCTATCGGTTGTTTCCCATAATCATGGGTTCTTGCTGCGATCAGCATATTGTTCCTCCTACTGTACAGGGGCGTGCAGTAAATGCGCGCCCCTGGTGTGAAACTATGTATTTAGATCCTGTTGTCCACCGGACATATTACGGCTGTTTGCCGATGTAGGCAAGGATGCCGCCATCTACATACAGGATATGTCCGTTTACAAAATCTGAAGCGTCGGAAGCAAGAAATACTGCCGGTCCCTGAAGGTCTTCCGGGTTGCCCCATCTTGCAGCCGGTGTCTTGGACACGATGAACTGGTCGAACAGATGTCTGCTTCCGTCAGCCTGACGCTCACGCAGCGGAGCTGTCTGCGGTGTAGCGATGTATCCGGGTCCGATGCCGTTGCACTGGATATTGTACTCGCCGTACTCGGAGCAGATGTTTCTTGTAAGCATCTTCAGTCCGCCTTTGGCTGCCGCGTATGCGGATACAGTCTCACGTCCGAGCTCGCTCATCATGGAGCAGATGTTGATGATCTTGCCGTGTCCTTTTTCGATCATTCCCGGGATAACCGCTTTGGAAACGATGAACGGTGCGTTCAGGTCTACATCGATGACTTTGCGGAATTCATTTGCCTCCATCTCAAGCATCGGTTTTCTCATGATAATGCCGGCATTATTTACAAGGATATCGATCACGCCGACTTCCTCTCTGATCTTAGCAACCAGTGCTTTTACCTGCTCTTCATCTGTTACATCGCATACATAGCCGTGAGCGGCAATGCCTTTCTCTTTGTAGGACGCGATTCCCATATCAACCTTTTCCTGATTGATATCGTTGAAACAGATCGTTGCGCCCGCCTCAGCGAATGCAGATGCGATGCCGAATCCGATACCATAAGATGCGCCTGTTACAAGTGCGATTTTACCTTTCAGTGAAAAGTTTACCATTTTTCATTCTCTCCTTCATTTTTTCTTTTTATTAAAAGACCGAAGCCTTTATTCCCGTTTATTCCAGATTATCTCAGATCCTTATTGTCTATATTGTCCATATCGCCATAGTGATTCCCCTTTCTAAAAAAGGCACAAAAAAAGCCCGACAGTAAAACTTAAAATTTACCATCGGGCAACATACCGGAACCCATCCAGCAACGCAATTCCGGTTCATTTTTCGGTTAACAATCAAATGCCTGCTTTTCTCAGCAAACAGTCTATTTTGCCCCCAAGGGGCATGTTTCAAAATTAAATAAAACCCGTAAACGTTAAATTTACGGGCTTCGTGAACTCCCCCTGTTGGACTTGAACCAACGACACTTCGGTTAACAGCCGAATGCTCTACCGACTGAGCTAAGGAGGAATATTTAATTAGAAGGTATGTACCTTCAAAACTGCATACAAAGAATCACATCACTTTTGTTACCCTTACGGGTAACGTCACTGCCAAGCGGTTCAAATATGACCACTAACCACTGACATCTCCTATCACCTGTTTGGTTATGCCCTCGACCTATTAGTAACAGTCAGCTCCATGCATTACTGCACTTCCACCTCTGCCCTATCTACCTCGTCGTCTTCAAGGGGTCTTACTAACTTGACGTTATGGGATATCTCATCTTGAGGGGGGCTTCACGCTTAGATGCCTTCAGCGTTTATCCCGTCCCGGCTTGGCTACTCTGCCATGCACTTGGTAATGCAACA
>NZ_CALPDG010000059.1 GCF_943193195.1 Mediterraneibacter agrestimuris | reverse complement strand
AGGCACTTTCATTATACAACACACGGAATCGAGGTGTCTTTCTTTTATGCAAAATCACGAACTTGCTCATTTATAGTATACTGGTATTTTTCGTTGGCTCTGATGGATTCGCCAGTGTGTAAAATCCTATGCTTCGAGTCTCTTCTTTGTCCTTGGCTTGCCATTTGCTAACCCCTCCTTTACTCCCGGTTTCTTCAAGTATTTGATAAACTCGTCTTTAATGATTAACTTGCGAGTGCCGTACATCGCCATAAAAGGCAGACTCTTCTCCTCCGCCAGTCGGAACAACTTTCTTCTGCTAAGTCCAAAATATTCTGCCGTTTCGATGACGGTAAGAAAATCCTTATCTGCTAGTGATGGTCTGCTCATCGTTTCTTCCTCCTTCTTCGCTTTTGGTAGTAACATATATCACTCTAAAACGCATAAATAGCAACGAGACTGTCCGAAAAATAAGAAAAAATAGTGTAGAAAATACCGCCAGAGACTTGTCTATATGTGACAATCTAGCGGCAGGAGTATTTTTTCGTGTACTGGTCGGAAAGAAAACCATTTTCAAAAGAAAAAGGCCTGTATCAGACCATAATCATCTCCATTATTCCATTTACCCCAAGAAGATTTACCGCTCTTCGGAAATTGTAGGCAAGAAAAGAAAGCCCCATTTCAGCGGCGACCTTCAGCTTTCCTTTTGTCAGCAGATAACCCGCTCCGTGCCATCTTTTCACAGTTCCGTATGGATGCTCAACCACAGTGTTCCGTTTCCGTAAATGCTGCTGGTTGGGGTAGAACCGCAGGATCACCCATTCGTCCCATGAACTTTCTTCTTCGGATAACGTGATCACTTTGAACCGGCGGCTCGTCTTCCGGACAATCCTGTTTTCCCTGGCTTTTTCATAAAAGTCTTCCTCTTTCCGTGTTTCGCCCTCTTTGAATGAAACGATCCGTCTTTTATGCAGTGTACATTTGTTGGGACATTTCAGACAGGCTGAAAGCCTGTGATATCTGCGGATGGAGGGATCCTTTTTGCCGTTCGGCTGTCCCGGGCCTGCGTAGAACAGGGTCTGGCCCATCGGACAGATGACAATGTCTTTTTCAATATCGCGCTCAAAATATGGCTGTAACGGCGGATCCCTCCTGACTTCCACAGGCGCTTTCTCCAATCCGCCCTGTGCTTTCATTTCTGCATAGGAAACCACTTCCCCGGTTTCTTTATCCAGATACAGACTGCTTCCCTGTTCCCGCCGTTTCACTACTTCCAGTTCCACATCGCCCCGCTGCAGGATCTCGGGCAGCATACCGGCTGATATGCACCCAAGAAGTGTATCTTTGTCTTTTGAAGACAGCATTTCCCCGTTCACTTCCGTGTCGGTTTTCTGAAACCGGAACATTCTGCTTTTCTCGCCTTTATTGGGATGCGTTGTAGGGGTATCCCCATTTAGCAGGCACCGCAGGATTTCCTCATTGTTGCTGTATCCCCTGTCTGCGATGCCTTCAAGGTTCTCCACTCCTAATGCGGCTTTTGAGGCGTCAATGCTGTCCCCAAGCAGGTGCCAGTCCGTGCATTCACTCGTCACATCATAATGGACGATCAGATGATTTTCCGATTCTACTGCTGTCTGCACGTTGAAGCTTGGCCGGATGCCGTCCCTCGTTTTCATCAGGCGGCTTTCCGGATCAGTGGTGCAGATATGGTTCTCCCCGCTGCCTGCCATCTGTTCCAGCGCTTCAGTCAGCTGGGTCTTCCGGTGTTCCAGGTAATCCAGCACCCCGGCAATATCTTCTTTCGTCAATGCGTCCGGCCTGGATTCGGCAGTATCTGTTTCATCCAGCTCTTTCATGTATCTGCTGATCTTTTCCTCCACATCCAGAAGGACCTTCTTTGCGTTACTGCTGACATAGCTTTTATTGTCGGCATTTACCGCACGAAATTTTGACCCGTCGATCACTACTGATTCATGTGAAAGCAGCCCTGCCCTGTTGCACAGCTTCACAAATGCCTTGAACACTTCTTTGATTGCTTTTGCATTATCTTTCCGGAAGTCTGCAATGCAGCGGAAATCCGGGACAACCTTCTTAAGCAGCCACATCAGTTCCACATTCCGGGATGCCTCCTTCTGCAGCCGTCTGGAGGAACGGATGTGGTTCAGGTAGCCATACATATACAGCTTCAGCATATTGCGGGGATCATAACCGGGACGGTCTTCTTTTGCAGGAGCTGCTTTGAAACCCATACGGGATATATCCAGTGAATCGATAAATACATCAATGGCACGCACCTCATTATCCCTGCCAACATAATCATCCAGGGTAGCAGGCAATAAGATTACCTGGTTTCGATCTGCTCCTTGAATGTACCCCATGCCTGCATCCTCCTTGGTGGTTCCAATGGTTTAATTATACCATATCCCGAACCTTTCCTCCATGTTTTTCCGGAGTTTTCGGACAGTCTGCAAGTAATATATCCAAAAAATGTGAACTATTTTTCTTCGGCACAAACCTGCAAGTCATCATACGAAACCTTCAAACCGTCACGAATTACAAACACATTTTCCGCTGTTCCCACCTGTTCGATATATCTTTTTACAATAACATCACAGAATTTTTCATCCAGTTCGACCGTTCTGCAGATTCTTCCTGTCTGCTCACATGCAATCAGTGTAGAACCACTTCCGCCAAACGGATCCAAAACGATGCAGTTCGTCATACTGGAATTCTTAATTGGATAAGCAATCAGAGGAATTGGTTTCATGGTTGAATGATCACCATTCTTCTTCGGCTTATCAAATTCCCATATGGTAGTTTCTTTTCTGCCGGAATACCACTGATGCTTACCGTTCTTCTTCCATCCAAACAGACAAGGTTCATGCTGCCACTGATATGGACTTCTGCCAAGCACAAAACTCTGTTTCTTCCATATGCAAGTACCAGAAAGATAAAAGCCTGCATCTGCAAAAGCCTTTCTGAAGTTAAGCCCTTCTGTATCTGCATGAAACACATAGATACTTGCATCATCTGCCATTGCTTTATTCATACAAGTGTAGGCATCAAGCAGGAACTGATAGAACTTGTCTTTTGCCATATTGTCGTTCTTGATTTTTCCGGCACTTCCTTCGTAATTCACATTGTAAGGAGGATCTGTTACAACAAGGTTCGCTTTTTTGTCTTCCATCAGAATCTGATAGGTTTCTTCCTTTGTGCTGTCCCCACAGATAAGTCTGTGGTTTCCAAGTATCCACACATCCCCCGCTTTTGTTACAGTCGACTTCTCCAGTTCTGCCTCTACATCAAAGTCATCGTCTTCCACATCATCATCTAATGCAAAAAGGTCTGCGATTTCCTTATCATCAAAACCGGTCAGACCAATATCAAAAGCCTCAGCCTGTAATGCTTCAATTTCCACCCGCAACAGTTCTTCATCCCATCCTGCATCCATAGCCATCCGGTTGTCTGCCAGGATGTATGCTTTCTTTTGTGCTTCAGTCAGATAATCTACAAACACACAAGGAACTTCTTCAATCTCCTCTGCCTTTGCAGCCATGATTCGACCATGACCGGCAATCACATTATATTCCCTGTCGATAATAACCGGATTGATAAATCCAAATTCACGAAGGGAAGAACGCAGCTTGTTTATCTGCTCCCCGGAGTGAGTTCTTGCATTATTTACATATGGAATCAGTTTAGAGGTTGCCACCAGTTTCATTTCTGTTGTCGTTTTCCCCATGCTGCGCCTCCACTAAAAAAGACCCCATTCAGCGAACTTCTCAAATCCACCAACGGAGTCTATATATTCTTTTGCTTGGCTTACAATTTCCGAATATGGAATACCATCAATTGTATTATCTCCAATCGCACAGCAAAGGGTGACCGGATTTCCAGTTCTCTGTGCTTTTAGGAATGCGTAGATATTTACTGATACATCCGCTTTAGATAAGTCCTTACCGTGAAGACCACCACCTGTTACGGAATCCGCCATATCAGAACCAAGCTTTCTGTTAGCAGCACCCGTATCTACATTGATGCCACCGATCCAATCTCCCAACGGATTCACTTCTGCGTAATAGTATCTCTGCTGCAGTTCTTCACTTTTCACATTGCTCTGACAGATAATCAGTCTTGCTTCATCCAAAATATATTTTCCATCATAAGGATATCGACTGTAGATTTCTTTCGCAATTTTCGACATCTGTTTCTGTTCATCTGTAAGTGGCACTCCCTTAAAAATACCATTGTCACCACAACGGAAACCTTTAGATTGATTCTTAGACAAATGCTCATCCTGCGGAACTATTACAATATCGCATTTTACTCTTCCTGCAATACGCTTAATGGCACTTTTCACTGCATTTTTATTGATACCAGCTGTTGTTTCAATAATCGCATGACACACGCCATGTCCAATCAAAACCTCTACTGCAAGCCTACCATTTTCAATAGCTGCGGGATTGTGTCAAAAGTGCGTATACCCAGAACGCGGTACTGTTCCTTTAAGTTCCCGGTCGCTGACATATCAAGATAGATAGCCGGGGTTTCAATGACCGCTCCCATTTCTTTTCTGGCATCCAGGATTTCATGTTTCCGGCTGCTGATTCCGTAAAGCGTATACTCCCCGGAAGTCGCTTCCTGCAAACCGCAGATCAGCCGGAGCAGGGTCGTCTTACCGGCTCCGTTTTTTCCTACCAGTCCATAAATTGCACCTTGGGGAATGTGCATGGAAAAATTGTCTAATGCCTTATGATGGCCGTAAATTTTTGTCAAAGCATTTGCTTTGAGAACATAGTCCAAAATATTACCTCCTTTTTGGTAGCACTCGCTATTTATGAAGTGCCTTATACAGCCATCCTTTCGGATGGCTGTTTCGTTTGCGCATATTTTATTCAGCAATGCGCAGCCGTTCCACCACCGTTTTCTGTGCCATTTTGTTGTAGCAGAAAAGCGGTACTAAGGCAGTTATTATAATCAACGGAATCATACAAAGGAATACAGGTGTCAGGGTAAAATGCCATGTGAAATAGGTTAATTCTGCGCCCATCATCCGAACCACTGTCACGCTCCCCACAACGGAGAGTATCAGGGAACACAAAAACCCCAGGACAGAATAGCCAATGCCCTCATACATTAACATCTGTTTCACCTGTCTGCCCGTCATGCCCACCGATTGCAGCATAGCAATTTCTTTGTGCCGTGACAGAATGGAGGTCGTCATAGAGTTAATAAAGTTCAAAATACCAATCAGCGCCAGTATCGCGCAGAGTACGCCGCCCACGAGACGGTACATATTTATCATACCGTCAAAAGACTGGCGCAGGACAACTTTGGAAAAGTAGTCCAAAGCTGTGTCGGTATTTGCGGTATAATTTTTCAGCCAATTTTCAGCGACAAGCAGGTTTTCATCATCCACATTAAATATGGTTTTCATAGCCGGTTGATCTGCGGCGACCATATTCCCAAGCAGTTCTTCTTTTGGGAAAATGTATTCCATACCCATGTCTACATGCAAAGGAGTCTCCAGTGCCCTTGGAATGTCCACCACGGCAAGCACTTCATATGCTTTGCTTGTGCCGTCAAGCTGCTGTACGCTGATCTGATCGCCCGGTTGGTACAAGCAGAGAGTACCGTCGTCCATCATCCGCAAAGGCGTCACATACACACCGGTTCCGGCTTTCCACTTTTCCATATTCAGCTCGCCGTCCAAAACCTGTATATACTCTGCCGGAAAATCGTCCAACCCATAGACATTAACTCCATGTTCCTTCCGCACCATATAATTGCCCAGGTCATTCGCTACTGCGTTTGAAGAAGCTGCAAGCTCCTGTAAACGTGCAAGATTGCTTTCGGAAAGGGGCTGTTTGGAAGTCCACAGATAGACGCTCCCTATATCTTCAAGACCATCCAGACTTTCCGCCTGACTGATAAAGTCCTGGCTTACATTTGCCGTATTATAAGGGGCATAGCTGTTAATAACCGTCGTGTCGGAAACGGTGAAATCCGTCAAACTGAAATCCGCAACAAATTTGTCAAAGTCAAATGAGGTCACATAGGTATAGACACTGTTCAAAAGAACAATGCTGAGTGCAAATGACAAAGTGACGATTGTTACCTTTTTCTTGTTACGTCCGAGATTGTTTTTCGCCATCATGGCAGCGCTGATCTGTTTACTGCGCCGCTGTTTCTTTTTCGCCCCGTTTTGCTCCACATAGTGAAGCGCCTCCATTGGGGAAACTTTGGCCGCAAGCGCAGCGGGTTTTCGACAGCTAATGAAAACCGTAATCAGAGATAAGACAACCGCCACCAGGAAAATCACCGGATTTGCGGTAGTAACTACGCGCATATCATCTGTCAGCATATCGACGATCACGGGAAGCAGCAGACGGCCAATAGGCCAGCCAAGTAACAAGCCCAGAGGAATCCCCACAAGGGAGAGCCTGACTGCCTTTTTATAGACAATTTTGCGTATCTGCCTTGCGGTTGTTCCCAGAGTTTTTAGCATCCCATAAAAGCGAATGTCCTGTGCTATGGAGATATAAAACACATTATAGATCAGAAGATAGCCTGCGATAAAGATAACCCCAATCCCTGCCACAAGGGGAAGTATGGAGGAAAGGCTGACCGTTGCAGTCCCGTAGGCTTCATTGATACTGACCCGTTCCTCCAGGCCGTACCGTGACGTCACTTCCAATAGCTGCTTTTCCATATTCCATTCCGCAGGCACCATCATAACCACGTCAATATAGCCTGTAGATTCGCTGATCGTTCCATCTGTCTCCCCACGGACAACGGGCGCAACATCTTCCGCATATTCCTTGGACAGAAGAATAGTCTGACGATAAGCAACTGCGTCGCCATCCCAGACCCCGCATAAAGTAAACGTGTCGGTAAAGGTGCCTGTATCCGTGGTAAAGGACAAATCCACCTGTGTGCCGATTTCATCCGGCAGCCCCATCGCCGCCAGGACGATACGGTTGGTGGCAATTTCGTTTTTCTGCTCTGGAAGGCGTCCAGTATCCGGGCTGTTGAAGGTCAGATCGGCATAGACCGCATCTGCATAGCGTACCTCGGTAGGTGTTTTATGGAAACTGCTCCCGGCCGCGTCTCCGATAATGACGGAATAGCCAGTTTCTTTAAGGTCCGGGTCGGCTGCCAGCGATTCATACTCGTCCCATGAAATATGCTTCACGCCCCCATGCGCCGATGTCCCGATGGTTCTCATATTGCTTTCCTGCATGGCAGCCTGCAAACTGACTGCAATGGTAAACAAGCTGGTAAACAAAAGCGTGGCAAGCATGATCGCTAAAACGGCAATCGTATTTTTTCGGGCTTTCAATGAACGCTTCGTCAGAAGATTCAATGTAGATTTATTATTGTTGCCAAATAGAATATCATTCATATTTCCGCCCCCTTACTGTGCGATCTTTCCATCTTCAATCCGAATGATACGGTCGGCAAGCTGTGCGATCTCGTTATTATGAGTAATCATTACAAGGGTCTGGTGAAATTTCTGACTGGTAACTTTCAAAAGCCCCAATACGTCGCTGCTGGTTCGGCTGTCAAGATTACCGGTTGGTTCGTCAGCCAAAACGATAGCAGGCTTGGAAACCAAAGCGCGGGCGATAGCGACACGCTGCTGTTGGCCGCCAGAAAGGTTATTTGGCAGATTGTTCAGCTTATCTTCCAACGCCAGCATCCGCACCACTTCACCCATAAATTTCTTGTCTACCTTATCGCCGTCCAGCTCCACAGGCAGTACGATATTCTCGTAAACATTTAGCACGGGAACGAGATTGTAGTTCTGGAAGATAAAGCCGATCTGCCTTCGGCGGAAAATCGTGAGCTGTTCATCGTTAAATTTAGATAACTCTTTTCCTTTCACTTTGATGTTGCCGGATGTTGGCGTGTCCAGACCGCCCATCATATTGAGCAGCGTGGACTTACCACTGCCGGAAGTGCCGACAATCGCAACAAACTCCCCCTCCCCAATCGAGAGGGTCACACCGTCCAGGGCCTTAGTGATGTTTGGCTTTGTACCATAGTATTTTTTCAGGTCAGTCGTTTGTAAAATGCTCATTTAAAGCACCATCCTTTCGTTTTGATAAATCCATCATAACAGCCAAACCTCACAGAAATGTCACGAACAACAAGAAACTTCAGCAAAATCCGGTCCCAAATGTCACAATCCTGTGACATTTCAAATATTGGAGCGTTTCGCTTACTTTCGGAGCAGGAAAACGGAAAAGACAGAGCCTTTCCCAACCTCCGAGGCTACCCGGATATATCCACCCTGCAAGGATATAATTTCACGAGTTAGATACAGCCCAATCCCGATCCCATCTACATCATGTACAGCGTCCTCCCGATAAAACCGTTTGAAGATTGTTCCCTGGTGCTGCTCTGGAATTCCAATGCCGGTGTCGGCAATGTCAATCTTCAAATACATTTCCCATGCCTCCACCTGCACACGGATTTGACCGCCTGCCGGTGTGTACTTTACAGCATTGTCCAGAATGTTAAACAGCGCTTCGCCCGTCCACTTCCGATCATGACATGCCGCCAAATGCTCCGAACAATCCACCTGGATATCGATTTGTTTCTTTTCGGCATCCAGCAAGATGCCGCCCAGTGCAGCCGCAAGGGTGTCATAAATCGGCTGTTCCTTTTTTTCCAGAGAGATAACGCCTGTTTCCAGCCGAGAGGTCTTTATCATGGCCTGCATAAGAAAGTCCAGTTTGTCAATCTGGCCGGCCTGTGCCGCCAGAAATTCCTTTTGTTTCTGTACCGGAACTTCCTGCTCTGTCAGGGTACTGTTAATCATTTTCAGGTTCGCGATCGGTGTTTTTACTTGGTGGGAGATGTCAGAAATCAATTCCTGCAGTTCGGTCCGCTCTTTCGTGATACTGTTTTTATTTTCCTGCATGACCTCATACAACCGACCAAGACGGAAATTGATTTTATAAAACAGGCTTTCTTCCTCTATGGCCTGCCGTGGCTGTTCGGCCCCGGACAGCATATCGTCCAGCATGACGCAAAAGGTATCGGAAAACTTTACCAGCTTCCGGCGAATCAGCGCCACAAAGCAAACGACGCAGAGCAGTACGAAAAGACTGAACAGGAATACACACCAAACGGCAGCCATGTTCTGTGTCAGCACATAAACAGAGGCAGAAATGAATCCTGTTGCCAACAGCAAAAGAACTCCTAAAAAAATGCAAACTTTATTGATAGAGAGCTTTCGCATATTCATTTCTGTGACCTCCAATCCACATATAGCCCATACCGTACACAGTCTTGATATACTGGCGGCCATCTGTTTCTATTTTGTTCCGTACCCGGCTGATTGCAGCGGTCAGGGCGTGTTCGTCCACAAAGTTGCCATCCGCATCCCACAATTTTTCAAGAAGTACCTGCCTTGTCAAAACAATCTGCGGATTTTTCGTTAAGACCTTTAAGAGCCGGTATTCCAGAGGGGTGAACACCAACGGCTTGCCGGAAAGGGCGGCAGTCATTTCCGAAAAATTGATTGTCAGCGCACCGTCCTCATAACAGTCGCCGCCGGATTGCTTTTCAAGCCGCCCCAGCACCACCGCCAGCTTTTTTTGAAAGACACTCATGGGGAATGGCTTTGTCACATAATCCTCCGCGCCCAGCTCGTAGCCTTTCAGCATATCGCTTTCCATGTCGTTTGCGGTCAGGAAGATCACCGCCGTATCAGGGCAGCGTTTCTTTGCCTCCCGGCAGAAATCAAAACCATTCCCGTCCGGCAGATTCACATCCAGCACAATCAGATCATAGTCCTGCTTCGCCAGAAAATCTTCTGCCTCCTGTTTTGTCAATGCGGAATCCACCGTATATCCCGCAGCGTTTAAGTTGTAGCATAAGGTATGATTCAAGAGGTGGTCGTCCTCAACTACTAAAATACGCATCCTATCACACTCCTTCACATTCAGCGTAACACCCAAATGTCACAGAAACCTCACGAAAAAATTATTTTTTCCTTTTATCAGCCGGTTTTTCCGCGCTTTGGGGTATCAGCCAGAGCCGGCTAAGGTGGATTACACCGTCAATCCGGTTTTCCGAACATAGTTTCTGCACCCGGCGCTCAGATAAGTCCCATTTCTTTGCAGCCTCTTGTACCGTCATATATTCAAACATAGCTAACCTCCTACTAAAAATCGTATTTTTATTATAGTCGGTCAACCGAATAATAGCAATGACATCCTTGTGAACAAATCCTAAATAGAGGTTCTCAAAACTACTGGCAAGCAATGCAATCTTCCGTAAGATTGCGTATTTTGGCAGGAATCCGTTCCCGGTATTCCTGCCAAAATGCTTGTTGGTGACATGTCCCCAAACCCCTGAGATCATCACCTGCGGTGATGGCTGCGCGTTCCGTTGGAACGCTGAAAACGGAAAACAGAAGGAACCCTATTGCCGTGACTTCTGCGATTCCCTCTGCGGTTCCCGTCCGGTAGGAATGTCCAGCAAATGCTCCACATTTGCCCGGACATTATAGAGTTCTTTCATATCAGCTCTGGCCTGTTTGTAAGAAGAATAGACTTTCCGTTTCTGTTCCAGAAGTCCGGCATATTCCTCCCGCAGAGATTTGACGGAGGGCAGTTTTGTGATCCCCAGCTCGTCAAAGTATTTTTTCGCCGCCTGGTGCAGAAGAATTTCCGTCTCATGCGCCGCACGGAATTTTTTGCTATATCCAGCCTTTCGATACTCCACATAGACCGCCCGCGTCTTGGCATAATTTACAATCTGTTTCTGCAGCTCCCCGTTGGCGGTCATCTGCGATTCAAGTTCCTTGATCTGTACCGACAGCGCATTGAAGCTGGCGGTAGCGGCATCTGATTTTTTCTGCAAATCCTCATAGCTCATATCGCCATGCTCTTTGAGATAGATCACCGCCTGGGAAAGCTGTTTTAAGTTAAAAACCTTCGCCCAGCGTTCATACCCTGAACCTTTGCCAGAACGGATTGTCGCCTCAATATCCACCAGCAGCCCGACTTTGGAGACCGGCTTTTGTGGAGAGGTACGGCGTGGCTTCACTGTCCGGGTGCCGGCGATCCGTTCTTTGATGGCCTGCTCGGTATAGTCGCCCTTTAGCGTGTCACACCGGGTATATCGATCCTCCGGTGACAGGCGAAAACGGAGGTACTTCCGCTCTTGGTTGACTTCAATCCCAGCCGCCTCCAGCTTTTTTAAAAGTTCTTCAAAGTCTTTCGGCTTTTCTTCCAGGGCTGCGTCAATAGCCCCACGTAGCTGCTCCTGATGGGAAGGCTGTTTCTGACTTCCCATCCATGTGCCGTAATGGTCGCGGCTGGGCTTCGGATTTTCTACAATGGAAAGCCCATGCTCCAGGCACAGCTTGTCGTTCATGCGCCGGATCGCCCAGGTGGAGCCCCAGAAGTTGCGGAACTTTTTCTGACAGTCCAGCGTGGTAGAGTTTATGATGATGTGGTTATGGACATGGTGTTTATCCACATGGGTACAGACAACAAAAGCATGGTTTCCTTTCGTCAGCTTCAATGCCAGCTCCCGCCCGATCCGGTTCGCTTCTTCCGGCGTGACCTCGCTGGGCTTGAACGCCTGCCGGAGATGGTAGGCGATCACATCATCCGCGCCCCGGTCACGTCCGGTCAGGTTCGCATACTGTCTTTTCGACAGAAGGAACTCCGCATCGGCAATCCGGGTATCACACTCATACCCATAAATGAATTTTCCAAAATCTGTTTTCTGCGGATTCTCCACATAGTCAATGATGTCCGCAATCGCCGTGGAGACATCCCGGCCTTTCCCGGCATGCAGCGGCATGAGCCGTGTGGTCGCCATCCCATCACCCCCTTACTGTAAAGCCTGCTCCTGTCACCGCGCCTGTTCTTTTTTCATTTTCGGTCTGTCACCATGCGCCGCCTGCTGCCCGGCGCTTTTATTCAGGCTGTCACGGACAGAAGGTCTCTGCTCCTGTGCCTGCACACACTCCCGCCTTGCCTGTGCAAGGAACAGGTCGGTAAGGCCGGGATTGCAGCGGTCCACGATAAAGCAGACATTCCTGTCATATCCGAAACCATCCTTATCCTCACAGACCGGAACCGTCTGCGCCCATGCCTTGTTGTCCCGTGAAATGCGCCCGTCGTAATCTTTCTGCCGGACCGTGTTGGCAAGGACATAAAAAATCCGGTCAGGATCAAACTGTTGTAAGACCTGCTGCACACATGCCATGCCTAAACGGTTGTCCCGGTAGTTATCCGCAATAGCCTGTTCGATTGCCTCCCTGCACGCAATGTTTGCTTTGTGGGAAGCGTGGTACTGGTCCAACTCCCCATGCTCATGCGCATAGGCAGCAGAATGAAAATAAACCGGTGTTGTATCTTTCAATCAAATCCCTCCAGTCAAAAAGCTGCCACAGCCGGCAGCCGTATTAAAAAAAGGGCGGGACAGCCAATGCGCCCCGCCGAAACTGTTTAACCAAATATGAAATCCTTGAGCGCACCGTTCACGCCGCCGATCATTCCGGTCAGCCAGGCCGCCGCCATTGGCAGACCATAGGGGCTGATCAGGAACGCGATCACCAGCCAGGAAAGCCCCGGCCAGAACCCGGCTGCGAAGAACAGCACCAGCGCCGCCAGAAATACGATCCCCGACAGAACCCCCAGCACGGTGCCGGAAACTACCACCAGAAACTTGCATACCAAATATAAAATACCTGTAACCACTACAAAGGGAAGTGCCAACAGCTTACATATCAGACGCATACGCCCGCCTCCTTTTCTTTTCCGTTTCCTGCTTTTCCCGGACATACAGATATGCCCGAAGGCTGTTCCACCAGGGCAAACTATGTCCCATAAAAATTCTACCGTGCCGGTTTCCGGAAAGCAACGGCGTTTTTTCCTGTTTACGAAATGTTCGCAAATCCCCTAAGCAGCTTATCCATGCCATCCCACAAACTGTCCAGTCGGGTGCGCAGATCATTCATATCGGCAGCGTAAATACTGCCGGTCTCATTGGCGCGTCTGGTATATTGGTTTAAGTTATTGGAGCAGATACGAAGGAGCCGTATCATTTCCTGGATGTCGCTCATATCCAGATGGATGATATAACCGTCTACCGCCATCTTGCGGAGATATGCGGAGAGGTTGGTAATGCCGAGCTCCGCCATGCGCCCCTTTACCAGCTCCGCCTCCTGTTCAGACATGACGAACTCCACCCGGACGGATTTTTTGTTATGCCCGCCCTTCATCGTTCCGGCTCCTTTTTATGGGAAGATGGTTTCCGGTTGGAAGCGGCTGCCGCCTGCGCCTCTTTCAGTTTTCCACGGAACGTGCTCCTTTTCAGTCCGTCCATATATTCCTTCATATCACCGGGCACGGCATGGTAGGACCGCTTGAATCTTTCCCGCTCCAGGATCACCGAAAGCTCCCGGCTGCTTTCCGGCTCATAGCGGATGGATTTTGCCCTGCCATGTTCCTGCGCAAGGACGCTTATGAGCGCCTTGTAGTTATGGTAGGGAAGCGTAAGCCTTTCCCCATCCTCAAAGACAGCCTCCACTTTCTCGATCGGACAGGTCAGCCGCTTCACCTGCTCCACATGGGCCGCATAGTCCAGCGGGTAAATATCCCCGGCCACTTTGCCGTCCTGCACGCCTTTCAGGATCAGGGCATAGGCCAGCACCGTGTCCCTTGTCTGCTCATGGTAGAATCTCCACACATTGTTCTCATAGCTCCCCTCCAGATAGGCCTCCCGCTCCCGGAGAGTATAGGTGCCGCACGGCCTCGACATCCAGAGGAGCCGCCGGTCCTCCGGGTCCTCCGATATGGCCAGCTTCGGAATCAACTCTTTATCCAAATCAAAGTCATCCTTGTAGTGGCGGGTGTTCAGCTCCACGATCTTCCCCAGGGAATCCAGGATGTCCATATCTTCAAATTTTAATCCCATATGTTACCTTTCCCTTTCCGGCACGGGAGGGAAGGCCTGCCTTGCCTCATGCTCCGGGCGGTCCGCCTTCAGCCGTTCCATCAGGGAAGGTTTCTTAGCAGATTCCTCCGGCAAAGTCTCCGGTACAAGCTCCTGGATTTCCTCATAGGTCTGGCCGTCCGTTAAGTCAGGGTGTTCCGGCGGCTCATTATCCAGGCGGCCATCCAGCATATTATAGTTTCCGGTCTGTCCTTCCTCGTAGAGTTCCGCATTGCGCAGATAGCTCTCCGGCACCTGGAAGGGCTGCCCGGCGAACAGGATTTCCCGGCTCGGTGTAAACTGTGAGAGCACGCCGTCCCGGAGCCTCGCAAATTCCTCATACTGGCGCAGGGTAAGGCCGCGCTCCAGCATTTCCGCCTGGGTATGCGCCCAGCCCTCCCCATAAAGAAAATAGTACATATCTGGCTGGTCACAGACAAAGCACAGGGAGCCGTCCTGATTGTCATAATAGGATGCCTGCATATCCTGATGGTGGCAGCGTTCCTCACGTCCCAGGTACACCCGGTTATCCGCACCCAGCATGGCGACCATGCCCGCATAGTTGCTGTGGACCACAGAGCGGATTTCCACCAAGGGGTCCGTCTCCGGTATGATCTGTCTGCCGGGAATCTCGTTCCGCTTTTCTGCCGCGTCATTTCTCGGTGTCATTTCTTCATGGGCGCGGGAATCCAAATCCGGCTGTGCCTGTGCGGAAGTCTTTCTGATGGCGCCCGGCTCCGGTTCTTTCTCCTGTGCGTAATAATGGACATTGGCGGTAGTCTTGATGTTCATTTCCCTGGCATAAGCCTCCGCAGCCCCGTGGGTATCAAATTCCAAAGGCTTTCCATCTTCCTTGCACCACGCCTCGGCATGGCCGAAGATAGAAGCGCCGCTGCGCACCGCCCATACACCGTAGGTTGTTTCGTTTCCCATTCTGATCCTCCTTATCGTTCCTGCTGTTTTGCTGGTTTCTGCTTTTGGGGCGTCTCCGTCTGCTTTGCGTCTTTTATCTGCTGCCGGAGAGAAGGTCTGTGCTCCGGCTCCGCTTCGGAATCCGTGATATTGACATACTCCCCAATGATACAAAGCGCCTCCCCGTAACTGCCGCAAGCAAACACCCGGTCCTTCATTTCCTTTGCCTGGTCCTTCAGGGCATGCTCCCGCAGTGTACGGGCAGCAATGCCTACCAGATTGAAGATATTGCCGTCCTGGCCGATCAGCGCACAATCCGGTTTTTCCGGCTCCGGCGAAGGCTCCCCGATAAAGCCGCCCAAACGGTTCGGTACAAAATCGGACAGCCATGTGCCGCCGAAAGTATCATGGGTCTGCAAACGCCACATGGCAAGTTTCCCAATGTCCAGCTTTATGTCCTCGAAAGGATAGAGCAGACAGGTAAGCTCCCCATACTGGAAAGTGGAAACATCCTCAAATTTACTGCCATCCTTCAAAATGCCCGCTTCGGTGAACATCTCATTGATCCCGTCCACCCATTCCTTCAGATCCCCGCCGCAGCCCTGTAAGATCAGGCCGTCTTTGCCTTCCATGCGCCGCAGGTCATCGGCTGTGATCGTATTGATATTCAAAAAATCGCCTCCTATCGTTCCTGTTGATGATTCGTTTTCTGCCGGGTGGCTTTTGCCTCCGGCTGTTTCTTTAGCTGCCTGCGGACAGAGGGTTTCTGCTCCGGTTCCCGCATATCCGTAAAAATATCGGATAACGGCTGCTCCCAGCTTTCCCCGAAGCCACGGACCACTGTGCCCGCCAGCGCACCGTTTTCCTTGAACATTTCCAGTGTGTCAAAAGCCCGGTCAAACAGCGTAGTATTTCTCTTATCCACACAGGGGGCAAAGTGGATCACCCCTTTGGGATAGTCCCCACCAGTGCCGATCCAGCCCCGGACAAAATCATCATAGCCTTTTGTAATTCCGGCGTCGGCCAGTTCGTTGGCATGGCTGGAAACCATTGTACTTGTAGCTGCATACTGATAACCTAAGACCAATATGCCGGTTTTCGGGTTATACATAAAGCGCCGGTTATCAATCTGCTGCCTCCTGGTACCAATCCGCATAAGCTCTTTTGTAATCGCTGTCTTTTCTATCCGCATCCCTCCCGTCCATTGATTTGTCCGCAACTTAGACCCGTTTGGGGCGTCAGAGTATTCTTATACAGCCGCCCTTCAAAGCGGGCCCCGAAAGCCTTGAAAATCAAGCCTCTTTTTGGTTAAGTTGCGGACATATTACCCTTAATTTTTCCTGCTCCGGCGCTTGCGTTCCCGCTCGGATTTCCGTCTGGCAAAGGCGCGGCAGGAATCCGAACAATACGCCTGGCTGGTAGTAGGCAGATAGGCTTTCCCACAGACCAGGCATGTTTTCTGTTTCAGGGAAGTGTCCTCGCCGGTAATGGCAGATTCCAGCGCCGGGTCCACCGGCAGCACCGCCTCCTGAAAGTACCGGCAGAAAGAGCCGGTCCACCATTTATGCAGCATATAACAGGGGCAGTCTAAGGGGAGGCAGAGCCTATCCTGATTGTCATGGTTGGCACATAGGTCTGTTACCAGCCTTCGGACCCTTGCCCGTTCCTGCCTGGTTAATTCCCGTGAGGGCTGCCCATTCATTTTCTCCTGCCTTTCTTAGCCGGAAATTCCAGCTTGAAATTCACATATTTTCCGCCTGTATCATCCAGCAGCACCACGGCGTCATAGGTCTTTCCTGTCTTTTCGCTGTAAAGCCCGGACATGGAAACGCGGCCCTCTTTCAGAAGGGC
>NZ_CALPDG010000058.1 GCF_943193195.1 Mediterraneibacter agrestimuris | reverse complement strand
CCCATGCGTTTGTTACGTCTTTCTTCTCTAATCCCCATTCCTCAAAAAATAGAGGAAATGGATAAGTGGATAATGAAAACAGCGTATGATTGGCACTGTTAAAAAGGAATTTTGCACCACAAGCAATAGAACAAAATTTCCCAATCTGCAATTTGTCATGGTTTATAGGATAGTGATATAATACATTGTTTTTCTCAAATAACGTCGGGTCATTTACAAAATCATTGTACATTGTAAAATCTCCAACCGTTATATTGGGATTCGTGATTACATGCTTCAAATAAATTGTTTCTTTATCGCCTGTACGGGGATAAATCTGTTTCACTGGAATAGTCATTTAAAATCCTCCTGTTAATTTGAATACTGCCTATTTAACTATTCCAGATAAAGCAATGCAGAGTTTCACCGAAACCACCTCTCTTTTGATTTAAGGACAATTATATACGTCGTTCGATTGAAAAACAATAACCATGTGACTTTTCTTCAAAATATCACACATCCTATTAAGTAGTTCAAAGCCTTGTATAATCAGTACATGCAAAAATATCTTTATTTACGTTTATTTCTATTTTCTAATATACGCTTAATACTTTCAGATATACTTAGTGTTTCTTTGTATGTTTCTGCTCTAGGTCCTATTTGAAATATTCTCCAACCATATTTTTCATTTTCATAAACAAGTGTAATAATGCATAAATCTTGTATGATATGAGGTTGTTCTATTATAAAGGCACCTTCTATATTACGAAATAAACTAACATATGCCATATCATGTTTATCATTAAAACGAACATGCGAACTATACCCTAGATTAGTCCAGTCTTTGCACATTTTATGAAGTTGAGAAAAATCTCCCCAATCATTATGAGTAGGCGGAAAAATGAAGTTCTCAAGTTTTTGCACAGAATAATTCTCTTTCCTTATTTCTTCAATAAATCCAATACAAATCAATAGAATAATATTATCTTCTATACTGTTCTCACTAATTATTTCTTGAAGCTCATTATTAGAAGCATTCTTTCCATATAGATTTGCCCAATAAGGAGAACCTGTTATTTCCTGTCTCGTGTTATTCGAATCACCAAGAAAAATTACCGGTGCATGCTCGAATGGTTTTTGCTCAAGTTTCTTAGCTACACAAGGTAAAATATTATCATATGCATTTAATATTACTTTCTCCAAAGATTCTACATATTTTCTTGTGGCAGCAAAACGAAGCGTAGAATCTACTGTTAATAGCCTTTCTATTTTTTCAGCATCAGCATGGAGGTACAACCCATACATCACATCTTCTATTGTTTGATAAAGATTTAATTTTCTTCCATCAGAAAGAATCATTTGTAGTTGTGTTCGTTCTATCTCATCATAATCCGATAAAAGAGCATCAAAACACTGGCTTTTTTCTGGAAATTCATCTTTTGCCAAATTTAAAATTGACTGTATGTATACTGCATCTTTCTTGCCACCAAATTTCCGTAAAATAATTAACTTTGTTTGTATCGCTATATACTCATCATTTGTATATGAATCTGTTAATGAATGCTCTTTTTTCAGGGAGAAATACTCTACAAAACGCTTGTATTCTTCAACTGTATATAAAAATAATTTGATTCTATTTTGAACTTCCACTTTATGCCTCCACAAAATGTTCTAAACTTTTAAAAAAATATTCTCTTTGGAAAATCCCCCAGCAAAGTTTCGTTCGATAAATCCTAGATTTATAGTCACATTTGTTAATTTAATAGTTTTCATCAAATCTTTAATGCCATTCATTATCATACGGCATCCCTCCTTTAAAACTTTAACTGGGTTTGGCTGGTGACTTCGCCAAGGGCCGTAAGGGTAGCCTTTCCAAAAAGAACATATATTAAATATATCACATTTTCATAGCGATTAAATCTCTTTTCCTTATCATTATAGTGTTTTTCGTTCTTTCATAATTATAGAATACATCATATCGGAACATCTTTCAAAAGTTGTAAATCGATTGTAAAAATTGACCATCTAATCTCATAATCCACCTAAATCAGAGGAATCCTGTCAAACTGCCAACTCCTGCCGTGGCAACAAAAAAGTTTTTTTATCATATGCTAAATCCTCCTCATTATTATTTTATACAATTCATAATAACACTTATCATCATTTCTTTTTCTTCTGGATTTGATTCTGCAATCATAATTGTAAGTGCCACGAGTGTATGGTCGTCAATTAATTTTTCTTCATTCTTAAATAAAACGCCATTCTTATCCAAAAAATATAAGAACATTGTTGCAGCTATTCGTTTGTTTCCGTCAGAAAAGCTATGATTCTTCGTAACAAAATATAATAAGTTCGCAGCTTTTTCTTCCAAAGTAGGATATAAGTCTTCTCCTGCAAAGCTTTGATAAATTGCTCCAATGCTTCCTTTAAATGAATCATCCTTTTCATTGCCGAATAATGAACTGCTGTCACCAAATTTCATATTATCAATTACTTTTTTACATTCCTCATAAGTCAAAATATACGTTGCTCTATTTCCTTTTGGTCGTTCCATATTCTGATGATCATAGGCATCTAATAGTTCTAGTGCCTGACTATATCTTTCTACTACTGTCAATACTTGTTTTGTATCCAAGCTGTTTTCTACTCTTTTCATAACTCGTATTACCTCATTTAATTGATTCATACGATTATGATTCACAGCGTATCCTTTGATTATGTATTCCTTTAAGACACCATTTGCCCAACGTCTAAATTGGATGCCTCGTTTTGATTTCACTCGATAACCAACAGAAATAATAACGTCCAAATTATAGTGTTCTACCATATATTTTTTTCCATCGGATGCAGTTGTCGCAAATTTTGCGACAACTGTATTTTGTCCGGATAATTCTTCTTTCAAAGCATTATTGATATGTTTACCAATCGTTTTTATGTCACGTTCAAACAGTTCTGACAACTGATTTCTATTAAGCCAAACTGTTTCCTCTTTCACCATAACCGGCAAAGATATCATTCTGTCCTCTGTCTCAAATAAAACAATCTCATTTTTGTTATTCATTAACTTCTCCCATCTACATATTTATGTCACATCGGAACATCTTTCAAAAGTTGTAAACCTGTTGTAAAAAATACCTCCCCAATCTCATAATCCGCCTAAATCAGAGGAATCCCATCAAACAGCCACTTCCTGCCGTGGCAGATGAAAAGTATCTTAATCATAATAAAAATCCCTCCTAAAATGCGATGATTTGCCGTGGTTTGGCACGATTTGCGTGGTTTATTTTTCTAGTGAATATTGTTAAAAAAATCACAGAATGGGAAAAACGGGGCAAAATGTGGCAAGTTGAAGCCGTCAATCGTAATAAAAACGTAGTAAAAATTGGGGGTTTTTACTACGATGGCTATTTTAACACATGAAACTATATCTGAGTCTAAATACAATTATCAATAAAAGGTCGTAGCTAATATAAACTATGTATTGAACTTATTTGCTTTGTAAAAATTTTTCAAACAAATCATTGAACATTTTAAAAAATTATATATTGCAACTATTATCCCTTTTTTCAATTATCACATTAAAAATTTATTTAAATCAACATTAATACCTACTGCTTGCATATTCTTAGCCAATTCAAATTTCCATGCACCTGCTGAATCCATATTCGTATATACCACCCCAGTAATATCACCTGGTGTTTCCACGTTTCCTTTAACAAGTGCGGTAACATGATTTCTCCCTAATTTAGCCATCAGATATCCATGCTCAAACACAACATTCTGTCGAGCGCGAAATTTTTCATCATCAGCCTTTTTAGTTTTATCTCTACCTAAATCACACTCAGTGTATAAAACAACAGCATAATCAACATCTGTATAAGACTCTATTTTTTCAATTATCGTCATTCCAACGCTTGCTTGTTCGTGCAAAATTATCGCTTCAAATCCGCTTTTTTCTAACGTGCGTGCCATTTCCTGCTTTGCTGCATCATCGTGACCGTGAACTATAAATACTTTGTTTGCCATAATATTCTCATCCTTCTTTTCTATTTCTCTTGCCTTTTCTGTATCTCTATTTATTATTTTCTTTATATCGATATTAATCAAATTTTGTGACTGATTAACTTGAATAATCTGATACCTCTCTGAAATACCATTTTTGAGGACTCTCTGAAATATATCTCCTTCTTCAAAAGGTATCTCAAAATTAGTAGTAAGAACTTTCCCACACTCGCTCTGCAAATTAACACTTATATTTTCGTATTTTTGCCCAGATGATTTTATTAATGTTACTGGTTGTAAATCCTTTCGTAATAGCCTCAATAATAAGCCCTCCTAGTTTTTGTAAATCATAACAGAATTTATATTTGGCATTTCCTTAATGAAAAAACTTCCCGTATCCAATATTTAGATATTTCTTTTATTAAATTTCATTCAAATATATCTGTACATAGTATCCTTACTTTTTCCGATATTTTATCACAAACAAAACCATTTGGGGAGTAGAAAATTAAAAAAACGCCCCGCCGAAGCAGAGCGCTTTACCATCTCCTTATCAAATTGCCCGGAACATTTTCTGCGACACAGGCTTTTCACCCTTTGCTTTTTCCAGCTCCTTCCTCGCTACCTCCAAATCCTCCATCCGCTTCAGTTCATCCGCAGCATCCTCCAGTCCGAGGTGCGTGTATGTATTCAGCGTCACCCCGATATCGCTATGCCCCATCAGATACTGGAACGTCTTTGGGTTCATGCCCGACTTTGCCATGTTGCCGCAGTAGGTATGGCGGCAGACATGGGGCGTGATGTTCGGCATCTGCACCCGGTAAATCTCATTGTACCGTTTGACCATATGATTGAAACGATGCTCCCAGTGCATTGCCACTTCTGGGTTCCCATTCTTATCCAAAAATAAGAATCCCATGTATCCGCCTATAATCTTCTCATTCCCTGACACTTCCCTGTCCTCAATGATGCCCCGGAAGCATTCGGCAACATCCTCAGTCATGGGCAGTTTCCTCGTTCCCGCATTTGTCTTTGTGGATTCAATTACCAAAATGTTACTTCTGCACAGGGAAGTCCTCCTTTACAGAGAGCATCAACCAATGGAATTGCATTTTTTCATGCAAGACAACTACAGGGACTGCTCCTAGTTGCTCTATAGCATTCTCAATATCTACACTCATTGTTTCTCCTACTTCTAAATAAAACGAATTTTGTTTAAATAAATTTAGCTACAATCGTCTTTCCTTTTTGCGTCATAACACCTGTATGATATTCAACATTTTTCATCCCACCATCATCTGTCACAATCAACATAGTTGTTGCCTTGTACCCAGCTTTAACTATCTTTTGCTTATCAAACCGTATCAAGGGGGTTCCTTTTTTTACCTTTTGCCCTTGTTTTACTAAAAGCTCAAATCCCTCTCCATTCATAGCTACCGTATCAATTCCAACATGGATTAATATCTCAACACCATTGTCAAGTTTTATACCGCATGCATGTTTCATTTCCTGAGAAGCAACCACAACTTCTCCTCCTGCTGGTGCTACCACTGTATTCTCATTTTCTGGTTCAAAAGCTACTCCGTCTCCAAGTGACTTGCTTGAAAATGTCTCATCTGCTACTTCTGTAATTGGAATCACTTTACCGTTTAAAATGGCAACCAATTCTTTTGATTCCTTTTCTTGCACCACAAATACCCAGGTCAAACTAAAACTAATTACTAATGCCAACAACCAGCCAATTGCGGCAAAAGGAAAATACGGCCCGATATATGCCGGAATGCTAAATACACTTGACAAAATATATCCATATAACCTTACTCCAAAGGCGCTTATAAAAGCAGAAGACAATGAACTGGAAATAGTTACTGCAATCAATGCTTTCTTATATTTCGTCAAAATACCAAACAAGGCCGGTTCTGTAATACCAAGAGCCCCGGAAATTACAGAAGATACAACTGCACTTTTACCTTCTCTTGTTTTTTCTTTGAAATAACATGCCGCCGCTGCTCCCACAATAGACAAATTTGCAATAAACATCATCGGCATTAACATGTCATACCCTTTATCAGCAAAATTTTGCAAGGCAATCGGTGTCATGGCATGGTGCATACCTACTAATATAGAAACCGGACGAATCGCCCCAAATACAATTCCAGCAACCACCGGAGAAATATCGAATAACCGATCAATGATCCATGCAAGCCCATTCCCCAGATGGATGCCAATAGGTCCAATTACAGTCAAAGTGAAAAATCCGGAGATTAATATAGTTAAAGTAGGTGTTACAACTGTTTTTAAAACATCTGGCATATGTTTATCCACAATTTTATGTATATAGCTCAAAGCTAATACAGAAAATATGATTGGTATAACAGAACCGGAGTAATTAAATACCGGAACCGGAATGATTCCTCCAAAAGTAAATTGTGAAACTTCCCCAGCTTTTGCAGTATCTACCAAAGCAGGAAACATAATAGTAGCTGCCATTGACAACGCCAAAAAAGGACTTGTTTTAAATTTTTTCGCTGCGGATACCGCAATAAAAAATGGTAAAAATGTAAATACCCCACTCGCCAATATATCAATGAGTAAATAAGTGTCTGTAGTATTAGAGATGATACCCAGTGCAGCCAACCCTGATATTAATCCTTTTATCATACCAGCTCCTGCAATAGCCGGAACGATAGGGCCAAACACACCAGATACCATATCCATAAACCATGTCACAAAATCCTTTTTCTCTTTCGTTATATCTTCCGGTGTGTTTACATCATTTGCAGAAATTCCAAGTATCTCACAAGCAATCTCATAATATTGATTCACCGTGGTTCCGAGTACTACCTGGAACTGTTTCTTTGTAAACTGTGTTCCCATAACTCCGTTTAGTTTTTTAATTTCTTCCTCCTGAATCATATCCAAATTTTTCAGGTCAAAACGAAGCCGAGTCATACAATGCCAAATATTAATAATGTTCTCTGCTCCTCCTACTAACTGAATGATTTGTTGAACAATTACATTTTTCTTTTCATCCATAAAGTCATGTTTCCTCCTTCTCGTTTTAAGTATGTTCGTTGCTGCATGGAATATAACATAGGTTCATGTACTCGTCAAACATACCAAAAAAAATACTTCTCAGGCAAAAAGCCCATGTATATCCACACTTTATTATACTATACAGTCTGAATTGGACTGTTTTTTTTTCATTATTTACCCTTTTATCTTACATTATTGCTATTTTGAATATTCTGTGTTTAAAATATAATTGAGCCAATAATCAATATCCAAGAAGAAATGAGGTAAACTATGAAAAAAACAATTATCACTGACCTTCAATGTTTTATCACAAAACCTGACCGTCACAACCTTGTCATTGTAAAAGTTATGACAGACCAAAATATATACGGAATTGGTTGTGCAACATTCCAATTTCGTCCCAAGGCAGTAAAGTGTATCGTAGATGATTACCTGCGGCCACTCCTTATGGGTAAGGACGCTAATAATATCGAAGACCTATGGCATACAATGATGGTCAATTCCTACTGGCGAAACGGTCCGGTCATCAATAATGCCATCTCTGGTGTAGATATGGCTTTATGGGATATCAAAGGAAAGCTTGCACATATGCCACTATATCAATTGTTTGGCGGAAAATCACGGGATGCCATTCCTGCATATACCCACGCAACAGCAGATACCATGGAGGAACTTTATACACAAATTGAGCAAATCCTGTCTGCGGGATACCACCATATCCGCTGTCAGCTTGGATTTTACGGCGGTGCATCCAATGAATTGAATACACCTGAAAATTCAATGCCAGGTTCCTATTATGATCAGGACCAATATATGTTGAAAACTATTCATATGTTTCAAAAACTGCGTGAAACTTACGGAAACAGATTTCATATTCTCCATGACACTCATGAACGATTGTTTCCAAGCCAGGCTATTCAGTTTGCCAAAGAATTAGAACCATACAAACCATATTTTTTGGAAGATATTCTTCCTCCGGATCAAAATGAATGGTTGGCACAGCTCCGCTCCCAGTGTAGTACCCCTATTGCAACCGGAGAACTTTTTAACAATCCGATGGAATGGAAAGCATTGATAACTAATAGACAAATAGATTATTTACGCTGTCATGTATCCCAATTAGGGGGTATTACACCCGCATTAAAGTTAGCTCATTTATGCGAAAACTACGGTATACGCATCGCATGGCATACGCCCTCAGATATTACTCCTATTGGACTTGCTGTAAATACACACCTGAATATTCATCTTCATAATGCTGCTATACAGGAAAATATTGAGTTGAATGATAACACGAAACAAGTTTTCCCAGGATACATTACATGCAAAAATGGATATTTCTATCCTATTGAAATGGATGGCATCGGTGTTGATTTTAACGAACAAACAGTATCTATGTACCCTTGTGAATACCGCCCGCATGAATGGACACAAAGTCGTATTCCGGATGGAACATTAATGACACCGTAATCATTTCCTGATAACACAAAGACCGGCATCTATCAACGATACCGGCCTTTTATTTTTTCTTATGGCGAAGTCCATGTAATTTTTTATTAAATGGAACAATATATGTGCATCCATAGTCTAAACAAATAATGTTACTATATTCAAAAATTGTCCTATCTCTCAATAATCCTCTGCTTTCAATACTCATAGCAGGCGTATTTTTCTTACATTGAAGAAGGCTTGCTGTCTTATTGTCAACTGCAACTGCTTTGTACTTTGAAATCGTATGACCAATTTTGTAATCTAAGCTTAATATATAATCATAAATAGAATTTTCAACTACTTCTTTATTCATATCGCATACCAGATAACACGGAATCCAAGAGGTCTGCAATTGAGTAATTTGATAATTTACTATCCGTATTCTCTGATATTCCCATAAGTCATCTCCTAATGAGATGCTAAAAATAGAACTGAGTTCATGATTTGCCGGAACTTTTCTTAAGTAAACCATTTTTGATTCAATCTCTTCATATGGTCTTTCAATCATGGAATTTAACATTAATGGATTTTTTAATACCGAATGGTCAATATATATCCCGTCTCCCTGAATAGTATGTATAATCCCCATATTTTGCAATCTATTCAAAACAGACTGGATGGTAAAGCGTGATACGTTATATGATTTTGCTAAGTTCCTCTGTGTCGGAAGCTTCCCCTCCTTATAATACTTCTGATATATTTTACTCAATAAATCATAGAAAATGAAGTCTGCTTTATACGCACTCATATAATCCTCCGTTATTTTTTAATTATTGTAACATATGGAATTGCCCATATCAACTTCAAATGCAAAAACGCTTTTCTTGTTTTAGAACACACAAAAAAATTAACTTTCAAATCTATGCAGTATCAAACATACTAGATTTATGAAATTTTACATTCATATTTGCCATAGAAGAAAACATCGCCTCTTGCCAAACTTATAGCTCCAGCACAAAACTATACCCCTGCCCTAATCAAACCTTTTAACGATTGCCTGCTATCGTTAAAAGGAGGTGCAAATTTTGAGGGCAAACCAGCTCCCGCAACAGGAAAAAGACTCAAACAGCCAAAAAATAAAACCGCAGAATCCGTGGAAAGGCTTATTTCCACGCATTTCTGTGGTTTTCCATTGTATCAATTTCGGTGTTGCGATGTTTCTGTATGCCTGCGGGTATTTTCCTGATTTTATGTCCATTGCAATTTGAGTACCGCTATAAATGTTTAAATTTGCACTATAAAAAATGCATCCAAGTCATTCCTAGATAATTTTTTTATAATATAGTATATAATAATAGAAATAATGTTTCAATTGGAATATGTACTTGCCGTATTTTTAGCTGTTGCATCAATTATCATCAATTCAGGAACTTTCTTCTGGCTCTGTAAATTCAACTGATGAGTTTCTGTAATCTTTTTTAATCTTCCTGGATTCCCCAAATCGACAAATACATATATCATCTTATCTGTTGTACATTCTACTTTTCCATATTCTTCAGCCTGTTCTTCATATCCATGCAAATATTGTGTATTCGTAGATAATTTAACTTCGACTATTGTTTTATCTCCGCCTCGGCTGACCTTAAAATCGACGGGTCCTCTTCCAGCATCTGGTTCAAAACTTATATCTAAATCATTCGCTGATATATAATTTTTTGAACCCAAATGAATAAGCCTCTGCACAATCTTTTCTCTTTTGCTACTTTCAGCACCTCGAATTGTATCCCAACCTTTATTATACTCAACCCAATCCTTGAAGATATCCAAGACATCCAATGCTGCCGCAAAACTGTCTTTCTCTTTGGCACCCTCCACTGCAAAAGTGACACCCTTTCTTTTCATTGTTTTGATCAATGTGGCTGCAAAGTATTCTACATCGTTATTCAAATCATATTTAGCTACCTCTGATTTTCTATATCCTTCAATTACTCGACTACATTTTTCTGGATCTTTAAAAATATGTTCTTTTAGATATGCCTTTTTGTCTCTGGAATACCATCTGCTCCATTCCTCGCCAACTGCTTCATTTATTTCTCTGCGAATATTTTCATTTTCTGAAACCACTCTATCTATATCATCCCAACATTGCGCAATTGGAAGTTCATGCAAAATATCTTTAGGTAATAATAAAATTTCACATCCTTTGTATGGATTCACAGCAAGACCATCTTCTCGAAAAATATATTCCGGATACTTTTCCTTGCAGATTCCAAGTTCATCTTGTATTCTCTTTGTATACATAACAATATCAGGGTATATAATTGTTGCTACCATATCGCTTAACCTATCAGGACCAATATTTTCTTCAAAGAGACTGATGAGTTGAAAAATTTCCGGATATTGCACACCCTTTTTTACAATATCAAACACATCGCTAATAACTTGTTTTCTAAATTTTTCTCCAAATCCTGCACCATGCTCAATTTCGGAGAAACCAAGGTTTATTCCATTAACCTCAGAAAACGTAAACAGCTTAAATGCAGATTTATACATTTTGTCTCCTTTTGAGTCAGATGCGTTAAGGAGTGTTGCTATTTTACTAAAATGATCATTTATACTCTGATACGAGCCTTGAAATTCTGGGACATTACATACCTTCAATCGCATTAAATTTATGAAAAAAGAACTGTCTTTGTCTAAAATACAATCAAATTCTCTTTCTTATCAAATTCATCACCTAATCCAAAGTATTCTGAAACAAACATACAAATTCCTCCCTCATATAGTTATTTTTCCAACATCATCAAGTAACTGTCTAGCCTTGCATTCACATAGCCCGCAAACAGCTTTTCCATTGCACCAAGATTATGCTTTACATGATATTCATCGAATGCATTATAATACGAAATCCGGTCTGCAAATTTAATATCAATTGGCGGATATCCTGCTTTCATCAATTCCAAATTTACAAGCAGCCTTCCAGTTCTACCATTTCCGTCTATAAAAGGATGAACTCCCTCGAATTCAATATGGAACCGTGCAAGCCGGGGAATGATATGATCTGTACTATTCCTATACGTCTCCAACAACTGTTCCATTTTAGGCTGAATCAAATAGGGCTGTACTGGTTCATGTTTCGCACCCATAATTCTGACGGGGACTCTTCTGTAAACACCCCGATCCTCCCGTTTATCTGCTAATACAAGGTAGTGTATCTGCTTGATAATACTCTCCGATAAAGGAACTCGCTCTTTTACCAAATCCCGCACAAAATCAAACGCCTCTTTATGCCCGACCGCCTCCATATGATCTTTTAACGGCTTCCTGTCAATCGTCAGACCACGCAAAACCATATCCGTCTCACGCAAAGTTAGAGTATTTCCCTCAATCGCATTAGAATTATAAGTATACTCAACAATGAATTCCTCCGTCAAACGTTCCAATTCACCCTCAGTCAGAGGGCGTCTGGTATCCAGTTCTTTTTTCTTCCTGTCTATAGCTGTCAGTAAACTTTCTGCTGCTTTAAAACGTCCATCCTCCGGTTTTTTCGCATTTGATGGAATCATCCAACTACGTCCTTCTCGTGTAGCTCCCGAAATTTTTCCTTCCGAGCAAAGTATACGCACCCGTCTGTCAGAAATTCCCCACTTTTCTGCTGCCTGCTTTACCGTAATATACATAAAGATCACACCTCTCTTCCCTCAATAGTATATCTTATTTCCGGAATATTATCAACCAAAAAGGAATAATATTTTATTAATTTCGGAATAATAAAAGACCCGAAAATGCAATAACTGCACTTCGAGTCTTGTTTTCCACACTTTCAGTTTTAAATACCCTCAATCGTAGTAAAACCGTAGTACCTTACCACTCCTATTGTCACAATTTGCCCCGTTCTGCCCCACAAGTGCCGCCAATTCTCGGCTACCCGCCGTGCTGCCGTGGCAGATGAAAAGTACTTTAATCATTATATTTTTCCTCCTGAAATGCCTTGTTTTGCCCTATTTTACGCACTTTTTGGGATTTCTTCAAGAGTTACTGTTTTCCGGAAACTGTAACAAAAGCGGCAATATACGGCAGTTTGAGACCAAGTGTAGTAGTCTGTAGTAGTCAATTGGTAGTCAGTTTAGGGGGGGCAGACTACCGGGATTTTTGAACCTTTTAACGTTTTCTCCCTTTAAGGGGGTGCAGTTTTTTTGATTATCATTTTAGCATTCCCCAACCTTCATCAACACAGTTTAATTAACAATTCAATTGATGTACGTAATTCTTGTTCCGAAAATCTTCGAGTTGGATCCGGATGATCTATTACATTTCGAATGTAAGTTGGTAATGTATCATATGTTGTAGTATATCCTCTTCGGTTAGTAAAAGAAGATGATTTCTGATGCTTAGTCGCATCATAATCGGATTGCTGAATAATATAAGTATCGCATTCTTTTACAGTGCATTCAGCAGTGCCTTGTATGTATGCAATTTTATTCTGTAAATGCCCATATAGCTCTATATGATAATCATTCGAAACAAGATCAAACGCTACATAATTAATTTCCGCAGCAGTTATACTTGGAAGCACTAATGGTGCTGTTATATGGGAGACTTCATGTCTACCAGAATTATTCTTTAACAAAAGGATTAAAGTGTCTGAATTATTATCTAACGCTGACCTCAGCACGTATTGTGAATGTGTTGCCATAAAAATTTGTGATGTCTGGCTTCCGTGTTCATCAACAAACAAGTTTCTATAATAATTAAAAATTTTACCTTGCCAAATAGGATGCAAGCTAATTTCCGGCTCATCAATTAATATGCAACAACCTTTAGAACTTTGCTGATTACGAAGCAGAAATGCACCTCTAAATACAATTTGCTTTTCTCCAGAGCTTAGTGCACTGATTTCAACTTCTTGGTTATCCTTTTTAAAAATAACTTTCTTATTATTTTCTTCATTCGTTATTTTACAATAGTTTAGATTTTGAAATACTGTTGCAAACGCATTTTTAAATCTGGTAATTCTTTTACTCTTCACATCCTCCGTTGGAACTTCTCCAGGATGCTCTTCAACCCATATAAATAAATCATTAGCATCGTTCGCTTGTATATCTATTAAAAGTTGTTGAATTTCGGTAGCTAAATCAGTACCACTACGAATACTTGCTTCCACATCTTCATCAACTTCTTTAGCTGTAACAATTGTAGTCGCTTTAGGATCATAATTAATTTCTACAGTTGAAAAAATACTCCGCAACAAAGTCTTTCTATTTACATCATTAAAAAACCATGATGAATTGAGTTCTTTTTTACATAAGCTTCCATCTGCTTCAGTTCTCTCATACTTCAATTTGATTCGATTCCAGGTATTGGATTGAGCCGAGAAATCTTGTGTAATCTCAAACACTCCTGTAGGGGCAATTAATTCTATGCTTTCACGAACATGCTCTGAAACATATTGTAATTCATCTTGAGATAATGCAATTGAAAATACTCGAATTTCGTTACTTAAATCACCCGTCAACGAAAGATTGCAAAAATCATATATGATATTTAATAATTGTGTTTTTCCACTTCCATTTTCGCCAGCCAAAACAATATTGTCGTATACCTTTCCATGATTATCTGTAAAATCAAACTCTTGATTGCCAAAAAAAGCGTTATTTTGTAATGCAATTTTTCTGATTTTCATATAAGACTCCTTATCGCTCG
Source organism: Mediterraneibacter agrestimuris (assembly GCF_943193195.1). Classification (GTDB taxonomy): domain Bacteria; phylum Bacillota; class Clostridia; order Lachnospirales; family Lachnospiraceae; genus Schaedlerella; species Schaedlerella agrestimuris. The sequence goes on along the minus strand of NZ_CALPDG010000058.1, from coordinate 2,902 downwards.
TTAATCAATTTATTTCAACAGTACGGATTAATGAGAAGAATTACTTTTATATCTCATTGCAATTTAATGATCCCAAAATCCTTACATTCTTAATTATCATCATTTTCCTCAATCGTTTCTCCAGCCGCATCCTCAGTTTGTTCATCATCGTCATACGATACCCATTCAGGAAATGCCATTGATTTCTGTATCGTTTCAGCAGTCTTCACACTCTCCGCTAACAGCTGAGATGTTCCAAAACTTTGAGCAAGCGCTTTAGTCGAAGCAAAGCTATCTGCAATTGCCTTCGTAGCTGCGAAACTATCGGCAATCGACTTTGTAGCTGCAAAACTATCAGCAGCAGCTTTTGATGCCGAAAAACTTTCTGCCATTGCATTCATACTTTTTATCATTTCTGATTGAGCTATTCCCAAATTCATATTTGCATAAGCTTTTCCAACAGAACTCAAAGCATCTGCCACACCACTCTTGTAAATGGCTGTCATTGGCTTCAGCATTTCTTGAACCTTTGCATTAAAACCTATTACAACATCTTTAATTGCTTGTGATTCTACAATATTTTTCACAAAATTACCCGCTATAGTAGCAAAACTTCCTAATATATCAACAATACTATATTCGGTAAAGTTCTCTTCTCTAATACCCTCAATAGCATTTGACAAATCCCTATTAACACTGTTTAGTTTCCTGTTGATTGTTGTAAACTCTTCGACCAATATTGTTTTTTGATGAGCAACTTTATTTCGTGTACTGTGAATATCAACTATTTTTTTCATCCAAGAATCTTGACTTCCGAATTTTTCAAAATGACGTTCCCACAGACTGGTAGGTCTCATTTTTTCAATAACCGCACATATTTCTTCCTTTTCTAGTTCCTCCAAACATTTCGAAGATAACTGTTCACTTATAATACTAGGATAATCTACATGTCTTTGTTCAAATAGATATGTTTCCAAAGTAGCTAAGTCCATATTCTCCAAGGTTTCGTTCAATGAAACATTTCCATGTGCTTTTTCTTGCAATACACTTAACATTTCATCCGAAACAGTTTCTGCTCTCCAGTTACTCCCATATGCTTTCGTTAAAATAAAAAGTACTAAACTTCTTAATTTCCGCTCAAACTCTGCATATTTCGGATATAATCTTTTACAAAAACTTTCAGAGATACCATCATAATCTCGGATACTATGATAATATCTCTGCTGATTAGATGTAAAAAGAGCTCTATCTACCTTTTGCAATGCTGGAATGGATCGAGTTACTCTTTCCTTCGAAGTCATTTCTAAAAAGCATCGTTTTGAATTTCTCTTTTGAATAATACGATAACTAATATCTACATCATCAAGTCTAAGAACCCTATCATCTCGGATTTCTACAGTACTATCTATTATTTCTAACAAAATATCTTGCAGCGTTTTTAATTCGTGTTTTTGCTTTTCAATAAAAATATAACTCATTTTTATTTCAGCCATAACTATTCTCCATTCCTTTCAAGTATGGTTCTATAACAATAAAACATATAATGTTTCATATTTCTTATCATTCCGCCTCAATTATACTATTTTTCTCGTTCCTGCACAATTCCCGAACACAAAAATAACGCCCAAGGTCTTCCCTGAGCGTTTCCATTTTCCTTATACTACTTTGAACATATTCTGTCTCATCGGCTTCTTGCCTTCTGCCTTATCCACTTCTTTTCGCGCCTGCTCTAGTTCCTCCATGCGAATCATCTCATTTTTCGCATCATCCAAACCTAGATGAGTGTAAGTATTCATCGTCACGCCAATATCGGAATGCCCCATCAGGTACTGCAGCGTCTTCGGATTCATGCCAGCCTTTGCCTGATTGCTACAGTAGGTATGTCTGCAAATGTGCGGCGTGATTTTCGGCATCTGCACTTTAAAGATGCTGTTGTACCGATTCACCGCATGCTTGAACCAGTGCTCCCAATGAAGCGCCACTTCCGGCATCCCACTCTTATCCCTAAAAAGGAATCCGACATAACCATCCACCATAATCTCCGGAAGATCAGTTGGTCTGTCTTCCAGAATCGCCTGAAACATTCGGAACACATCCTCTGTCATCGGAATCTTTCTCGTTCCAGCATTTGTCTTCGTGGATTCGATATGATATTCCATATTGTTGAGTCGCTGAAGCTGATGGTCAATATTGATAATACGGTTCTTTAAATCGATATCTTTAATAGTAAGTCCGCAGAATTCCGAAATTCGAAGCCCCGTATGAAATAAGATGTAGAATACCTCATAATACTTGCAGTACACGTTATCGTCATGTACAAACTTGAGAAACTTCCTCATCTGGTCCTTTGTAATTGCTTCTCTGGTATGCTCCGTATTTACCACTACACCGGCAAGCTGGAATGTAAATGGATTTTTTACGATAATGTCATCATCCATTGCCATCTGGTATGCGGGTCTGAGAACGCCTCGCACCGTTTTAATGCTGCTGGATCCTCGCCAATCCTGCTGTAACTTAATAAGAAATAACTTTGCATCCGATGTCTTTACTTCTGAAATCTTCTTGCTCCCAAACTCCTCTTTTTCCATCAGATTCTTCACAAATTTGTAATTGATGAGGGTGTTCGGCTTCACACCGGTTCTTGTCTGCAGGTAACGGTCAATCAGCTCATTTACCGTCATCTTTTTACCCATTGGATCCAGTTTGGAATCCAAATCCTGCCGTACCGTCTTCTCCAGTTCCCTAAGGGAAAGGCAGGGCTGCTTTCCTACCGGCTGCGGATCTGCGGGAACCAGTCTCCAGCTGTAAAGAAATTTTGGTTTCCCGTCCACTACATATTTATACTGCTATAAATGAGCAAATTTGAAAAATTGCACAAAACTACACTGCGAATTTCATAAATGAATCAAAATCATTACTTTCC
>NZ_CALPDG010000057.1 GCF_943193195.1 Mediterraneibacter agrestimuris | reverse complement strand
ATCATCCTTCTGTCTAATCAAAAAAGAATAAGTCTGTAAGCTGTTTTTCTTGCTTACAAACTTATTATACGAGGAGTGTGAAGATTGAAAATGAAAATAGCTATTGTCGGAAGTATGAATATGGATATGATACTTCATGCTGACAGGATTCCGCTGAAGGGCGAGACAATTCATGGAAAATCGATAGAATATCAGCCGGGCGGAAAAGGAGCAAATCAGGCAGCGGCAATCGCAAAGCTCGGCGGAGATGTGACGATGTTCGGCTGTGTTGGAAATGATGCGGCGGGACGGCAATTGATTGATAATCTGATGGAATGCGGTGTAAACACTTCATATATTGAAATACTTGAAAATGTGCCCACAGGGCAGGCAGTTATTATGATAGGGGAATCAGATAATTCCATCATTATTATTGCAGGAGCAAATGATCGTGTGGATATTTCATATGTGGAAAAGCACAGGAAAGAAATTTTAGAGGCCGATATTGTTGTATTGCAGAATGAAATACCGGAGGAGACTGTTTGGTATACAATCCGTATGTGCCATGAAGAAAACAAAATCATTGTGTGGAATCCTGCTCCTGCACGAAAAGCAGAACCGGAGATCATAGATATGGTGACTTACATAACACCCAATGAACATGAGGTGGGTATTATCTGGGAGAAGAAACCGGAAGAGATTGCAGATTTACAGAAGCAGTACAGGGAAAAACTGATCGTGACGCAGGGTGAAAAGGGAGTCAGTGTGAGCGCTGACGGAGAGCAGATTACAACCATTCCGGCAATGCAAGTAGAAGTGGTCGATACAACCGGAGCCGGCGATACTCTGAACGGAGCGTTTTGTGTTGGAATTGCAGATGGAATGGATGAAATTCAAGCCCTCGGATTTGCAAATGTGGCGGCGGGGCTTTCTGTGAAGAAATGCGGAGCGCAAAAGGGAATGCCATGCCGGGAAGAAGTAGAGGAAATTGTAGCAGTTCAGCGTAGGGCGTTGCACTTGCTGCAAAGTCCGTAAAAACGTGTGATGGAAAAATAAAATCTGCCCTTTCACAGCAGGTGGATTTAAAAATGATAAGCCGGGCTTTTGCCCGGCTTCATTAATTTTATGGGTTGTATAGAACCTGCTGTGCGGATGCGCGGCGGTTGTTATATATCCAGAGAAGACTCGTCTTCATGGAAGTTTTCGTATTTCTCAATTAATTGTCTGCGTTTATTTATTTCTAATTTAACAAAGATATTGTGTATGTGAGACTTTGTTGTTCCCAGGGAAATAAATAGTTCATCACTGATTTGTTCATTATTTTTATCCTGCAGCAGCAATTTCAAGATATCCTGTTCACGGGCTGTGAGCTGATATAATTTACAGAATAAATAAAATTTGGAATATGTATTATCTGCTGGTATCTTTTTTTCTTCAGGTTCTGCAATAAAGTCTGTATTTTCAATCTGGGCGGAAGGTACGTCCAAAACTTCCATTTTTTCTTTGCCCTCAATCTGCAGAAGAGGGAAAAAGATTCGGATAGCCGCAATGCAGTGATAGATACTTAGAATATCTTCGCTTAGGCTCCGATTATTTATTTTTACCATGATATCTGAATATACGTCAAAATTAAAAATTACAACCGTATCCTCAATGACAATTAAAACAGAAAAAACAGCAGTATATAACAAGACTTTTCTGAAAGAACCGGTGATGGTATCAGAATATAAGTCAGGGTATTTATTACAGCTAATCCATACATGCTCAGTGCAAAAGTAAACAGCTGACATGGAAAATAGTAGATCCAGACTTTCAAAGCACTGTTTGGAGCTATTGGGACAAAAAGCATCAGAAGTATAATCAGTATCAGACTGTAAATAAAAGGAAGCATCTGCTTTGTGCTTAGATTAAGCACCTTAAAATTAATCAGTAACACACATGACAGTGTTGCTGTGAAGATTATGGTTTTGAAAGTAGGAACTGTCATAAAGAGATTGTCATAAAATTCGGAAAACGTATTCAAAAACTCAGTCATATAGATTACAAGGTTATCCAATATGTAGAAGAGAAATAGAATCCCGATGTAAAGGTGCAGTGTTTTTCTGGTCTGGCTGTAACATACACACATTAATGTGAGCGGAATACTGTATAAAATTAGCAGAAATGCATTGTAAATAAAAATTACGAGGTCCATACTTTGTCTCCCTTAATTGAATTTGTACTTCTTTTTTCTGATAAGAATATAGCAGATGTTGCATTGTTTGTAAAGCTAAAAATTTGTGATTTTTGTGCATATTGCACAAAAGTTTATATGAGTTTATGTGGCATGTCAATAAAAAATGCATAAAAATAAACTGGAAGATGGATGTTAAACTGGTGATTTTGATGGTAAGTTGGGTTCATCGAACAGAGCGTTTCAAAAATTCAAATCGGAAAGGCTGGTGTAAAAGAGATAGAAACTTACAAGATTTAAGAAACGACAAAACAACAAAATGAGAGAGAAAAAGAAAGGGGCTTTATATAAAAGCTATGAACGAGAAGAAAAAGAAATTTAGTATGTTGAAGCAGGATATTATCCGCCGCTTTTGAAAAACAAAACACTGGGAATGATCTTCCAGCAGTCATCCACAAGAATGCGTTGGGCGGAAATGCATTGCAGTCAAAAAATAGCGAGCCTACTGCAGCCGGACAGCTTGAAGTTGTAAAGAAAACCTGCGAATACATTGCAGATATCAGCACTAATGGACATGAGATTGCAATCGTGCATGGAAATGGTCCTCAGGTAGGAAGAATTTTGCTTGCATCTGAGACCGCCAAAGATGTGACTCCGGCTATGCCGTTTGATGTATGTGGGGCAATGTCACAAGGATATATCGGTTATCATATTCAGCAGGCGCTGAAGTATGCTCTTAGTAAACGGAATATGAACATACCGGTACTTACGGTTGCTACTCAGATTGCAGTAGATAAGGATGACCGGGCTTTTCAGAATCCGACGAAACCTATCGGACCTTTCTATACAGAAGAAGAGGCAAAGCTGTTGGAAACTGAGAAAGGCTATAACATGAAAGAGGATGCAGGAAGAGGATGGAGAAGAGTGGTGGCTTCCCCAATCCCGAGAAAGATTATAGAGATTGAAGCAATCCGGGATCTGTGGGATTCTTCAATTGTAATATCCTGCGGCGGAGGCGGAATTCCGGTTGTTGAAAATATGGATGGTACACTGGAAGGTGTGGCAGCAGTGATAGACAAAGACTTTGCAGTTGAACTTTTGGCGGAACAGGTAGAAGCAGATACACTGATGATTCTGACAGAAGTTGAAAAGGTTGCAGTCAACTGGGGAAAATCGAATCAGCAGAACATTGATAAAATGAGTCTTCAGGACGCTGTACAATATATTGAAGAAGGTCAGTTTGCACCAGGAAGTATGCTCCCGAAGGTAGAAGCGGCCATGAAATTCGTCCGTACATATCCGAATAAAAAGGCGATTATCACAAGCCTTGACAAGGCAATTGATGCTTTGGAAGGAAAGACAGGAACAGAAATTACATTTGCATAAAATTGGTAACAGTTCAGCCTTCCAGCTGCACTGTTACTGAATCCGCCCTATTTTAAGTTCACCTGCGGTGAAAGGGCGGATTCTTTTTTCCATTACGCTTTCTTACGGACTTTACAGCAAGTGCAAAGTCCTACGCTGAACTGTTACTAAAATTGCACAGAAAGAAGGCTGCACTGTTACAACAAAACGGCTAATTGATTATCTGTATTTTCTGGTTCTGCGGCAGAACCGGCGGGAGGTGATAAGATGGAGTATGGGGCTTTGACATTGATGCCGGTAATTGTAATTATTGTTATGGCTGTAATAACAAAAAAATCTTTTGAATCGTTGATTGTGGGCTCTATAACAGCATGTATCATAATGTATGGAGCAGGATTCATACCGGAATGGGTTAAAATGGTGTTGACAGCAGCATCGGATTATGACAATGTCTGGGTGATTCTGGTGTGCGGATTGTTTGGAAGTCTGATTGCAATGTTGAGAGAGTCAAAAGGAACAAATGGGTTTTCAAATCTGGGTGAAAAATTGTGTAAAAGTGAAAAAACAGCACTTCTGGGAACATTTATTATGGGTGCAGTTATTTTTGTAGATGATTATCTGAACATGCTGACAGTAGGAACATGCATGAGAGGAATCTGCGACAAACGAAAGGTACCGAGAGAAGCATTGGCATATGTGCTGAATTCAACGGGAACACCAGTCTGTGTATTGCTTCCGTTTTCAACATGGACAGCATTTTATATTACACTATTTACGAAAGAAGAGGCGGTACAGTTGTTAGGTTATAAAACAGGGGTGGAACTTTACATGCACATTATTCCATATATCTTTTACGCAATAGCTACAGTTGTTATGGTACTTCTATTCTGCTTTGGCATCATGCCAAGGCTGGGCAGCATGAAGAGTGCATATGCACGGACAACAGAGACCGGGTGTACCTACAGTAAGGACAGCAGCAGACTGAATGTAAATGATGAGGGTGAGGATACAGTGGGAAATGTATGGGATTTTCTGATTCCGGTTATTATACTTATTGCTGTAACGATACTTCTGGGAGATATGCTGACGGCTGTGATCGTGACCTTGTCCACCTGTATGCTTATGTATGTGCCGAGAAAGATTATGACGTTTAATGAATGGAGTAATTACCTGATTGCAGGATTTTGTGAAATGGTACCGACGCTTGCAATTTTAATCGGAGCATTTACTGTGGCAAAATGCTGTAATGTTATGGGACTTCCCCAGTATATGATTGCGACAGTAGAACCTTATCTGAGCGCGTCAACATTTCCCGTTATTATTTTCATAATCGTGTCACTTCTGACTTTTGCAACAAGTTCTACGTGGGGCGTATCTACAATTGTTGTACCGATTATCATACCGCTTGCGGCTGCGGTAAATGCAAATCTGGTTTTGACAATGGCGGCTATTTTATCAGGAAGTACGTTCGGCAGCCATGCCTGTTTCTATTCGGATGCAACGGTGCTGGCGGCAACTGCTTCCCGGATCAGTAACCTTGAACATGCAATGGCACAGATTCCATATGCCCTGATAGCGGCAACAGCGGCATGCGCAGGCTTTTGGGTATGCGGTATGTAACAGTTCAGCATAGGAGATTGCAAGTGGTGCAAACTCCGTAAGAATGCGCAACGGAAAAATAGAATCCGCCCTTTCATCGCAGGTGAACTAAAAAACGTCCACCGGACGTTTTTGTCGTATGCTTGGCAACTTAAAATAGGGCAGATTCTGTGACTATGAAGCCGGAAGGCTGAGTAATTGTTACTGCGGCATTATAATGTAAGCAAGTAGGTATTGTGTACGTTGGTTTTATATGATATAAATGGTAGCGGAGGTAGAGGATCATGGACAAATTATATGAAGCAAAACTGCCGCATGAAGGAAGTGTGATTATTACAAAGGAAGGATGGTATATTAATTATACGTTTCCATGCCTTCAGTCAGAAAATGGTATATCGCAGATAGATTATCATATACCGGGAGATAATTTGGAACGGCATCTGGAACTTTTGGGTGGATATTTAAATCAGTATCTTGTATATCAGAATCAGAGTTTTGAACATGCGCCAATTCCGTGTGCTATGGACTTTACGATCCATCTGGGAGGTTTTCAGACAGGAGTCTGCTTGAAAGGCATTTACCGACCAGTAAAGAGTAGAGAGGATTATGATAAAATTGTTGAAGATTTTGCATATGCACGGAGAATTGTAGAGGAGTATGAAGCTGGATTGACATGATTCTTGATGCGGCTGCAGAAAATTTAAAGATCCGCATACGATAAAGCGTTATGATACATGATGAATCAGAGTATGATCAGGAATTGATTTGTATCTCATAAAAGAGGATAAGGATACAGATACATACTTAAAGGCTCTGCTGCATAGATTGTAAAAATGATGTTTGCAGGGGGAGCTTTTTGAAAGAGTATATCGAGGAGAGAGCCGTGGAAATCGCAAGCTATATTATAGAAAATAATGCAACCGTGCGGCAGACTGCGAAGCAGTTTGGGATTAGTAAGAGTACGGTACATAAAGATGTAACGGAACGGCTCATTCAAATCAACCCTTCTCTAGCGCTGGCAGCCAGGAGAGTACTGGATACAAATAAGTCTGAGCGCCATATCCGGGGCGGACTTGCTACCAGAGAGAAGTATTTACAACAACATACCTGAGGAGGAATAAGCTGTGGCAAGGATGTCCACAGCTTATTTGTTACTGTTTACACCTTGTGGATGCTCCAGTAACAGTATCCAGCCCCTCGCCGTCAGGCGACTTTTTAATGAACTGTAACAATGGAAATAATTTTTGGGACTTGTTACCAGATTTATTACGTTGTATAATGTACGCGGACATAAAGTATCAAAATGGAATTGGAGATGGGGTTATGAGAAGTAAGACGGACCGGGGCGGCTATTTGTTTGATAATAAAGCTCTGGTTACATTGATTATTCCACTGGTGGTAGAGCAGTTCCTTGCGGTTTTGGTCGGTATGGCGGATTCGATCATGATTGCCAGTGTGGGTGAGGCGGCTGTGTCCGGTGTATCGCTTGTGGATAATATAATGATATTGTTTATCAATGTATTTGCCGCATTAGCAACCGGAGGCGCTGTTATTGTAGGGCAATATCTTGGGCAGAGGCATGAAGAAGAGGCATGCCTTGCTTCCACGCAGATTGTCTGGTTTGGTACGATGATCGCAATTGGCTTGATGACGATTATCTATGTAGGAAAAGGATTTATTCTGAATGTTGTGTTTGGCGAAATTGATGCAGATGTCATGAGTCACGCGAATATTTATCTGATGATTGTAACAGCATCGGTTCCGTTTATTGCACTTTATAATGCAGGGGCTGCAATTTTCAGGGCAATGGGTAATTCTAAAATTTCTATGAAAGTATCGCTTTTAATGAACTTTATAAATGTTGTTGGAAATGCGATACTTATTTATGGGTTCCATTGTGGCACGGAAGGTGTTGCGATTCCAACACTGGTGTCTCGTGTAGTGGCAGCAGTTATTATTTTGATCTTGCTTTCAAACCAAACGATGACTGTACACATTGATAAAACAATTCGATTCCATCCTGACTGGCGTATGATTAAGAGGATCCTCCGGATTGGTGTACCAAATGGCTTGGAAAACAGTATGTTCCAATTAGGAAAGATTATAATTTTAAGTCTGGTATCCAGCTTTGGAACTTATGCAATTGCGGCAAATGCAGTCTGTAATATGATTGCCATGTTTGAGGTTCTTCCAGGAATGGCACTTACATTGGCAACAACCACAGTTATTGCAAGATGTGTAGGGGCAGGTGCATATGATCAGGCGAAATATTATACGTGGAAGCTGATACGTATTACTTATGTTGGTATGTGGATGATGAATGCTTTGATTATTTTGCTGCTTCCGGTTATCTTAAGAGCTTATAATCTGTCGGATGTAACGGCAGAAGTTACCCGGCAAATTGTATATTTCCACACAATCAGCTGTGTTATCATCTGGCCGTTGTCGTTCAGCATTCCGGCAACCTTGCGGGCATCAGGCGATGCGCAGATGACAATGTACATTTCCATGGGCTCTATGTGGGTGTGCCGGATTGTGTTCAGCTATATTTTCGGAAAATACATGGGAATGGGTGTATTTGGCGTTTGGGTAGCTATGGTTCTGGATTGGGTTGTACGCATGATATTGATGAGTTGGCGATATAAGAGCGGCAGATGGATGCTAAAGAAAGTGATCTGATAATAAAATTGTTAAAAAAAGTCTGAAGATAAAAACAACAAAAATTAGAAAATCAAAATAGATTTAGCGGAAAATAAATGATAAGACGGTTGCAAAGCAGGAAAGTTATTCTGTATACTGGTAATAATTTAAGTAATTGCGAAACTCGCTAAGCTCATTCATAATCTTGAAGCAAAACAAGGAAGAATTTGTGCTTTGCACGAATTCTGGAATGAAATGTGGATAACCGGATATTTTAGGCGCACTTTAATAAGCCATAGGCTTTATGGAGTTGGTAAGTCCTATGCAATGAGAGGTTTCAAGCTACGAATGTATTCATGGTGTTTGATCTTATCTGCAAGGATAACAGTAATAAGTTGTGTGATGTAATGAATGCTTCAATTCCAGAAGAATCAAAGATGGTCATATATCTGCTTTTGTGGAATCGAGAAAATACGTTGAATGATCAAAGCCAACAGGAAAGCTTGCAAAGGGTATTTACGGGTTCTGCCCGTTGATGCATAAAAATGATTTCTGAAAGAAATTGGAATAATTTCATCTATGTCGATATGGATTTCCAATGGAGAAAGAAACGCAGGTTTGCTACTATTAAAATTATTTTGGCAATCTTCAAAAATATCTGCTAAAGAAAGCTGTTTATATGGTATCAGAATAACTCCTTTCTTGGATGGCGGTTTATAGTTTTAGGACAACTTTATTGTACCATATCCAGTTGAGGAGTTATTTGATTTTTAGAAACAAAAAATGCCGTATTTATGCGGCTTGTGGCGTTTCGCAAACGCCTAACTTAGTAATAATTCATTACGAGGAGGATAAATATTTGAAAAAAGAATTAATTATCGTAATTGATTTCGGCGGACAGTACAATCAGTTAGTTGCACGCCGTGTCAGGGAGTGTAATGTATATTGCGAGATTTACTCCTATAAAATCGATATAGAAAAAATCAAAGAAATGAATCCGAAGGGAATTATCCTGACGGGTGGCCCCAATAGTTGTTATGAGCCGGGGGCGCCGACTTATACAAAAGAACTGTTTGAACTTGGTATTCCGGTACTTGGATTGTGTTATGGGGCGCAGTTGATGTCTTATGTGCTTGGCGGGGAAGTAAAAGCAGCTCCGGTTCGGGAATATGGCAAGACCGAAGTGCTCATAGATAAGACAGAGTCTAAGATATTTGAAAATGTATCTGCATCGACAACTTGTTGGATGAGCCATTTTGATTATATAGCACAAGAAGCGCCGAGGTTTGAAATCAGCGCACATACTGCAGATTGTCCGGTAGCTGCAGCAGAAAATGCGGAGAAAGGTCTATATGCAATTCAGTTCCATCCAGAGGTTCTGCACACTGTAGAAGGCACAAAGATGATTAACAATTTTGTGAAAAATGTCTGCAAATGTACAGGAGACTGGAAAATGGATACATTTGTTGATGAGACAATTAAGGCAATCCGTGAAAAAGTTGGCGATGGTAAAGTACTTTGCGCTTTATCAGGAGGAGTAGATTCGTCTGTGGCAGCAGTTATGCTTTCCAAAGCAATCGGTTCCCAGCTGACTTGTGTATTTGTAGATCACGGCTTGCTTCGTAAAAATGAAGGAGATGAAGTAGAAGCTGTTTTCGGACCGGAAGGCAATTATGATCTGAATTTTATCCGTGTTAATGCCCAACAGAGATTTTATGATAAGCTGGCAGGTGTAACCGAACCAGAAGCAAAACGTAAAATAATCGGAGAAGAATTCATTCGTGTATTTGAAGAAGAGGCAAAAAAAATCGGAGCAGTAGATTTCCTTGTCCAGGGAACCATTTACCCGGATGTCGTAGAAAGTGGACTGGGCGGAGAATCCGCAGTCATCAAGTCCCACCACAATGTTGGAGGATTGCCGGATTACGTTGATTTTAAAGAAATTATCGAGCCGCTTCGTGATTTGTTCAAAGACGAAGTCCGTAAGGCGGGATTAGAGATGGGAATTCCAGAATACCTTGTATTTCGTCAGCCATTCCCGGGTCCCGGACTTGGTGTCAGAATTGTTGGCGAAGTAACGGAAGATAAGGTTCGTATTATTCAAGATGCTGATGCGATTTACAGGGAAGAAATTGCCAATATCGGAATGGATCGCAGCATCGGTCAGTACTTTGCAGGTCTCACGAATATGAGGAGTGTCGGCGTCATGGGAGATGAAAGAACCTATGACTATGCAGTTGCACTGCGAGCGGTCAACACTGTGGATTTTATGACTGCTGAGGCGGCGGAAATACCATTTGAGACATTGCAGAAGGTGATGAGCCGGATTATCAATGAGGTGAAAGGGGTTAATCGTGTATTTTTTGATTTGACGAGTAAGCCACCGGGGACGATAGAGTTCGAGTAGCTTGAAAAATCGCGAAAAAGCCCATAAATAAAGGCTTTGCGGGGTGTCGAAAAGACCAAATGGAGTGCAAATGGAGTTTAAAAATTATTTTTTTCTCTTGTTTATATTCCAGATTCACCTGCAAATTTCGTGAAATCAGTTATTCTCATAAAATAAAATTAGAGTAAATATGAAGAACAGTTTGTTTTGATTGAAGTGATTTTCGTCAAGGCAGACTGTTTTTTTGTTGCCTGCATTTAGAAAACAGATACCACAGAAAGGTTCTTTATTTTCGATGAGCTTAAACTCCATGACACAGTAATCACACTGATGGAGAATTAAAAAACGAGAAAATTAGATAAATTTCGGAAAATGATGTCCGATTTTGTATCTGCCAGTACAGAGTATGTGAAGAGATAAATATTCAAAACACAGGAGGTACTGATTATGCAGAACAAATTATTTTTAAAGGCAGCCGATATATGTGAACTTCTGGAAGTAAAACAGACATCGGCTTATGAGATCATCGGAAATCTGAACAAGGAACTGGAAGAACAGGGATATCTGACGCTTAGAGGAAAAGTTCCGACAAAGTATTTTGTGAAGCGTTTCTACGGAGTGGAAGATACTTGTGAGATCCCACAGGAAGAGGGAAAGGAATGGTTTCATGCGTAAGAGAAAAATGTATTTATCAGTGGAAGACATTGCAGAACTCTTTGGATTATCAGTTTCGTTTGCTTACCGGGTGGTGGAAAGAATGAATGCCGATCTGGCAAGCAAGAACTATTATGTGATTCTCGGTCGGGTACCAACCCGTTATGTAGAGGACAAGATCTATGGTCTGGAACATGTTGAGCAGTATTTGAAGGAGGATAAAGCGGTATGAGTATGGTGCAGGAAAAAATGTATATGGATGTGGATGATGTGTGTGCAATTCTTGGAGTTTCAAAAACTTATGCATATAGTCTGATGCGAGAATACAACAAAGAATTGAAGGCAAAAGGATATATTGTAGTAGCTGGAAAAATCTCTACGAAATTCCTGGCAGAAAAGATTTATGGCATGAAAGTCGAGGATTAGTAATGGGGGTTTACAAAGAAGGAAAAAACTGGAAAGTACAGGTCTATTACAAAGACTGGCAGGGAAACCGGAAAAGAAAACAGAAAAGAGGATTCCGAACCAAGGGTGAAGCTAAGGAATGGGAAAGAGATTTCCTACAACAGCAGAGTCAGGGTGTGGATATTGAATTTGGAAATTTTCTGGAGATTTATTACAAAGATATGGATGTCCGTCTCAGAGAAAACACTATGTACACGAAGCGATATATTATTGACCTGAAAATCAAGCCTTATTTTGAAAAGAAGATTCTCAGTGAAATTACGGTGGCAGACGTCCGTGCATGGCAGAATGAGTTGCTGACGTATAAGGATAAGAATGGAAAAGGATATTCTCCTACTTATCTGAAAACAGTGAACTGCCAGCTGACTGCAATTTTCAATTATGCCATGCGGTATTATAACCTGCAAGATAATCCCTGCAGGAAGGCAGGAGCGATCGGCAAGAGCAAAGGAGAACCGAAGGATTTCTGGATGCAGGAAGAGTTCAATGCGTTTCTGGAGACAGTAAGTGATAAGCCAGAAACAAGAATGGCATTTCTTCTGCTGTACTGGACCGGAATGCGTATCGGTGAATTGCTTGCCCTTACTTATAATGACATCAATCTTGAAGAGAAGACCATATCAATCAATAAATCTTATCAGAGATTGAAAGGAAAGGATATGATCACGCAGCCGAAAACTCCAAAGAGTATCCGTGTGATTACAATGCCGGACTTTCTTGCAGAGGAATTCCGGGAGTATTGCAGTCATTTGTATGGAATTATGAAAAAGGAAAGACTTTTTCGGTTTACCAAATCGCATATGGAACATTGTATGGCTACCGGAATTGAGCGGTCTGGTGTAAAGCGGATACGACTTCATGATCTTCGCCATTCCCATGCCAGTATGCTGGTTGATATGGGGGTGGCTCCATTGGAGATTGCAGAACGCCTTGGACATGAAAAGGTGGAAACAACGTTGAATACATATTCGCATCTGTATCCGTCTACGCAGAGTAAATTGGCAGGTTTGCTGGATAAGAAACATGAGGAAGAGGAGGAATAAGCGATGGCTGGTGACAGACATGGAAAACATAATACAACGACCATTTCTTTTCGGGTGAATTCTTATGAAAAAGCAACGATTGAAGAACGAGTGAAAGTGAGCGGAATGAAAAAACAGGATTATATCGTCCGATCATGCATTTACAATCATGTATGTGTTGTTGGAAAGAAAGAAACAATTGAGATTATCCGGTCAGAAATGAAGGAAATGAGTTTGGTTTTGGAGGATGTGGCAAAAGATTTGAAGTCTGAAAAACCAGTTATTTCAGAACCGGCTCTTGATAGTATGACAGAACGGTATCTTGCATTTTTGGAAGCAGCATTATGGATGCTGAAAGGTTCAAGTTATTTATGGGAGGATAAAAAGGATGGAAGAGAAAGTAATGAAGGATTGTAAAGTGCTGGCATTGTGTTCACAAAAAGGCGGGGTTGGCAAGACAACAAGTTGCGTGAATCTGTCAGTCGGACTTGCAAAAGCAGGGAAGAAAGTGCTTGTGATTGACAATGATCCGCAGGGAAGTATGACAGCAAGTCTTGGGTATCATAACCCAGATGAATTACCAATCACACTGGCTACTATTCTGACAAAGATTGTAGAAGATGAACCATTTGAAAAGACACTGGGAATTTTACATCACCAGGAAGGAATTGATTTGATTCCGGCAAACATCGAACTCTCTGGAATGGAAGTTTCACTTGTAAATATTATGAGTAGGGAACTTGTCTTAAAACAATATATAGAAGGAATGAGAGAAGAATACGACTATATATTGATTGACTGTATGCCATCACTTGGAATGCTGACGATCAATGCACTTGCCAGTGTCGATGCAGTGATCATACCTGTGCAGGCGGCTTATCTTCCTGTAAAGGGTCTGGAACAGCTGATACGGACGATAGGAAAGGTGCGAAGACAGCTAAACAAACAACTGAAAATTGGCGGTATATTGATCACAATGGTGGATAATAGAACGAACTATGCAAGAGATATATCTGATCTGATTTTTGATACATATGGAAACCAGATCAAGATTTTTCCACAGAGCATTCCATTTTCAGTACGAGCAGCTGAGATCAGTGCGGAAGGAATCAGCATATTTGAGCATGATCCAAAAGGAAAAGTAGCGGCTGCATATTGGCAGATGACACAGGAGGTGCTTTTGGATGAAAGGTAGAAGTGCATCGAAGATAAAACTGACATCTTATGATGAATTACTTGGTGGAGGAGAAGAAACGAACGACATCCAGCAGGTTTCACTTGAGCATTTACATTCTTTCGAGAACCATCCATTTCAAGTAAATGATGATGAGGCAATGGCGGAACTGGTGGAAAGTGTGAAAGAAGAGGGAATTCTTACAGCATTACTGGTACGACCGCTGGGTGATGGTGAATATGAAATCATCGCCGGTCACAGAAGGAGACATGCGGCACAACTTGCTGGTCTTAAAGAGGTTCCGGTTATTATCAGAAATATGGATCAAGATACAGCTGTCCGTGCGATGGTAGACAGCAATCTGCAGAGACCTAATATACTCCCAAGTGAAAAGGCATTTGCTTACCGTATGAAGATGGAAGCAATGAATCATCAGGGAACATCAGGCGGTATCAGTGCGAAAGACATTGGAAAGAACGCAAATGACAGTGCAAGGCAGGTGTATCGCTATATACGGCTTACTTATCTGATGAATGACCTATTAAACGCAGTAGATCGTGATGTGATCGGATTGCAGGTAGGTGTAGAGCTTTCCTACCTTACGGTTCCAGAACAGGAGATGGTGGAAAAAGTGCATGAGAGTACCGGAAAATATCCAAGCCTGGAACAGGCAAAAAAAATAAGGCAACATCGAGAAGAAAAAACGCTGACAAAAGAGATTGTGCGGCTCCTGATTATAGGAGAGCGTAAAAAGAAAACAACGGTAACATTAAAACAGGATGAAATTAAGAAGTATTTTCCACCAGAATATGATGAACAGAAGATACGGACTGTTATATGTCAGCTTTTGGAGGAATGGAGCAATCAGAATCATTGATAGGTACGAAGGGAGGGATGTGTCATGAGTATAAGAGCAACATTCCATTATTTTCAAGGAATGGAATGCGATATGTACAGTTTTTATCGTATTCCCAAACTGCTGTTTACAAGTGAATATTTTAAAAATCTCTCCTGTGAAGCAAAGGTGCTGTACGGACTGATGTTAGACCGGATGTCACTGTCCATCAAGAACCGGTGGTTTGACGAAGAGGACAGGGCATATATTTTCTTTTCGGTGGAAGAGATTATGGAAATGCTTAACTGTGGCAGGAATAAGGCTGTGAATTGTCTTAAAGAGCTGGATCAGGAAAAAGGGATTGGATTGATTGAGAAGAGACGGATCGGACTCGGAAAAACAAATGTTATTTACGTGAAAAATTTTAGTCTGACAGAATATCCAGACGAACCTGCGTGCTTTGATTCGGAAGAAACACCAGAAAATGTAGCAGAGAGAAAAGAAAATACAGAGACAGAAATAGAAGAATATGCGGAAAAAGAGCCGGAAAAGCCCGTAAATACACAGAAGTTTGAAAAACAAACTTCAGGAAGTTTGAAAAATAAACTTCAAGAAGTTTCAAAAACAAACTTCAAGGAGTTTGAAAAACAAACTTCAAGAAGTTTAGAAAACAAACTTCAAGAAGTTTCAAAAACAAACTGTAATAATACTGAATATAATTATACTGAATTTAGTAAGAATGAATCTTATCAATATCTATCTGAACAAGAGAAAGGGAAAGATAGGATACAGGAGAGAAATGAGTATCGACAGTTAATTCATGACAATATCGAATATGAGATCCTTTGTCAGAGCTATGGAACTGGACGAGTAGAAGAGCTGGTAGAGCTGATGCTGGATGCAATATGTTCGACAAAGACATATCAACAGATCAATGGGGAAGCTGTGCCTACACAAGTGGTCAAGAGCCGTTTGCTCAAAGTCGGGTATGAACACATCCAGTATGTGTTTTTCAGTCTTGACAGGAGTACAAGCAAAGTGAAGAATATCCGGCAGTATATGCTGACGGTATTATATAACGCTCCTGCAACGATCAATCAGTTTTATGATGCTGAAGTTCGACATGACATGTACTGGGGCAAAGATATTCCTGCCGGGTAAGAACTTTGTGCCCACTGGGCACGAAGTTTAAAAAGAGATAGTCATATCCGGTAGATATGGTAAAATAACCTTGTGCCCACTGGGCACAAAGTAGGAGGAAGAATTATGTTGAGATTTATGATAAAACTGCCATTTCGAATTATTGCAGCTCCTGTTTGGCTGGTACTTGCAGCGGTGAATATTGTGCTGGTGTTCCTGGTTGGATTATCTGATGGATTCTGCTATCTGATAGCTGGAATCTCTGTTGTGACAGAAGTCTTGAGTATTGGGTTTGGAATCAGCACGGACTGGACAATGAAATCAGCGATTCTTACGACAGTAGTGTTTGTTCTACTCCCACATATCGGTATGGGGATAGTTGCAGTGATTGAAGTTGTGAAATGTGGATTACAGGACTTTATTTTTGGATGATTGTGGAGAATATAGTGGCGCTATATGGAAAGGCAGAAATAAACAATGGAAGAACTATATAAAGTGATGGATGATTTGCTTGAGGTGGAATTTCAGATGAAAGCAGGGATGGATATTCTGAAAGAACTGGAAGAGTTTTATATGCTGGAAAAAGAAACCGAAAAATCGGATGCTAGAAAAGTAGCTGTGCTGATGAAAGGATATCTGCAGTCGATGAAGTCAAATATTCGAGAAATCATTCGTTATATTGATGACACGACACTTGAAAAATCAAATGATAAAAAGAAAGATAAACAGGAATCTACGAGTACCACACCAGAGGAAGTGCAGGAATTTGTGAATCTGACAATTACAGAGCATATGGGGAAAGCATATTCAGAATGGAAGTTAAAGCAGGATAAAGAGCCAGTAAGTGAGATTGATAAGAAATACCAGAAATTACTGGAAACGTTATCCCCAGAACAGGAAGAAGTGATTACGGAATACTGTAATGCAATTTTCAGCAGTGGAGCAGATACAGAAGAGTTTTTCTATCGGTTGGGATTAAAAGATGGACTGAATCTGAAAAATACGGTAAAATTAGTATTAGAAATGATATCGTGAAATCGGAATTTTGCTTTCGATGACCAGAATGAAAATCGTTACCGTTGCGCCTGTTTTCACAAGCGTTGCGTGACATAAAAAGAATTCTATTTTAATATCAAAGTATCAAAAACAAAGGAGGTTCTTTTTATGTTGAAGGAATTAAAGAAAAACAAAATGAGTGTTGTTGCAACTGGAATTTTATTTGGTGTTATGGGGGTATTAATTATTCCTATGATAGCAGTAATTGTAAAAATATCGAATGCATTATCCCAAAAACATCCTAGGATATACAAGTATAGTATGATTGCTTTTATCGGTATGTTATTGGCAATTAGCCTATTTTGCGTTGTTATTAAACATCAGATGAGTTTTCTTGTAATAGTTGCTTGTTTAGCAATAACATTATGCGACACTATTAAAAACAGATAATAAATGGAGTACAAGAGTGAAAAATAGAGTAAATTTGGGACGCACTTAAATAAGGGGTCGTAATCCCCTGTTTTTAGAAGTATTCAATAACTGAATATAGGTTAGTTATCGTTGCGTTTCACTAACTTAGAACTATCGTAACCAAGGCTTTCAAGGTAAGCAAAAACATTGTCTTCATTTAATACAACACGTTTTACATGATTTTGAGGATCCATCAATTCCTC
>NZ_CALPDG010000056.1 GCF_943193195.1 Mediterraneibacter agrestimuris | reverse complement strand
ATGTAAAGCGGTTGAAAACACAGTAACTATACGGGTTTTTCCATAATTGGTACCGCCAGCGTGAATAATTCAGGATAGGTTTTTTGGCAAAAAGAAAGAGGTGTCGCAAATTGCTAACACCTCAAAATTTCTTTGCTTGCACTGAAATCATTAACTCCAATGGCTTACTATTTTTCTCTATTCTCATCTTTTCTTATACAATACGAGTTCCGGATTCTTACCGTCTTCTTCATAAGTGCAAATAAGAATAAAATCCATATCTGCAACAACGCCGAAACATCTATCGCCGCCGTATTCACATTCAAGCTGATTGCCCAGATATGTCTTTGCCTCATTCAAAAACTTAGCTGCTTGCCCATTCGGAAGCCGGTACTCAAGATTCACATACTTTCCCACAAGAGCATTCAGTTTTTCCACCTTTGGCATTCCGTCAACATTCAATTCGTTAATCTCATTGATTAGCTTTTTCTTGAATTCTTCAAACTGACCGTTATCACTAATCTCATCATATTTCTTCCAGTAATCCAAAGTAGGAAGCAACTCTTTCATATAAGAACGGGCTTGTTCCTCCGTGAAATTCTCGCTTACCATATTCTTAACACAAACTTCAATCAAATCGTCCATATCATTGTAAGTATATGTTCCATCGGCATAACACCACTTACAATAGTCCTCGTTGAAAGAACCATCGTGATTGTGTCCGATAATATCATCATCTTCAAGCGGCATTCCGCAGCATTGACAAATAAGCTTTCTCGGTGAGCCTAAAAGTGTATTTATGGAAACATCGAATACTTTTGACAGCAATTTCAATGTTTCCGTATTCGGAACTGTTTCTCCATTTTCCCAACGTGAAACTGCCTGACGACTTACAAAAACTTTTTCTGCAAGCTCATCCTGCGACATTCCCTTTTGAGTACGAAGTTCAAGTATAACCTGTTTTGTATCCATTATGCAGTACCTCCCTTACACCTTTATTATAGTCTCACGCATTATCTCAAACAAGCAACTCGCAGTTGCTGTCCTTATTACTTGGCTTTTTCGTTCACGGCTACCCAAATTTCACAACGATAGTTTGGGGCGGTTGTATCCGCAGACGGATAAACTTCAAACTCCACGCCCTCGGCATATTCATGCTGCGAGCTTTGCGGGAAGATTCTGCCATTTCTTGACATCGTATGCTTTGAAGTGTTAGATTTCCTGTCCTTTGTTTTCTTTGTCCTGCATACCCTCATCGGCTTGTGCAATCATCTGTCTGTACTGTTCTTTTACACTTTCCGGTGCAAGTATCTGTACCTTGCCATTAAAGCCAAACACCCAACCGAAAAAAGTCGGGCTGGCTGATACTTCGGTCTGTACCCTGAAAGAAGTCATATCATACGCAAGGGTTGTCACATCTTCTCCGAAACGGTCAACCATTGTTTTCATCAGACTGTTATCACACCGTAAATCTACAAGGACTTTTTCGCCTGAGAACATAAAGAATACTTCCTTTGTGTAATTCTCAATATCAAAATCATCAGGCATAGGAATAATATCCTTATCCAGTATCTCCGGCTTGAAAGCAATACGGTCTACCCTGAAATTGATAACCTTGCTTTTCTTCTCAGAATATCCGAGAACATAATAATAGTCCCCACACCAGAGAAGTTTATACGGACTCAGCTTATAAATTTCGCCCTTATTCTTCAGAACCTTTTTCTTTAATCCGGTATAATCATAATACTGAAAAGAAATCTGCTTGCCTGCATTGATAGCGTCATTTATAGCATCGATGATGTAATATATCTGCTCATTATCCGGCTTAATGCGATTGACCACATAGTTATTACGCTTCAGCTTTGCCACCTGCCCCGGACTAGTCATCATATGTATCTTCTCAATCAGAGTTTCACTTTTCTTCTTTGTAATGAACTTCGATGATTCTACTGCATCTATCAGCAGTTTCAATTCCGGTAATTCAAACTTACGACTGGCTACAAAGTATTTGCTCTGAGTAGAATGGATAGTAACAATATCCATTCCAAACTCCTGAAGTGCAGCAATATCTTTTGTGACCGTTGTTCTATGTGCAGATATTCCGTATTCATCATTCAATATATTGATTAACTGTGTTGTGGAAAGAGGATTTTCTTCATCGGTTCTTTCCAGTAAAATCTTTTGTAGGTATAAAATCCTTGGCTTTGTTTCCATTGTTGTCCTTTCCAACTACTAATACATATCTCCAAACATATCTCCATCTATATCACTTATCTGCTCAATCGGAATGACTGTCTTATCTTCCATAATAACTGTATGTTCATATTCATCAAACTTCTTTACGTAACCTGAGCAGGTAATGTATGCTCCCCCAGCCTTTTTATTATCCGGTACGAAATAAGTGATTCTAACCCTTTGTTGTGTACCGATGGTTTCAGCAATCAGATTTAACTTTTCATTCAATTCTGCTATGACTTCATCACTCAGCATCAATTTTTCATCCGTCTGTCTTGCAGTTTCCTTAATAGCTGCTTCGTGTCCAGTAAGTGCCGCAAAAGGCGAAAACTGTGCTGCTCTGTCATAAAGGGACATACGAGGGTGTTTCTTTGAAGTTGGATTTGGCAAATTGATAATATCATCATATCTGTGATAGTCTTGATTCTCCATAATCGCCCTCCATTACAGTGGCATAGGGGTCTGTGCGAGCATAAAAATGCAAATGGCAGATAGAATAGCCGCTACGAATGCAATACATATTACAGCTTTCACTCCGTAATGCTTCTTCATTCTTTTGTAAATCAAAGCTGCACACCACTCACATATGGCAACGATAAGAATAAATATCCCTATTGACTTCCATAGCCACGAAAGTTCATATATCCATCTCATATTTTGTTTCCTTAATCCTATACTTTATTTTTCTATGCCTTGTGTCCACCTATCTGTTCATTACGGTCTTTGGCTGTCGCTCCCTCCTGAAGATTCATTCCTTTCAAGATGGCATTCTTCCCAAACTTCTTTTTTATCGTAAGCATTGTCTGCTGCATACGCTTTTCACGCTCTAAAGCCGCTTCTTCTTTGACTTGCTCCTGCTCTTTTGCCTTATAATCCATAAAAAGGTCAAGCTGCTCATATTTATTTTCTTTCTTTGCTGAGTTCTCATCTACAAGTCTGTTCGCTGTAATGTTAATTCTTCTGATGAGCAGATTTTTATCCACGATTCTGTCATACAGTTCCATCACAGCATCGGTTATCAGCATTGTTGATGATGTCTGCCTTTTCAGGTTTGTTGTTCCGTGAGCGTGTTTAGGAACTCTTCTTCCATATCTGTCAATTGTGACATCTCCCTTGTATTTTCTGCTTCGGTCTGGGTCTGTCAAATTTTCTATGTCATACCCTATGGTCAATACAATCTGGTCAGTAACAAGTCCCTTGTCTACTAAATCGAGTACCATAAGGTCAGTCATTTCTTTTACAACTAATTTTGCTTTATCAAAATCATACGGGCAGTGAAGTACCTGCCCTGAGCACACACTGTTGGTTTCCGGCTTATAGGCTTTGACCTGCTCCATCGTACAAGGTTCATATCCCCAAGCATGGTCAATTAGCAGTTCCGCATTGATTCCAAACAGCTTATAGAGCAGTTCTTCGTTATACAGTTCATTCGGCTTTCCGATGGAACACCTTGCAATATCTCCCATAGTAAAAAGTCCGTGTTCTTCCAGTTTCTTTGCATAACCTTTCCCTACTCTCCAGAAATCTGTAAGCGGTCTGTGATTCCATAGCTGTCTGCGGTAAGACATTTCATCCAATTCGGCAATTCGCACACCATCCTTATCCGGCTCAATATGCTTTGCCACAATATCCATCGCAATTTTACACAAGTACATATTCGTGCCGATTCCGGCTGTTGCTGTGATTCCAGTCGTTTTCAAAACATCCTGTATCATCGTCATGGCAAGTTCCCTTGCGGTCATCTGATAGGTATTCAGATAATTTGTTGCATCTATAAATACTTCATCAATCGAGTAAGGGAAAATATCTTCCGGAGCAATGTATTTCAAGTAAACACTGTAAATCTTGGTACTGTACTCCAGATAGTATGCCATACGAGGTGGTGCAACGATATAATCAATCTCTAATGCTGGATTCGCATTTAATTCTGTACTGTCATCAGACGAACCCGCAAATGTATGATTTGGTGCTTTCCACCTTCGTGTATTATTAACTTCTTTTACCTTTTGTACGACCTCAAACAATCGTGGTCTGCCGGGTATTCCGCAGCTTTTCAGCGACGGAGATACTGCAAGGCAGATAGTTTTCTCTGTCCTACTCTTATCTGCAACCACAAGATTTGTTGTCAAAGGGTCACGATTTCGCTCTTTACATTCTACAGAAGCATAGAATGATTTAAGGTCGATTGCGATATAGGTCTTTTGCTTTGTCATCATTCTATGCCCCCCCTTCTAAAATTCCTTTGAGTAAATTATGCTATCGTCGCAATATAAAGATTGTCCTTGTCTACTAATAACTGCACTGGATTATTATTCAGTCGATTTACGGTATCAATATTATCAATAAACGGACGGACAAAGTTACTCTGTCGTTCAATCAACTGCCGCATCTGTTTGCGGATTTTTTCTGTTCCTATGTCGCCAAGCTTTTCCCCTGCTGCAATGAGCGTTTCATCAGCCTGCGTATCTCCAAAAACTGGTATACGCTCTACAATCTTGCCAACTACTTTCGTTGTCTTTGATAATCCTTTCAGCAAAGAGGATTGTATGGAAGTAGAAGAATATCCAGATATTTCTTCATAGCACTGCGTATAAAGTTCTCTGTATTTCATCGAATAATCATCCAATTTTTCTGAAATACCAGACAAATACTCTTTGTCATAATTTCCCACAAGCATTACATCTAGGAATGAGGAGAATGCAAGCGTATATAATGCAAGCTGGTAATCTTTAAATTGGTCTTGTACCGCCTGCAACTGCTTGTTTACCGTCTGGTCACTATGAATCAAAGATTTCTTATTTACTTTGGCAATTATCTGTTCACGATAAAATACTATCTTTGCTTCTGCTTCTTTTTTTATGGCAAGCACCATTGTATGATTGCTATTCTTGTACATTTCATTATTCCAGTTATACTTGTAATTATTGAACACGTCATACAGAAATGTAAGATTTCCTTTTAATTCAGCCTTTTCCTTCTGAACAAGAAAATCCATCATTTCCTGCTGCATTTCTTTTATAGAATCCAGTTTTTTATCAATATTCGCAAGTGCAGCCGCCATAAATAGCATTGTTGGGTCAAAAGCAAGCGGCATCATCTGAGCCTGTCCTCCGCCAACTAAACCTGCTGATGTCTTCAGCGAACCGATAAAATTGCCCGTTTCCTTCATCTGAAACATTGTTTTTCCAGCTGTATTAACATAGTACAATCCACTTCCACCAGCTCCGGTTACTGCGGTTTGCACAGCAGTTGTCAATGGTTGAAACGCTGTTCCCATAGCTGCCAATCTTGTTACTGGTAATTTTGTGTAATTGGAAA
Source organism: Mediterraneibacter agrestimuris (assembly GCF_943193195.1). GTDB lineage: Bacteria > Bacillota > Clostridia > Lachnospirales > Lachnospiraceae > Schaedlerella > Schaedlerella agrestimuris. The sequence continues at coordinate 11,999 of NZ_CALPDG010000056.1, read as the reverse complement.
CACCAACTTTTGTTTCCTCTAACAGCGGACACAACGATGCATCGTTCATCATTGCCATTATCTCATTATCTTTCCCATTATCCATTCTTACAATTTCGCCCATATTCATACCTCTTTTCGGTCTGTTAATTTAGTTTCATTACAGACCTTGTAAATTTTGCGAATATCCTGCCCGTAATTAAGAACAGTCAAAATATCTTTGTAATATATCATCTAACTGCCTCTTTATTTCTGCAAATTCACAGTCCAAATCCAGTGTTTTTACTGATATTTGATTTCCACCCATTTTATAATCATTATTTGGCAACACAATCTCATCCGTTTTGGCATATAATAACATTCCAGCAACATTACCGGAGTTGCTTGTATCAAGATTTTTCACATAAGTAAATATCTGATACAAATTTCCAGAATGCAGCGTATTTGTATTGTATTGACTTTGTGTGGTATGAGCATAGTATTTTGCATCAATTACCAAAGTTTTATCTCCGCTTTTAAGCATAATATCGCTTTGCATAACAGGGAGCATTTCTCTGTAATCATCGTCGGTATCCCAAGGAATTTGAGACGCTGACGCCCGAATTTCAGGGTGTTCCTTACGGTAGTATTCAAGAATGAACTTCTCATAAAGCCTGCACATACGCTACTCATCAAGGAAGTCCATTAACTTTGTGCTTCCGTCAGAAGTTGTTTGAAGCAAGCCTTTGAGTATCAGATAACAAATCGAAATCAACATCTGATAGGTTTGATTATTCTTATTAAATTGAAGCTTCCAATTTATGCTCTCACGATTCAAAGGTTCGACTTCTGCAAAATAAATGAGGAGTTTACGAAGTTGCTTTTTTCTATCCTTGCTGATATTGCTTCTTACAAGCGTGTCCATTGTTGTTCGGATAATTCTATTCATATATGAATTGACCGAAAACTCATCATAGTTGCAGACAAGGCGTTTTCTCAGCATAGTTTGCTCTTTTACCGAAGCAGAAATATCAATTTTCCCCCTTAATGAAGATAATTCCTCCGTTTGAACAATATACTCTTTGCCCAATCCTCGTTTTAGCTGAGAAGAAACACCTTTTATCAATATGGCAGCACATAGTTCGGCTGCATTTTCAAATTCTTCGGTAGCAACCTGCTTATAGCCATCTTCATTGAGAACCTGAAACGCATAGGAAAGCATATAGTATATGTTCTGTATGCGAATCATTTAATTGCACTCCTTAAAGTTGCAGACCAATCTCTAACTTTTGTCGGCTCGTCAAACCAATATTCTTTGATAAGCGGTATTACTTCATATTCCACAACGGATTTGAGCCATTCATCAGTAATTTCTCCATCGGTACAGAAATAGCTGTGACCGATTCTAAAACCATCTCCCAATGACTCATCAGAAGAAATGGTGTTATTAAGTGACTCAACAGCAGTTATCAGGCTCTCTAATTTCGGAGAGTTCTTTTCTGCCAAGTAATTTTTGAAGCCTTCCGAAGAAAATGCCGGAGCAAAATTAAAGAAAGCAAATCTTCTTCTCAACGCATAATCCATTAGTGCAAGGCTTCTGTCAGCGGTGTTCATCATACCTATAATTCTGACATTCTGAGGCACAGTAAACCATTCGTTTGAATAAAGCAGTTTGATTTTTTCGCCACGCTTATCTTTCTCGATTAACATCATAAGTTCACCGAGAATTTTACTCAAGTTGCCACGGTTGATTTCATCAATGATAAAGAAATAGGGGCGTTCATTATCTTCCTCTGCTTCTTTACAGAACTTATAGAATGTTCCGTTTTCAAGCTCAAATCCGTCTTTTGACGGTCTGTATCCTTGAATGAAATCTTCATAAGAGTAGCTTTGATGGAATTGTACCATTGCTACACGGCTTGTGTCTTTCTGTCCCATTATAGAGTAAGCAAGTCTCTTTGCCGCAAAAGTCTTTCCGACACCGGGTGCGCCTTGCAGAATAACATTGTATTTTGCTTCAAGCAATTCCGTCAGAGTGTTATATGTATCCTCATCCATATAGACTTCATTCAGAAAATCATCTTTTGAATACAACGGATACTTGATTTCCTTTTGTTCCGATACTTCCTCAGAAGCATCTTCCGCAAACAGCGCAAGCAGCTTTTGAACATAATCTGGGTAAGCCGATATGTTGGTGAGCGTTTTCATAACTGCCTGACCGGGATGTTCCCATTCGCCGTTGTTTTGCCAATCAACTTTTCTAATGTGCTTGTATGTGCTTCTTGACGTATCATAGATATAATCGGAAGTCACAATACCTTTTCCGATAATTTTATGCATTCCTTTTTTGACGAAAATCACATCGCCGACTTTAATTTCATTTGCGAACTGCCAAAGGCAATGAGCGTTGTTTTTGTAGGAATAACTTGGGTCGTAAACCTTTTTCATATACTCTTTGATTTCCTCTTTTGAAGAAAATCCTTTAAGGTCTGTAACATCGTCCCAACCGATACCCATTATGCCGGATTTATAGAACTCGTCCCACATTGAAGCGTTGTCACCGGGAGAGTAAATCCAATAATTCGTTTCTTTTATATTTGAATCAACTGTGGTTGTCGTGGTTTCTTCTGTTTTGCCCGATTGGTTGCTTTTCCAAGCATAATAAGACAGTTCGGGGAAACTGTGATACTCATATTCTTTCTGATTAAGAGCGTTCTTTGCCTGCTCGCACATAAACAAATAGTTTCTTCCGTTGGGTAATCCTTTATTTATATCAGAGAATATGGTTGTGAAATAATGGGGCATATTGTCCACATCCGTAATAAAGGCTCTGTTGGTAGAGTCCAAATTGATGAATGTATATGGTCTTGCCCAATAAAGTCCCATCGTAATATTCCACTTAATCATTTTCTGCTTTGTAACTGTGTCATAGGCAGCAATGAAAGCATTTTTATTATCTGTGGAGGCTTCATCGGAATATGCTATTGCTTTTTCAAGCAAATCCCAAAGGTTATCTATGTCGTGTTCTCCACGATTTTCTTTATACGCAAAGAACCACGCACTTAAATTCATTACTACCGGAATACCGTCAAACTCTGTCGGCACAGCAGCCTTAATCGAAAATTGCTTTGCGAATTGTTCCAACAAAGCAATACGATTTGCATTTGTTATGCCCTTATTAAACGAGCCGAAAACGGTAAACGGGCAGATGTTCTCATATACTTCTTTTCCTCTTTCCTTAAACGGAAAATTCATTCCGGCATCAGCAAAGATAGTTTTGAGTTTAGCAATCAAGTCACTTCTATTGTTTTTGTAATGAAGTAGGGCAGAAGCCAACTCCATATAAAATTCTGTCCATTGAAATCTCTTGTCCATATTCATTCTCCATCAACCTACGCTTCCATCATATTATCTGTCCAAAGTTCGCACTGAGTCATAACGGTTTGAACTGCATCGTCCATACCCTCCGGCGGATATTTATGCTTTTTCAAAAGTTTCTTAATGAGCATACGCATTTTTGCTCTTGCAGACTCACGCTTTTGCCAGTCAATCGTCTTGTTTCTGCGGAGTGTATCGGCAAGCTCTTTTGTAATGGCAATAAGTTCGTCGTTTTCGTAGAAGTCCTTGATTGCCTGCGGCTTTGTGAGGGCATCGTAAAATGCAAGCTCATCGGCTGTAAGTCCGAGTTGGTCTCCCTCTTTTTGTGCTGCCGCAATCTGCTTTGCCAGTTTCAGCATTTCTTCAATGACTTCTTCATTGGTCAGCATACCGTTCAAATACGCATTGAGCGCACGCTGCATAATCTCACTGAACTTTTCAGACTTAACCACATTCGTCCTGCGGAAAACAGAAACTTGCTCTGCAATCAACTTTTTCAAAAGTTCAACAGCAAGGTTTTTCTCTTTCATATTTGCAACTTCTTGCAGGAACTTTGGATCAAAGAGGGAAAATTCTTCTTTAACATCTGAGAATAGGTTTATTACTCCGTCGCTTTTGATACTCTGTTTTAATAGTTCGTTAATTCTTGCATTCATTTCAGGTAGGGATATTTTCTTGCCAACTCCTGTGTTTGCAAGTCTCAAAACAAGTACACGAACTGCCTCAAAGAACGCTGCTTCTATACGGTCGCTTTCATCAACCATAGATGAACAGAGGGACAATGCTTGATGAAGCATAAGTGCTTCTTTTACAAACGAGTCCTTATCATCTATTTTTTCTCTGCCCATAATGAAGTTGACAGCACCGCTGATAGTCTTAGACCTTTCAAGGTCTGTGCCGGTTTGGAACTTGGAATAATCAAATCCGTGGAACTTATCACGGCAGACGGACAGCTTTTCTTGGAATTTCGGGAAAGCAACCTTTGCAACATCGGTGTCGCCATAATTCTTTTTATCACGGGCGGTATAGTCGTTCATTGCTTTTTTGAGTGCTGTTGCAATGCCGACATAGTCAACAACAAGACCGCCCTCTTTGTCACGGAATACACGGTTTACACGGGCAATAGCCTGCATTAGATTATGTCCCGACATAGGCTTATAAACATACATAGTGGCAAGGGACGGCACATCAAAGCCTGTGAGCCACATATCTACAACGATTGCGATTTTAAGCAGACTGTTGTTGTCCTTGAATTTCTTTGCAATCTCGTCCTTGTGGTGCTTATTACCGATTATCTCACGCCATTCTTCCGGGTCGTTGTTGCCGGAAGTCATTACAACCGCCACCTTTTCTGTCCAAGCAGGGCGCAGCTCTAAAATGCGCTTATAAATTTTCATAGCGATAGGACGAGAGTAAGCAACAATCATTGCTTTACCTGTCAGCAGGTTTTCTCTGTTGTTCTCGTAGTGGTCGAGTATATCGCTTACAAGCGAATTGATAGTGTTATCGTTGCCAAGTATTGCTTCCATCTGACCGAGTTCACGCTTGCTCTTTTCGATAACTTCTTTGTCTGCGTTGGCGGACATAATATCATACTCGGTATCAATCATCCGTAACGTTGCTTCATCGAGATTGAGCTTAATTACACGGCTTTCGTAATAGACAGGACGTGTCGCTCCGTCCTCGACCGCCTGCGTCATATCGTAAATATCGATATAGTCACCAAATACCTCACGGGTGCTGCGGTCTTTTGAAGAAATAGGTGTGCCTGTAAAGCCGATATATGTAGCGTTAGGCAAGGTGTTGCGGATAACACGAGCCGTACCGATTTTAACCCTACCGGTTTTAGCGTCCACGGTTTCGGTCAGTCCATATTGTCCACGGTGTGCTTCGTCTGCCATAACAACGATGTTGTGGCGTTCGGATAACGCTTCGTGAGACTCCTCGAACTTTTGCATAGTGGTAAAAATAATACCATTTGCCTGTCTGCCGGCAAGGAGAGATTTCAAGTTTTCTCTACTCTCGGCGTGCATTGGCTCTTGCCTTAAAAAGTCTTTGCACTTTGCAAACTGACCGTAAAGCTGGTCGTCAAGGTCGTTTCTGTCTGTGATAACAACAATCGTCGGGCTGTCCAACGCTTCTTGTAACAAATGAGCATAGAATACCATAGACAGCGACTTTCCGCTGCCTTGGGTGTGCCAAAACACACCGCCCTTACCATCGGTAACGGTAGCGTGTTTTGTGGATTCAATCGCTTTTCTGACCGCAAAGTATTGATGATACCCTGCAAGTATCTTAAATGAGTTGATACCCTCGTTAGAAAAGCAAATAAAGTTTTTGATTATATCAAGCAGTCTTTCTTTTTGGAACATACCTTCAAAGAAAGTATCAAACTGTGCATATTGCGTGTTTTCGTAGTCGCCGTCTTTTGTTTTCCACTCCATAAAGCGGTCTTCACCGGAGGTGATCGTACCCGCTTTGGAGGTCAACTGGTCGCTCATTACACAAATTGCGTTGTAAATGAACATTGACGGAATCTCAATCATATAGTTACGGAGCTGCCTGTACGCTTCGGAAGCATCCGTTTCTTCACGGGACGGAGATTTCAACTCAACCAATACAACCGGCAAGCCGTTCAAAAAAAGAATTACATCGGGGCGTTTATTGCTGTTCTCAATAAAAGTCCATTGGTTAGCAACAATAAAGGAGTTATTGTCGGGATTTTTGTAGTCAACAAGATAGACGATAGAGGAACGCTCCTCACCGTCAACAAAATATCTTACCGGGATACCGTTTTGCAGATAGTCCATAAACACGGCGTTTTTCTGCACCAGTTCTCCGTTTTCAAAATTCCTTAGTTTGAATAATGCGTCCTGAATGGCATCATCAGGTAACCCTCTGTTCAAACGGTACAGAGAGTCAAGCAGAACTTCCTCATATAACGGACTGTAAAAGTCCCTTTCTATATCGGGTCCGTATGCGTACTCGTATCCCAAATCATTTCTGTAAAGCTCGATTACTGAATTTTCATAATCAGCTTCGGTATATAATCCCGGCATTTTCATTTCTCCTTATTTTACAGCTCGGAGCTGCATATTCTTTCTTCGTTATACTTGATTGAATTATCGTAGTTTTCGGTTTTACAGTCAAACATCACAACCTTAGGAAGTTCAAAAATCCCTTGTGAAGTTCTGAGCAGTTTATATGGTGCATACCAAATCAAATAATCAACACCGCTATGTAAAAAGACATTTACAAAGTTTTCATCCCAAAAGAACAAATGCGGCTTTCCTGCTATCATTTCGCCTTCGTGTACTTCATCCATATTCGGCTTATTGCTTTCACATTGAAGATACGCAGAGGACTCATCCATAACGAATAAAACGGTTTTGTAACCGACGTGGTTGCTTTGGTAAAGCGGAAGCTTTTTTATATGTTCGGAAACTATTCGTTCAAAGTTTGACTTGTAGAACAAATAGTTATGGTCTTGCTCTGACGGCAAAAGTGTTTTGGCATTAACTATAAATTCTGCATTAGGGTAGATTTCTTGTATGCCGCTTTCTTTAAGTTCTTTATAAAGCTTGCTTTCTCCGGCGTTTGTCGGATTTTGAATTTTTCCCTTTTTATTTACAAAAGCGTGGTCGTCAACTCGCATAACATCCATCATCAGCTTGTCTTTTGGCAAATAGTAATCAGGTGGCGGGTCAGACTTGCCGGAACTATTTATCCAGTTTTTCCATAAGGCTTCTGTATGAATTGAGGAATAAACAGCTTCAATCGTCTCAGACTGAGTTGCAAACATAACCTCATTGTCGTTGACTTCCTGAAATTGAGATATTATCTTATCTTCATTATCAAACCTATTCACTTCTAACCCTCCTATCCTTATAAACAATAATTTAGTGGCTTAGAGGTCGATGCCGGAAACATCGAGTTCGCCGGACATCAGCTTGGACAATAGTGTATCACGCATTTCTGCAAGCAGAGCATTTTCGCAGGTACGAGATACAATTTCCTCAAACATTGGCTTTACAAGGTAATTAAACTCTCGTATTTCATCAGCTGTTGGCGAATATATAGGCATTTTGCGTAATTCACCTAAACTGATATATTTTTGAGTGCTGCCTGCAAGGCATTTCTCAATATGTTGTAGTGCCTTCTCGCTTTTAAGATAGCAGAGAAAATAATATGCGAGTTCAGGAGTATGAGAGGTTTTGAACAATGCCACGTTTTTTATGGCGAAGTCAACAGCCTTATATGGAATATAAGATATTAGTCCAATAGTCCCTATCATACTCATCAAAATATCCTGTGTTTCAACAAGGCTGCGTTCGTTGATTTTATCAAAATCAGCCTTGGATATGCGGTTTGCTGAAGCTTTGTCAACACCAAATGGTAAAAGATGTTTTGAAGTAATAAGATAGTATCCCGTCGCTTGTGCTTTAGGCGAGTCGTGAGTGCCATCTCTAACATCAATAATGCCTGATAGTTCGACGGGTTCACCGTTTACCTCAGAAAACATCTTATAATATACAGCCTGAGCCTGCTGCTCTAAATTATTGTTTATTTCATTATTAAGTTCAATTTTCTTGTCCAATGCCTTCAAAACACTTGCGATTTTCTCTTGCACCTGCAAATCAATCATAGGAACTTCGTATTGCATTATTGAGGTTTTGTCTCCTCGTGGCATTTTTGTTCCCTTTGATGTTGCCATAGAATATGTAAAGAAATCATCATCCGCAAGTACATAATACAAGAAATCTTTATCCGTATTAGGTTTTGGAACAAAGACTAATACATCGTTTGAGCAACCGCCATCATATTGGGCTTGCCAAATTTTTTTGAAATAAGGGCGAATATTAGAAACAAGGACATCACCGTTTTTATATTCCTGTGTTAAAGGAACAGTCGGTAAAGAGCTTGCCTCCGTAATTCCACACTTATTTGGCAACATATTTTCGGTCGATATATAGTTTTTCGCATTTAGACTTTCTACTTCTACTTTTCCTTTGCGAAAACTGCAAATATCAGAAAGCTTACATTTCATATCCAATCGCCCCCAGTTTCTTACGGATTTCGTCCTCCAGTTCGTGAGACTTTGCAAACATCTCCGATAATTCAGAAGTAAGACGGGTCATCTTTTCTTCAAACGGTTCGCCGTCGTCCTCGACTTCTTCAATACCCACATATCTGCCCGGTGTCAGAATGAAGTCCTGCTTTTCGATTTCCTGAAGGTCGGCAACAGCACAGAAGCCTTTGACATCTTCAAGCGTACCTTCTTGGAATGCCGTAAATGTATCTGCAAGCTTTTGAATATCCTCATCAGTAAAATCTCTGTGCTTACGGTCAACCATATAACCCATCTTGCGGGCGTCAATAAACAGGGTTTTGCCTTTTTGCTTTTTGTTTTTGGTAATAAACCAAAGCGTAACAGGAATGGTAACGCTGTAAAAGAGCTGAGTCGGCAGAGCGACGATGCCTTCCACAAGGTCAGCCTGAATAATGTTCTTTCTGATTTCTCCCTCGCCGCTGGACTGAGAGGACAACGCACCGTTAGCAAGTACAAGACCGATTTTTCCATTCGGTGCAAGATGGTGTATCATATGCTGAATCCACGCATAGTTGGCATTGCCGGCAGGCGGTGTTCCGTATTTCCAACGAACATCTTCTTTGAGCTTTTCCTGTCCCCAGTTGGAAAGATTGAAAGGCGGATTTGCCATAATGAAATCTGCTTTCAGTGTTTTATGTAAGTCATTGAAGAATGTATCTGCTTGATATGCACCGAAGTCTGCGTCAATGCCACGAATAGCCATATTCATTTTAGCCATTTTCCAAGTATCAGCATTGGACTCTTGTCCGTAAACAGCGATTTCACCACGCTTACCGCTGTGTGCCTGAATGAACTTTGCACTCTGTACGAACATACCGCCCGAACCGCAGCAAGGGTCATATACACGGCAGTTCTTAAACGGCTTTAAGATAGCAACGATTGTTTTAACAATACTTGCCGGGGTATAGAACTCGCCACCCTTAACACCTTCATATGCAGCAAACTGCTGAATACAATACTCATAAGTTCTTCCGAGGAGGTCTTTGCTTTCCTCTGTATCGCCCATATCCATATTGGTGAACAGGTCAACAACATCACCCAAAACACGCTTGTCCAAATCAGGGCTGGCATAGTTTTTAGGAAGCACATTTTTAAGGGTTGTGTTTTCCTTTTCTATGGCTCTCATTGCGTCATCAATGACAGTTCCGATTTCAGGTGTATGGGCAGCAGACGCAATCTTGCTCCAACGAGCGTCCTCCGGTACGAAGAAGATATTGTCCTCTGCGTATGCGTCCTTATCATCTTCAAAACCGTCACCCTCATCAACAAGCTGCTGATAGCGTTTTTCAAAAGCACTTGAAATGTAACGCAGGAAAATAAGACCTACGATAACCTTTCTGTATTCTGCTGCGGGGATATGTCCCCAAAGGACACACGCTGCGTCCCAAATCTGTTTTTCAAATCCGATATTTGCATTATTACTCGATGCCATTAACATATCCTCCTATAAAATCAAGTAAACCATAATACATAACTTTTTTATTACTCATCTAAAATAACTTCGCATATATCTCCGATGTCACAGTGAAATACCTGACATATCCTCATCAGTACTTCAAGAGATACTGGCTCATTCTTATTTATCTTCGTTGCAGCGTATGATGTAATTTCGGCTGCACGCATTAAATCCTGTCTTTTCATTTGATTGTCAATCATAAGTTTTTGAAGTTTGTTATAGCATATCTTCATCAGTAACACCTCTTCATCTTATAATTCTTCTTCGTTACAGTTAGTCATTTAACATTATATATTAAATTTTCAGGCATTTCAAGATTTCGGACAGAAATGTAACCTTTCAGACACTAAGGTGTCACTTTTTACAAACACCTAATACGACTCTTTTAAAGAATAATAAAAAAGAGATGCCGAAGCACCTCAATTATACATTCTATTATTAACATTCAATGCAATCATTGCTATGACCTTTTCTATCGGCGGCTCTTTTCCGTCCGGTGCAACTGCTTTCCAAAAAGCTATTGCTTCCGGTTCAGCACTTTTCATTGCTTCCCGAATGGCAAACTGCATTTCCTCTTTTACTGCTTTTTCGGTTGTTCCATTTTCTTTTGCTATTTGTCTGAAAATGTCGTTCACTTCTACTTCCTCCTATGTCTATTAGTATGTGTCTATCACTGACAGTTGTTGTTATAGCATATTTGCTCTGTCGAAGTCCCGAAAAATTTGTCGATAGCAGAAATTTTTTATACTGAAAAAAAGAAAGCTCGTCGATTAGGACGAACTTCTGTGTTTTATGGAAGTATTTGCTTTGACTGCTTCACAAGTGTATCTATGACTTCATAAATTCTGTTTCTATCTTCAGGAGCAAGTTTTTCAAGCTTCTCATTCAGCATTGAGTTCTTGACTGTATATCCCGTTTCCAGAACATCTGTAAGAACCATATCTGATGATACACCTAAAGCATTTACTATCTTTATGAAAGTTTCGAGTGACGGAATTTTCTCTCCACGCTCAACCATACCAATATAATTTGTTGTCAAATCTGTTTTCTCAGCCAAATCTTCTTGGCGTAATTTCCTCGCAAGTCGGAACTTTCTTATATTCTTGCCGATTGTATCGAGCTTCATCACATCACCTCCCTTAGTGTGTTTCCATAACTAATAGTATAGGTTAAGTAGATTTCAAATCACACGCACCAAAAGGAAGTCAAACCAACTATCAGTAATGATTTCCAACTATTTTTATGTTATACTATAAAAGTAGTAATTCACGATTGTTAATGGCAAAAGACAAATCACAACCCAAGAGCCAAGTCAAACAATCTCCAAAAAGAAACTTAGGGGTAAAAGGAATGGACAAACAAAAGATAATATTCAGTAATCGGTTTGAAAAAGAAAAATTTGAGGATTACAAAACAGATTTGGGAACTGGCAACGCAATCACTCCCGACTTTTCAGAAGCTGATGATTTTTTGAAATTTATACAGAAGAACCGCAGAAGTGTTCCAAGTAAAGAGCGAATTGCTGACAAGGATAAATTCATCAAGACCGTTTACGAGCTATCCAATAGCTTTGAAATTGACGCTGACCTGATAGAATTTGCCGAGGGATATATCGCCAACATCTATGTAGATTATGCCTGCTACACTGGATATATCAAGAAGTTATTAGCAATTCATTCAGCTCATTCAGATAGGACTTCATAGTAAACTCCCTGCTCATGGCGTTTACAAGCGTAATATCCATGCCGGACAGCTCGATATTCGCCGGAATCAGGTCTACACCCTCGTCATGGTGTAAAATCCCTTCGCCCGCCTCCATCGGTTCGTCACGGATAATCTTTTCCATCTGCGTTGCCAGCGTGACAGAAAGATTGTCCTGGTCTGCCCAACCCAAAGAGGTTGTCAAGTCCCCCTGCGGATCGGCGTCCACAAGCAGCACCCTCTTTCCCTCGTTTGCAAGCCCTATCCCTAAGTTTACGGCAGTCGTGGTCTTGCCAACGTTATGTGAAGCTTCACATAACGTTGGTTATGAAAAGTAAGTTATTATGCAAAGCTGAGTCCATACTTTGTCGGATTCTTAGGGTATGGACTCTTTTT
>NZ_CALPDG010000055.1 GCF_943193195.1 Mediterraneibacter agrestimuris | reverse complement strand
TGGCCGTTGTGGCAAGGAGTTATTGACCGCAAAGCTTATATTGTCAAGTGGTGAATACGGATAATTGCGGAAGAACCAAATCTGTTACATAACTTTGCACATTGTGAAATAAGCCGGAAATCAACAGACCGCAAGGCTTCCGCTAAATTGTTCTCTGTTTGAATAAAAAAGAGTATTTTCATGTGATACATTTTTTAAATTGTCATTCTACTGGTTATATGATACAATTCTCATGGTAATCTGATATAAAAAACAATATTTTTTATAAATCCGCAAAAGATCTATTGGAGGTAACCATACTATGAAATTTGTAATTCAGCGTGTAACAGAAGCCAATGTCTCTGTAGACAGCCAAATCATCGGAGAGATCCAGAAAGGATATATGGTATTGATCGGCATTGCCGAAGAGGATACTGCGGAAACGGCAGATAAGATGGTACGCAAAATGATCGGTCTGCGCATTTTCGAGGATGAGAACGGCAAAACAAATCTTTCCCTCGCAGATGTAAACGGCAGTCTTCTGCTCATCTCACAATTTACCCTTTACGCAAACTGTAAAAAAGGAAACCGTCCCAGCTTCATTGAAGCAGGCTCTCCAGAGAAGGCAGACGCACTCTACGAATACATCATTGAAAAATGCAGAGAATCTGTACCAAACGTGCAAAAAGGTTCTTTCGGTGCAGAGATGAAAGTCAGCCTTGTGAATGACGGACCGTTTACAATTGTTTTAGATTCTGCCCAGTTATAAGTAGTACCTGTCAAATACACTATGATTATGAAATGTAATAAAATAACACGGCAAAATAATAGCAAAATTATTTCAAAAAAATATTGACAATTTGTCTTGTTTTATTGTATATTTAATAAGCTATGTACATGCAATGCTGACACATAGAAATGCTGTTGTGGCTCAGCGGTAGAGCACTTCCTTGGTAAGGAAGGGGTCGGCGGTTCAATTCCGCTCAACAGCTTCAAAAAACCGTTATCCTTTCGGACGACGGTTTTTTGATTACTTCAACATCTTTTCTGCCTTGGCACGTATCCTCTGCAGCGCATTGTCAATCGCCTTCGGGCTCTTTTCTAAAATCTCTGCAATCTTTCGGTAATCTGTTCCCATCAAGTGTAAATACAGCACATGATTTTCTAAAGAACTCAAAGAATCCTTCAACTCTTCCACAAATGCTTCCGTGATTTTTTTCCCAATATAAAGCGCCTCCGGGTTATTATCTATACTAGATTCGATCGTATCGATCAGCGGCGGATTTTTCTCATCTCCATTCTCGCTCTCTTCATATAAGGAAATATAAGAATTCAGCGGAATGTGTTTTTTTCGCTTAGAGCTTTCAATTGCAGAATACATCTGCCGGGAAACACAAAGCTCCGCAAAACTAAAAAAACCCGCGCCTTGTGATTCATCAAAACTGCGCACTGCTTTCATCAATCCAATCATTCCTTCTTGAATCAGGTCTTCGTTCTCCCCGCCCAGCAGATACATGGCACGTGCCTTTTTACGCACCATAGGCTTATATTTATCCATCAGATAATCCATGATCTCAGAATTTCCTTTCCGGTATTCTGAAATCAGATATTCATCCGCCATCATCTCATAATTCTGCATTATTTCATCCTCTGTCTTACAATCTCGTACGCCAATACACCAGCTGCAACAGATGCATTCAAGGAGTCGATTTCACCTTTCATTGGAATTCCCGCAATAAAGTCACATTTTTCTTTTACAAGGCGTCCTACCCCTTCCCCTTCATTTCCAATCACAAGACCAATCGGTCCGGTCAGATTCAGGCGATACATGGATTCTCCGTCCATATCCGCACAGACAAACCATAATCCTCTCTCTTTTAACTCATCCATGGTCTTTGCCAGATTGGTCACCTTGGCAACCGGAGTATAATTGAGCGCTCCCGCTGACGTCTTGGCAACAGTCGCAGTCAGTCCTACTGCTCTACGTTTTGGAATGATGACCCCATGCGCCCCCGCAAGATTAGCAGTACGGATAATGGCGCCAAGATTATGCGGATCTTCGATGTTATCCAAGAGCAGGATAAACGGATCTTCCCCACGCTCTTTTGCCAGCTTGAACATGTCCTCAATTTCCGCATACTCATAAGCCGCCGCATAGGCGATCACACCCTGATGCTTTCCTGTTTGTGAAAGCTGATTGAGCCGATCCTTTCCTACAAAATTCAGAATCGTATCATGTTTCTTAGCCTCTCTGACAATGGTGCGGACCGGACCATCCTGACAACCGTCCAGCACAAACACTTTATCAATCGGCTTTCCCGAGCGAAATGCTTCCAACACTGCATTTCTTCCTTCTATAACGAGCGTATGCATTCTCTCGTCAAATTCCTCGTTTTTCACTCCCCGTTCACTCTCATGATTCTTGATATTTTCACTCGTCATCTCCCGGCGCCTTTTTTCATCCCATCCGCTTCTGCCCATTCATATTCTCCTTCTCTTCCAGACTATCAAGTCCGATCTTCACCAACTCCATTATTCTTTCATATTCCCTTTTCAAATACAAAAATCCAATCAGCGCTTCAAATCCGGTCGCCCTTCTATAATCTGTAATAGACTGGTTTTTTGCCGGAGAAACAGACTTGGCATTGCGCCCTCTCCGATAAATCGCATGTTCCTCTTCGTTTAGGCAAGGCTGCATGGCGCGCATCATTTTCGACTGGGAAGACGCCTGCACATATCCGCTCGTCTCTTCATGTAACTTATGCACCTGCTTATTGCCGCGGTTTATCACCATACTTTTGATGATCAGGTCAAATACACAGTCTCCGATATATGCCAGAACAAGAGGTGAATAACTATTCGTATCCACCTCCTGAAGCTGAAGCGCATTTTCTATATAATCATGAAAATCTATCATTACGCTCTTTTCCATTTTACTCCTTCTCTTGTATCTTCCAGAATGATCCCCCTTGCCAAAAGCTCGCCGCGGATCTCGTCTGCTCTGGCAAAATTACGTTCTTTTCTTGCCGCCTGACGTTCTTGGATCAGGGCTTCAATATCTCCGTCCAGCAATTCTTCTTTTTCTTCTACTACAATGCCGAGTACGTCAGTTAATTTGACGATCATCTCAAGCAGAGCCTGAAGATATGCCTTGGAGCTTTCCCCATCTGTGGTAGTATTGGCATATTTCACCAGTTCAAATACAGCTGCAATGGCATCTGCTGTATTAAAATCATCTTCCATTGCCTTCTCGAAATTCACTATATACTCCCGCGCTTTTGTCACCTTCCCCTGCTCTGCTTCTGTCATTTCTTTGACAGAAGCATTTCCCAGCAGAAAACGTAAATTATCAGCTGCGGTCTTGATTCTCTCCAGGCCATTCTTGGCCGCTTCCATCAATTCTGCACTAAAATTCAACGGACTTCTGTAATGTGCACTAAGCATGAAGAAACGAAGTACCTGAAGATCGTACTTTTCACTGATCTCTCTGACAGTAAAGAAATTCCCCAGCGATTTGGACATCTTACGATTGTCAATATTTAAGAAACCATTGTGCAGCCAGTATTTTGCAAATTCTTTCCCGTTTGCCGCCTCACTCTGCGCTATTTCATTTTCATGGTGCGGGAAGATCAGATCCTCTCCGCCCGCATGAATGTCAATCTGCTCGCCAAGATATTTCTTAGACATCTCAGAACATTCGATGTGCCATCCCGGACGTCCGTCGCTCCACGGAGACTCCCAAGCCGGTTCACCTTCCTTCTTCGGCTTCCAAAGTACAAAATCCAGCGGATCTTCCTTCTCATCCTCACCGCTCACAAGAAGAGAACGGTTGCCTGAACGCAGATCATCCAGATTCTTGTGAGACAGCTTTCCATAATCCTTGAACTTCCTTGCACGGAAATATACCGTTCCATTCTTAGCATAGGCATATCCTTTTTCAATCAATGTCTGGATCAACTCGATCATACCGCCAATTTCTTCTGTCGCAAGAGGATGTGTGGTAGCAGGCTTCACATTCAACCCTTCCATATCCTTCTTACACTCTGCAATATAACGCTTGGAAATCTCATCCGCTGTCACGCCTTCTTCAATTGCTTTTTTAATAATCTTATCATCTACATCTGTAAAATTGGTTACAAAGTTCACATCATATCCCTTGTACTCAAAATATCTTCTGACCGTGTCGAATACGATCATCGGTCTCGCATTTCCAATATGGATAAAGTTATAGACCGTCGGTCCGCAGACATACATCCTTACCTTGCCCTCTTCCAATGGAACAAATTCCTCTTTTGATTTTGACATTGTATTATATAATTTCATCTTCTCTTACCTCTCCTTTCATTATATCTCTTCTCTGTACTTTTCAGTACAGTAGTATCTCGTTTCCTCTTTATATCTCCCGGGGACATTTTGCATCCGCTCCGTCCAAGCATTTCAGACGGCTTTCCATCTCCAGAAGCTGTTCATGAAGCTGAAAATTCGCAATCTGCAATTCCTTGATATCGTTTAGCATCGGATCAGGCAGATGAATCTGATCCATGTCGGCACGCGGCACTTTCTTATCATCTCTCCTGACAATACGTCCCGGCACGCCGACCACCGTACAGTTCGGGGGTACTTCTTCCAGAACAACAGACCCTGCGCCGATCTTGGAATTTTCCCCAATGGTAAAGGAGCCAAGTATCTTCGCGCCCGCACTGACCATAACATTATCCTTCAGCGTTGGATGACGTTTGCCCTGTTCTTTTCCGGTACCTCCTAATGTCACACCTTGATACAACGTAATATTATCTCCGAGGATCGCTGTCTCTCCGATGATCACACCGCTTCCATGATCAATGAAAAGACCTTTTCCGATCGTTGCGCCCGGATGGATCTCAATCCCCGTCTTACGGACAGCCCGCTGAGATATCCATCTCGCCCAGAAGTAATGCTTTTTTAAATATAATTTATGAGCCACTCGATAACTCAAGATCACCTTAAAACTAGGATATAAAAGCACTTCCCAGTTCGACTTGATCGCCGGGTCACGCTCCCTGACAACCTGAATCTCTTCTTTGATATAAGATATCATTCCCATAGTTTTTCTCCTAAATAACAACACATAATTGCACGAAATACATTTTAGTATAACAGGATTCCAGAGGATTTTCCTGTTATATAGAACAAAGAATGTGCTTCGCACATTCTTGCGCCTGCGGCGGTCGCTTGCGACATCTTCATTGTACGCCGCAGTGCGCATCCTGCGGAGCGTTTTATGATATAGGAAAGTAAGAACTTTCCTATATCATAAAAAACTCCGTCTCACTAAGAGACGAAGTTCATCCGTGGTTCCACTCTAATTTTAAAAGACTGCTTCCTGTCCTTTTACTCTTAACGTATAACGTCCGTCACCCGTATCTTACTATTTACCATCTGTTCTAACCCAATGTACCTGACCGATTCCCATTCACAGTCATTCACAGATAATTTTCATAAAATCAGCTCCCGAATGCACTTCACAACCACTCCGCTTAAGACTGCTTTCAGCCGATGACAGTCTCTCTCTGCTAAGCCTCCGCTGCTGCTACTCTCTCCGTTCATTGCCTTTTCTTCATAGCAAATTATATTTCATTGTACTAGATACTATATTATGCAATAAAACCGATTTTGTCAAACGCTTTTTACTTACTTTTCACACCTACGGTGCTCAAAGCGTTACTGTTCACACCCTACAGGTGCTCCAGTAACAGTATCCAGCCCATTTTAGGTCACCTTCGGCGAGGGGCTGGATATATTGCTGTCATCACTTCATTGGCTGGACACCTTGCAGCACAGTGCAAGGTGCCGTGTGAACAGTAACCTCAAAGCAACAATTTTTACACAATTTCATTCAAATAGACTGCATTCAGTGTCTGTATCTTTCTTAACTCTTCCACCAAATGCTCCGTCAGATACACATCTGGCTCTTCTGCTACTTCCTCCACACTCTTATATCCAAATAAAAGACTTGTCAATGCTGCGATTGTCAGAACACCCTCCGAATCCTCAGTTTCCCTTACGAGCAAGTCTTCTGCGGTAACTACTTCTGTCCCTTCCTCTTGCTCCTGCATCTGTGTGAACTCCAAAGCCTTACTTTTCAACTTCCACACCCGGCTGTTTTGCGGAAGGATCGAATCCAGCACTGCGAAAGAACAGTCTATTTCTTCTCCCTCTTTTGCTTTTATGGCTTTTAAAAGATTTTCCAGATGGATAATCCGAACCATAATCGTCGATTTCACACCCTCATTACTCTTGTCAATATCAGCATATACTGCCGCACAACTTTGTCCTCTTTCTGTACAAAGACTGCGTACTGCATTCCAGAAATCCATCTCATATTCCTTTAGATAAAGAGGTTCCCGAATCTCCAGCCCGTCCTCATCACTATACAGGAAAGTCCCGACCACTTTACTGTCTTTTTCCAGCAGCCGGATTCCGCCGTTTTCACTCTGCTGCTCAAAGAGCATTATTTGATAATAACCTTCATCGCGCACTGCATATACTTGAAACTTCTCCGCAAAATAAGTATTGAAAAATTCTGCCAGTAATTTCCCATCACCGATTCCCGCGTCTGAAACAACACAAGCAGCTTCCTTATTTCCCAATCCCTTAATTCTTGCTCTGGTAAACGGATTTTCTGCCAATTCACTTTCAGGTTTTTCCAGAGCAATCTGCTCATCTTCAATTGTATACGTCCATACATTCTGGTCGTATACAAACCGGAAATCATATGGAGTATAGATTGACTCTGCCGCAGGCATCAAAAAAGTAAATAACTCTTTCCGGCTATACATGTCCTGCATGGATTTCTTAAGAATTTTCCCCATATATCCGCGTCTGCGATATGCAGACTCAGTCGCCACCGCAATGATATAATGTCCTATAAACTGTTCTTCTCCAACCTGTATTGTATACGGATTCAGATGCAGCATGGAACGGACATCTTCATCCTCTTCTATCACATAAATCTCGTTATCCCTCGTTTTAAAGAAGTAATAATAATCCAGAAATTCTTTCGAGTCCTCATCAAAGACACATTCCCATAGGTTTCTGGTTTTGCTGTGTTCGCTCTTATCCAGTCTCCGCAGTTCCATACAACATCCCCCATTCATGTTTAAAAGCCCAGATTCTTATCCAAAAATCCGGGCTCCCAATCGTCCTTTATTTCAATTGTTCTTTTTGGCAACCACTACATCCGCCGCAGTTTTGCTCTGTCGGTGTCACATCATAACTGCTGTAGTTTGTCATCTTTTCCAGCAAACAGACCGCCTGTGAAGAGATTCCTTCTCCGTTTCCGGTAAATCCCAGTCCCTCTTCTGTCGTTGCCTTCACATTGATCTGATCAAGTTCAACACGAAGTGCCTTTGCAATATTCCCACGCATTGTATCAATATGCGGGCGCATTTTCGGACGCTGTGCGATAATCGTTGCATCCACATTTTCCACAATAAATCCATGCTCATCTAATAGTCCCGCCACATGCTCCAGCAATTTAATACTGGAAATCCCACGATACTTCTCGTCCGTATCCGGGAAATGCTTTCCGATATCTCCAAGCGCCGCTGCGCCAAGCAGTGCGTCCATAATCGCATGAAGCAGCACATCTGCGTCTGAATGCCCCAGAAGTCCTTTTTCATAAGGAATTTCCACACCGCCCAAGATCAATTTTCTGTTTTCTGTCAATTTATGAACATCATATCCCATTCCAACACGCATAGTTACTTCTCCTCGTAATCGTTCTCCAACTCTTCGGCTGTTTCTAACGTATTTCTTTCTTCATCACGCATAATCTCTATTGCCAGATTGACAGGATCCTTTGTCTCTGCCCTCTTCGCTCTTCCTTCTTCCACCTGTATTTTTAACTGAGATTTCATCTGCTCCTGCGGCTTTTCCGAATGCGTTTCCGGCAACTGACTCACATTTGCCCTCAGATCTGTTTCCTGCGCCGGTATCTTCCTGCGTATTTCTCCTGCAGGCATCGGCGCAGTACGATACAGTGACTGATCGTGCTGCGGCTTTTCAAATAATGGCTGTGTTGAATCCCCCGCATCCGAATCAGAATTTCTCCTGCTCTCTTTTTCTACAAGATGGAGCATTCGTCTAATATGCGTAAACGCATAAAATCCGCCCACTGCTATAAAGAGTACCCCAAAAAGTGCTTTAATAATCAAATCGCTTGGTTGTGCTTTTATCGCCTGTGAAATCACCGAAACTCCTAAAAACACGAGATATCCGCCAAGAATTACTCGCAGTATCAGTCCTGATTTATTATTCATATCATTACTCCTTTGTAATTGTAACAGTTCAGCCTTTTGGCTGAACTGTTACTGAATCCGCCCTATTTTAAGTTCACCTGCGGTGAAAGGGCGGATTCTATTTCTCCAGCACACGTTTTTACGGAGTTTGCAGCGAGTGCAAACTCCTATGCTAAACTGTTACTTATAATTCGCTGTTTCTAAAAAAGCTCTTGCAATTTGCAAGAGCTTCTCAATAGCGGAAACTGGATTTGAACCAGCGACACCACGGGTATGAACCGTGTGCTCTAGCCAACTGAGCTATTCCGCCTCATTATAAGCACTTAACATGTATTCTATACATGCATATGCGCGATTTTAGAAAATTCATGGGGCCTACAGGGCTCGAACCTGTGACCCTCTGCTTGTAAGGCAGATGCTCTCCCAGCTGAGCTAAGACCCCGTATCATTTTCTGGAGCAGATTGCTGTTCTCAACCTGCTCCGCTATTATACTATCAAATTTGTCCAAATGTCAACAGAAAATACCATCTTTTTCAAAGTTCTTCAATTTGATAGAATTTGTCAAATTGTTCGCACAATTCAAACAGTATTTTTTCCATTACTTCTCTGATATTATTCCGCATTTTTACTTAAAATATTTCACCCCGGATTCAAAGATTCTTATATCCTGCTCTCCATAAATGTTGATCGCCACAGAATCATCTCTTCTCTCAGAGTGTGCCATCTTACCAAGCACTCTTCCGTCCGGGCTTGTAATACCTTCTATCGCACAGTAAGAACCGTTAACATTCCACTCTTCATTCATACTGATATTTCCTTCCGGATCACAATATTGTGTTGCCACCTGTCCGTTAACAAACAATTTCTCCAGCCATTCATCGCTGGCAACGAAACGACCCTCGCCGTGAGAAGCCGGATTGGTGTATACACCGCCCAAAGCTGCTTCCTGAAGCCACGGAGACTTATTTGTCACCACCTTCGTGTATACCATCTTGGAAATGTGCCGTCCGATGGTATTGTATGTCAATGTCGGCGAATCTTCTTTCTGTCCTACAATCTCGCCGTATGGTACCAGACCCAGTTTGATCAGGGCCTGAAAACCGTTGCAGATACCTAGCGCCAATCCATCACGCTCATTCAGCAATTTTTCAACTGCCTCTTTGAGCTTTGCATTCTGGAATGCAGTTGCAAAGAACTTCGCAGAACCATCCGGTTCATCTCCTGCACTGAATCCGCCCGGAAACATAATCATCTGTGCCTGTCCGATCATTTTCTCAAACTCTTCCACAGATTCACGGATTCCCGATGCATCCATATTCTTAAAGACCCTTGTAATTACCTTTGCTCCTGCACGTTCAAACGCCCTCTTACTGTCATATTCACAGTTGGTTCCTGGGAATACCGGAATAAATACAGTAGGTTGAGCCAGTTTATGACTGCAAATATGAATGTCAGAAGTATTGAATAATCTCTCCTCAATCTTTTCATCACTGTCAGCCGCGGACTTTGTCGCAAACACTCCTTCCAGTGTTCCTGTCCATGCTTTCACTGCCTCGTCCAGTGTAATCTCTGTATTGCCGTATGCAAATACAGCATGGTCTGTCACTTCACCAATCACAGTATATGTAATTGCCAGATTCTGTACCTGTCCTGCCGGAACCTCGGCGATCAAATCACCAAATGCCGGAGCAAAAGCATCTCTTGTATCCAGATTATGCTCCAGTTTTACACCCATACCGTTACCAAATGCCATTTTGCTGACAGCAGCAATGATACCATAACGATCCATTGCATAAGCAGAAATGATCCTGCCCGCCTGAATATCCTCATAGAATTTTCCATACTGCTCCATAACCTGCGTATAATCCGGCAAATCATAACTGTCTTTCTCAATTCGCAGCCAAACCAGCTTATTTCCTGCCTGCTTCAACTCCGGTGTGATAATATCCTTGTCCTTTGCCATATCGACTGCGAAAGAAACCAGTGTCGGCGGCACATCGATGTCCTGGAATGTTCCAGACATACTGTCCTTTCCTCCGATGGACGGCAGTCCATATCCGAGCTGTGCGTCATATGCGCCCAGAAGCGCTGCAAACGGCTGGCTCCATCTCTTCGGGTCTTCTGTCATACGACGGAAATATTCTTGGAACGTAAAACGGATCTTACTATAATCTCCGCCTGTCGCCACAATTTTAGCCATTGACTCTGTCACTGCATAAATTGCGCCGTGATATGGACTCCAGCTTGACAAATACGGATCAAATCCATAGCTCATCATGGAAACCGCATCTGTCTTTCCTGTCTGTACCGGTACTTTGGCAACCATTGCCTGTGTCTCTGTCATCTGGTACTTACCACCGTGCGGCATCAATACAGAACCGGCGCCGATTGAACCATCAAACATTTCCACGAGACCTTTCTGCGAACAAACATTCAAGTCCTTCAAGGTATCCAGCCATTTTGCCTTTACATCTGCAACTTCATCTCTTGTAAATACAGTATCGCCCATGGATGGAATCTCAACCTCTACATCCGTCTCCTGATGCGCGCCGTTTGTATCCAAGAAGGCTCTGGATAAATTGACGATCTCTTTTCCTCTCCATACAAGCACAAGTCTTGGAGCCTCAGTTACAACTGCAACTTCTACTGCTTCTAAGTTCTCTTCTTTGGCATATGCAAGGAACTGTTCTACATCTTTTGCGTCAACGACAACTGCCATACGCTCCTGGGACTCGGAAATCGCAATCTCTGTTCCGTCCAGTCCCGCATATTTCTTCGGCACCTTGTCCAGATCTACCCGCAGACCATCTGCCAGTTCTCCGATGGCAACTGACACGCCGCCTGCGCCAAAATCGTTACATTTCTTGATCAGCCTGCTGACTTCCTCCCGGCGGAACAGACGCTGGATTTTCCGCTCTGTCGGCGGATTGCCCTTCTGTACCTCTGCACCGCAGGTTTCGATAGATTCTTCGGTATGCACCTTAGAAGAACCGGTTGCACCGCCGCAGCCGTCACGTCCTGTGCGTCCGCCCAACAAAATAATAATATCTCCCGGATCAGAAGTCTCGCGAATTACCGCGCGTCTTGGAGCAGCACCTAATACAGCGCCGATTTCCATACGTTTTGCCACATAATTAGGGTGGTAAATCTCTTTTACCGCCCCGGTTGACAGACCAATCTGGTTACCGTAAGAACTATATCCGCTTGCTGCGCCGCGAACCAGCTTCTTCTGCGGCAGCTTGCCTTTCAATGTATCCTTCACAGATACGGTCGGGTCTGCTGCTCCCGTCACACGCATTGCCTGATAAACATAAGTACGTCCTGACAACGGATCACGGATTGCTCCGCCCAGACAGGTTGCAGCTCCACCGAAAGGTTCAATCTCTGTCGGATGGTTATGTGTCTCATTTTTGAAATTGATCAGCCACTCTTCCTCCGCGCCGTCTACAGCGATCGGCACAACGATACTGCATGCATTGATTTCGTCAGATTCTTCCTGATCTGCAAGCTTTCCTTCTTTTTTCAGCTTTCTCATGGCAAGGAGTGCCAGATCCATCAGACAGACAAACTTGTCTTCTCTTCCTGCAAATATCTCGCTGTGTGTTTTCAGGTAATTCTTATATGTATTCTCGATTGGTCCTCTAAGATCCCCTTCGCCGAACGTTACATTCTTAAGCTCTGTAGAAAATGTCGTATGACGGCAGTGATCAGACCAATATGTATCCAGCACACGAATCTCTGTCATAGAAGGATCACGCTCTTCTTCTGTATTGTAATAGTTCTGAATATGAAGAAAATCCTTAAAAGTCATGGCAAGTCCCAAGGAATCATACAGTTCTTTCAGACTGTCTTTTGGCATTTCCTTAAATCCATCAAAAATCTTCACATCCTCCGGTTCATCAAAAGCAATCACTAATGTGTCTGGTTTGTCCAGGCTCGTCTCTCTGGAATCTACCGGATTGATACAGTGATTCTTCACTGCCGCAAATTCCTCTTCTGTCAAAGTTCCTTCTATCACATATGTAACTGCGGTCTGAATCACCGGTTTTTCGTCTTCTTTAATAAACTGTACACACTGCTCTGCGGAATCTGCTCTCTGGTCAAACTGCCCTGGCAGATACTCTACAGAAAACACATAATCATGATCCTGCTGCGGGAAGTTCTCTAAATAAAGTTCATCCACCGGCGGCTCTGCAAAAACACCTCTGCACGCTTTTTCAAATGTTTCATCAGAAATATTCTCTACATCATAGCGGATCAGCACCCGGACTCCTGTCACGGTCTGAATTCCAAGATAATGCTTAATCTCATGTTTCAAATCCTTCGCCTGTACGGCAAAATCCGGTTTCTTTTCTACATAAACACGTCTTACATTACTCATGTTTTGTCTCCTTTTCTGTGCGGTCTGTTATTCCGGTTATTTACCAGGAAAGATTGTATCCCAAGAATACTTTTTCCTACATATCATCCTAACACACTTATTCTGATAAGAAAAATTAATATAATTAAATTCATTCATAAGTTATGTTAATTAAATAATCTCTCTGATTACTTCTGATAAAAAGCCTTGGAACTGCGATACTCAGCACAAGGAGTACCAAAATCCCCGCCACAAATAATAAACCGATCCGGATTACAAAGTCATAAAACAGCCCTTCTGGGAGCATCCGTATCATATAGTCTTCTGCCGGGTCAAAAAGCCACAGATCATTGTCAAAAAATATCTCATGGAACTTCGTAAAAACAGCGTTGAAGTCCCTTACCACCCAAATTCCCAACATCGTGATCATCACAGCCAGAACTCCCAGCACAATCTGATACCCTCTGCACAGTGCCTTTAATCGTTCCTCTTTCATAAAAAACAGTACAGTCAGACTAATACCCAGAATAATAAACGCTCCTAAACGCAGCTTTAGTCCTCCCAAAAACAGTCCCTGCACCTCTCCCATATGAAACCGGTCCTGCTCATTGAAAAAGTCCTGCTCCTCTCCTTCTATTGTTGTAATGACGCTCAATTCGTCACGTTCTCCGCGCAGATATGCCATCATTTCTTCTGTTACGTACATCACATCGTTCATTTCCATATCCAGATCTGTAAGTACATCATATTTTTTATATTCTTTTTCATAATATCCAAAATCCGAATACATCGCCGCTTCAAACGCAGTAATCAGCAGAATAACGACTGCCGCGATTCCTACTGTGATCCCGATTAGATAACGTATTGTTTTTGCCATAGTAAAATTCCCCTTTCATTTTCATCAATTGTAACAAATAAAGCCTTAAAAAACCAGTTTTTTTATACCGCTCAAATATTCCATTTTTACCAAAAATATAGTTTTTTTCCCATTTCAACACTTAGAGATATGTTCAATTTACGATATAATTTTACAGAATATATATTATTAGGAGGAAATAGCGATGAAGAAAAAGCTTCTAGGCTTAATACTGTCCGGTTTTCTCGTCTTTCTTGCTGTCATAAGTGGATGCGGCAGCGCCGGACAAGGAAAGGGAACTTTAACTGTCGGCGTTCGTGATGACATTATGAATTTTGGATATTTAAATGAAAAAACAGGTAATTTCTACGGCCTTGAAATTGACATTGCCCGCGAAATGGCTGAACGGCTTGGCTTTACAGAGGTAAAATTTGCAGCTGTCAAACCCGAAAACCGCAAACAGACACTATTAGATGAAGAAGTAGACTGTCTGATCGCAGCTTATTCAATTACCGATACACGAATCAAAAACTTTGATTTCTCTCCCGCATATTACACAGACATTACCCAGATTATGGTAGAAAATTCTACCGGATTTGAAAAAATCAATCAATTGAAAGGAAAAACAATCGGCGTAATGAACGGCGCTAATACTGGTCCGGAGCTTGCGATCAAGCTATATGAGATGGGTATAATTTCTGATGACACTTTCTCTGACAGTGATTTAGAAACAGTATACGACAATCTTACTATCAGAAAAATTCCGAGTTATGCAAAGCTTTCCGAAGCTCTTGAAACAGGAGAAGTTGATGCCGTATGTATGGACGGATGTATCTCACAGACATATCTGACAGACAGCCGTGTACTGCTGGACGGATCCATTCATGAACAGCAGTATGGCGTTGCAACTAACAAAGGCTCCGAATTAAGCCAGCCGATATCTGACACCATTCAAAAGATGCTGGATGACGGAACAATTGATATACTAATTGATAAATGGGATTAAAGGGGGATACGGTTTTGTCTAGGAGACTAAAGAAAAAAGCAATTATTTTAATTGCCGCAGAACTGATTTTTTTGGCTGTACTTGGAACCTTCCTTATCACAATGCAGACCAACCTTTCTGTAAGTAATCAAAAAAAAGATATCAGTGAAAAACTCAGCCAGATGGATGAACTAATTACGCAGGCCGAAGAAGCCTCAGTTCAAAATCAGTTGACATATGACGCTATTTATCAGGCAAAAGCCGACAGTGTTGCCTATATGGCAGAACATGAAGTAAATTTTCAAATATCTGATTCCTGTATGAAAGAATATCAGGAACTTTTGAAAGTAGACAATTTACTGGTTGTTAATAAAGATGGTACGATTCTTGCACAGGCTGCAGAAACACCCGCTGATTTTTCTTATGCACGTTACAATCAACTACGAACTGTATTTACTACAAAAAAATCTTCGGAAGCCTTTGAAGTTAATGTCAATGGAATTGTACGCCGTTATTACGGTTCTGCACTGGATGACAGCGCAATGGTTGTCATTGAAGAAGAACCAACAGAATTGTATGAACTCAAGGCAGATACCTCTACATGGTCCAGTATACTGAACCATGTCAGCGTAGGCTTAAACGGTTATACCTTTGTCATATCTGCCAAAAATTATCTGATCGAATATCATCCGGATGAAAAACTAATCGGAACGGATTCTCTGGACGGCGGTATTCCGGTTGAAGCACTTGAGGACGGCAATTACACATGGCTGACACTTAACGGCGAGAAGCTTTACTGTGGTATTACAAAAATAAATGATAATTACCTTATATGCGCAATTCCCGAATCTGAAATTGCTTCCTCGCGTGCAATTACAGTTGGGATTATTCTGTTCATATTCTTTGCTGTTATGACGATCGCAGTATGTTACGGACTGTTACTGATGCACGAAGAAGAACAAAGCGAACCGGAAGATGTTGATTATCACATATTCGGCATATTCCGATATAATAAAAAAATCGGCAGAAAAGCATTTTCGATTTTCACAATCGGTCTGATCGTGATCTTTGCCGTATCACTTTATATGCAGACACTTTTCTCACTGTCCCGTCAGTCTATGAACAACAGCCAGCGGATTCAGGAAGTAGAAAGTGCTATGGCAGACAATAGTATTTCTATTGAGTCTCTTACCAGACAATACAATGAACGCTATTTAAACAAATGTGAGATTGCAGCTTACATCATCCAGAACAAGCCAGAGCTTGCTGATAAAGCATCTCTCCGGGAATTACGGGATACACTGCAGATTAAAGATATCAATGTGTTTAACACAGAGGGAACAATCACTGCTACAAGTGCCTCCTATACTCATTTTACATTGAGTAATGATCCTGAGAGCCAGTCCTACGAGTTCCACAAATTATTAAACGGCGGTGACCACCTGATCCAGGCCGCACAACGAGATGAAACGCTTGGCGAATATCAGCAGTTCATAGGAAAGTCACTGTATAACGATGAAGAAAGTATTAATGGTTTTGTACAGATTGCCATCCGTCCTTCCCGTTTAGAAAAAATCTTGGCAGGAACAGATATCGGCAGTGTACTTAACGGTATCCGTGTAGGCGCAAACGGTTTCGCATTCTCTGTAAACAAAGAGGATTCTGCCTTCTCCTATTATCCTGAGAAAAAGATGATTAATAGAAGCGCTGTCGAAAACGGTATAAAAAAAGAACAACTTCACAATGGTTACAGTGGTTACCTTACCATTGGAAATGTAAAATACTTTGTTTCTTCTATGGAAACAGATGCCGACTATATTTATGTTGCAGTTCCATCCAATGAACTCAGCAATGGTCTTATACCATTGACGCTGACTTCTACGGCATTTGCTTTGATTTGTCTTGCAATCCTTTTCTTTCTTCTGACTTGCAGCAAGACACCTGCAGCAAATGAAGAGCCGGATAGTGAAAAGCCGACAGATGGTCTGATGGATGTAGTCATGCCAGACGGCAGAGTCAGCAAAACATTGTCTGCCGCTAACCGCTGGTCCAATATCACACCAGCCTGGGATGAAAAGACCCCTGAACAACAGGTTGCATCCATCGTTGGAGGACTGTTCTCCCTGTTTGCACTTGCCATTTGTATTGCAGTCCTGTTCCGTGATAAGCTTCTGGAAAGCAATTCCATCTTTGCCTATATTATCAGCGGAAAATGGGAACGGGGTATAAATATCTTCTCCGTAACAGGATGTATCATGATCATCTGCGTTGCAGCCGTAATTACCATGATTTTGAAGCGAATTCTAAAGGTCATGTCCAAGACGTTCAGTGCGCGCGGCGAAACAATCTGCCGGCTTTTAAAAAGCTTTGTAAAATACATCTCAATCCTTGTAATGCTCTACTACTGCTTCGCACTATTTGGCGTGGATACCAAAACACTTCTTGCTTCTGCAGGTATCCTGTCCCTGGTAGTCGGTCTCGGAGCTAAAGACCTTGTTACAGACGTACTTGCCGGTCTGTTCCTAATCTTTGAGGGAGAATTCCGTGTAGGTGATATTGTTATGATAGATGGATACCGCGGTACGGTTGTTGAGATTGGAATCCGTACAACGAAAATTGAAGATCCGGGGAAAAACATCAAAATCTTTAATAACAGCTCTATTTCTGGTATAATCAACATGACAAAGAAGTATTCTGTTGCCGCTTGTACAATCGGAATTGAATACGGTGAATCTCTGGAACGTGTGGAAAGTATACTGGAAAAAGAATTTCCTAATTTACGCAAAAGGCTTCCATCAATCAAAGAAGGACCATTTTATCTCGGTGTCTCATCTCTCGGGGACAACAGCGTTGACCTTAAAATTACAGCACAATGTCTAGAAGCAGACAGAGCCGGTTTGGAACGTAGTTTGAATCGTGAAATGAAGTTACTCTTTGACAAGTACAACATTAACATCCCATTCCCACAGATTGTACTCAATGAACCTGTGGAATATATACAGGCCACCGCTTCCGAAAAAGCACAGGCTGACAGATTCTACGATGAACAAAAAGCACAGGCAAAACAACGCGGTCTTGCAGGCGAGGACGATGAAGAAGAACGTTAAAAGCTGATCCAACTAATTCATTACATAAAGTTTATTTATGGTCTGCAAAAACCGTAAAATCAAAAAGGAGTCTTGTTCCATAACTGATCAGTCAGCCATGGAGCAAGACTCTCTCGCTTTATATATATTCCATTCTCACAGCAGTGAAATTGTTATCATTACACGTTACTGCTCACAGTCAAAATGTACATAAACAGCAAGCTGTGAACAGAACAATCATTTGTTACTGTTCACACCCTGTGGGTGCTCCAGTAACAGTATCCAGCCCATTTTAAGTCGCCTTCGGCGAGGGGCTGGAT
>NZ_CALPDG010000054.1 GCF_943193195.1 Mediterraneibacter agrestimuris | reverse complement strand
TGGATATATCGCTGTCATCACTTCACTGGTCGGACACCTTGCAGCGCAGTGCAAGATGCCGTGTGAACAGTAACAATCATTTCACTGTTATCTGTATTTTCAGAAAAAACTGATTGCATTCTTATTTTATATAGCTTATACTAAAATTAGATTTATTAGGAGGTCTTATAATGGATATCAACTATGAATTATATAAAGTGTTCTATCATGTAGCATCAACATTAAGCTTCTCAGAAGCATCGAAACAACTATTTATCTCCCAGTCAGCCGTCAGCCAATCTATCAAGACATTGGAACGCAAGCTGGATCAGACATTATTTATCCGCAGTACAAAGCACGTACAGCTTACACCCGAGGGTGAAATCCTTCTCCGCCATATTGAACCCGCCATGCATTTTATCCGCAGAGGCGAAGCACAGCTTCTGGATGCCGCTTCCACCGGCGGACAGATTCGTATCGGAGCCAGTGATACCATCTGCCGCTATTTTCTCGTACCCTTTTTGGAGCGCTTTCACCGGGATTTCCCGGCGGCACATATTAAGGTCATCAATCAGACCTCAATCAAGTGCGTGGAGCTTTTAGAAACAGGACAGGTGGATCTGATCGTCACCAATTACCCTAACGCTTATTTGAGCAATGTCTCTTCCATTCACAAAATCAAATCCTTTAAGGACGTATTTATTGCAGGAAAAGCCTTTGAACAATTAAAAGACCAGCCTTTAAGTTACGAAGACCTTTCTAAATATCCGATTCTGATGCTAGACAAAAAGAGTACCACAAGCGAATTTCTGCACCGTCTCTTTCAGCAGCATCATTTGGATCTGGTTCCGGAAGTTGAACTGACCAGCAATGACCTGCTTATTGATCTTGCACGTATCGGTCTGGGAATTGCTTTCGTTCCCGACTTCTGTATCACAAAGCAAATGAGCGATTTGTTTATTGTAAAAACTAAAGAAGAACTTCCCGGACGTGAACTGGTAATCGCATATAATGAGCAGATCCCATTGACCAAAGCCAGTGAAGAATTTCTAAACTATTTCAAGTCAAATACCCCACAGCAAGATGACGGGGCATAACAGTTCAGCCTTCGGCTTCCTGTTACAGGCATCAAGCCATGCAAAACCACTTCGTGGTGGCTTGATGCATCTCTACCTGTACGCTATTTCACGGACTTTGCAGCCAGTGCAAAGTCCTGGGCTGAACTGTTACGACGGGCATCAAAATAAGAGAAACCCGGCATCAAACAGAAGATACTGCCATCTTCTGTTTGAAGTCGGGTTCTTTTTTGTCTACTCAACAGTTGCTATTCTCATCATATTACTTACACCGCTCTGTTCTTTCTGTACATTTGGAGACGGAATACCTGCTGTCAGGACAACCACGTCTCCCGTTTCTACATATTTCTTCACAGCAGCCAATTCAATGGCGCCATCACAAATATCATCTGTTGTCGTAAATTCCAATGACTTCAGCGGAATAACTCCCCAATAAATAGACATTCTGCGAAGGCTTCGTTCATTCGGTGTAATTCCTAGTATAGCCTGCTTCGGCCGGAGATTCGATACTACTCTGCTTGTTGCACCGGAAACAGTCGGCGTAATAATACACTTGGCATTCAAATTAGCTGCCGCCACAACAGATGAATATCCGATTGCGCTGGACAAATTGGACTTCAGGTGATCTCCTGCCTTCTCGATCATCTGATCGTAATCCAGGTGCTGCTCTGTATTCTCAATAATGTGTACCATCATCTGTACTGCTTCGATCGGATACTTTCCTGCTGCTGTCTCACCGGACAACATCACAGCGTCTGTTCCGTCATAAACGGCATTTGCAACATCAGTTACTTCTGCTCTTGTAGGACGTGGATTACGAATCATAGAATCCAGCATTTGTGTGGCAGTAATAACCGTTTTAAAGTTAGCATTACACTTCTGGATCAGCATTTTCTGCAAATACGGAACTTCCTCTGCCGGAATCTCCACACCCAGGTCACCGCGGGCAACCATAATGCCGTCTGCCGCACGGATAATCTCATCAATATTCTGAATACCTTCCGCATTCTCAATCTTTGCGATAATCGGCGTATACGGTGCGTTTAGTTCCTTCAAATATGCCTTAATCTCCAGTACACACTCTGCATTTCTTACAAATGATGCTGCAATAAAGTCTATCCCCTGCTCCACACCAAACCGAATATCTTCTTTATCTTTCTCCGTAATTGCCGGAAGACGCACCGGAACGTTCGGTACATTAACACCTTTGCGCTCTCCTAACTCCCCGCCGTTCAAAACTTTACATACAATTTCTGTATTTCCCTTGCTGACCACTTCCAGCTCAACCAGACCATCATCAATCAAAATCCGCTTTCCGGTATCCACATCATCTGCCAGACCTGTATAAGTGATCGACACTTTTGTTTCATCACCTACAATTTCTTCAGTAGTCAGAACAAATGTATCCCCCGACTTCAGCAAAACCTTTTTCCCACCCTTTAGCAGACCCGTTCGTATCTCCGGTCCCTTTGTATCAAGCAGAATTGCTACATTTTTGCGTTCTTCTTCACAAAGCTGCCTTAGCTGAACCATACGTGCCTTATGTTCTTCATATGAACCATGAGAAAAATTGAAACGCGCAACGTCCATTCCCTCACGGATCAACCCTCTCATAATCTCTGGTTCACTTGTTCTTGGTCCCATTGTACATACAACTTTTGTTTTTTTCATTGATTCTCTCCTTAAGATATGTTTTACTGTATCCATATGCTGCGCTGTTTCCATATTCTTATTTTACATGCTCATGTGTAAACAAATGATCCTGGCAATACTCAAAATTTCCATTACATTTGGAACAAAACCGAAATTCCAGCGTCGGATCGTCCAGTTCCGTTCTTCCGCAGACTGCACAGCGGTGTTTTGCCCCGCCTGCATAGGTCATGTGCGGTCTGGAAGTTTCCTTTTTGAACTTTCGTTTTCTCATCTGCTGCTTTGGCATATATGGCTTCATATTTCTGCTGGAAAGGAAAAATACAAGGAAATTCAGCAAGGAGGTTGCGATCGTAACCTTTATGACCATATTTCCCATAATAAAATCATAGAGAATAAATATGCCGTAAAAAATGCCCATCCACTTCATCTTAATCGGCAGGATGAAGTACAGCAGCAATTCCATATTAGGGTAACTGACCGCAATTGCCAAAAAGATAGACATATTGATATACATCGTATTGAAATAATTTCCGAATCCAACTGCATTGCCGCCCATAATAAAGTTCAGCAGAAAAGCACCTAGCACTGTAAACAGGATTCCCGAAAAGATATATACATTATACCGAAATGCCCCCCATGTTCTCTCTAATGCATTCCCCAGTGAATAATATAGCAACAGCATGATCACTGTGGTAAATACATTGCCAAGAGGCGGAATCAGCACCCATGAAATGATCCGCCAGATTTGTCCGTGCAGAATATACACAGGTTCCAGCGTCAGCATCCCCAATGTCCCGGGGATAAACATGTAAACACCATATCCAATGATATATCCGCCTATCAGATACATTGTCAGGTTCGGAATCGCAAAACGTCCGAACTTTCTTTCTAACTTATCTAACCAATTCAAATGTCTTCAATCTCCTCTTTTTAATATTGTTCTTAATTTTTATACATAAGTAATTGTATCCTCTGCCTGACCTTTTGTCAAACGGATGTTATCTATTTTCTGTAAAATAAATAATCTCGTTTATTTTTCCAATTGTCTTTTTTTTTGCTTTGTCGTATAATGTAAAAAGTTGTCGGGCGACTGACAGCATTTAATAGGAAATAACAGGAATATATTTTTGTAATAAAAAGGATGAGGTATATATGAATTCTAACGAATTACATACTTTAGGTATTGATATCGGTTCGACTACTGTAAAAATTGCGGTACTGAACAATGAAAATGAAGTTCTGTTTTCAGATTATGAGCGGCACTTCGCTAATATCCAGGAGACACTTTCCGATCTTCTCGGCCGTGCACTTTATACACTCGGCTCCATCCGCGTATCTCCGGTCATTACCGGATCAGGCGGACTGACACTGGCAAAACACTTAGGTGTCCCTTTTGTTCAAGAGGTTATCGCCGTATCCTCCGCGCTTCAGGATTATGCGCCCCAGACTGATGTAGCAATCGAACTAGGCGGCGAGGATGCCAAAATCATTTACTTTGAGGGCGGCAATGTAGAACAGCGTATGAACGGAGTCTGTGCCGGCGGCACTGGTTCTTTTATTGACCAGATGGCTTCTCTTTTACAAACAGATGCTTCCGGGCTGAACGAATATGCCAAAAATTATCAGGCACTTTATTCCATTGCCGCACGCTGCGGAGTATTTGCCAAATCAGATATTCAGCCGCTGATTAACGAAGGCGCTTCCAAGGAAGATCTTGCAGCGTCCATTTTTCAGGCTGTAGTCAATCAGACGATCAGCGGTCTCGCCTGCGGCAAGCCTATTCGCGGACATGTAGCTTTCCTCGGTGGTCCGCTTCACTTTCTGTCTGAACTTCGTGAAGCTTTTATCCGTACATTAAAGCTGGATGACGAGCATATAATCGTCCCCCGTCATTCACACTTATTCGCTGCGATCGGTTCCGCTCTGAATTCAAAAAAAGATACGCCGGTTGCATTGCGAAAGCTGCAGGAGCGTCTTGCCAGAAAAATTCAAATGGAATTTGAAGTTGACCGTATGGAGCCGCTTTTTGCCACCACAGAAGAATATGAGGCATTTATTACACGTCACAACCATCATCAGGTTCCGATGAAGGACCTGGCTTCCTATCGAGGCAAGGTCTTTCTTGGAATTGATGCCGGTTCCACAACAACCAAGGCTGCTCTGGTGGGCGAGGACGGAACTCTCTTGTATTCTTTCTATCACAGCAATGAGGGTGATCCACTGGGTACAACCATCGGCGCGATCAAAAATATTTACAGCCAGTTACCGGAAGGGGCAGAAATTGTTCATTCCTGCTCCACCGGATATGGAGAAGCATTAATAAAAGCTGCTCTTCTTCTGGATGAAGGAGAAGTTGAAACTGTCTCCCACTATTATGCTGCGTCCTTTTTTGAGCCAGATGTAGACTGCATTCTGGATATCGGCGGACAGGACATGAAGTGTATCAAGATCAAGAACCAGACCGTTGACAGTGTACAACTCAATGAAGCCTGCTCCTCCGGCTGTGGTTCCTTTATTGAGACATTTGCCAAATCACTGAACTATTCTGTAGAAGACTTTGCACATGAAGCATTATATGCCGGCAATCCAATAGACCTTGGAACCCGCTGTACTGTGTTTATGAATTCAAAAGTGAAGCAGGCACAGAAAGAAGGGGCTTCCGTTGCGGACATCTCTGCGGGATTGGCATATTCTGTTATCAAAAATGCTTTATTTAAAGTAATTAAAGTATCTGATGCCTCCGAACTTGGCAGCCATATCGTTGTACAGGGCGGAACCTTTTACAACAATGCGGTACTGCGAAGCTTTGAAAAAATCGCAGGCTGCGAAGCCATCCGCCCCGATATTGCAGGAATCATGGGTGCTTTTGGCGCCGCATTGATCGCAAGAGAACGTTATACCGAATGTAAAGGCACTACTATGCTTTCCATTGAACATATTGAAGCACTAGAATATTCCACCACAATGACCAAATGCAAAGGATGTACAAACAACTGCCGTCTGACAGTTAACCGTTTCAGCGGCGGAAGAAGCTTTATCACAGGCAACCGTTGTGAACGTGGACTTGGAAAGGAAAAGAGTTCTAATAAACTGCCAAACTTGTTTGACTACAAATTTCATCGGTATTTTGATTACAAACCACTGGAGGAATCAGAAGCCAGACGTGGTGTTATTGGTATCCCGCGTGTATTAAATATGTATGAAAATTACCCGTTCTGGTTTACATTTTTCAATACCCTGGGCTTCCGTGTAGTGCTCTCTCCGGCTTCTACAAGAAAGATATACGAACTAGGTATTGAATCCATTCCAAGCGAATCTGAATGTTATCCGGCAAAACTGGCACACGGACACATACAATGGCTGATCAATCATGGAGTCACACATATTTTTTATCCTTCGATTCCTTATGAAAGGAACGAATTTAAAGAGGCAAACAATCACTACAACTGTCCGATTGTAACGTCCTACCCTGAAAATATAAAAAACAATATGGATCCGATCATTCATAAAGAAGTAGATTTTATCCATCCATTTATAAATCTTCAGAACGAGGTAACCATTTCCTATCGACTAACCGAAGAATTGGCAGATAAGTTCCGTATTTCCAAAGAAGAAATCCGTCAGGCGGTTCATACTGCATGGGAGGAACTGGCTGCCTGCCGGGAGGATATGCGAAAAAAAGGGGAAGAAACCATCAGATTCTTAAATGAAACAGGCAATCGTGGTATCGTTCTTGCCGGACGTCCGTATCACATTGACCCAGAAGTTCACCACGGTCTGCCGGAATTGATCAATTCCTACAATATTGCAGTGCTGACAGAGGATTCCGTGTCTCATTTAAATCCGGTGGAACGTCCGTTAAATGTCATGGATCAGTGGATGTACCATTCACGTTTATATGCCGCTGCATCCTATGTAAAAACAGTGGATAATCTGGATCTGATTCAGCTTAACTCTTTCGGCTGTGGTCTTGATGCAGTTACTACCGATCAGGTGGCAGAGATTCTGACAAATTCAGATAAGATTTATACATCTTTGAAAATTGATGAAGTTAACAACTTAGGCGCTGCAAGAATCCGCATCCGTTCTCTTCTGGCTGCCATCCGTGTCCGCGAGCAACGCAAAGAGAAACACAATATTCAGCCGGCATCTGTCGAGAAGACTCCGTTTACAAAGGAAATGCGTAAGAATTATACCATTCTCTGCCCACAGATGTCACCGATTCATTTTGAACTGTTAGAGCCTGCGTTTCACGCCAACGGTTACAATATCAAGGTACTTCCAAACGACAACAAGCATGCCGTTGACATAGGACTAAAATATGTCAACAATGATGCGTGTTATCCATCACTGATTGTTGTTGGTCAGATTATGGAAGCGCTCCTTTCCGGAGAATACGACGCAGAACATGTTGCCGTAATCATCACGCAAACTGGCGGCGGCTGCCGTGCTTCCAACTACATTGGATTTATCCGGCGTGCCCTGAAAAAAGCTGGATACTCACAGATTCCAGTCATCTCACTAAATTTGAGCGGTCTGGAGAACAATCCTGGATTTACGCTTACTCCGAACCTCGTACTGCGCGGAATTTACGCAATTGTCTTTGGAGATATCTTTATGAAATGTGTATACCATATGCGCCCCTATGAAGCAATTCCGGGTGAAACCAATCGGATACATGCAAAATGGCTGAAAGAATGTAAGAAATTCCTGTCCATCGGTTATCCGTCCAGACGGAAGTTCAAGAAGCTCTGCGCAGACATCATCCACGACTTTGACAACATCCTGTTGTTAGATGTCAAGAAGCCTCGTGTCGGAGTAGTCGGCGAAATTCTGGTCAAATTCCTTCCGGCAGCAAATAATTACCTTGTCGAATTACTGGAATCTGAAGGTGCTGAAGCAGTTGTTCCAGATTTACTTGACTTTTTGCTCTACTGCTTCTACAACCAAAACTTCAAAGTATCCCACCTTGGACTGCCGAAATCAAAAGCTGTCATGGGGAATCTTGGTATCAAAGTTCTGGAATGGTTCCGTGCTCCGGCTACAAAAGCATTTAAAGCAAGTAATCACTTTGAAGCACCGGCAAAAATTCAGGATTTGGCAAACATGGCTTCAGAGATTGTATCTCTCGGCAACCAGACCGGAGAGGGCTGGTTCTTAACCGGAGAAATGCTGGAACTGATCCACAGCGGCGCAGGCAACATTGTATGTACACAGCCGTTCGCCTGTCTGCCGAACCATGTAGTCGGAAAAGGTGTTATCAAGGAACTCCGCAGACTGTATCCTCAGTCTAATGTAGTGGCAATTGATTTTGACCCGGGCGCCAGCGAGGTAAACCAGCTAAACCGGATTAAACTGATGTTATCGACAGCGAATAAGAACATGAATACAGAAAAATAAATATAGCGATCATTTGTCAATATGAAAAATCCCCCGTCTATGATGTTATTGTTACTGTTCAGTCATAGTATCCGGGGGATTTTTTAATTTCTCCGCAAATTTAGTAGCTTCGTATTCTGTCGTCTTCATCATTGTTTGTATTGATAATCTTTTTGATCACTGCATAATACCCATAATTATCGTTTACTTTTATAAATACACGGTCATTTAGTTTCTTACCAAGAATTGCTTTGCCGAGAGGGGATTCGATACTGATCAATCCATTGATGGAACTGCCGCGGACAGAAGTTACAAGTCGATAGGTTTCTGTTTCGTCATCTTCTTCAACGTACAATTCTACTGTGTTGTTGATTCCCACTTCATCATCTCGGGAAGCATCATCGATGATAATCGCTGTTTTCAGCATTCTTTCCAGATAACGGATTCGGCTTTCGTTACGGTTCTTGTCCTTCTTTGCCGCATGATATTCAAAATTCTCACTTAAATCTCCATGTGCCCTTGCTTCTTTTACTGCTTCAATAGCCTCTTTACGCACCACCAGCTTACGGTGCTCTATTTCCTCCTGAATCTTCTTTACATCACTCCTGGTCAGTTTATCCTTCATATAATTTTATTCCTTTCCAAATTAGAACTTACTTATTTTCATTTCATTACTCTTTCCAGAACGCCTCTACATACTTCTGCACATCTTCCAGCCGGCATTTTTCAAATCCTGTCCACTCTCTTGGGAAAATCTCCTGATACCGCCGTCCGAGAAAACGCTCGTCCAGCAAGAGAACCACTCCCTTATCTTCTTCTGTGCGAATCACACGCCCCGCCGACTGCAGAACCTTGTTCATTCCAGGATACAGATAAGCATAATCAAAGCCGGACATATTTTTTGCATCAAAGTATCCCTTGATAATCTCTCTGTCATTACATACCTGCGGAATTCCAGTTCCTACGATCATTGCGCCGATCAGCTTGTCTTCCGTCAGGTCAATTCCTTCGGAGAAAATACCTCCCATCACGCAAAATCCCACCAGAGGACACACTCTCTCTTCTTCAAATGTTTCCAAAAAGATTTCTCTCGCCTCTTCATTCATATACTGTGACTGTACAACACAGTCAATCTCGTCTTTCTGTTTTATCTGAAACTGTTCATAGACGTCCTCCATAAATCGATAAGATGGAAAAAATGCCAGATAGTTCCCCTTCTTCCCATGTACTGTACGCAGCAGATATTCTGCAAACCGCCCATACATATCCGGTCCGCGCATCGTATATTTGGTACTTACATCTGTTCCCAGCAAAATCAAGCGGTTTTCTTGCGGAAAGGAAGATTCTGCATACACAGCATAGTCATCTGTCTCCACACTTAACAATTTCTTATAATAATGAATAGGAAGCAGTGTGGCGGAAAAAAAGACGGTACTGTTTCCTTTTTCCAGATAATTATGCAAATTCACCGCCGGGTTAACACATAGGAGTTTTAACTTAAATCTGCCGCCAGATTCCATTTCTGTGTAAATTATATAATTTTCATCCAATATATCATAAATATTTAAAAAAGCCCTCACTTGAAAGTAGAAGTTCAGAACTTCTTCTCTCTTTCCGCTATTCTGACATTCTTCCAGATACCGTTCCAGTTCCTCCATTACATTCATCAGCTTCAATGCTATATGAGAAACACTGTCATGAATCTGATAATTCTCACATTCTCTTTTCAATTCCAAAAGCTGCTTATTACACTCGTCCAACCTTTTTGCTAATTTTACATCTTCTGTTTTTACAAGGCGGCGGATACTCAGTACATCTTCTTTGTAAATTTCTGCACTGTACATTTCTCTTCCGCGTTCCACCAGATTATGCGCCTCATCAATAAGAAAGATATAATTTCTCTCTCCACCCTCAGAAAAGAAGCGTTTCAAATGAGCGTTTGGATCAAACACATAATTATAATCGCAGATTACTGCATCTGCCCACAAAGAAACATCAAGTGTCATTTCAAACGGACAGACATTGTGCTTCTTTGCATGTTCTTCTAAAACCTCTCTTGTCAGCTTATAGTTACTTGTAATCAACTCAAACACTGCATCGTTCACCCTGTCATAATGTCCTTTTGCATAAGGACAGGCATCCGGATTGCAGTCTGTTTCCTCACAGAAACAGATTTTCTCTTTTGCTGTCAGCGTGATCACTTTATATTGAAGCCCCTGTTCCCGCAATGTTTGAAACGCCTGCTCTGCCACGGTTCTTGTAATTGTCTTGGCTGTCAGATAGAAAATCTTTTCTCCCAGCCCCTCTCCTACTGCGCGGACTGCGGGAAAAACTGTCGCCATTGTCTTTCCTACTCCCGTAGGAGCCTGAATAAACAATTTTTTCTTTCGCAGAATACTTCTGTATACAGCACTTACCAGATCCCGCTGTCCTTCCCTGTATGAAAAAGGAAATTCCGTCTGCCGGATCGAAACATTTCGTATATGCCTCCATTCAATCTGGATTTTCGCCCATTTTTCATATTTATGTACAAGTTTGGTAATCCATTCCTCAAGTTCTTCAATTGCATATCTCTCTCGGAAACGTTTGATATCTTCTGTTTCGATATTGCAGTAAGTCATCTGTATGCCAATCGCCTTCAGATGATTCTGCGCCGCATATATATATGCATAACATTTCGCCTGTGCCAGATGTATACCTACAGGCTTTTCTATATGATTTAAATCCCGCATTACCGCCTTGATCTCATCCACAAAAACACTGCCGTTCTCTTCAAAAATCCCGTCAGCACGTCCTTCCAGCTGAAGATAGAATCCTTCACATAAAAAATTCTCTTTTAACGAAACCTCTGCATGATAATCAGAACCCATACGCCGTTGAATCTTACGATGAATCCTGCTTCCCTGCTGCATGGCGTCCTTCTCCATGCTACCTGTTGTGCGGTTATCAATATCACCCTCTCTCAAAATAAATTCCACCAAATTGCGGACTGAGAGACGAATGACCTGTTCCTCTATGTTCCCCATATTTCTCCTAAGCCGTCATTCTTTAGATTTTGTTTTTTCATGCGTATACATGCACAAAAACTAGATTATCACCGTAAAGTGAATATAATTTTCACCGTTGATTTCTTCCTGACCGACCATGATCTCTCCGCCAGATTTATCTGTCAGGCTCTTGATGCGGGACAGCCCCATTCCCCGTTTTTGACCTGCTGTTTCTTTGGTAGAATATCCATATTCAAAAAAGCGTCCGATTTGTTCAAAAGACAGTTTTCTGTACTGATTGAAGACCTCAAACACAACCCTGTCACTTTGTGAATCCAGCAGGATCCTCACTCTTCCACCGCTCTCTGCAGCCGCTTCATAAGCATTGTCCATCAGTACTCCGATGATTTCAATCAGCCGATGTTCCGATGTTTGGGAAATCACTTCCCAGTTCCGCACTTCCACATCTGTTTCGACATTTTCTGGAGAACTGACGATCTTACTATACAGAAACCCTGCAAGTACCTTATCACTGATTCGCAGAAGAGGCAAGTACCTGTTGGCAGAATCCCGTCTTATTTCATGAATATATGCAGACTGCCTTTCTACCAGTTCATCATAGTCCTGTACAGTCAGATGCATATTTAAAATTGCATTGATGTGATTATCAAACTCATGCTGTCTGCCACGAATCTCTTTCACCAGTTCCTCCACCGGCTGAATATACAATTGGTAGAGCTTTAATTCCTTTTCCTGATTCTGAATAATATCTTCACTCAATTTCCGTTCTGCCATTCCACAGAAAACAAGAACGATAAGAAAAATAAAAACAATAATCATTCTCATATTCAGTGTCCGGCTGACCAGCAAATCTACAATAATATAAATTCCAATGATAAGTGAGACCACACAAAACACTCTGTACGGTATTTTTCTAAGAGAACGATCCATGTGTAATCCTCCTGACCTCTGCTTTATAAGTCACTCCAATATCTATCGTTGTGTCATACCCTTCCACTTGTATCACCTGATTAACCAAGTCATAATATCGGACAGCATTTTTATTCACCACAAACATCCGGTGGCACTGAAAGAACAGATTCTTTGGAAGTTTTTCCAGCAACTGACGGATAGACAGATACGGTACTTCCATCTGTTCTTTTTTCATACAGATACACACACCTCTTGAAATCGCCTTGCAGTATACAATCTCATCACAGGAAATTTTA
The DNA here is from genome assembly GCF_943193195.1 of Mediterraneibacter agrestimuris. GTDB lineage: Bacteria > Bacillota > Clostridia > Lachnospirales > Lachnospiraceae > Schaedlerella > Schaedlerella agrestimuris. The sequence goes on along the minus strand of NZ_CALPDG010000054.1, from coordinate 5,791 downwards.
TAGTTGATTCCTTCCTTCTTCACTATAATAGACGGTTGCTGCTCCGCCTGTATATGAAACAGTACTTTATCTACCAGTTCTTGAATTTCTTCCTGTACATATGGCTTTACAATATACTGATAACAATGCAGCTTACGGTAAGCATCAATCTCCAGTCCCGCTATGGAAGTGATCATAACCAATGGTGTAAATTCATATTGTCTTATTGCCCGGATTTCTTCTGCAAACAAAAGACCTGATTTATCTTCTGTATCTTGCGGACACAAATTAATATCCAGTAAAAATAAATCAAAAGAAACGGTGCTGTCAAGCAGCAGTCTGGCTGTCGCCAGATCTGCTGCTGCATCCACCGTTACCTCACTGGACATATTCTGAAGCATCCTCGTAAGTACCTCTCTGCTTTGTTCTTCATCTTCCAGTATCAGTATCCTTGCCATAATTTACCCCTTAGCTATCTATATCTCTTAGATATCGGCTCATACCCGCTTTACAATTGTGTTACACAATCTCATTCAGCCTTGCTGTCCACAGCCGCTATCTCTGCAATCGTCTTAGTCAGTCCAGCAATTCCCTGCAATTCAGACGGAATAATAATTTTAGTTGCCTTACCGTCTGCTGCTTTAGCAAATGCTTCCAGACTCTTGAGTGTCAGAACCGTATTATCAGCCCCCGCAGCTTTGATATACTCAATTCCCTCCGCAGTTGCTTTCTGCACAGTGCGGATTGCCTCTGCCTGACCTTCTGCTTCCTTGATCCGTTTCTGCTTCTCTGCCTCTGCCTTCAAAATTGCAGCCTGCTTGGACGCTTCTGCCTCCAGAATTAAAGATTCTTTTTCACCTTCGGCTACAAGAATCGTAGATTTCTTCTCACCTTCGGCACGAAGAATTGCTTCTCTTCGTTCACGCTCTGCCTTCATCTGCTTCTCCATCGCATCCTGAATCGCCTTTGGAGGCATGATATTCTTAAGCTCTACACGGTTCACCTTGATTCCCCATTCATCTGTTGCAATATCCAGAATAGTTCTCATTTTGGCATTGATCGTCTCTCTGGAAGTCAGCGTTTCATCCAGTTCAAGATCTCCGATAATATTACGAAGTGTAGTCGCAGTCAGGTTCTCTATTGCCGTAATCGGACTCTCTACGCCATATGCATATTTCTTCGGATCTGTAATCTGAAAGAAAATAACAGTATCTATCTGCATAGTTACATTATCCTTTGTAATTACTGCCTGCGGTTCAAAATCCACAACCTGCTCTTTTAAAGATACCCGTTTTGCCACTCTGTCTACAATCGGCATTTTCAGATGAACGCCAACACTCCATGTCGCTTTATACCCTCCCAGACGCTCCAGAATATATGCATGCGCCTGCGGTACAATCTTGATACAAGATACCAAAATAATAATCACAATTAAAAATATAACTGCTGTCACAATCTTTGCCATAACTTATTCCTCCTCATATTTTCTTACGATCAATTTCACACCTGAAATGTTGATAACCTTTGCCAAATCTCCTGGATTTAAAATCTCCCCGTTCTGTTCCGTCCTTGTTGTCCATTCAAGACCGTTTACAACCGCAGTTCCTGTTTCCTGTACGTTATCAACCTTTTCTGTTATTCTAACCACTTTTCCGATAATCCCCTCATAATTCGTTTTTTCGTGATGGGAATTTATGTATTTTGCCGCAAATGGACGGGTAAATACAATCAGCACAAAGGATACGATCAGAAATCCCCACACCTGCCACCAGATGCTCAGCCCCGCCAGTTCCAGAATGAGCGCTACAAGTGCGCCGCCTGCCAGCCAGATTGTTGTCAAGCCAACTGTTGCGATTTCAATAATCAGAAATACAATCAACAGACCGAGCCAAATAAAAACTGCGTATTCCATACCTCTCCCTTCTTTCTATAATCTGAATTCATCAACTCTCTCTGATGTTGTTATCATCATATTCTTTCTTTTCTTATTATACAATACTTTTTGCGTGAATGCAGTGTTTTTCTGCGTGAATGACTTCTTCCATGTGCTCCTGTCGTTACTGTTCTACAACTGAATAATGCCGTCAAATCGTTGATCTAAACGATATTATAATGGTATGTCACGAGGTGTGAATGGTTATTTTTTTAATACTCAATTCTATTTTAGTCTTTTTACATATTCATAAAGCCGTTTAAGCATTCCGTCTTTATCTTCTCCTAATTCGCCACGGATTTTATCACCAAATCCCATATATGTACTGAATCCAAGCATATATACCGCCATTGCCATAGACAGCTCACCGTTTTCATCACCGTATAACGATGCCATTTTTCTTAGTTCATCAATAACCGTATCATGCGGTACTTCAACACCACCTTCTTCATTTAAAACAGAATTTATTACTTCTGGCAATACCATACACATTTTATAAAATGCATCTTCTTCTCTAGTCAGAATTGCATAGAACTGATCCATGCTTACCCGTTGGATTAATCTGTGCTGTACATTTTTCCCATCAACTTTTGTTGACCATTTTATATTCTGTGATTTCCACATATATTGTATGTACAATATCCCCATCTGGCATTTGTATTCCGTCTGGGTTTCTGTAAATAACATCCCAACCTGCCTGTGGAACTTCACAGCCTTTGAAATATGAAAAAATGTTCTGATGAAAATATCCTATATCATTATTATTTGACTTATCTCTCTGCCGGAAAATCTCATTACCCACAATTTCTTCCCAACTTGTACGGTACACTGATTTATCAAAGATCAGTTTGATAGGATCAATCAAATTATTATTAAACCGCTTCAAATCATACGATTCCAGTTTCTCCCCATATTTCATAATTGTTGCACGCACATGTTTCTTAAAATCTTCTTCTGATTGACTCCCCATATCCCATTTGCTATTTCTTATGTTTTTTGCTAATATAATTTCAATAAATTCTATCAATCCTAACCAGAAAGAAGGTATTTAAATGTCCCGAGATTCCGCCGCTATTTCAAACAATATGCGTAAAATTCACAGTAAAGATACCTCCATCGAACTCTTACTCCGTAAAGCTCTATGGCATAAAGGTTATCGCTACCGAAAAAATTATAAAGCCCTTCCCGGTTCTCCCGATATTGTTCTTACCAAATATAAAATTTCTATTTTCTGTGATAGTGAATTTTTTCATGGAAAGGACTGGGAGATTCTTAAACTTCGTCTTGAAAAGGGTAAAAATCCTGACTTCTGGATCAAAAAAATTGAACGGAATCGGAATCGTGATTACGAAAACGATAAAAAACTTCTATTTCTGGGTTATACCGTTCTTCACTTCTGGGGACAAGATATCGCCAAACATACAGATGAATGTTTGCAAGCAATCGAAGAATCTATCTGGGACATAAAATTTTCCGATGCTGTCACAGATTATGACATATCTGAATAAGGCATAAAGCAACACGACCTGAACCTACAACCTACAGTACGTCTACCTTCACGAATTCCGTCATCTCCGGACGGAACCGTAAAGGAAGATGATTCCGCTGGCACGTCGGATTCTCTCTCTCTTTGATGGAAATGGATTTGAAAAACTTTTTCCATAACTGCTCAAACTCCCGCTCCTTAGGCGATATATTTTCGGTCATTTCTATATTTAATTCAAAGTCCTGAAACAGCACCCATGTATATCTCGCCCGGTGCACAATACATTCTCTATGCATCTTATCATAAATAAGCCAGTTCTCAAGCGGAAACCTGTCTGTAAAATGATCCCCAAGACATGTCAGAACTTTGTTTTTCGGATTGATATCAGAAAACAAAACGCCATTCTCCAACTCACGAAACCGGATAAATTCAATAAACTGGTGTGATTCGTTCCCTACCCTTCTGCTCAATTCAAATACTTTTGCCACATCAGAATTACTCAGATGTTCCATGATCTTCTTACTATTCTTGATCGTGCGCGCTGCCTGCATGACATGAAATACTGCCTCTGCCTTATATGCATCATCAGACAATAATGCATGATATATATCCCAGTATGTATTATATCCAAGATGCTTCTGAATCAGCCTCTCAATAGCAATTGCTTTACGTTCTTCTTCCTGCACCTCGGTATATTCACAAAACAACTGCTGTTCCAATCTTCCCTTTAACCCAATCCCTACTTCTTCATTCCGCCGTTCCTTCCATGCATCATAAAACGCAGAAAACATTCCCGTGATTGTATCGCTGCATACATAGACCTGTTTCATTACATCACCTCTTTTCTCTGAGCCCATTCTTACATAATTATGTTTATCTGGTCAAATTCATCACCTGACTCTCAGTAAAATTCTTATCATCAAATAAGGATAACTGCTGATATGTCATTCCTGTTACAGAATCTGGAAGCTTCTCCTTTGTATTTAACAGATTCCGTGTAATATAGTCCTCTTCTATCTTCGTTTTATACATCATTTTTCCGTTGCATGTCAGAAAATAAAGAGCACGTTTTAGGACAACGCCCATCTTCTTTAAATCTTCAAACTGCAATATCCCCATTCTTCTCGCTTTTACAATTCTCAATGCCGACTTAACGCCGATTCCCGGAACACGCAGAAGCAGATCATATTCCGCACGATTGACCTCAACCGGAAATTGTTCCAAATGTTTCAGTGCCCAATTACACTTCGGATCAAGGAATAAATTAAAGTTCGGATTCACTTCATCTAACAGCTCCTTTGCCTCAAATCCATAAAACCGAAGCAGCCAGTCCGCCTGATACAATCTATGTTCACGCAGAAGCGGCGGTCCCTCATCACTTCGCGCCGGAAGCGCTTTATCCTTGTTCACTGCCACAAATGCAGAATAAAATACCCTTTTCAAATCGAACTTCTTATACAGCGATTCTGCCACATTCAATATCTGATAGTCTGATTCAGGCGTTGCACCAATAATCATCTGGGTGCTCTGACCCGCCGGAACAAAATGGGGAGCGTTCCGATACATCATAATTTCCTGTTTGTTCTCCTTCATCTTGTTCTGGACAAGACGCATAGGCGCAAGAATATTCTTTCTGGTCTTATGCGGGGCAAGAAGACGCAATCCCTCAGCCGTCGGCAGTTCCAGATTTACACTCATTCTGTCTGCCAGAAATCCAACACGCCGAATCAATTCTTCATCTGCACCCGGAATTGCCTTTACATGAATGTAGCCCTGAAAATTACATACTTTCCTCAGCCGGTAAAGGGTCGCATAAATCAGTTCCATCGTATAATTCGGACTTTTTAACACACCGGAACTTAAGAACAGACCTTCGATATAATTTCTCCGGTAAAACTCCATCGTCAAAGTACACACTTCTTCCGGTGAAAACGAAGTTCTGACCACATCATTCGAGGAACGGTTAATACAATACTTGCAGTCAAAGATACATTCATTCGTAAATAATATCTTCAAAAGAGAAATACATCTTCCATCCGCAGCAAAACTATGACAGAGTCCAGCCGCCCGGCAATTCCCCATACCTGTTCCATCACCATTTCTTGACACTCCGCTGGAAGTACATGCAACATCATACTTTGCCGCATCTGACAAAATCTGCAGTTTTTCATACATTGACATCTGAACCTGTATCCGTTCCATCTCCGGTTCCCCTCTCCTCTAAATTTCAAAAAGAACGTTCGTTCTGTATTTATCTTATCACATAACATCCAGATAATCAATACCTTTTCAGAACATTTGTTCCTTTTCTGTAACAGTTCAGCATAGGAGTTTGCACTTGCTGCAAACTCCGTAAAAATGTGTGATGGGAAAATAGAATCCGCCCTTTCACC
>NZ_CALPDG010000053.1 GCF_943193195.1 Mediterraneibacter agrestimuris | reverse complement strand
ACCGCTAAAAAACGTCCACTGGACGTTTTTGTCGCATGCTTGGCAGCCAATTCGAGCTGTTATGGCTGAACTGTTACCATCTTCTTACAATCTCTGCCGCAGGTACAAAACTCTATGCCTGATCCCTCTTTCTTTTCTCTTTATTCTTTAATCCTTCCCCGATAAAATTCATACTGACAATTAACAGAATCAATATAAAAGCAGGAAAAAACATTTGATACGGATATATTTGCATCTGGCTTCTTGACGATTGGATCAAGGTACCCAGGCTGGCAGCGGGCGGAGAAATCCCTACTCCTGCAAAGCTTAGAAATGCTTCTGTAAAAATGGCATGCGGAACAAGAAATGTAAGATTTACCATAACAGATCCCGCTGCATTCGGCAGGATATGCTGAAAAAAAATCTGCAGTTTCCCCTTGCCAAATAAAACGGCGGCAACACAAAACTCTCTGCCTTTCAGCCGGATTACCTCTCCTCTCACAATACGCGCCGTCTCAATCCATCCCGAAACACATAACCCTAAAATGATACTCTTTTCATTTGCCCCAAATACAAGTGTAAACAAAATAACATAAAGAAGCGATGGGATAGAACTTATAATATCTGCCGCTCTCATGAGCAGAAGATCCACGGTTCTTTTACTGTATCCGGCAATTCCCCCGTAACAGATTCCAAAGATTCCATTCAATACAGCGCTGACTCCCCCCACCATCAAACTGATCCTTACTCCGTAAAAAGTACGTACAAATAAATCTCGTCCGAATTTATCTGTTCCGAAAAAATGCTGGAGATTCGGATGCATGTTTCTTATATCTGCGTTCATTTCTGTGCAAGACCAGGGGGAAAGCATGGGAATAAGAAGCGCTGATATGGTAAGGATGCAAAACACCCGGATGCCGATTTTTAACATTTGATTTTTTCTCACACGCATATTCACCTCCATTTTCGTCACTGTTCTGCCTTGGTAACTATTCAGCCCTTTTCCTCTTCTTGTTATCCCTCATAAGAGCGCCGGATCCTCGGATCGATCCATGCGCTTAACAAATCTACCAGTAGCTGGATCAGTATCACAACAATTCCCATAAAAATAGTAAGTCCCATGATCAGCGTATAATCCCTGTTGGAGATTGCCCGCACGAATTGACTTCCAAGTCCCGGAATCGTAAAAATACTTTCCACCGCAAAGCTCCCGGTCAGCAGAAATGCTGCCGCAGATCCCAGATAATTTAAAAGCGGAAGCCATATATGCCGAAGGATGTGCCTCCAGACGATCTGACTGTCTTTCAGTCCCTTTGCTCTTGCAAGAACCACATATTCCTTATTCATTTCCTCTCTGTATACATGAGCGGTCATTCTGCAGATAACAGAGGAAGGGTACGCTGCAAGTGAACACACCGGAAGAATATAGTGTTCCCAGCCGTCAAGTCCCACAACCGGAAACCAATGCAATTTCACCCCAAACAATAAGAGAACGAACAAAGACAACGCAAAGTTAGGAACCCCGATGCCGAAAATCGTTCCTGAAAATAAAATGATCCGCACCATCTTTTGTTTGCTGGCTGTCATCCAGATTCCAAAGGTAACCCCTGTCACAATGGCAAGCAAAAGCGCCAGTCCGCCTATCGTCAAAGTTACCGGCAAAAACTCTGCGATCACATCCGTCACGGCACGTGAAGGATTCTGATAAGAATATCCAAGCTCCCCCCTCAGAACATTCAGCAGATATCTTCCGCACTGAACGATGACCGGATTATCCAGACTGTATTCTTTTTCCATCATTTCCAGAATATCCCCGGATACATTCGCAGACTCGAACGGACTTCCCGGAATCGCTCTGGTGAGAAAAAAAGTAATGCTTACCAGAACAAGCAGCGAAAGAATCCCTGTACCGATTCGCTTGATCGTATATTGTACCATGAGACTTCCTCCATCATATCTATTCGTTGTAAAGTGTAAAAAGTGCTAAATCCCGCGCTGAACTGTTACAAAAAGTGTTTCTGCCAGACTCTCCATCGTTGCTTCTTTTGAAATCGTAATATCCATCCCGTGCTGCTTTGCCTCTAACGCAGTCTGTTCCCCGATACAAATAGCTTTCACTTTAGAATAATCTATTTCTCCCAGGGTATTTACAAATCCCTTCACTGTCGACGCACTGGTAAATGTGACCGCATCAATCTCTCCGCTCAGAAGACACAAGGAAATTTGTTCCTTTAATTCCGGATGCAAAAAATATCCGGTCTCATACAGCGCCACATCATCCACTTCCTTCATACATCTTTGAAGAGGGGGCAATAGTTCTTTGGATCCGGTCGCTGCACGGAAAATGGTTGCCGCACTCTTCTTTTCTGCTGCTTTTTCAATGGCTTCCCCTAAAGCCTGTGCACAAAAGGTGTCTGGAACCAGATCTGCCACAAGTCCATATACCTGTAATTCTTTTGCAGTTGATTTCCCGATCGCCGCAATTTTGATATCCGCCTGCCGTTTCATAGACGCGGCAAACATAGTCCTGATATCCAGATGTTCTGCTTTCAAAAGTTCAAAAAATGTCCTGACCCCAATGGGGCTTGTAAAAATCATCCATTCTTCGTCCGCTCTTGTTCCAAATGCCTTCACCGCCTGTACAAAATGCGTATTGGGCTTAATTGCTCTTGTTTCAATTGAAGGCATCTCTATAACGTGTGCTCCCTGTTCCCGAAGAATTGAAGCAAGCTTTGAAATATTCTGTCTTGGTCTTGTCAGAAGAACCTGCTTTCCGCTCAGAGGTCTTGCTTCTTCCCATGCAAATGTATCCGCCAGTTTGCATACCTTTCCTACCACAATAATTGCCGGCGTCCGAATCTGTGCTTTTGAAACCCGTTCCTCTAACATTTCCAGGGCAGCAGTCACTCGTCTTTGTTTTGCAGTAGTTCCCTTTTCCAAAACAGCAGCCTCTGTATTCGGATCCATTCCCGCCTGAAGCAGACCTTTTACAATCATCGGCAAGGAGGAAATCCCCATTAAAAATACCAGTGTCCCTTTTAATTTTACCAATTCTTCATAAGGGATGCTTAGATCTTTTCCCTTTCTTACATGCCCTGTGATGACATGGAAAGAAGAAGTATAATCCCTGTGCGTAATCGGAATTCCGTTATAAGCGGGAACTGCTGCCGCAGAAGTCACTCCCGGAATAACTTCGTAAGGAATCCTATCTTCCAGCAATCTTTCAATTTCCTCTCCGCCCCGTCCAAAAACAAAAGGGTCTCCGCCTTTTAACCGAAGGACACATTTTCCCTTCATAGCTTCTTTTGCCAGTATTTCGTTGATTTCTGACTGTGGGACCGGATGATTTCCGGCGCGTTTACCCACACAGATCATCTCCACATGCTCCGGGATCAGGCTCAGTATCTCCAGACTGACAAGTGCGTCATAAACAACCACATCCGCCTGCTCCATCAATTCCCGTGTTTTCACGGTCAACAACGCCGCGTCTCCGGGTCCTGCACCTGCGAGCCATACCTTTCCTTTTTCATTTTCCTTCATACTCTTATTCTCCGTATTTCTCTTTCATCTTTTTTGCAAGGCATTCTCCTATTTCCTGCGCAAATTCCTTTTTCCCCCGGCATTCCTCTACAAAATACATTTCATCCGATTCACGATAGTATAGCCCTCTTAATACTACTTCCTCTGCAATCACATGTGCATGCGCCGCAATCGGCGAACTGCAGCCTCCATCCAATTTTTTCACAAATGCTCTCTCTGCCAGTGCCATGATTTCTGAGCATTCATCATTTAACACAGCATGAAGTTCCCCGAATTCTCCGGCTCTTCCCTGAACTGCGAGAATTCCCTGCCCGGCTGCCGGAATCATCTCTTCTACAGAAAAGAACCTTCCTGCCGTCCCGCTCATTCCCAACCGCGCCAATCCGGCTGCCGCCAGTACCGTGGCATCAAGCCCTTCCATTTCCAGTTTCTTTATACGGGTCTGTACATTACCCCGGATTCCCTGAAACCGGCATACAGGATATAGTTTTTTTAATTGAAGCATTCTGCGCTTACTGGAAGTTCCGATCAGTCCATTCTCTGGAATGACACTTTCTCCGCTTCGATACACCAGCACATCTCTTGGGTCTTCTCGTTTTGTAAAAGCCAAAATCGGAAGATTTTCCGGAAGCGCCATCGGCATATCCTTTAAACTGTGAACAGACAGATCAATCTTTCCAGCCAAAAGCGCCTGGTCCAGTTCCTTTACAAAAAGTCCTTTTCCGCCAATCTGATCCAGATTTCGGTCAAGAATCTTATCCCCCGTTGTTTTCATCGTAACGATCGAAACCTCTGCTTTCGGATATGCTTCTTCTATCATGTGCTTTACGATTTCTGCCTGAGTGACCGCCAGTTGGCTTTCCCTGCTTCCAATTCGGATTTTCTGAATCATCTTACATCCCTTCCTATCATTTCATAAATCATGTCCATGTCCAAATGAGTCCGTATAATATCCACCAGTTGATCATACATTTTCCTTTTTCCGTATCGTCTTGCCTGTGTTACAAAACGCTCTGCAAACATGCGGTTCGATCCGTTTTGCTTTTGCAATCGAAACCTGCACCATATTTCCGCAAGCTCTGACATGCTCTCACCTCTATAAAACCTCTTCCAAATGCTCCAGAAAAATATTACGGATGCTTGGAAGTTCCCCAAGTCCTTTCAAAATCGGTCTGACCTGATATCCGGCAGCCTCCAGTTCTTGTTTCCAGGAATCTTCTTCCCCTGCCATATCATTTTTTGCATGATTTCCGGCAACAAACATAAACGGCAGCAATGCAACTTTTTTAATTCTCTTCTCTTCTATTTTTTTCATTACGTCTTTCAATTCCGGATACCCTTCTACCGTCGCCACATGAATGTGCACATATCCCAGTGTCTGCAAAATGTATTCCAAAGCCGGGTATGCAGCATTGGCATGGTGTTCTGTTCCATTCCCCATCAAAATAAGAGTCTCATTTTCTTCCAGTTTCACATCCTCGATCAACGCATGGATCGCTTTTTTATAGTCGTCTGTTCCGGTAAGCATTGGCGCACCCACACGGACCGCTTCAAATTTTCCAGAAAATTCCCGGATATTCTCCAGCATTTTATCATTCTCATATCCATTAATAATGTGTGTCGGCTGGACGATCACCGTCTTGATGCCGTCCGCCAACATCTTTTCCAGCGCCTCTTTTACGTTCCAGACAAAAAGCATTTCTGTCTTTTTCAACTTATTAATGATCATCTGGCTGGTAAATGCACGATACACCTGATATTCTGGATAACGCTGTCCTATTTCCATTTCCATAACCTGAATGGTCTTCTCCATGGTATCCAGATGACTGGTTCCAAAACTAACAACTAAAATTGCTTTTTTCCTCATACTCTTCTCCTCTGACATTGTAACTATTCACACATGCATAATCCACATCATGAGTAGACATCACAACCGTAATCCCCTGCTCTGTCAGCTGTTCAAAAAATATACCTCTCCCTTCTGGGGTCGATAGCAAAGATGAAATTACTTTTTCTTTCTCAATTTTAACACAATACCCTGCTTATCTGCCGCCTTCTGAAATTGCCTGGTCACATAAGCAGCCTTTTCTTTTAATGGCAACTCCCCAAATTTCCCGTCTGACTTTATCTGTCCCATCACATTTCTTACATCTTCCAATTCCAGAAGATTCACAGCCACGCAGAAAAAAGTCTTTTTCCGTCCATCATTGCAAGTTTGCAGCAGCCATTCTAAAATACGAATTTTTTCTTCTTGTTCCGCTCGATATTCCCCTACACCCATTTTCTGCTGCTTCTCCAAATCTTTTTTCTGATTCTGATGTGTGACAAACGAATCGAACGCATCAATATACTCATATTTTTCACAGGGAAATTCCTGACACTGACTGCAATATTCCGGCTTCCAATGCTGCTGGCTGCATCTGGCTATCTTGCAGGACTGGTTTCCTTCACCGCCTCCGCATCCGGGGCAATGTCCATCCAGGCGCATAGGACATAGCCCACAATTTAATCCACACAAAGAAAACAATAAATCTGATCTTGTAAAATCTTTCAAAATATCTCTCCACCCAACCCTGTTTTTGAAATTCCGGCATGGAAAATATCTTGTTAATCTCTTCTTTCGCAACATATCGAACCATTGATTTTCACATCTATTTGCCATGCGTTTCTGTCATTAATTATAGTAACAGTTCAGCCTTTCGGCTGCACTGTTACTGAATCCGCCCTATTTTAAGTTCACCTGCGGTAAAAGGGCGGATTCTATTTTTCCATCACGCATTTTTACGGAGTTTGCAGCAAGTGCAAACTCCTATACTGAACTGTTACTAATTATACCCTATTTCGTTATAAATTGCTTGATATTTTTCGTAACAGTTCAGCCATAAGCGAGAATTTGCGCTGCATAGCAACGTATAGGCGGTGAAACCGCTAAAAAACGTCCACTGGACGTTTTTGTCGCATGCTTGGCAGCCAATTCGAGCTGTTATGGCTGAACTGTTACATTTTTCTTCTTCTTTTTTACTCCAAACTTGACACCTCACTGGAACGTGGTACAATTTTATTATAACACTTAACATTTGGAAGGAATGGTTTTATGCAGAACCCCGAGCAGTACAGATCGTGTTCTCTAATTCTCAATGAACAAACTTTCCCAATCATTGAACAGATTACCGCAGGAATGCCTGATGGTTTTTTCATTTATCATGCTGATGGGGATGAGGAACTGATTTACGTTAATCAGACATTGATTCAAATATTCGGCTGCGAGAATTTGGAGGAATTTAAGGAACTTACCGGCTATGTCTTCTCTGGTCTGGTCCATCCAGAGGACTTGGAAATGGTCGAAAAGGGCATTAAGCAACGGATTTTTACAGGCAGCAGCGATTTGGACTATATAGAATATCGTATTATCAGAAAAGACGGTTCCATTCGTTGGCTAGAGGACTATGGGCATTTTATCCACACGGATTCCTATGGGGATGTCTTTTATGTCTTTGTGAAAGATGCCACAGAAAAGAAATGCAAAGTTATTGATGATACCCACACGGCACATCTGGCTCAGAAGCATTTGAAATCCTTAGAGTCATCGAAGCATGAAACCACCGTGCTCAGATTGATGTATGAGATTCTACAGGCAGGTATATGGACGATGGAATTTGACAGCCATGGAAACATGGAAAGCGTCTATTGGAGTCAGGAATTCCGTGCTATGATCGGCTATCAGAATGAGCAGGATTTCCCCAATGTCCTTTCATCCTGGTCTGATTTGATTCACCCTGAGGATCGTGATCTGGTGCTGAAACAATATTATAACGTTGTTAAAGACTACACCGATCAAAGTTCCTGCGATGTTGAATACCGTCTTTTAACAAAAAACCAGGGGTATCGTTGGTTTCGCACCACTGGGAAGTTCTTCCGGCGCGAAGACGGTACACCAATTACTTACGTAGGTATGTTTATTGACGTTACACTGTACAAAGACACCGATGAGATGATCATGACACAACACAAATTTCTGGAAGATGCCTTGATTGAGGCTCAAGAGGCCTCTCAAGCTAAGACTGATTTTCTCAACAACATGTCTCATGACATCCGCACCCCTATGAATGCCATTATCGGTTTTACCAATCTGGCGCTCACCCATCTGGATAACCGGGAACTATTACAGGACTATCTGAGCAAAATCGCCACATCTTCCAACCACCTTCTTAGTCTCGTCAATGATGTGCTGAATGTAGGGCACATCGAAAGCGGCAAAGTGGTCATCGAAGAGGCGCCGTGCAGCCTGCCTCAGATTCTGCTAAACCTTCAGAACATGATCCAGACAGACCTCGAGTTTAAAAATTTACACTTTTGTCTTGATGACAGTGCTCTCATTCATCCTTATATCGTCTGTGACCAGTTACGGCTAAACCAAGTATTACTGAACGTGTTGGGCAATGCTCTGAAATTTACTCTCGATGGCGGCTCCATCTCACTCACTGTCACCGAACAGCCCGGAGACGCAGTAAACACCGCCATATACAAATTCTGTATCAAGGATACCGGCATCGGCATGTCCCCAGAATTTCTTGAACATATTTTTGAACCATTTGAAAGAGAGCGGACTTCTACGATCAGCGGAATTGACGGAGTAGGTTTGGGCATGTCTATTACCAAAGATCTGACAGAACTGATGAATGGACGGATTACCGTAGAGAGTGAAAAGGACTATGGCAGCACCTTTACCTTTACTTTTCCTTTCTATTTCACCCAGGCTGCCGAACATCTAGACGTGCCTGAGATTTCTACTGCATGGGATTTGCAAGACCGCCATCTCTTGCTGGTAGAAGATAACGAGTTAAATCAGGAAATTGCCCTGTCTATCCTGGAAGATGAAGGCTGCATTGTAGATGTAGCTTCAAATGGAGCTGAAGCAGTGGAAAAGATCTCCAATTCTGCGGATAACCCTTATGATCTGGTTCTCATGGATATTCAGATGCCTGTGATGGATGGCATAGAAGCTACTCGTATCATCCGTACCCTGGACGATCCGGTTCTGTCCCGGTTGCCCATTGTAGCCATGACAGCCAACGCTCTTGAAGAAGACCGCCAGCGTACTCTTGCAGCCGGCATGAACGCCCATTTAGGCAAGCCTATTGATGTGAACAAGTTATTTTCCACTCTTCAAAATATTCTGGATAATAAATAAAAGCAAAGAATACATATTTAATGAACTGTTCCCCGTCAAGTAGACAATCAAAAAACAAAAAATATTTCTGCCACCAGACTCTGAAAACTGGTGGCAGTTTTATGCTGCCAACATATACTGTTCGTGTTTTTCCATTAAACACATACAGTGAAACCGTCACTTACTATTATTGATGTTACAGGAATGTAATGAGCAAGAGATAGCCGAGATTCTTCCACAATTGAATACCTCTTAGCACTCATACATAAGAGAGGTAATTCAAACAAATAAAGGAACCAGCTAATCCGTTGTGATTCTGGTTCTTTTATTTTTGTAGCCTTTTCAAAATCTTTTTTCTGAAATTGACAACCACATAAATAACGTCTATAATATATTTATTACAAGCGTAAGATTTAAAGGAAGGATTTGAAATGAGCGATTTACCACAGATTTCTGAAGCTGAATTTGAAGTTATGAAAATCGTATGGAAACATGCACCAATCAGTACCAATGAAATAACTGATAAATTATTACAGACTACAAGCTGGAGTCCGAAAACGATACAGACTTTAATTAAACGCCTTGTGACCAAAGGCGCTCTGACTTATGAAAAGCAGAGCCGAGTGTTTGTTTACACCCCAGTCGTGAAAGAAAGCGAATATATCGGCCAGGAAAGCAATTCTTTTCTGAAACGATACTATGATGGGGATATCACTGCCATGCTGTCTGCATATATAGAAAATGACAGACTATCCGAAGCAGAAATAGAACACTTACGCTCCCTTCTTTCACAGAGGCACCAAAAAGGAGGCAATTAATGTGGCTGATTTTATGATACGCTTTTTAATATGCAATATATTCATCAGCGGTATCATCGGAATTCTTTTGATATCCAAACGGATATTCAAAAACAACCTTTCCAGCCGGATGCAGTATAATCTGTGGTTTCTGCTACTTGGGTTGTTGGTAGTTCCCTTTATACCATTCCGATTAATCGGGTTTCCGCAAATCTTCTCGTGGCTCGGATACTTAAGAAATTCTCCTCCCTCCGGTACTTTAACCGCTATGGAAGAAGCCGCAGAGACCAATCTAACCGGAAATACAGACTGGATGAATGACTTTACCTTTTCGGTAAATAGTGAGACTCCCTCCATTGCCGGATACTTATTATTGGGGATATGGATTGTAGGTATTTTTGCAATGATTATATTGGTAATCAAATCCTCTTTCCGTCTGCGTAGTTTGGAGAAATCTGCACTTCCCCTTCAGAACAAGGAAGTCCGCAGACTGTACCATCACTGCTTAGAAGAGATGGGAATTCACAGCAAGCTCCCTGTCTACAGTACCGCATTTTTGAAATCCCCGATTTTTGTGGGACTTTTGAAACCATGTATTTATTTACCGATTCATCTGATCTCTGATTATAACGAATCCGATATGCGGTATATGCTATTGCACGAACTGCAGCATTACAAGCACCACGATGCTTTCGCCAGTTATCTGATGAACCTCTCCGGAATGGTATATTGGTTCAATCCTCTTGTCTGGTACGCTCTGAAAGAAATGCGTAATGACAGAGAGGTTGCCTGTGACACCTCTGTTTTAATGATGCTGGAAGAGAATGATTACGAGGATTATGGCAATACACTGATCAACTTTGCAGAAAAGATTTCTCTAACTCCTTTTCCATTTGCTGCCGGCCTTGGTGGAAACATGAAGCAGATGAAGCGGAGAATCATCAATATTGCATCTTACGAGAAGCCAACATTTATAAAAAGGCTAAAAGGTATGACGGCATTTGTACTGACTGCTGTTTTCATGTTAGGTTTTGCTCCCTTTATTTCTACATACGCAGCGAACGAAATCTACTACCAATGGGACTCCTCTTCTGAGAATGTCTCCTATGTAGACCTCTCCACATACTTCGGAGAATACGAAGGCAGCTTTGTTTTATACGATTTGGAAAATGATGCATGGAACATACATGACAAGGAGCGTGCTACCCTGCGAGTTGCACCAAACTCCACCTACAAAATATATGATGCCTTATTCGGATTAGAAGAAGGTGTCATTACACCAGAAAACTCCTTTATTGCATGGAATGGAGAAAGCTATCCATTTGAAGCATGGAATGCGGATCAGACCTTACAGTCTGCAATGAACTCCTCCGTGAACTGGTATTTCCAGACAGTGGATAAACAGCTTGGAGCCTCTGACGTTTACAGCTATATTCAAGAAATCGGATATGGTAACGAAAACATGTGTGGTGATTTCTCCACTTATTGGATGGAATCATCCTTAGAGATTTCTCCGATAGAACAGATCGAACTTTTAACCAAGTTACAAAATAACAGCTTCGACTTCGACTCTGAAAACATCAATGCAGTAAAAGATGCCATCTGCCTTTCCTCTTCCGATGCCGGAACATTTTACGGAAAGACCGGAACCGGACGAGTGGATGGACAGGATGTGAACGGGTGGTTTATTGGCTTTATAGAAACTGCTGATAATACATACTTCTTTGCTACCAACATTGGTGCAGAGAGCGATGCCACTGGAGGCAACGCAGCTGAAATAACCATGTCTATCTTGTCAGACATGAATATCTGGAAATAAAGAAATCGGGTAACAGTCAACTACACAAACTGACTCTTACCCGATTTCATTTATTTTTCGCCTGTTACTTCATAATACTTTTCATTTCCGGTTGCTGACCATGATGTTTTACCGCTACTAACCACATCTTTTGTAGATACATTATAAGCAAATATATCAAGAATCTCTGCCTCTGAGATATGCCATGAACCATCTACGTTTTTTTTACTTCTGTACCAAACATATAATTCACATTTTTCATTTTCCGAAAGTCTGTCATATACAAGAATTTCTATTATTTCCTCATTCTCATTTAAGATAACTCTGGAATTTCCACTCGCACTATATGATATCATAAAATCACATTCTTCGTCTGCGAAGTATTGTTGGTATATAGTACGGTATCCATCATATATTTCATCTGTTTCAATTAATGTCACATAATCACATATCGCAGAAATAGAAATATCATCCTCTTTCATATTTTTCATTAATTCATCTATTAAATCGTGCTGAATGACAAAACCATCATTCTGTGAACTAAATATTCTAATGGTCTTCCGTGGTATCATTCCCTGTAGTCCTGCTCCTGTAACGTAATTTACAATGACAATCACATCCTTTGCACCATCGCCATCTATATCGTGAAATCCAACTGCCTCTACGCTGTCAAACATACCTACGCTATCATTTTCAGTACTATTGTTTTCAAAATAAGCTGGGAAATGGTACACGATTTGATTGTCCTTTGCCAGCGCAAATGAGACATCTTCCCAAAGCGTATCATAAGTCGGCAGATAAGATACAAATCGTACCTCGCCCCAACCATTCAAATCTACATCAAAGGATTGTTCGGTTATAACCCGGCTTTCATCTAATTCCTCTCCTGATGGATAGTCCACTGCAATATCTGTCAATTGCTGTATTTCTTTCATACCGTCAAAATATAAAAGGACTTGCTCATCAAATTGTTCTTCGCCTGATAGGATCACTTCTACATAGTCTTCATACCATGTAACTTTCCAACAATTACTTGTGATGCTTCCACCGTCATTATGCAATTCAAAGTCTGTTTGAGATATCTTATCTTTGCCTTCCATAAGGATTAATCGTCCATTTGCTGAACCAAAAGGCCAGTCTGGTTCTCCGACTGCCTGAAGTGTCAATTCATATTTTCTATCCGGCGAAACAGATGTATCACAAATTTTCTTCTTATAATTTACCGTATACGAAATGCAACCCCCAAATACTGCAATCACTGCAAGAAGCGAACCCATAATACCTAGTATAATTTTCAAAAATTTCTTCATTGTTATAACACTTTTTAATGTCAACAAATATCCAGTTCTTCCATTATGGAGTTTCCGCTCCTACATCCCGTTACTTTCTAACACATCTTCTATTGCATCAAATGCTTTTTTCGCAAAATTTATCTTTATATCACAAATTAATTCATCGTTGTCGCATATTTTTATCTCTGCAATAATACGGTCATTATCTGCTGTCTGTTCCGTATTTCCGCCTATGGTCATCCAAATGATCTCGACATTTTCTGATGTTATTTCTCCCTCAGTCTCTACTATAAATTGCACTCCATCGAAAAACGCCGCTTCCGATTCTGCATTTACGACCAGTTGATTTTACTGTTGATATATCTCAACAGAATTATATCCCTTCTTTGAACTGGTAAGCAATTCTCCATTATTTACTGGAACTTGAACTATTCCCTCAGAATCTCCTGTATTATTTCTAAATAAAAACACCGCACAGCACAATAATGCAATTGCAACAACTCCAATAATTATGCTTTTTCTTTTCATTGACTTCTCCTTTCTTTTTCTTACGTTTGTAAGATTACCATAGAATCCGAATATTATCAAATCATTTTTTCACCCGTAACTACTCTTTACGAATACGATATTGATAATTTGGTACATCTTGTATTCCGTCATTAAGGATTTCATTCCCCAAATACTGAAAGTTGCCATCTTTTGCAAATCGCATTGTAAGCTCATGGGTTATGACTGCATCATCACAAACAACCATATCGCATACCGCCTCTACCGTCAATGTCACAGTTCCATCGTCATTTTCTTTAATATTGACAACCTCCGGCAGAGAAGTTCCAAAGAAGGTAGGAGCATAATTGAAACACCCAAGTCTCTCCCAAAGATAGGTTTGGTTTTCCTCATCAAATACTGAGTACTCCCGTATCTGCTCTGCTGTTATCGGAAGATACTCCATAATCAGACTTTCAAATTCTTCCTTTGGAATTCCATCTGGATAATCCTCTGAATTGAACTTATCTCCATATTTCATTGCATACAGATATTCATACATCCCATTAAAGTCTAATTCTTCCATATGGTCTGCGTCCCAATTCGAACATAAAATGTTATTGCCCTGATAACCAAGACCTCTCACGCATCTTTCTGACATTTCACGCTGTTCTTCTGTCATTGGCTTTACTCTGATCAAACAGCTTCCATCCACAATTTCTGTTACTTCCGGTGGCTCTGGTACACACAACTCATAGCAGAACCAGCCTTTCTCTGTATATTCCCACTCTTTGATTCTGGTGTGAGATATATAAGACATTCTCGACTTGCCATTCTCATTCCATACACTTCCTGCACTTACAACATACATGTCTGTACCATCATAAAAAAATTTTATTCTACCTATGCCACCATCATCATGTATCTCGTAAATTACTACAGAACCTCTTTTCCCAGATGCGCAATCCTCAAGAAAAGAATCCACACTTTCATAATTTCCCATATTTGAATAGGTTACCAATGTGACAACCGGATATCCCGTTTCCATTAACTTTTTCTGCAGTTCAAGAATGGTCTCATCAGTTAAAACAACATTGGATGCAGTTCCTTTATCTACCTCTTTGTAAATCTCATAAATACGTTCCATCATCGCTCTGCAATTATTCTCAGCTTCCTTTTCTTCCTGTTCATCCACCGGAAGTCCATAGCCCTTTTCCCACTGTTCTGCAGTCTCTTCTTCGGCACTTTTTGTTTCCTCTGTGGAAGATACTTCTTTCGTATCTTCCACAAGAGATTCACCCACAATGCTATCTTCTTTTCCACAGGCACACAGAGCGCACCCAATTAAAAATACCATAATTAGTAGAATGCTCTTTTTCTTTAATACCATAAAATCATCCTTTCGTTCTTGCTATTGGCGGCAGTTCCAATTCTATTTCATCTATAGAGTTAGAAAGATACCGGAATGTTCCATCTTCAAATGGCTGGATCACAACCGTATTCCGAAAAGCGAGATCAGAATTATAATCCGGCCAACCCCCATCCACGATAAGTGTAATTGTTCCATCCGCATTTTTTGTATAGTCAACTACTTCTCCAAAAGGTGGGTATGGGCTGGCATAAATCATCTCATATTCATAGCTGTTGCTGCTCTCGTCATACTCGCAATGCTCTCTCAACTGTTCTACAGATACCGGAAAATAAGTGGTCATTATCTTTTCGTATTCCTCCGCCGGAATTTTCCAACCTTCCGTTTTCAGATTTTCTCCCGTATAAATTCGATAGATGTCTTCATACATACAAGGCATCAGAATATCTTCTACGTTACTGCTGTCCCAGTTCGTGACAAGCACATTGTAATTCACATAGCTTAGTCCTGATATGTATTTCTCTGTCAGTTCCCGGCAGTCTTCCGGAAGCGGTTCTATTCTCCAATACGGTCTCAAACGTGCATGTGCAATCACATATTCATATGCGTAGATAAAATACCCTTTTTCCGTAAGTTTAATTTCAGCCACATTACTTACTGAAGTTCCCTGTATCTCCGGCATACCGCCTTCCTTCCACCGAACTCCTATATAATAGGTCTGTAGCCGCCCATTCCGATAAATATAGGTAACTGCTCCAATCAGTCCATCTCTATGCACTTCAAATACCGTAACCATCGAGTCCTGTCCATTCAAGTAATCTGCGTAAAACACTTCAATTGCTTCATGATTCTGCATAGCAGAGTCTTCTTCAACACTTACCAAACCGCTTCTGCCTAATTGTTCCACCACGGCTTTCCTCTGCTCGTTGGTAAATTCATTAATACCGGAAGAGTAGCTTGGTGCATCTGCAATTACAATATCCTTATAGATCTCTCTGACCGATTCTGCTGCTGACAAAACCGTACTCTGCAGCTGCTCCTTCTCCTCTTCTGAAAGGAGATTATCACTGGCTTGCGGAATGAACCAATATGCTGAATCTATAGAGGTTTCCACATCCTCGACTTCTTCTGTTTCTGCTTCGCTATTTTCGATTTCTACAGGCGGCTCCCATACTTCTTCTGCCACCTTTTGCTTTTCTGCGTGCATTTTTCCCCAACAGAACACTCCCGCTATCACCAAAATCGGAAGCCCACATCTTCTAAGCAGCCATTTTAAATCTTCCATTATTCGCCTCCGTACAATTCGTCCCATTCCTCCAACGTCAACCGTGGTGTATGCCAAGTTTCTCTGTAATTGTCTTCAGATGGTATAATGCGGTTAGATACATATTGTACCCCTCCGTCCTCTAACGGGCGGACTACAACCTCATGAGCATATACCTTGGAATCACCTGCATAAGGGAATACTACATTAGCTGTAAGCGTAATTGTCCCATCGCTGTTTTCTGTGAAACCGACTACCTCTGAATATGGATATACCGGGTATTCTACTTCTTCGAATCCTCTCGGCTTATATTCATAAGTTGAGTCCTCCAAACAATAGACGGTTTTTGATCGCAACGTTTCACTATCAATATTGAAATATTTCATAATAACGCTTTCGAATTCCTCTTTTGGAATCTGATAAACTGCACTGACTGACAAGTTGTCATCAGCAACATAGGGAACATATTGACCATTCACTTTTGGATAGAGAATGTCATACATATCATAGAAATTCAAATCTCCAAAATCTTCCTCGCTCCAATCTACAATGAACATATTATTTTGTTCAAAGCCGATTGGTCGGAGATATTTCCAACTCAACTCCCTATATGTTTCATCCAATGGCAGTACTCGTAATGCGGTATGTTCCTCTGCCCCACTCAATGTAAGAACATATAATTCTTCTGAAAACCAAACACCAGAAAACATCAGATAACCTTCTTCTGTATAATTCCAATACTCCGCTTGATAGTTTCCTGTTACCTCTCTTTTCATATTTCCGTTTTCATACTTGTAATAGCTTCTGACCACATCTACATTTCCATCTTTTGTCTGCAAATCATATTTTACAAAACCCGACAAATAACTGATCTCAATAATAGATATTTCTGCCTCTTCCTTCCCATCTACCATTTCGCAGAATTCAACCACCTGCTCCGGTTCAGTCATATCAATCTGGTTTTTACTGTCAACTGCCGAATAACCATTTTCTCCGAGACGATTTACAATACTACGGATTGTTTCCAAATCCGCTAATTTATTTTCTTCTTCTGCTTTCTCATAAAGATCAATGCAGACGCTTATAATTTCATCTGCATCCTCCTCCGATTCTTCCTGAATAGCCTGAACATCTATTACCGTTTCCGAAACTGTATTTTCTTCCGGGGGTGCATCACTGCACCCCGAAATACTAAGTATTAATACAAAGCTAATTGCTGCCAAACCACTCTTCCAGAACCAGGTTGTCTTTCTTAACAACATATCCGCTTCCTCCTCTTCCTTTCACATCTTCTACCATGCTGATAATCAATATAGGACGTTCTACCGTATCTTCTGCTGTAAAAATTGCAAACCATCCTAATTCCGTACCCGAAGTATCATCCTTCGATGCCTTGATTTCTGCCGTACCTGTTTTTCCTGCTAAAAGAATGTCATCCCGATGGGCTGCATATCCAGTTCCATTAGAATCATTCACAACCTTTTTTGTTCCTTCCAATACACGACTTGCTGTCTCATTAGAAAAGGCTCCTGGAATCCAATACTCAGCTACTGCATCTTTCTGATATACCAAATACGGCTTTATGACATTTCCCTCATTACAGAAAGCAGAATAGATACAAGCCATATACCCGACCAAATGTGCAGCGGTTTCCCCTAATGGGTATTCACGTACTTCAACATCAGATATCATCACTCCGGGAATTTCCAGCAACTTTTCATGTCTTTCCTTTTCTTTCAGCACCTCTTCGTCCGGTTCAATCTTCATCAACTTGATTTCTTCAACCCTCGGAATGGTTTTTATCGGTACAAAGGAATCATCCTTTACCCACTGTGCCGACAGATTCTTTTCTATCGCTTCCGGAGTTGTTTCCAACAGTTCCGCAATCTGTGCGATTGCTTCCTCTCTGTTTTCCAACTTGCCCGGAACGATTCCAACCGAAGAAGCTATACCTTTTCCTGCAAGGACACATCCGTTCCTATCCAGAATTTCTCCTCTTTCTGCCTGTGTAGTGGAAACTCTTACTTTATCTGTAGAAGTCAGATTCGGAAAAATCATGGAATCATCCCAAACCAACTTATATCCATCTTCGCCCTTTAGGAAGAGTGCTTCATTCTCATAGCTGATAGTTCCTGCAACTGTATCAAAAGAAGTCTGGTAGGTTACCGCCATTTGCTCCTCATCATATGCAATAATCTGGACAGCCATATTCTGGACTTCTATACCTTCATAAATAGCTGAATTTCGAGTTACAAAATCCTCCTGACTGACATTTCCCGATGCCTCAATATGTAGCACCGCATACATTTCTTCATACTCCTGTTTTGGAATATGATCCATGTACTCCACCAGAAGTTCTTCCGGTGTCCACCAGGCATTTTCCTTTGTTGCCAACATTCCTGCCACGCATACTGCAGAAATTACCGCAGCTATTCCTATAACAGCAATCGCAATCCATAGGAGCCTGCTTCTTGTTTTCTTTCGCTTGTTTCTGCTTTTTCCTTTCTTCATATTGACCTCCATTCATTTTGCTTTTCTGATATGGTCATATTCTATTTTCAACGAATCATGAAGGGTTATCACAGCCTATAATGAAAATAGGAGGGGGCTGGCTCCACTACTGTTTTAGCT
>NZ_CALPDG010000052.1 GCF_943193195.1 Mediterraneibacter agrestimuris | reverse complement strand
GAAAGTAATGATTTTGATTCATTTATGAAATTCGCAGTGTAGTTTTGTGCAATTTTTCAAATTTGCTCATTTATAGTCTTCTTCTTTCTGTAGATAATAAAATCTCTTCTGAATTTCAATCTCTTCTCGAAGCTGTTCTTCTGATGGAAGGCAAGTTTTATATTTAGATGCAAATAATTGTTCGTGCCCATGCAATATAGAATATTTTGCAATATCTTCGTCTGTATCAGAACATAAAATAATGCCTAATGTTGGATTATCCCCTTCATTTCGCTTCATTTCATCATACATACGAATATACATATCCATCTGTCCCACATCCTGATGTGTGATTTTCGACGTTTTTAAATCAATCAATACAAAACACTTCAAAATGTAATTGTAAAAAACAAGATCAATGTAATAATCTTCTTTTTCAGTTCGAATATGCTGTTGTCTCGCTACAAATGCATATCCTTTCCCCAACTCCATGAGAAATTTTTGAATATGCGTGATAATTCTCTGCTCCAATTCACTTTCTGTAAAGTCTGTATTAGAAGATAGTCCAAGAAATTCTGCTATTACTGGATTTTTGATAAATTCCAGCTTATCAGCCTGATAAGTAGCTGTTAGTTCTTTCATTTCTTTTTCTACAGGTTTTGTATTTTGAGACATGAGCATGCGGTAATAATACTGTGAAGAAATATTCCGTTGCAAAGTCCGAACTGACCATGCTTGCTCCTGTGCCTCTTTTGCATACCATGCTCGTGCCTCTGGTGATGTTTCCTGAAGCAAAATTCTATAATGCGTCCATGACAAGGGACGCCCAGACTTTGGACGCAGTGAGTCCAAAATTTGAGGAAATTCCTGATGAAATTTCACATATTTATAAAGACTACTAAAGTCAAAGCCTTTGCCATATTTTTCTTTTAATTCTGATGATAGCTTTTTCATAGTTTTTTTGCCATAGTCCGCTTTTCCATTTTCATTCAGACACTCTATAGCAATTCGTTTTCCCAACAACCAGTTCCTTTGAACCAGAATTGTATCGACAGCCGCATACGCAATACTTTGTGCACTCTCCACGATTTCACATGTATCAGCAAATAAATCTCCTGTTTCATGGTAAGCAATCATACTTTTATTTAATTTTGGACTCGGTGAATCCAAACTTGTTTTTTCTTTTTCAGAATGTTTTTTTTCCATCAAAGCAACCTCCTTTTCGATAATTGTTGCGACACTGTCGCAACTTTTCCATTTTGAAGTTCCAGATTGATACCTCAAAACGATTTCTTTAAATCTCCAAAATCTATGTTCTTATTTTACCCCAACTCTTTCATTCTGCCTACTGCTATTTCATGTTCACATATAATAATGAGGTCGCAATCCACGACCTCATCACCTTCATTTAAACATAAATTAATTTCCTGAGAATAATCTCTTTCGCAATTGCTCTGTGCTGATTAGCAGCTCTTACCCATGCCATTTGATCTGCTTCTTTATCCGGCAGTGGTTCTTTTTCTTCCAACTGTTTCAGAATTACCTCTTCCCGTTCTCTGGCTGCCTTATCTACTTCCAGAAGATGCTCTCCAATGGTGTCCTGCAGAAGCATCACCTGATAAGTTTAATTTCGATGGTTCTTCAGATAATCTCTGCGAAGAAAACCATACTTGCCAAGTTGCTCCATCTGCTCACCGGATTTATAGGTGAGATTCGGGATTAGATATCCATTTACATTCGTATACGTTAATTTCATTTTATTAGCACTCTCCATTTCTCATCATTTTTTGACCACAAATTTACGACATTTACGACAAATCTGACACTGCTTTACAATACCAGACAAAATGACTGATGCCCCGGAAAGCCTGTAAAACAGGCACTTCCGGGATACACAAGACAGGACAAAAATCAACTTCCATTATCAAGAGGTGGGTGCTAATTATTTGTGAAGATTGTGTGAACGTTACGAGCCATGCACATTTACGTGAAAAGGGGCTGTAAAAAAAGCCTCTGATTAAGAAACGCCAGAACCGGCATTTGCCGGAACTGGCGTTTCTTTGTATGAATCTTCCCATTTCTGCTCATACATGCACCTTTTCGTAGAAAAAATGGTATACTTAATAAGCCTCAGCCAATCACGCTTAAATTTTAAGCAACCTTCATTTGCCGCTGCTTTTTGTTGTGATATTTATAAAGATTGAATCCGCATGAAATCAGTGTAAGTTCGAGAATTACATTTTTCTCGCCTCTCCGAAATAATCTTTTATACGATTTATCCCACTTTAACACACCAAAAGTACCCTCGGATTGAATGCTTCGATTCATTCTTAAAAGAGCTCCATGTATGGACGTAAGATTGTTCAGAACTTCCTGATGGATAGCGGTTAACTCCTGGTTCATTCGGATGGTCCGATTTTTATGTGCCCTCGGGCAGCATTCCTGCTTATGAGGACACCCTTCACAGGATTCGCATTCGTACAGTTCTTCCGTTCTTCCATATTTATTATATTTCACAGGCTGTGTTCTCTTGAAGAGAAATTTCTGTCCGTTTGGACATATGAGATTCCCATCTGCATCTTTTGTAAAATTTACAGCACGATATGGATTTTCACGATATTTTTTGTCCGTCGTTTCTTTTTTATACATGGTAAATTTCATATATTTTTCCATGCCGTGTTCTTCACAGTAAAGATAATTATTGTAAGAACCGTATCCTGCATCGGCAACCGGATATTTCGGATAATGACCATATGAACGATTGAATTTTTCCACCAAAGGCACAAAACATTCCATGTCCGATGCATAAGGTTTTACATCGATTACGGCGATGTACTCATCGCAGATGGCTGTCTGCAGGTTATACGCTGGGAGCAGTTGGTCATTTCCCATGTAATCACGTTTCAGTCGCATAAAAGTCGCATCCTGATCAGTTTTTGAATAGCTGTTCCTTTCATCTCCGCAGATTTCTATATGACGCGCATAGGTTTTTAAACGTTTTAGATAGCCTTGCAGTTCCTGGTATTGTTTTTGCTGAATGCTTTTTCTGTGTCCGCATCCGGAAACGAACAAATTTTCATCAAGTCCGGTTCCTCTCTTATACATCTCCAACAATTCAGAAATGTAATTAATCGCATACTCTTCACGCTTTTCAAGCTTTAGTCCCAGATATCCAAGTACTTCCTGATTCATGGCATCAATCAGGAGAGATATCTTATCAAAAATTTTCTGACGATTTTTAATACAAGACTTTTTCCATACCCATGTATAACGATTGGCATTTGCTTCTATTTTTGTACCATCAATATATGTATACTGCAAATCCACATGATCTTTTGAAAAAATGTAAGCATTTATGTCCATGAATATCTGTTCTATGGAATCAGTCAGTTCATTTCGGATAAGATTTCCGAAAGTGGCAAAAGTAGGTGCTTTCATTTCGTCGAGAAGATACATGTAACGAATGTCATTGCGTCATAGTTTTTCGATTTCACGCAACGAACAAATACCTTTTTCCATAAAAGCAAACAGTATCACTTTAAGCAGTTTTTGTTCATCACATCTTGGGCGACCTGTTTTGTAGCCTTTCTCTACAAAATATCTTGATAGGTCGATGTGATCCATAACCTCACAAAAAGTGTATACCGGATCAGAAATATCAATTAATTTTTCGATTTCTAATGGTAATTTCAGCTGACGATCTGTATAATTATCATTGGTATTTTGATTTAGTAGCATAATTCATTATACCAAAAAATCGCTCAGACTTCACGGTCTGGGCGATTTTTCTATTAGGGAAGTTTTTTTACACCCCCTTTTTTCATGGAAATGTATAGGGCGACAGCCCTACAGCGAGGGAATTCTTTCCCGAGCTGTGCATGGCGTAACATTCTCTTTCGCACTCGATTTTCTTGATTTGACCACATTTTTACGACAAATCTTTGGAAAAATATATTCGTCTGATTTTCTTACCACATTTTACGACAACGGCTTCTGTTTTATACCACAGCAGGTACGGTTTCTGGCAGGTTCATTTTAGACATCTCGTTCTCCACATGAGACTTCTCTGCAATATGATTGTAGACATTCATTGTGATCTGTGCATCTGAATGTTCTTCGCTCCGCTACGGTCGGTGCTAAACGGATCTCCACCGGACATCCAGCACCCCATCACATACTGCATAACTTTGGGATTGACATTGTTCTCACCCAGTCTGGTACATCCCGTATGACGAAAGGTATGCGATGAACTAGGAGGCATCAGGTTCAGCTCTCTCTGTTTACGGAACGCAGCATATACCATCTGTGTCATAGGAATGTCTCTGATTCCTGCATCCGTTTTAGTTTCTGAATCATGGAAACAATATCCTTCATCACCTTCATAATACACAAGCTGTCCACCTACATGGATCTCCAGATTCTTCATATCCACATCTGATCAGGTTAAGCCGATGGTCTCACTCACTCTCAGGCAAGCCCCAAGCATAACCTGCATCATTGGAAGATGAGGCTTATACACATTACTCTGTTCCACAAACTTCAGAAGTTTTTCCTGCTGTTCCAGTGTCAGTGCTTCTTTCTCCTTTGCCGGAGCCCCATAATCTCCTAGTGTTCCAGTTACCGGATTCTTACGGATAATCCCATCTTCTACTGCCAGTTCAAAACTGGGATTCAATAAGCCATAAAGACCTTTGATCGTACTGTGTGCCAGTCCTTCATCTGACAATGTGGAAAAGAACGTCCTTACGTGAGATGTCTTAAAATCCACAACATGAATGTTTCCCAAAGTATTTCGTATCCGGTAGTCCCACATACGGATATAATTCTTTTTCATTTCTCTTTCCTTTTCAAACCAGCCCTGCCTTGTGGCAGAAGCTCCGACTCGTAACAACTAAATTGACACAATCAGCTTAATCTGCGAATCAGTTTCAGGATTCTGTCTGCACAAAGACGGATTTCCTTTTCTGTAAGTTTTCCTTCTTTATACGCATCACGAATGTTTTTATCATCATCCGGATTCCCCGGCATAATAATATCATTTCCTGCTGCCACACAAACCCACGGAATGCTTCCATCCTCCGGTACTGTTGTATTCCAGTCAGACATTATAACTCCGTCAAATCCCCACTCTTCACGTGCAATCCTTGTACAAAGGTCCTTGCTGTTTGCTGCATGCACACCATTGATCAGATTATAGGAAGACATGATCGCAGTTGGTGCACCCTCTTTCACGGCAATTTCAAAACCTCTGAGATAAATTTCTCTCAATGTCCTTTCTGATACGTGTGCATCAACCCCCATTCTGTTATCTTCCTGATTATTGCATGCAAAATGCTTGATTGTAACACCACATCCCCGTCTGCTCTGAACTCCTCTGGTCACCGCTGCTGCCAGTGTGCCTGCAAGAAATGGATCTTCTGAATAATATTCAAAGTTTCTTCCACACAGCGGATTTCTGTGAATATTCAATCCCGGTGCAAGCCAGAGATTAATATGAAATTCTTCCATCTCTGCCGCAACCTTCCGTCCAAACTGTTCCATCAGTTTTTTGTTCCAGGACTGTGCAAGTGCTGTTCCTACCGGAAATGCAGTACAATACTGATAGTAACGTTCTGCGCCCTCATGGTCTTTTTTTCCAACAAGATAACCATTTTCAAGTGAACCAAGCACATCTGTTCCATAAACTGTATCTTTCTCACGGTCTACTTCATAAGTTTGCTGCAGGCGGATTCCGGCCGGTCCGTCTGCCATGATCAAAGATGGGATTCCGTATTGATCAAGCAGTGCTTCACTCGTCTCTCCTGCTGTTCCCGGCACTTTAATTCCAGATGCTCCAAGTGTACTTCTGATTTCAGACATATTTCCATACAGAAGTGAAATCAAATCTTCTACAGGAATCTCCGTTTCTTCTGGAAATCTGCATACTTTCTTTTCTTCTGCCTCTGGTTCAAATGATACGTTCGGAAGTTCCTCAAGTAGTGCTGTCCATTCTTCTGCGCGTCTGCATAATTCTTCTGCACAGTCTTTGATTTCAACGACTTCACTATGATCTTCCAGTTTCTTTGTTTTCTCCATCATTACATCAGCAGATACCTTTACCCCCGCTGAAAGTTTTGCCTCTGACAAGCTGTTTCCAATCCATATTCCATAAGCACCTGCCTGGATTCTCCACTCCTGCTGCTCTTCCAAAAAGCTTGCGAACGCCTTTGCAGGAAGAACAATATTCAGCATCTCTTTCTCTCCCGGTTTCAGTTCTTCTGTCTTTTCATATCCGACCAGACGACGGAATTCTTTTCTGCTTCCATCCTGAGGAAGAGAAGCATAAATCTGCACAACTTCTTTTCCGCTGTATGTTGTTCCTGTGTTTTCTACCTCAACAGTTACTGTCACACCTTTCGAAGCAGTATTTATACCGCAAAGTCGAATGTCAAATTCTGTATAAGACAGACCATAACCAAATGAAAATAATGGTTCAATTCCAAAGCTGTCAAAATAGCGGTATCCAACATAGATTCCTTCCGCATATTCTTCCGTCTCAAGATTTCCGTTCAAATAGCTGAACTCCTCTGCTGCCGGACAATCATCGTAGCGTTTTGTCCATGTTGTTGTCAGCTTTCCACTCGGTGTAAATTCTCCAAACAATATATCAGCAACTGCATTTCCACCTTCCTGTCCAAGCTGGGAAATATTCAGGATCGCACATATATTTTCTGTTCCAGCCAGCAGGTCTGTAAGTTCTACCGGTCCACCTGCATTAATGATCAATACAGTTGGGATTTTCTGCTCATTCAGGAAATACAGATCTTTTTCTTCCTGGTCACTCAGATAATAATCCCCTTTTCTTTTTCTTCTGTCCTTTCCCTCGCCGGAAATACGGCTTACAATATAAACTACGGCGTCTGCATCCTTGATGTCTTCATTTGTCACCGCACGGCCATCCGGCATGGCAAATGGATTGGCAGCATAGGCATCAAATGGATTGTCTACATGTTTTGCAGCTTCTAAGATCTGCTCCTTCCACTCTGTTCTCGCCTGCTCATAGCGGTTGTGATAATCTTTCAGCCACTCCTCGCTTACAATATCAGCGTTTTTTTCTTTCATTCCGGCATATATAGATACACTTTCTCTGTTATTTACATCTCCGGAACCAGTACCACCTTTGATCGTCTTCTCTGCCCCAATTCCCAAAAGTGCAATCTTTGTATCTTTTTTTAATGGAAGAAGTCCTTCATTTTTCAACAGGACAATTCCTTCTTCTGCTGCCTCACGCGCAAACACTGCATGATCTATTTCACGCTGGCAAACTTCTGTACTTCTTGTTCCACTATGTTTCAAATTTGTTTCCATTTACACATCTCCTTAAATAAACCAACTGTAAGAAAAAAGCTGCCCACTAAATGACAGCCTTCCTCCAACAACTTAATTCTTATTATTCTTTTACTCCACCAAGAGTAACTCCTGCAATAATATATTTAGACAACAGCAGGTATATAATAATGATCGGCACGATTGCTACTGTGATCATCATATAGATTTTACCCATATCAAAGTTCATATAGTCTGCTCCACGAAGTGTTGCGATCAGGATCGGGACTGTCATCTTATTCTTTGACTGAATGATCAAAGCCGGAACGAAGTAATTGTTCCAGGAACCAACGAAAGTAAAGATTGCCTGAACTGCAATTGCCGGCTTCATGATTGGAAGAACAATGTGGTTAAATGTCTTAAATTCTCCAGATCCATCTATTCTTGCCGCTTCTACAAGAGAAATCGGAAGGGAAGACTGCAGATAACTGTACATGAAATAAAATACAGCCGGTGATGCAATTGATGGAATGATCAATGGAAGCAGAGAATCATACATTCCCATGTTCGTAACCAATTTCAGGAATCCCATTGCTGTAACCTGTGTAGGCATAACAAGGATTGCCATAATAAATGTAAATGCTACTTTTTTCCCTTTAAAATCATAAGCATAAAGTCCATATGCTGTCAGAGCTGAAAAATAGGTACATAATGCTGCTGAACACCCTGATACGATCAAACTGTTCAAAATACCACGGAACATCGGGAAGCTTCCGTCATTCGCTACATTTTTTAGATTTGTAAAGAAATATTTTCCCGGCAGTGCTGAGAATCCCTTCTGCAGATCTGCATGAGAACGTGTTGCATTTATAATCAACACATAGAAGAAAAACAGACACATAAAAGATAACAGAATCAATACGGTATGTGCCAGTATGCTACGTCCACGACTTGACTTTGTTTTTGATTTCATTATCTCTTTCTCCTTTCTGCTTTTGCTCTTTTCTTAGCTGCTTTCTTAGAACCATCCGGATCGTTATCATTTGTCATACGATATACAAAGAAACAGAGGATTGCACTTACGACAAACAGATATACAGAAAGTGCACCGGCCATTCCATAGTTTTTGCTCTTCAGATGACTGTTCAGGAACATGATCAGAGTCATGGATGTTCTGTTCGGGTTACCCTGTCCATTTGTCAGGATCTGAGGAACATCGAACATCTGAAGTCCGCCAATAATGGATGTGATCAATGTATATGCCAGAATTGGACGGATCAAAGGCAGTGTAATATAGAAGAATCTCTGGATACTGTTACATCCATCCAGGTCAGATGCCTCGAAGACGTCCTGACTGATTCCCATGATTGCTGCCATCAACATAATAGTTGTATTTCCAAACCACATCAGGAAGTTCATAAATCCGATCAACGATCTTGTTCCAAATACAGATCCAAGGAAATCGATCGGTTTTTTCAGGATTCCGATTGACATCAGAATTGAGTTAATCGGTCCATTTGTTGAGAACATTGTAAAGAATAACAATGCAAATGCAGATGCCATAATCAGGTTTGGAAGATAAATGACAACTTTGAAAAACTGCTGCCCTCTAATCTTTAATCGGACATCAGTGAACCACGCTGCAAGTACCAGCGCGATCACAATCTGAGGTATAAATCCGATCATCCACAGAATTAAAGTATTCGCTCCATATTTCAGCATATCTGAATGAAGAAGACTCACATAGTTTGCCATTCCTATAAAATTCGGTCCAACCTCTTTAATTCCTGATCGGTAATATTCAAAGAAACTATACCTTACTGTATCGATCAACGGTATCAATGAGAAAATAATGTATGTTACGAAAAAAGGAAGAATAAATATATATCCCCATTTTCCATAATCAATACTTTTTTTCTTTTTCTTCATAATGGTTCTTCCTTTCCACAATATCTTCTAACAGAACAGAGGCTCTGCTGTCACAGAGCTCCCTGCGTTAGTAGCTGTTCATTCCAGACATTATTCTGGCCAAACAACCTCTGTAATGTCAGGATAACGTTCTTTAATTGCTGTTTCAAAGTTTGATTTTGCTTTCTCAAAGTCAACTTTGCCCTGGAAGTAATCGCTGAATGAGTTCTGGATCAACTCCACACATCCCTGATCGTAAGCGGAAAGTGGTGCGATCTTGATGTTTTCAGCAACTGGTGCAAAATACTGGAATGGGTTCTGTCCGCCAAGGAATTCTGAACCATATGTAGCATCATCGTTTGCTGCTTCCTGCATACCGGATTTTGTATTTGTAAAGTCTGAGTAATCCTGGGAGATCTTTAACAGATTATCTTTTTTTGCTGTCATAGCAAGGATAATGTCTTTTGCATGTTCCGGATTATCTGTACCTGTTGCAACATGGATGTAAGATCCTCCCCAGTTGTATTCCTGCGGTGGGTTTGTTACTGCCCATACGCCGTCTTCTCCATCCCAGTTCGGTTTCAGTGTGAAATCAATACCCCATGCCGGGAAGAGGAATGCAAATACTTTGGACTGACTTCCCATTGCTTTGTTCCAGTCATCATTCCACTGACCTTTTACTGTCGGGTTTAAGTAACCTGCATCCAGCCATTCTTTTGAATCATTAATCCACTGCATGATCATTGGATCAACTGTAACCTTTGTGTCTCCATCTTTTACCCATGAATCAGAAATGTTGTTTCCATAGAGACGGAATGTATCAGCATAAGAAGCAAATGCATAATATCCTTTCTGCTTCAGTTCTTCTGCTGTCTGTTTCATAGTAGCCCAGTCTTTTACTTTTTCACCTACAGCAGTCGGATCGTCTGTTCCGAATACCTCTTTTGCAATATCACGACGGTAAACCATTGTTCCCGGACAGCACTGCCATGTAGATCCTCTCTGAACTCCGTCTGCATCAGATGCTGTTGTTCTTGTGAAGTCGTACTGATCTGCAAGATCTTTATCCGGATCAATTCCAAGATCCTTCAGTGGCATTGCAGCGTCTGCTTCAGCATCTGTATATTTGTATACATAGTCTGTCTCTGACAGGAAG
Source organism: Mediterraneibacter agrestimuris (assembly GCF_943193195.1). Lineage (GTDB taxonomy): Bacteria > Bacillota > Clostridia > Lachnospirales > Lachnospiraceae > Schaedlerella > Schaedlerella agrestimuris. The sequence goes on along the minus strand of NZ_CALPDG010000052.1, from coordinate 8,149 downwards.
ATATCTACTTTATCATCTGTATCAGCATCTGCCTGTTTCATAAGTGCCTCATCAAGTTTCTGCTGATAAACACCATCCTGATTTGGATTGATGATCCAGTGGATCTCTGTTCCATCTTTCAATGTTGTAACAGTTCCATCTTTGGATGTTGACTCAACTTCAGGATATACAGCTTCCAGTCTCTCACGGAACTCATCATTCCAAGAATAAATGTTAATTACCTTTCCTTCTTCTGTACTGGCCTCTCCGCCATTTCCCCCTTTGCTTCCACATCCGGCAAGTAATCCAACAGCAACTACTGTTGCCATAAGAATCGCAACAACTCTCTTTTTCATTTATAAATCCTCCTTTATCTAAGCACTCTGCTACTGCTATGCTTTTCTTGTTGTTGAACTAAATATACCATCTTTTTTCCTCCGATTATATTATTTATCTTAACAAAATGTCAAATTCGTGTCATAATATAAAAAAGGAGGTTTTTTATGGCTTTATCTAATGAATGGTACAATACAGAACTCGAAAACAGCGAATTAGAAACGCTTCACAGATCACCAACTGTAGAATATTCTTTCTATAATGCTGTACGCTCCGGCGACATGGAAGCAGTCATTAAAAACTGTTCCGAAGATGAATTTATTCGCCTGGAAGGAACGGGCGTTCTGTCCCGTAATGCGCTTACTAATATAAAATACCACTTTGTTGTCACTGCTGCAATGTTGACCCGTTATTGTATCGACGGTGGGCTCGAACCAGAGCAGGCTTACAGGCTCAGCGACTTCTATATTCTGAAGATGGATCCCTGCACAACGATCCGTCAGGTTGCAGATCTTCACCATGAGATGGCAAAGGATTTTACAGGTAAGATGATTCTTCAGAAAAAGAGTTCCATTTTATCAAAACCCGTTATGCAATGTGTTGATTATATTTACAGTCACATCAAAGAAAGAATCACGATTCAGGTTCTTGCTGACCACACCGAACTTTCCACGAATTATCTTTCACGCATTTTCAAGCAGAATCTGGGAGTCTCTGTCAGCGATTATATCCGTGAGCAGAAGATAGAAAAAGCAACTCATCTGCTGCGATACTCAGATAAATCAATTGTAGATATCGCAAATTATCTTGCTTTTTCTTCACAGAGTCACTTCATCCAGACATTCGAGAGCTTTACCGGGCTCACCCCAAAGAAGTACCGGGACAAATACTATAAAAGCATGTGGTAACATCAGATTTCTTCTCAGAAGAATTCTCAGATTTTCCCACAAAAAATACTGTCAGAAAGCAATTCTCTTTCTGACAGTATTTTTATCTTTTTTTAATCTGTCGATTATACTAATTCAATTTCAATCTTATGTGTCTCTTTCACTGAAAGCATCTGAATCTCTCTCTTTGAAAGTATTGTACACCTTTCAGCTGTTATTTCTAATGCTTTTCCATCGCAAGCTGCTTTCCGGATCTTCAACTGATTAAATTCTTTCTTTTCTTTATTATAGAATATAATCTCAAAGTTCCTTCCGGCAAATGTCATCTTAAGTACTGCTTTTCCATCCTGATTATACTGTTCCGGCATAAGTGCAGGTGCGATCTTCAAGTCACCGCAATCTCCTTTCACCCCAAACACTTCTGTGATCATGGTAAGCATATACCAGCTTGCAGCGCCTGTCAGATATGCATAGAGGCCTCTTCCCTGATTATCAAAATATTCCGGAAGTCCAGGATACATCTTACTGTTATCAAATTCCATTGCTGCATCTAAAAGTGCCTGAAGTACTTTATTTCCTTCTTTTGCAAATCCTCTCTGGTACAATGCATTTGAGTACATAACAGCCATGTGTGAGAACACTGCTCCATTCTCTTTCTCGCCATAAGCAAATCCAAACATTCTTCCAAGATCAAATTTTTCCTCATGGAAGTTTGTGTTCAAACGGTATCCGCCGGCTTTCTGATCATAAAGATACTTGTCTGCACTCCTGCAGATAGATTCCACCTGATCTTCTGTTGCCGTTCCACTCATAATGGCAAATACTTGTCCGGTCAGCATCATTCTCACGCTTTCATCCATAACGCCTTCTACTTTTCTGCCATGGTTATCATAATAGCCATTGAACCAGCCATCTTCTCCATCCTTCACCCATTCGTTGGCACGGATGTTTTTCATCATCCAGTCTGCTTTTCCCTCAAGATTAGCAGCAAGTTGATCCAGTCTTACATCAATTGTGTCTCCACTGATATTATGTTCACATTTCTTTGCGTATCCTGCAAGGAGTGCCTGCTTACGTGCTGCATCTTCATACAGTTCCACGCTTCCTGCAAGAAGATCTTCCATCTCATGTGCAATTTCAATCTTGCTGCTTCCACTGATTTCTTCCAACTGACGGAGTGTTTTTGCAATATTTCTCAAATTTCCGGCATAAGCACAGGTAAATGCAACACTTTCACCCTTCTCCCATGCCATGTCCAGTGCATCATTCCAGTCGGCACCATGAAGACGCATTTCATTATGCTCTCCTACATCATAGAACGCACACAGATTCTGTAAAAGAATATGCTCCAAAACTGTTCCGAAATAAATGTGGTCTCTTTCTGTTTTCTGCTTCTGTCCATATTCGCTGTTCCAAAACTTATCATGTGCAGTACCTCTCATAGACTGCAAATCTTTAAAATACGGAACCTTTTCAAACAGAACCTCCATATCTCCTGTCTGATCCAGATACAGACGAGTCGTTACAAATGGCCAGAATGCATGATCCATCCAGACACGTGTAATATTGTTTCTGTCTGCAATAAACTCACCCTGCTTATTTCCGATGATTGTCGCATTTGTTCCATCAATTCTTACTCCGCCATAATTATCCACGATCATCTGACGGACGTTTGAGGGATTCATAATCAGAAGTGCAAGGCAATCCTGCCAGAGATCTCTCCAGCCTCTTCCTCCTTTTCCATAATCGTGATATGGAAGGAAGGAACATCCATAAATTCTTCTTAAAATTGGCTGGAAGCAAATCCACTTCAGATAATTGTCTGTAGCTTCATCACCGGTTTCAAACTCTACATTTACTTTTTCTGTCCAATACTTTTTCACTTTGGCAAGCTCGTTTTCCGCTTGCTCCTTCGTACCAAATAAAGTACAGATTTTTGAAATGGAAGCCTTTTCTCCCGTTGCTCCGGCAAGAACAACATACTCTATTGATTCATTTGCTTTTAATTTTCTGCGTTCAAACCTGAATGCCCCAACAGCCTCTTTCCCCTCCAGATGGCAGCCTGCGGTACATCCCGTTTTTTCTACACGTACTGCTTCCGGAATCAGGAAAGAACCTCCCTCTCCAATAAAGCTTTCAACAGTCGGATAAAACTCCTTCGGGGCATTTCCTTCTGCTGTAAAACCATATACAAAATAAGTCGTATCATTTTTCTGATGTCCACGCTCATCAAAGGATAATACCGGTGTAACTTCTACGCCACATTCTTTCGTGTCGATTCTGTGAAGAAGTGATGTAACATGTCTGTGGTCGCGGATATTATCTGCACTTCTTCCATAAACCGGAATGGCAACGATCGGTGTTACTTCCTGTTCTTCTTCCGAAAGATTTGTAATCTTGATCAGCTGGATCTCTGTTGTGCCATCAATAGAAACAAAGGATGTGATTTCTGACTGAAGATCATATTTTTTTGAAGTTCTTGTCAACTTCTGCCACATCATTCCTGCTTCCAGAGTGCTTTCATCCTGTCTGTCTGTATATTTATCAAACTCCTGCTCCGCTGAAACTCCACATGCTGACCAGTAGCCTTTTCCTTCTACCCGACACCAGAAATTTCTGGTGCCACGGTTATTGTGAAGGTTTTCAATGCTGACAGGTTCTAGAAGGAAATGATTCTGATCCGTTTTACTATCTCCCCCCAAAGTTGGTGTAATACTGGATTTCAGACCTTCTTCTCCTGCCAGTGGTAAGTAAAGTCCACTATAATTTTCCGGATTTGTAATCGTAAATGTTCCGTTTTTATCTGTAAAATTGATTTTTCTCATGTCCAGTCCCTCGTCATTTCATTTAAGAAAGGAATAATTCTACCTCTGTTGTCTTTGTTAACTTCTCCTGTGGAATATAATTATCTTTCATTTGTTCTCCATTTACGAAAAGTTTTTCACATCCTGACTCTGCATGCCCCGGATTTTTCACAACGATATGTAAATGTGAACCTCTGAAATCTTTTTCGATTTCAAATTCCTCCCACTCTTTCGGTACTGACGGAGCAATCTTCAGTCCATAGAAGTCTGGCCGCATTCCGAGAATTCCTTCTACACATCCCACCATAACCGTAGATGCTGTTCCTGTCAGCCAGTGTACATGAGAACGGCCGAAGTTCGGGCTGTGTTTTCCTTCTGTAAACTGTCCATAGCAGTATGGTTCAAGTCTTCTGATCTCTGCACGATTATTCTGTGCAGCCGGTGCATTTTCAATAAAATAGTTAAATGCTCTCTCTCCGTGTCCACGAAGCGCCTCTGCAAGAATGATCCATCCCTGAGACTGTGAGAAAATTCCTGCATTTTCCTTTGTTCCGGCATTGTAGATCACAGCCAGTGCACCGTCAAATGCATGTGCATGATACGGAGGATCCATCAGGATTGCACCATATTCTGTATTCAGTTTGTCATATACATTCTGAAGTGCAAGATCTGCCTGCGCTTCATTTGCAAGCCCACTGATCACAGACCAGCTCTGTGGGTTCAGCCACATATTTGCCTCCGGATCTGTGCGCTGTCCGATCACTTCACCATCCTCTGTGAAGCCACGGATAAAGCGGTCTTCGTTCCAACAGAGATCCTGAATCAGTTTTTCCAGCTTCTTCTGACTTTCCTCCAGATAATTCAGATATTCTGTGTCTTTCTTATACTCAGCAAATTCCTTCAAAATTGTCATTGCATAGTAGAACTGTAATGCAACGAAGGTTGACTCTCCATCTTTTCCGAGTCTTAAGCAGTCATTCCAGTCAGCATAAAGGCCTGCCGGCATACCATGCTTTCCAAGATGATTCATGGAGAAATCTACTGCACGTTTCAAATGCTCGTACACGGTACCTTCTTCTTTATTTGCAAACGGAATCACTTCATCGATAAATTCCAGATTTCCCGTCTCGGAAATGTATTTGTATACTGTCGGGAACAGCCACAGCGCATCATCTGCACGATAAGCCGGGTGTCCTGTCTCCTGCACATAAGAAGCATCATCCGGTGTATCCTCATGTCCCGGATTGTGTGTGAATTTTACAAGTGGAAGCCCTCCACCATTATTTACTTGTGCAGAAAGCATGAAGCGGATCTTCTCTACTGCCATCTCCGGTGCCAGATGGATCACACCCTGGATATCCTGTACTGTGTCACGATAACCGTATCCATTTCTCAGTCCACAATATGTAAAGGATGCAGCACGTGACCAGATAAATGTCATAAAGCAGTTATATGCATTCCATGTATTGATCATTATATTAAATTCTTCGCTTGGTGTCTTCACCTGGAAATGGGACAGATGTCCATGCCAGTACTGGATTAATTCTTCCAGTTCATTTCTGCAGATTGTTTCACAATCCTCATAACGAGACACGATTGTTTCTGCATCAACATCTTCTTTCATACCAACAAGAAATGCTATTTCTTTTGTCTCTCCCGGATATAAAGTCAGGATTGTAGCTAATGCTCCACATCCATTTTCATTATAATTTCCTTCACAATTTAAAATACCATCTTCCACTCCGACCGGATTGTTGTATCCATGATATCTTCCAAGGAAACCTTCCCTGCTTCCACACCAGGAATCAACCTTTGCACCTGCAAGTCCGAAGAAACGGTCAACAACGATCTTGTCATCCACATCTTTTCCATCTTCCAGCTGATCCAGATTGGCATGGATCATCTGCCGCACACGGTTTCCACGGAACACTGTTCTTGTAATGAACTGAGAGTACTGAAGATTTACCTGATCCTGCTCGTAATTGCTGTTGTTTGTAAATTCTGCATAGCCTGTTACATTGATCTTGCGCATGCGATCCGAGGTATTTGTCACTGCAAGATTCCACACTTCATAAGACTGATCCAGCGGAACATAGTATCTTACTTCTGAATGGATCTCGCTATAATCAGCCATCATCTTTGTGTATGCTGTACCATGATGACATTCGCTCTTATAAGAATTCAGATCTTTTCCTACCGGCTGCCAGGAAGCTGACCAATAATCTTCACTCTCCTGATCTCTTAAGTAGATATATCTTCCCGGCTGGTCAAACTGATTGAAGATATATCTTAAAATTCTTCCGTTCGCTCCTGATTTTGCAAAGCTATATCCACCTGCATTATTAGAAATAATTGCTCCATATTCTGGAGATCCAAGATAGTTCACCCAAGGTGCCGGTGTATCCGGTCTTGTGATCACATATTCTTTTTTCGATTCGTCAAAAAAACCATATTTCATACTTCACATTCTCCTATCACACTTATTATAAACAAATTGCAGCCATTCCTACTATCTGCAATTCTATCTTTACTGTGATAAAAGAATATCAAATCAGAACACATTAATATACAAAATAAGAACTTAAAATATCAAATTCGTGACATGACAAAAAGGAATTTACCATATCTGGTTTTCCTATTTTCTGATGTCCGGAGATAGAAATTTCCTATGACCTGATTGTCCAAAATTGGACTATCCACCCTTAGGCACTTCTATTCTCCACTTAATCATTTTCTTCTCCTAATGGAACTTCCCGGATAATATATTCGGTATCGCCATAAAAGCCATACTCATTACGTAATCTATGACGTTCCACATATCCATGATGCTCTAATTCCTTAATTGCAGAACGAACAGAATCAATCCCATCTCTGCTCAATGTTGCCAGTCCTTGCATATTGTAATTCCAGTCATCTGGCAAACTTAACATCAGCGATAATAGACCTTTCGCTTTCAATGTCAGATTCTTATTCTTGAAATGGTGATTACTCATTACCGTAAAATTCTTAGTTCTCTCTACACGAAAAATCTGTGCCATGCTCCATCCTCCTTTTCAGTTCAAAAGAAAAAGCGTAAGTAATATCTCTATCACTCACGCCTTCTCTAAACATTTTATTCTTTTTTCAATAAATTTTTAATCTGTCCAATTACCTGTTCAATCCTCAGTTACAAACTTTAACTTTGTTAAACATAGATCAGTTCCTTTAAAATAATCTCTTCCGCAATCGCTCTGTGCTGATTAGCAGCTCTTACCCAAGCCATCTGATCTGCTTCTTTATCCGGCAGTGGTTCTTTTTCTTCCAACTGTTTCAGAATTACCTCTTCCCGTTCTCTGGCTGCCTTGTCCACTTCCAGAAGGTGTTCTCCAATCGTGTCCTGTAAAAGCATCACCTGATAGGTTGAATTTCGATGGTTCTTCAGATAATCTCTGCGAAGAAAACCATACTTGCCAAGTTGCTCCATCTGCTCACCGGATTTATAGGTGAGATTCGGAATCAGATATCCATTTACATTTGTATACGTTAATTTCATTTTATTAGCACTCTCCATTTCTCATCATTTTTTGACCACAAATTTACGACATTTACGACAAATCTGACACTGCTTTACAATACCAGACAAAATGGCTGATGCCCCGGAAAGCCTGTAAAACAGGCACTTCCGGGATACACAAGACAGGACAAAAATCGACTTCCATTATCAACACTTGAGTGCTAATTTGCATTTTATATTTATTTCTCTTTTACCCATCTAAATTTGCTCTCTCAGCAAATCACCTTTATATAAAATCACTTTGACAAACAATAATATTTGCAAAACCGTGCACAATAAGTATTATTAAATATACGAAGGTGCCCGCTATGGAACACGTTATCTTACATTCTGATATGAATAATTTATTTTCACAAGTTCGTCCGGTGATATTACTTCCTTCACACCTTGTATCTCAAAACAACGCAAAACGGTGCGGAAATCCGAATTTATCAGATATTCTGCACCGTCTACCAATACCGTTTCCGGAAAATGGTTCGTTAAAATACTCATAGCCCCGCCATCGGCATTTTGCCGATATTTCTGATACCGTCCATAACCTTTTCATATTCCTGGTTCTGATGTATCTGTTCAGTTACGAGCTGCTCATA
>NZ_CALPDG010000051.1 GCF_943193195.1 Mediterraneibacter agrestimuris | reverse complement strand
ATCCAGCCCCTCGCCGAAGGCGACTTAAAATGGGCTGGATACTGTTACTGGAGCACCCACAGGGTGTGAACAGTAACGGTAAATTATCCTTTCCGTGTATGGCATGTCCCTTTATGTTTTTTACAACAGCCTGCCGAACTATTTTGCCGTATACATAAAAAAGAACAGTATCCGCACTACTGCACAAATCCTGTCCTTTTTTTGTCCGCCCCTACAATTTCACAATCTCTGCATCTGCAAAAAATTCAGGCACATGGAAACTCGGCACGCTGGAATGAATTGGCGCATAGGATGCATAATGCTCAAATTCCTTTGTCTCCGATATTTTATAGAAATTACAGGTAAAATAACTTCCTTCTCCTAACTTTAAAGATCCGTAGATACGCTCCAGAAGGATTATTGGAATCCGAAGTTCTGCAGACCAGTCTTTCTCATGAATCTCTGCATGACACTCAAATCTTGCATGCTCTGCTCCCGTAAAGTATGCCCGGTATGTACGCTTTGTCCCATATCCGGCAAGCAATGCTCCGTTGGCATTGACCTCCAGATTCAGGTACAATTCCTTTGCCAGACGGGAACGCACAGGTTCAAACATTAAAAATGCCTCCATTGCACTGTCCTGATATACCGGCTCATTGGCTCTTTTATATCTCCGCAGAGGATTGACCTCTTCACAGATCATTTTCAGATAAAAGGCATCTTCCGGAACAAAGCCCAGGTAACCGTACATCTTTGGAAAACTTTCTGTCCCCCACAATGCATTTTCCACATGGAACGGGGGCAGTTTTGTCAGTTCTTCTTTCCTCTCGATCATACCAACATCCAGTTTCATACAATGCACCTCCTCATTCCTCTAAGCACACAATATTTGTTACTGTTCACACCCTACGGGTGCTCCAGTAACCAATATTTCCCTATGAATGTACTGCCTGTAATACACTTCCCAGTCTGTCCCGGAGTCGCAGTCCAAGCGCTGCTGCCAGTATTGCCTTAATGACCGCTGTCGGAATAAACGGCAATACACAAGCAGTCACTGCCGTCCACACAGTACTCTCCATAACAACACAGTACATTGCCACACCAACTACATAATTTGACACCGTTCCTACAATCAGAAGCAGTGTGAACATCCCTTTCTTCTTTCGTAATTCTATCCCCTTTCCGATAATATATGCCATGACTGGAAAAGATAAAAGAAAACCGCCTGTAGGTCCGGCAAGACTTTGCAGCCCGCCCTTCAATCCGGTGAATACCGGGGCACCTACTGCGCCAAGCAACAGATATATTATCATAGAAACCGCCCCTCTTTTTGCACCCAGCAAAATCCCCGCCAGAGTTACGGCAAAGGTCTGCATTGTCATCGGCACCATCATCGGAAGTGGTATGGAAATCTGTGCCAGTACCGCAGTGACCGCAGTCATAATTGCAATGATACATATATCCTGTACGGAAAGTTTTGATTGTTTTATCATTTTTCTTATACCTCTTTATTTCAAAAATTTTTTCAGCTCTTCCATAAATGTATTCACATCTTTAAATTCACGATAAACAGAAGCAAATCTGACGTAAGCAACTGGATCCAGTTCTCTGAGCTTCTCCATAACAATCTCACCGACCTTACTGCTCGGAATCTCCTTATCCTCCCGATTGATTACATCCAGTTCAATTTCATCTACCGTTTTTTTAATCTGCTCCGCTGAGACCGGGCGCTTATAGCATGCACGCAGTACCCCCAGTTCAATCTTAGCACGGTCAAACTGCTCTCGATTGTTATCTTTTTTAATAACAATCAGGGGAATCGTCTCTACCTTTTCATATGTTGTAAAACGTTTGCCGCACTCGTCACAAGAACGTCTTCTACGAATAGAATTGTTATCTTCTGCCGGTCTGGAATCAATGACTCTCGTATCCGGATGACCACAATATGGACATTTCATACTTTTCCGCCTTTCTTTCGCTTCATCTGAATTTCCGTTTTCTATTTATAAGTTGATTATACACAAAATACCATTTTTTTGCAAAAGAAATTGTCAAAACACTTATAATTTGTGCAGAAATTTCTCCTCCTGAATTTCTACTAACACAATATCCGGCCCGATTCTTTTGATACACGAAAATGGTATAATATATTCACAGTCTGTTCCAAAAAAACCCCATATTTTACCTGGTCCAGGAACCACGATCGCCTCAATCTGCCCGCTGCACGAATCGAATATAATATCCACTACACAGCCCAGCCGTTTACAGTCGCAGGTATTGATCACTTCTTTTTCACGGAGCTCACATAATCTCATACACAATATTCCTTCCCGAATTTTTCTATGCGGTATTATATATAATATGAATGCAGCCTGATTTTGTGCTTTTTTCCATCACGCATTCTTACGGACTTTGCAGCAAGTGCAAAGACTTGCGCTGAACTGTTATTTTCCGGTTACTCTATTAATCAGATGTCCATTTTATTTTCACCGTTTTTGTCACTTGATTTTTCTTTTATTTGCGAGTATGATTCAGATAATATGTATGCACAGTTTGACTTTTTCATATAGAAGACACATTGCATTTCATATACAGACTCAAAAATACAGGGGGATTGCTTTTCTATGGAAACGCTGATACAAATCGAAAACATACATAAAATTTATAATCCCGGTGAAAATGAAGTCCGCGCCCTGGACAACGTCAGTCTTACAATTCATCACGGAGAGCTTGTTGCCATTATTGGACATTCCGGCTCCGGAAAATCTACATTAATGAATATACTGGGCTGTCTGGACGTTCCTACCTCTGGACAGTATTTTCTGAATGGACAGGATGTATCCGGCTTAAGCGATAATCAACTTTCTGATATCCGTAACCAAGAAATCGGATTTATTTTTCAGGGCTTTAATCTGATTGCTAATCTGGATGCTCTTGGAAATGTCGAACTTCCGCTCATTTACCGGGGAATTCCCAGACAACGGCGGCGCAGACTTGCTGCTCTTGCACTGAAAAAAGTAGGGCTGGAAGCCAGAATGAAGCACAAACCAAATGAGCTGTCAGGCGGGCAACAGCAAAGGGTCGCCGTAGCACGTGCAGTTGCAGCACAACCGCCAGTTATTCTGGCGGACGAACCGACCGGAAATCTGGATACTAAATCCACGCAGGAAATTATGGATATTTTAAAGGGACTCCATAAGAGCGGCCGGACCGTTATCATCATTACCCACGATGACGACATTGCCCGGCAGACTGACCGGGTAATCCGCATCATTGACGGAAAGATTCAAGAAGATTATTACAACAACAGGGAGGACATACACGATGAAGTGGAAGAAAACAACAAATCACACTGATGAATTCAACCTTGATCTGGATTTTTTGGATGAAGAAATATCCTCATCCGATGAGCAGAGCAATACAACAAAAAGGAAGGATTCTTCCAGGTCCAAAAAAAAGCTCCCCTCATGGGTTATTTTCCCCATCCTCGGAGTGCTTCTGATCGGTACATTCGGTCTGTATCTTCTGTTCGGAAAGAAGGACACTTCTTCCAACATGAAAACATTATCCGTAGTCGAAGTAAAACGCGGGAATATCCGTGAGGTTTATAATTCCAGCGGAACCATTGAAAGTGAGAATACAAAAACCTACTATTCTCCGGTCACTGCACCCATTACCAATCTCAATGCCAAGGTTGGAAAAGCCGTTAAAAAGGGGGATCTGCTCGTCACCTTCGATACGGCAAATCTGGAGCGTGACAATCAGCAGGCACAACTGCAGCTACAGTCCAGCTACAACAGTTCCCAGGCTGCCCGCGAACAGAGCGCCCGTGCCATAGACGCAGCCAATGCCGCAAGCGCCAATCTGGAAAACCAGGCAAATATACTGGCTGATCAGGCAAATTCACTAAAAGAGAGAGCTGATGCCGCAAAAGCGGAATATGATGCACAGGTTGCCAACATCTCCACTCCGGAAGTACAGGCACGTATTGCAGAACTGCAAACAGAAATTCAAGAAGTGAATACACAAATTCAAAATACACAGAATCTGATCACTACCCTTTCGGTCATTTATGAAGGAAGCGGAGAGGTCTACAGCGAAGCAGTCGCAACTCCGGAGGCAGAGCGCAGTGACACGCAAAATCAGCTCATTCAGGATATCGACAGCTATAATACAGCAGTTGCAGATCTCCCGGTACTGCAGACACAACTGGCGGGTGCTGAAAGTGAACTTGCTTCTCTGACTACAGTTACAGACACCGGATATGAAGCGCTGTATGCACAGTATGAAACTGTATATGCGCAGTATGAAGCTGCCAAAAGCTCAGCTGACAGCTCATCTTCCACTTCCGGTATTACTTCCTCAGAGATCGCTAACTTAAGCATCAGTGATAACCTCGCTGAACTTGCTGCACTGACCCCGCAGGAGTTATTAGAAAAAGGACGTGAAGGTATGAAATCTGATATGGATGGAGTCATTGCTTCTATTGATATTCTGCAGAGTAATACTGCCGCCCAGGGAGCCGCTGTATTTTCTATTGCAAGTACGGAAAATGTCCGGGTAAAGATCGAAGTATCCCCTGATGATTACGCCAGAATGAAGACCGGAAATACTGCTGACATCACTGTAGGTGATTTTAAATATAAGGGAACTTTGACCGCCGTCGATAAAATAGCGCTCAACAATGCAAAAGGCAATCCGGTCATTGGCGCACAGATTCATATTGACAACCCTGATGAAAACCTCTGTATCGGCGCAACTGCAAAGGTATCCATGACCGTTGCCAAATCTGACAATGTACTGACCGTACCGGCAGAAACGATCAACACTTCCTCTGACGGTGACTTTGTCTTTATCATCAAGGACAGTACCGTAAAGAAAAAGGCAGTGGAACTGGGACATTCATCTACAACAGAGATCGAAATTATAAGCGGACTGGATGAAGGTGATTACGTAATAAATGATTTGAATGTAGATTTGTCAGAGGGCATGAAAGCAATCGGTGTTCCGGAAACTGACAATTAGAAATGAGGCGGCATATATGGAACAATTTTTTGAATACATCAAAATGGCAGTCGATAATATATGGACTAACAAGGGCCGTTCTTTCCTGACTATGCTTGGCATCATCATCGGAATCACATCTGTTGTAACAATCGTTTCCATCGGAAACGGACTAAAAGACGATGTCATGGAAGCTGCCAATGCTCAGGGCAATACTGTTGTTGTCCAAACCAATACAGAAGAGGTTACCGACACTGAGGTGATTACCGGGGATGATATTGCCTTTCTGAAGTCCTCTCTGGATAGCTCTGTGAAAGCAGTTTATGCCAATATCTCTTTTTCCGGAAAAGCGGTCACACGCAAAGGCGCCTATGACGCTTACGTTACATTTGCTACACCTGATTACGAACATGCCCAGTACACATCTGCGCTGACAAAAGGAAGTTATTTTACAGACAATGATATTTCTAACAGCGCCTCCGTCTGTATCATTGACGAACTAACGGCACTATATCTTTTCGGAAATACAGATGTACTTGGTATGACACTGGAACTCAGTATCGACAATTACTTTCAGACTTTGTCCATTATAGGAATCCGAGAAACCGCTGATGAAATGCTAGAAGCAGAAAAACAGTATCAGGCTATGGGACTGCCGGAAAGTATTTCCGTTGAAATACCATATACTCTTTCCAATGCATTTGGAAATCCCATCGATGGATTTTTCTCAGTCTCTCTTGCCGTATATGACAAGGATGATGCATCCCGCGCCGCCCGCACTGCAGTACAGATTCTAAACTCCCGGCATAAACCTCTGGGGGATGAGCCGTTCATTCAGCAAAAAGCAATTGACCTGACCGACATGTTCGGACCGATCATGGATGGAGTCACTGCATTTATTGCCATGGTTGCTGCTATTTCTCTTGTAGTTGGAGGTATCGGCGTCATGAACATTATGCTCGTTTCTGTCACAGAGCGGACACGTGAAATCGGTATCCGCAAAGCGCTCGGTGCCAAAACCATATCTATCACCACACAGTTTTTGTGTGAATCCGTGATTATTTCCGGACTGGGAGGCGTCATAGGTATTTTGCTCGGCGCCGGACTAACTGCTTTGATTTCCTTTTTGGAAATCGGGGGAATCAAAGCCTCTCTATCCCTTCCGGCTGTCATTGTGGCAACAATATTCTCCTGCGGAGTCGGAGTTATCTTCGGAATATATCCAGCAAGAAAAGCTGCTGCCTTAAGTCCTATCGATGCATTGAGAAGGATGTAAATTTAAAACATTACGTATTATATGAGACAATATATGTTTAAAAAACTTCTTTTGACATGTATAAAAAATTATAGTATGATTAAGTCGTAGTTAATGCTGGTATATATCCTGCATTAACACAGATATAAAAGGAAGGAGAGTTATCTTTATGAAACAGCAGAGTAAATTACTAAAAGTAATGTCTATTCTTATGATTATCTTTGGCATACTCGGCACAATCGGAACCTTTGCATCTACATTTTTAATGCAGACTGTCATGCAGAATCCGCAGATGCAGGCAGCCTATGAAGCGGCAGGGGTTCCGCAGATAAGCAATGGTCTTTATGTTGTCAGCATCCTTGTTGCCGTCATGGAAGTAATCGCAGGTATCGTGGGTGTCATGTATCGCTCCAAGAAGTCAGTATTGATCGCGGGCAGCATCTGGGTCGTATTAATCCTAGCAAACCTGATCTGGAGCATGACTATCACAGGTTTCCAGTTTACTTTCATTTTCTCACTGATTTTCCCTATTCTGTATTTCTGGGGATGGTATCAGTCAAATTAGAAAAGAAGGAGACGCCGGCAGTCACTTCCGGCATCTCCTTTTTTCAATCTTTTTTATCCATACATTGTAACAGTTCAGCCTTCAGCTTCCTGTTACAGGCATCAAGCCATGCAAAACCACTTCGTGGTGGCTTGATGCATCCCTACCTATACGTTATTTCACGGACTTTGCAGCCAGTGCAAAGTCCTGAGCTGAACTGTTACCATACATTCTCTTCTTTTGTTATAACAACATTGTCTCAGATCTTTACTTTAATATCTTCTTTTTCAAACACCAGCAGTCCTGATTTCAGCAGTACCGGACGCAGTACATTATACAGTGCAGCTACAAGGATCGTAGATACAACCGCATTGACAAATGTTGTTGCCGTACTCCACTTGGCAAGCACCTCCGCCATCTGCTGCGGCTGTCCGAGAATGTATTGCTTATAAAAATATCCCACTATCGGATCAGCCGCCACATTAAATCCAAGCCCGGCAACCGATGCGATCAGACTCCACCGGAATATATATTTCTTATCAGTACTCTCATTAATCTTTGCGATCCTGTGTGCCACCAGTCCGACAATCAATCCAATACAAAACTTCAAAATAAAAGTCTTTGGCGCGACGGTAATATACACCGGATCCAAAATATCTGCGATTGACATTCCGACTGCACCTGCAAGTCCGCCGTATCCCCCGCCTAACAGTAACGCCGCCAGAACGCAGAAGGCATTACCGATATGCAAAGATGTGGCGTCACCCCCAGGCATCGGAATCTTAATCTGTAAAAATGTAAAAGCTACGAAGCAAAGAGCAGAAAGTAATGCAGTCTGTGCCAGTTTAATAACCATTTGTTTTCTCTTTTCCATAATAAACTCCCTTTCTAATTTTCCTTTCTAATTTGGGGATTACATTTTCACCTTGATCAGAACATTTATTCAAATTCCCTGTTTACAATCCCTGTTTTCTTCTATCTGTTACTTTTTATTATCTTACTACCAGACTGGTTTTGTTTAAATATCCAGTTTTATTATTTTTGTCCAGTCCAGTTTAAATATATATTGCTGTCATCACTTCATTGGCTGGACACCTTGCAGCACAGTGCAAAGTGCCGTGTGTGAAAAGTAACAAATCAGTAACCTATGATGTAACAGTTCAGCTGTAACAAAAATTTTGCAAACATCTCTTGCATTCTTTGCATATATGATGTAATATACACATATACTACATATAGTTTTAAAAACTACATTGTAAACTCTCAACATTTAATACAATATGGAGGCATTAAAATGAAACAACACATCAAAGACCCTGGAAGTGCAATTACACATTTTATCGGCATGCTGATGGCTATCTTTGCAGCAATTCCACTTTTAATTAAAGCTGCGCGGGAACCTGAGCATATTTATGTAATATCACTTGCAATTTACGCTGCAAGCCTGATTCTTCTGTATGCTGCAAGCACTACTTATCATACAATTGATAAATCAGCAAAAGTAAATACTATATTGAAAAAAATTGACCACATGATGATTTCTGTGTTAATCGCAGGAAGCTACACTCCGATTTGCCTTATCGTACTAAACAGACGAACCGGCATAGTTCTTTTAGCCCTGGTATGGGGAATTGCAATCGCCGGAATTCTGATCAAGGCTTTCTGGGTATATTGTCCCAAATGGGTATCATCTATACTCTATATTGGAATGGGATGGACTTGTGTGCTGGCATTCACACAGTTGCTGAATAATTTATCACCGGCTGCCTTTGCGTGGCTGCTTGCCGGAGGCATTATTTACACAGTAGGAGGAATCATTTACGCATTAAAACTACCGATTTTCAACAGCAGGCATAAGAATTTTGGAAGTCATGAGATTTTTCATTTGTTTGTGATGGGAGGAAGTGCATGTCATTTTGTAGTAATGTATGCATATCTTCTGCCGTGACATACTTCGTTCACGGCAACGTGCAAAAAGCGTAACAGCACTTAACATTGTCATTCTTTGTTAAGTATTGTTACGCTTTTTAGTTTCTCTACAGGTAACTGCTCTGGTTTTTAGTTACTAGTCAGCTATAGGTATGGCATACAGTTGATTTTGTTCACGGATTCTAAGATCAATTCCGTGTTCTATGATATATTCTGCAACAGAACGAGGTACATGCTGCTGCCACTCATTGCTGTTTGAAGTAATTAACTGTCGGATCATCTTACCTGTCATCCCCATCTCTTCGGGATTTCTTCTCCAGAGAACCTCTATTTTCAATCCCTGGCTCTGCAATATACGGTACTTTTCCTCATCCCATGGAGTGCATATACTCATATAGTATGTCGCGTCTTTGGGCGCATACTGAGTAATCAGATCCGGCTGACTGACCGGGAAGGGAATAACCTCAAATTCTTTACGCTTTACACCAAAATCACGCAGCGCCCCCTGGATCATTTCCATCCGTTCAAAATAAGTCAGAGGATTATCCATCTTCGTCACACCATTTACATCCA
This sequence comes from Mediterraneibacter agrestimuris, assembly GCF_943193195.1. GTDB lineage: Bacteria > Bacillota > Clostridia > Lachnospirales > Lachnospiraceae > Schaedlerella > Schaedlerella agrestimuris. Next base: position 9,761 of record NZ_CALPDG010000051.1, on the reverse strand, counting down.
GCGGAGATGCCGCTGCATAAGCCACAATATCCGGATGAGTAATTCCGATGTACAATTTATTGCAGCGCATCTTTGCTGCAAGTACCCCTTCCATATGTTTCAAATGAAAAATCTGATACCTTCCGAAGATCACTCCTGTTTCTACCATAATGTCAACTCCTTATCTTTTCTTTGATCATCCCCCAGGATTCCATCAGCCTGTCTATGGAATACGCCGCATTTGCCGGGCTTGTGGACGGCAGTCCGATAATCTCACGCCCGATTGCTTCCAAACTGTATTTTTCATACAATTTCTTTGCCGTACCGCCATTTGCATAAATTGCTTTGATATTGCACTGCGCCAGTACCTGATTCAAATCTGCCGGAACGACATTACGGATACTGCTGTCACTGGATCCCACTATTTCACAGCTTTCAATTACATCCCAAACTGCAATTCCATTTTCCAGGAGAAGGGTCTTCTTCTCCTCAATAGTCCGGGGTATTTCACTGTCTGTCAGCCTTGCGATCACTTTCCAAAAACGATTCTGCGGATGACCATAATAGAAATTCTGCTCCCGCGATTTAACTGAAGGAAATGTCCCCAAGATCAGCACTTTTGAATTCTTATCAAATACGGGAGCAAACTCATGGGACACCATTTCATGTTCTGTTTGCTTTATCATCTTTATCCTCTTATTTACATGATTCTCATACTCTAATCTATCTGCCTTCTCCATCACACGTTCTTACAGACTTTGCAGCAAGTGCAAATTCCTACGCTGAACTGTCACTCTGTAAGTTCTTTCCCGTCTAATGCAGCATACTGCAGCACATCATTTGTATCATAAACAAGTTTCAGTGAAAAGAATGGACGGCCTTCCTCCAGCAGCCGGAAGAAAATCTTATCTCCCTCCCACAGATTCAGGTCATAGACTGCTTCCTTATCTACCCACTCCAGTTCGCCTTCATTGCATGAAATCGGTATTCCTGTAAATCCATCAGCAGTATAAAGGGACATATACTCAATCGTATCTTCTCCGTATATGAAAGTTACAATTCCACGATACTGCCACGATGTCAGCGTGTACCCAGTTTCTTCTCTCACTTCACGTAGCAGGCATTCCTCCGGGCTTTCATTTTTTTCAAAATGACCGCCTACTCCAATCCATTTATCCTTATTCACATCATTTTTCTTGACAGTACGGTGCAGCATAAGGTACTTTCCGTCTTTTTCAATATAACACAAAGTGCTTAGTTCTTTCATGATTATTCTTACCCTTTACATGTAACATTATTTCTGCTTAGTATTTTTTGTTTTCTCCGACGTCTTCTGCTCTCTGCAATATTTCTTCAAAAAGCACTCTTTGCACTTCGGATTCCGTGCCGTGCAAATACTTCTTCCAAACGTAATTATCTGAATATTGTAGAGAATCCAGTGGTTCTCCGGCAGTTCCTTCATCAGATCCTGCTCTATCTTCTCCGGTTCGGAATTCTTCGTAAGTCCCAGCCTGTTGGAAATACGCTTTACATGAGTGTCAACCACTACACTTGCGTCATGGTAAATGTTCCCTCTGATGACATTAGCCGTCTTCCGCCCCACGCCTGCAAGGGAAATCAAATCTTCCAGACTGCGCGGTACCTCTCCGCCAAATTTATCCCTTACATCCTTCATGCACAAAATAATATTCTTCGCCTTATTATGATAGAAACCTGTTGGCTTAATATCCTGCTCCAGCTCCTTTAAATCGGCATCCGCAAACGCATCAACAGATGTGTATTTTTGAAACAAGTCACTGGTCACAATATTCACTCTGGCATCTGTACATTGTGCGCTCAGCATCGTAGCAATCAAAAGCTGCCATGGCGTCTCATAATTCAAATAACAGATAAAATCTGTGCCGTATTGCTCGTCCAGAATATCCAGAATCTCTTTTGTACGCTTCTTCATGCGTTTTCTCCAATCATTTCTAACAATTTCTCATTTGGCTCATAACTTGAAGCATCTTGTGGATGTCTACTGGTTTTGCCAAATGTTCATTCATACCTGCATCCTTTGCCAACGCAATATCCTCTTCAAACGCATTTGCCGACAGCGCTATAATAGGCACAGTTTTAGCGTCTGTCCGATCCAGACCACGAATCACATGGGCCGCCTCGTATCCGCTCATAACCGGCATCATCAGATCCATGAGTATGCAGTCAAACGCTCCCGGATCGGATGCTGTGAACACTTCAACAGCGACTTTTCCATCGTTGGCAGTCACAACTTCTGCACCCGCATCTCTGAGAATGTACTCCACAATTTCACAGTTAATTTCATTGTCCTCAACCAGAAGAACACGCATCCCGGCAACATTTCCTTCTATGTCCCAATCCTCATCCGCAGATTTTCCGCTCCACACCTCATCAACACGGATAGGCAAGGTAATCTGAACCATGCTTCCTTTGTCAATCTGGCTGTCTACTTCAACCGTTCCCTGCATCTGGTCTACCAGCCTCTTTACAATGGACATACCAAGACCAACGCCATTATAGTCGGTTCTTGCGTCTTGATGCTCCTGCGTAAACGGTTCAAAAATATGTTCCCTGAAGTCTTCCCCCATGCCTATTCCAGTATCTTTGATGATAAACTGATAACTTGCAGTCCCATCCTGGAAAGCAGGCTCATTTACCTGGACAAGTACTGAGCCATGAGGATGGTTATATTTGATCGCGTTGTCAATTACATTCATCAGAATTTGCTTCAAATGCAGCGGATTTCCAATCACTCTGCTGTGCTGCATGCCGGATTTTTCGATCTCCAGCCGGATTTCCCGTTCCTCAGCCAGAGAAGACAGAATCGTAATACATTCGTCCAATATGTCTTGAATATCATATGATTCTTCCACCTCCGCTAATCTTCCACTCTCCAGCTTGCTTACTTGAAGGACATCATTTACCAAAGATAAAAGATGCTCTGTTGACACACGGATTCTTTCTCGGCATACGCTCTGCTGCTTTGGGTCATCCTGGCTTTTTTCCTGAATGGTCAGCATTCCCAGAATTCCGTTAATCGGTGTGCGGAGATCATGAGACATTCGGGAGAGCAATTCGCTTTTTGCCGAATTAGCCAGCCGCACCCGATCCAGAAGCTCCATGATAGACTGCTCCTGCTTTCTCCTTGTTACCATGGTCTCTGTGATATCCTGATGATACCCGTTCAGACGAACGCCTGATTTTTTAAACGACTTATCCGGCACACCTCCGCAGCGGACATAAATTTTCCCCAGCTTCGGGTGGTTCCATGGATAAATCACCTCAGAGCGTCCGGTCTCCAATATTTCCCGCACCGCTTCCTGTACCATTATCTCATAGTCCGGCTCAATGCGTTCAAACCAATGCTTATAGCACTCCTCCGGCTGAATCTCATGCGACACCCCCAGAAGCAGCTGCATTGTCCGGTCTGCATACATCCTCGGCAAACAGCCATCCTCCATCTCAATTGTCCAAATGCCCGTCCTGGCTCCCTCAAGAATATCCTCCAGACTCCGCCTTGCCTCCAGCTTGTATTTTTCCTCCTGTTCCACCACGGCATTCACATCCCTCTGTGCAAAAATCGCACAGTTTTCTGTCTTCTCTGTGGCGGAAAAATGCATTTCCAAGTGCTTTAATCCCGATGAGTTGTCCTTTACCTGGTACCGGACGGAAACCTTTTTTTCTGTCCGAAGCTGAGTCAGCACACATTCCTTCTTCGTCATAGCACGAAGCCTATCCTGATCCTGAGGAACCACACACTGGGAAATATACCTGTCCATAGCCGCCTGATAACCGTCCTTAAAATGTACAGACCAGTCCCAGCCCATCCGTTTGCTGTTCCGGTAAATCTCACACTCACCCGTATCGAAGTTTACCTCATGGATGTCCAGATAGTCCACGCTGAGAGCATGGAGAACATCATAACTCCGCTTTTGAAGTTCTCGGAACAGATTGCGCCGCTTCAGTGAAGATACAATAAAGTATGCCGCCGTCTGAAGCATATTCGACGCATATTCCAGTGACTTCGCGGGAGGATTGTCCACACCATAAAAGCCGATAATTGTTTGTCCGTTATAGAGCGGAACCACCACGAGAGAATGGATGTCCTGCCGCTTCAGGTTTTCATACTGTAAGGGGTCAGTCTCCCTGATATTTTCCAGATCATCAATGACAATATGCCTGCCGATACTAAAATTCCGATACCAGCTGGCACACACCTCCGGCGGAAGATTTTGAAGGATTTCTTTTTCCGGTTCTACCCCTTCTGCTACCCACTCATAGGTATTGTCATCACATCCGAACTCGTTTTGTTCAAATATATAGGTCCGCTCCCCATTCAGCGCTTTTCCCAAATGCTCCAGCAGTACATCCAGAGAATCATCCGGATTTTCCTCCAGAAGAGAAGCACGAAGACCTTCATTGATAACAGCCTCCAGATTCTGAACATTTTGCATATCGTTATGATGCTTATGGACTTCGACATTCAGAATGTCTTCTCGGTCCTGTTCAAAAACTTTCTTTGAATACTCCATACACCTGTCCTCCATATAGACCTTTTTTCAGACAAAATCGCGTTACTGCTCACAGCAGACTGTGTACAATAACAAAATCGCTGCAAAGTCCTGAAACAGATATGGTCAGCACTTCCGCTTAGTCTTATTATATTCTATTATGGGATTGTTTTCAAGTTTCCTTCGACTTCCTTTACACAACAAGCAGAGGACACGTTACTGTTCACACGGCGCCTTGCACTGCGCTGCAAGGTAATACGCATTATGTCAGCAAGAAAAAATTTTAGGTAAGCTATATACTCTTTCCCCTGAACAGATAACTCTTGATAATAGATAAAACAACCTCTATACTGTAAGAAATATTTCTTTTACATAACAAACATACTAAGATTTCAATAATGAAAGGAAAACTATGTTAAAAATCATCATATCCCCTGCAAAGAAAATGAATGTTTTAGAAGAATTTCCATGCCCCCTCACCATCCCTGTACTTTCCGAACGGATGGAATACTTATATGAGCTTTTAAAATCAAAGGATATTAACTCGCTAAAAACTCTCTGGAAATGCAGCGACAAGTTAGCAGAGCAAAATTTTAACCGTCTCCGTACTTACGCTCCGAATAAGAATCTGACTCCCTCGCTCCTCGCCTATGAGGGCATACAATACCAGCATATCGCACCCAGAGTATTCACGGATTCACAGTGGGCTTACGCACTGTCACACCTACGCATTCTCTCCGGTATGTATGGTGTTCTCTCACCGTCTGACGGAGTCATCCCCTACCGCCTTGAGATGCAGGCAAAGCTTAAAACCGAAAGTGCAGATGACCTCTACGGCTATTGGAAGGACACGCTTTATCAGCAGATTGCCGCAGATGGTACGGACGAAATCATCAACCTTGCCTCCGCAGAATACAGCAAGGCAATTTTGCCTTATATCGAATCTGAAATCAAGTGTGTGACCTGTATATTTGGGGAACTTATAACAGACAAAAGAGGTACTGAAAAATTGAAAGTAAAAGGCACTCATGCAAAGATTGCCCGCGGTGAGATGGTCCGCTGGATGAGCAATCAGCAAGTAGAACATACTGAGGATATCAAGAAGTTTAAAGAGATGGGATACCAGTTTAGAGAAGAATTGTCGAATGAAAAGGAGTATGTGTTCACCGTTTGTTAATGGCGAACACATTGTAGCTTCACTGCGCAGAAGCTGCTCCACATATCAATCCTGTCACAACCTAACGTATTACAAAAGTCGTAAAATTCAACGTAAATCTTTACAGCTTATATTGAACATTTTTTAGCAATTCTATAATTTACTAAACTCACACTGGCAAACTATCCCTCACACAAAGCGCCCCATATCCCGCGTATGTCAAGTTAATGTCACAAACTTTTTTCACTTTTTTTGAGTGAAAATCGCTGAAACCCGCATAACTTCGTAGGGCGTACGGTTCGCTAATGCTAAGTTAGGGCAAAATTGACGGTGAATTAGTGTCAAGTAAAAAAGTCTGTCACAGATACTTTGTATATTGCTGCCTTCTTTCTCTTCTTCCAGGTTTCATATAAATAACTACCTGATTATTTTTCACTCATAATCCTGTATATAAAAATCTACTAGTCTTTCCACAGAATGTGGTATACCGGCTTCTCGCATTGATTTATCAAGTTTCTCTTTTTGAACAATCCACCTTTGCATATATGGCTGATTACTGTGATATCGATTTCCCATATCACTTCTACTTCCACAGTAATGCTCAAACCATCCTATCTGTTCTCCGCATTCATCGAGCAATTTCATACCGTTTACTCCCACTTCAATATGCCATCTAAGAGCCAATAGAGCCGTTTTACTTAAACCACACATAATATTACTATGTTGAAAACTTTCTATTCCATTATAATGTATAGAAATATTGAAATGCTTTTCCTCAAAAAAGTCTTCTCGCATTTGCAAAATTAACCTTGAATTCCTTTCATATGTATAAGCAGCATATTCGGACTTCATCCCTGGAATATTCAAGTATGCTAGCATAAAAGCCAACAACTCCTGTTTATAGGTATAGTCAACAACGGCTCCTGCAATAATCATATAGTCATTCGATACTCCCTTATTTTCAACCCAATGGCATGGTGTGATTAATAAAGTATATGGTTCTGACGCTGACAATACAATTCGTGCCAATTCATTTTCTACTCCATCCCATCTGCCAGGATTCCCAATCTTTATAAAGCACACGAAAGAAAGCTTTATTTACCTTATCAAGAACAACTCTGCAACTGGAAAAAGATCGATTAAGCCTTATTAATTCCGGAAGTTCTGATAAATCACTTGCATAATCTGCTGTTCTTTCTTCCAAATCCTCTAAATCTGTGCCCAAACATTTTTCAAGTCTCTCTTTCATTTCCAAAACACAATCATAGCCATTAATCCAAGGGGTGTTTCTTTTTGTCTTTATCAATTTCTTAAATCCTTGTACAGAAATTTCATTAAAAAAATCCTTTTTTTCTATAAAATATCCATCAAATTGATCCGGCCACAATGTCTCTAACATAATATTTGCATACAACGCCACATTAAAATCATCATCTTTACAATGCCGTTTTATAATCTCATATAGTGAATTTCGACTTCCATAATCCAAATGCCATAACAGCTCATACAACATCATCAACCATTCTTTTGCTCTATAATGATACTCTTCCCAATCGTCTTCAACATTTTTAAGATACTTGGCATCCGATCGAAGCAACGCAAATAAACCTGTTAGAGCTATATAAGCAGCATCTGCATCTTCTGACAGAATAAGTATTTTTAATATTTGATAAAATAGCGATTCTACATTATCTACCTTATTCCAATGAATTAACTGGCAATAGTCATATTCTTGCTGTATCTCCGGTTCCTTAAAATGTCCCACAGCTGTCATCCAGCTTCTCTGCATTTTAATAACTTCCTCTAATCCAGCCTTGCAATAGGCTTCTCCCTGATGATGTATTTTCCAACAAACAAGTTCCGGCAAATCTAATTCCAGATAATAATGATCCCTCCCTAATATATTTTTTAAATATTCACAAATTATCTGATCCGAAATCTCTGCCTCTGATTTGTTGACCAAATACTCTAAAAAACTGTTGTGTCGTATACTTGAAGTTTCTTTTTCAAACTCATGTATCAACAATTCATTTAATACTTCTTCGGGCATTTCATTCCTGCGTATTAATATCTCGATACTATTCTTTAACTCTGACTGATTTATACTATCATCATTCAAGAGATATTGCTTAACCACTTCAATGGATATAGCATTTATTGGCTCTGCCTTTTTAACGTCACACCATCTATCTGGAATAATGTACTTAATCGGGTCGGAAACCAAATCAATATATGCCGCAACAAGAGCATATATACTATAATAAGTCATCAAATTTTCATATTGATGATCCGGTAATTCTATATCTTTTATTTGACCCCAAATTTTTTCCTTGTATTCTGGCGTCCATCGTTTGGGAGACGATACAATCTGCATAAATATAGACAGTAATATACCCATATCACCTTTAAACAGCCTATCGTGAAGAATATTTTCCACTCCTTTAATATCATCATATCGATTTTTATCTAATAATCGTTTTACTCCCACAATAAGATGTTCTATGAAAACAACCTCCAATGATCTTACCGCATTTTGAAGTTGTTGTCCTTATTTCGGGGTTCTAGATAAGCATATATCTGAAGAATATTCATTTTAGAAAACCAGTTTTTAAATAAAGCTGTAGCACGACTTAACTTTCCGTGAACATATAATTTTTTTGTAAATGCTATAACTGTCTCTAGTATATCGATATTCCACAAAGACTCAGATTGCACATAACACTCATAGGGATGGATATTTAGTGGTGCCAAACTTTTTCTAAAATTTGTATCCTCGATTTCATAACTGCTTTTTTCAATTTGATCAATCGTCATATAGCCAAAAGCCAGACATCTCATATACTCCCAGTTTATTGGTTGACTGGATATTATATACTCTAGAATATCTTGTGATATCTCCCGAAACTCATTTATCTCAACTCCTTGAACATAAGCTGAAATAATATAATCCGCAGAATAGACCTTTGTAAATTCATTTTCGCGTCCAGCCAGTTTCAAGTAGCGGATAATATCACTATAATAGGCACGGCTCTTTTCTTTCAGATTCAGATAATAATCGCAAAGTCCAGAATAGACTTCCTGAACATTGTCCATATCTTGACCTATAATACCAGATAAATATACCCTAACATCGTTATGCAAAATGGTATAGTTGTCATCGTTTGCTATCAGCAAAGGACTTAAAGCCTTTAACACATTATTCCACCCTGATACAGATATGTGCTCATGTGGAAATATCTCAGATAACTTTACTGCATTGATTGGTTCATTAAAAAATGCAAATACTCCTGCCATTTTATAATCCACAAACGGAACTTTCATATTTCTTTTTGCATCGTCCCATATAGTTTTATAATACTCTTGAATATTTCCTCCAAGTTTTCTATTTTGCAGCTGTTTTTCTAATTCTACTGGGTCTGGATGATGAATAGCTTCGTGTACAGCAAAAATTGCCGCAAGTGTATTTCCTTGGGCATACTTATCAATAAGTCCTGTTAATTGTTGTTGATAAATTAAGGTTTTTTCTGGAAACTTACTTTTTACCAATTCCAAAATGTCATCTATTTGTAATGGCGGCACAAATATTTCCTTTAGGTTGTCCGATTTTTCATACAACCATAAAGGATAGTTTTTATAAGCTTCTTTAGGCTGTCCGGCTAAAAGAATTTTAACATTGCTCGGAACATATTCTGGATTCGGAAGTGATGCCAAGAAGGTTTCTGATGTGTATCCCGCTCTTGCAGCATGATCAATACCATCGATAGCTATAACAAATATACTATTATTATCTGCTGCATATTTAGATGCTATTTTAAAAAATTGCTCCCTCATTTCCTCCAGTGTCATAAATCCATTAACAACTGGAACCTCATACTTTTTCAATTGTCCTTTTAATAATCTTCTTAGAAGTCCCCGCAGAACCGTTATCCTATTTTGAATTGATAGAAGATTATTTTATGCTCATGAAAATATTGTATGAAAATCTTGATATTGGAAGCCAGACCCGGAAACCGGAATCTGCCGACCTGTCTTCCCTCAGAAGCATGATGACCTACATAGAGGAACACTACATGGAACACATCACTCTGGCAGATATT
>NZ_CALPDG010000050.1 GCF_943193195.1 Mediterraneibacter agrestimuris | reverse complement strand
AAAGTAATGATTTTGATTCATTTATGAAATTCGCAGTGTAGTTTTGTGCAATTTTTCAAATTTGCTCATTTATAGTATAAAAAAATAAAGGTTTGAAAGTGATTTATTCCCTCTCATTCATCATATCTCACAAAATAGAGAAATTTTCATTTTACCGTCTTGACACTTACAGAGATATTTATTATACTTAGGTTACTAAGTAATGGAGGCGAGGTATGGAACACGATAAACACGCAGCACGTTATGTCAGCAAGCTGTCAAATAAATTACGCAGAAAAATTGATGCTTTTTCAAGTAAGGAATCTTTCAGCGGTTCTCAGGGACGAGTGCTGCATTTTATTTTAGCTCAAAGCAATGATGTTTTTCAAAAAGATATAGAAGAAGAATATAGCCTGCGCCCGCCAACAGCAACCGAACTGCTGAAAAAAATGGAGAAAAACGGCTTGATATATCGGGAAGCTATGGCAAGTGACGCAAGAATGAAACGAATCGTTGTCAGAGAAAAAGCATTGCAGTATAAGGATATGGTGATAGCAGATATTACCGCACTGGAAGAAGAACTAACAAAAGATATTTCGCAAAATGAGCTGGATATTTTTTTCAAAGTAATTGAAAAAATGCTTGAAAACATTTCGTGAAAGTGTTAAGGCTGTCGATAAACCGGCAGCTACATTTTAAAATATAAACTTAGGAAACTAACAAATGGAGGTATCACTATGAATGAAACAAAAGTGGATTACTTAAACGGGAAACTATTTCCCATGATTTTAAAATTTTCCATACCAGCAGCTATCTCACTATTGATAACAGCTATTTATAATATTGTGGACAGAATGTTTGTTGGCAATTTTAACGGGACTTCCGCATTAGCGGGCTTATCCGTCTGTTTTCCCTTATCTTATATGATGATGGCTTTTGCTTTGATGTGCAGTGCAGGGGGGTCTACCTTTTTCAGTTTATTCTCTGGTCAGAACGAACCGGAAAAAATGAATCAGTCTTTTGGTAATGCTATGGTGCTTGTTTGTGTGTTTGAAATAATACTAAGTGCTTTGCTTCTCATATTTCCTAACCCGATTTTAAAGGTTTTCGGAGTTACGGAAACCGCATATCCATATGCAATTTTATATTATCGGATTGTGGCTTTAGGGTGCGTTTTTCAAGGACTGTCGCAATTATTTTGCGATTTTGTCCGTGTGTCGGGAAAGCCAGTTTTAGGAATGTGCGTAACGGGCATTGGGGCAGTCACAAATATTATTTTGGATGCTGTTTTCATCATTATTTTTGATTGGGGTGTGATAGGAGCTGCAAGCGCTACTGTAATAGGACAGATTTTTTCAGCTCTTTTCGGAGCGTATTTCGTATTTGGAAACCGGACACAGGTTAAAATCTCAAAGGATATTTTTCATTTGAACAAAGAATTATGTTTGCAGATTATTTCCTGCGGTTTTGCATTTTGGGCAGCACAGATGGCTATGGGATTTATCAGCCTTGTTTATAACAGTCAATTAGGAAAATATGGCGGTGATATTGCAATCAGCGTATATGCAGTCATATCAAGCATTATGACGTTTGTAATTATGCCTGCAAGCGGTATCAGCCAGGGCATCCAGCCGATCATCGGGAACAACTATGGCTCTGGAAATTACAGGCGGGTCATATCAACGCTTTGTCAGGCTGCCATATTTTCGGTGTGTATTACCTGTTTTATTTGGATGATTGTTCTTGTCTTTCCAAAACAGCTCCTTGCTGCTTTTGGCGGGACAGAAGAAATGTTCCGAATTGGCATTTCCGGTTTGCGTATAAATTTCTGCATTACACCTGTTTTGGGGTTTGTAATGTTAGCTACGACTTTTTTTCAGTCAATTAACCGTCCAGCGCCATCTATTATTATAACGGTTTTGCGACAGATCGTTTTTTTAGTGCCATTTATTTATGTTTTGCCGATTCCTTTTGAAATCAATGGTATTTTCTTTGCACAGCCAATCAGTGATTTGCTTGCAACGGCTCTTTCCATATTGCTTGTTTTAAAAGAGAAAAAAAGAATGCTGTTCCATTCTGCGCCAGAGCTTGTTTGAAAAATACTTTCGGGCAGATGTATTCCCCACTTAGTGGGGGATGCAGCTGACGGGAATATTTTTTTAACAAGCTCTAAGTTAAAGATTGAACTTTTAAATTGAAAAAGGATATTTAACTGGAAAAGAGGGGAGCAATATCAATGAAATTATTTACATTTTCGGAAAGAACTGCAAAAGAAATATGGTACATGGTATAAATGGTTTTTATTATAATATATAACTCTTCTATTTTTGCATATCTTCCAACCATTCCATTTACCGTTGAATAAACACTTCAGATAATATGGTTGTCCGTCCCCTGCACCACCGGATAGTTAATTTCTGTATCCTCAATATAAATCCAAGCCACAATATCCAGATTGATCTCACTAAGTGCATCAAAATCTACGGTCAGCGGAGGTCAGGTTCCCTCTTTCCAGACTGGCTTCCATTTTGTTCCTCATCTCCGCTGTCTTCTGGGGCCTCATCCACCCAGACATACTGCTCTATCTCAGTATAGGAGGATTCCCCTTCACCATATTCCTTCATCTGTCGATAAATCTGGAAGGCGCCTAACATAAAAATCCCTGTAAAAATTAAAAAATCCTGTACAAATCCACATCACAATAAAATTAACTATAGTCGCTACATTGGACAATATATTGAATAAAATAAATTCCCAAAGGCTTGGATGCTTCGAAATCCATGTTTTCACACAGCTCATCATCTCTCCTTCCCTCCATTTAATAATTTCTCATAAGCATGGTTGCTTTTTCTGTTTTTAAAATATCCAATAACGAGCCTTGTAATCCCTCCCCAAAAGTGACCATTTACTGCTGAAAGCACTCCCTGTACCATCTCCATACTAACTGCTCCTCCAGTCATCTTTGCAATCCCCCGGAATGGCATATTATAAATAAAATGTTCAAATCTGGTTTACCTTTTTCTTCACTTTTTTTCTTTTTATTGGTCAAAATCCGATAAACCCATCTGGCAAGCCCGCTTTTCGCATAATACATCTGGCAAATTGCATCATTTATATCCAACCTGCCCCTCCATTTTCCATTTGGAATCGGATAGCCAAGTAAAACCTCGTATTCCTGATCAGATATCTTTCCAATCAATCCATTCATATAAGAAGTCATCTCTGCATTTGGATACGGTTCCTCCTCCGTAGTCCCTTTAACTGTAAGCATTCCTGTTAACCGGATATCCGCCACACAGGCTCATATCATAATCTGATACTCACCGCCTTCTGTTTCCCATTGTCCTGTTTTTACATTCCAATAACGGAAGGTCTTATCATCAAATAAAATCCGGATTTTTTTCGCTCTCCTTTTTCAAAAACACTTTTTGGAAACCTTTTAGTTCTTTCTTCGGACGAAACACCTTTGCGCCTGGTAATCCCACATAAAGTTGCACCACCTCAGAACCATCCATAGATCCGGTGTTTTCCAGTGTAAAACAAACCCCGTTTTCGTCTATCTCCAAATCTGAATATGAAAATTCTGTATAGGAAAGTCCATATCCAAACGGAAACTGAAAACGCACGCCGCTGGTGTCATAATATCTATACCCCACAAACAGCCCTTCTCTATACTCCGAATTTCTCTCTGTGCTTGGAAAATATCGGAATGCAGGTGTATCTTCATACTTAACTGGATAGGTTTCATTCAGCCTGCCAGAAGGATTTACTTTTCCCATAAGGACATCAAGCATGGCTCCTGCTCCTGCCTGACCCGCTAAATCCAAAGCCTCTTTCTTCATGGCCGCATCTGCTTCCCCTGTTCGAGAATATCCTCTGCTTACACCAATCACCTGCAGGTCATAACCGCCAATCATTGTTTCCATAGATTCTACACGAATCGGATTTACCATGGACGATCCAGCCCCTTGGTATCTTGGATCTATGGCAAAATCTCCAATTAATGTTACTCTGCTCTTAGGACACCCTTCACGCTCTTCATGACGGCATTTGGGGCGACGCCTTCCCTCCTGGCAATCTCATTGATGGAAAGCCCATCAGCAAGGCGGCACACGCTCCTTCTGTACATCCGTCAAGCTGTCAAGCACCTCCTGCAATTCCCCTCTGCACTCATCCGATACAAGGATGCTTTCCGGCGTTTCCCCATCAGAATACTCCGCACCCTCAAACTGCACCGCATCCAGAGAATAGCAGTTCTTCCTATGCTGCTTCAATCAACTGTAACCTTCAGGTTAGGGACATATGAATACCATCCATACACAGCACCCTCGCCCAGATTTAAGAAATGTCTTCCTTATAGAATTTTTTCCTACAACTGCTTCTTTATGAGAAAGAGACGGAACTATACCCCTGTTCATAAAATAGACAGCATTCAAATAAAGCAAGAAAAACTACCATCAAAAAAATAGCTTAAACAAAATCCAATCTTTCTTTCATCGTTTTACTTTGACAGCCATTTCACATACTCCGTTACCACATCACTTGTCTTGCTTAAATAAATACACTCTTTCGCCAGCGTGATATCGTCCGTGATAATATTATCTACATTCAGATCAATCATGCGGTTTATACTTTCTTCCGTATTCACTGTCCACACATAAATTTCTTTTCCTGCATTATGGACATCCGAAACCAGCTTTTCCGTGACATTCGATGCCTCTATGCTAAAATGGTCTGCCGCTGTAAGGGCATTTATATCGCCATAAGCAATGCTCATAACATACACTGTCTGGATACGGCTGTCACATGATTTCATTTTTTCCAACACGTCATATACCTGGGATGTAACGACACACTGATCCACAGACTTTTCCGTTTCTATAATCCCCGCAACCTTCTTTTCAAATTCATGTTCATGCCCCGTAGGTTTCATTTCGATATTCAACTTTATCCCATTCTCTTTAGCAAATGCAATCACCTCTGACAGAAGCGGCACCCTCTCCCCTGCAAACCTGCTGTCAAAAAAGCTGCCAACATCCAGAGTCCTGATCTCATCATAATCCATTTCCCAGGTGTTCCGGTCAACTCCAGCTGTGCGCATAAAATTAGTATCATGCATCACAAAAATCTGCCCGTCCCGGCTCTGCTGCACATCCAGTTCGATCCAGTCTGCCCCAAGTTCCTTCGCACCCTCAAATGCCGCCATTGTATTTTCCGGATAACGGGCAGATGCCCCGCGATGCGCCGTTACTTCCATGGTACGGACATACTCAATCTGTACGCTTACCTTATGGTTATAGATGCCATACAGATAAAAACAGCAGCAGACAACTGCCCCCAGCAAAACTACCCCTTCTGCCGCATACCGTATTTTCCTTCTTTTTTCCTTTTCCTGATGCCTGTCCGCTTCCCCATGTATGATTTCCTCCTGCCTGTCCTCCTTATGCCCATAGAACAGGATACTGATGCAGGCATAGCTTACCGGCGTGCCAAATGCCGACAGGACAAGAAGGGAAACCGCAAGATAAACCCATACCACGGATGCCGATACGATCCCCACCAGTTTCAGCCTCGAAAACACTCCGCCTAAGAATACCGCAAGCCCTACCCCCAACATGGCAAAAACAAAGAACAAAACAGAAAGGCCAAGCTGCACCCCCGCCAAAGCCACGAAAT
Organism: Mediterraneibacter agrestimuris; assembly: GCF_943193195.1. Classification (GTDB taxonomy): domain Bacteria; phylum Bacillota; class Clostridia; order Lachnospirales; family Lachnospiraceae; genus Schaedlerella; species Schaedlerella agrestimuris. The sequence goes on along the minus strand of NZ_CALPDG010000050.1, from coordinate 14,919 downwards.
CTTTCATCTTATTTTTTCCGCTAAGTGCTGCGCTCCTCTTCCTGGCCTCTTTAAATCCACATCCTTCCAGCGTAAAATAGTGAAATGCATACATCCACCTTAACAGCAGCACACCCAGCCCAACCAGGACACCAGAAAATAAAAGCAGCAGATGCACATTCCCCTTAATAAAATCCATGATATACTCCGGGACTGCAATACTGCCCACATATCCTGACGCCACCCCGATATTCAGGAACGGTATCAAAAATAATACGACAAAAACCACCAGTATATTTTTTCTGTGGAACACTCTGGCCGCATTATGAAGGGCATATCTTACCGTCTGCACCAAGTCTGCTTTTTTCCCTTGATAAGACTGGTCCAGCAAAAATATGACTGCCCCGATGTCAACCATAGAATAAACAGCCATGCAGACAGTCAGCAAAAGAAGCGCCAGAAGAGTCAGGGGATTCAGGAAAAAGGAAAAGACATTTTCTATTGTCAGATATTGATATCCCGTTACTTTCATAATCCCGTTGAATGCCCACAGAAAAAGCGGTGTAAATATGGTCAGGGATAATACCTTATATAAAATTTCAAACTCTGCCATTGTCCGCCAGTTTACTTGAAGCAGATCCATTACCTTTTTTATTTTCCTCATAAGCTGTGCCCCCATTTCTTTTCCCTGCCCTTTGCCGGGACTCATTTACTGCCGTATTGCGTTTGGATAGATCCGTTCCATTTTTGCATCATCAAAATGTTCATCCATGGCCTGCTCCCATCTGTATACTGCGACCTTTCCATCTGCCCGCGTATCGTACCGGACAAGTGCAAGCACAGATACGAAAACATTAAATGCCATAAACACCACCAGTATCCCTGTCAATACCCATCCGGTTTTCTTTAAAATGATATCGATCAGCCATGCCGCTTTTGGATAAATTCCTTTAATCCATACAACTGCCGCAATCCCCCAGAAAAAACAGTAAAGCAAATTGATCCTTCCTCCAAGGTTGAAGGGCATGGCACTGTAGTCCCAGAAAACTTTGCCAAACAGAATCTCCGTAAAAACGCTGCAGATATATTCATAAGCCCCTCCAAGGAAAACGCCCACCCAAAAGATATAGTGTTCCTGTTTATCCCTGTCTTTATAAAGCAGCACCGTCACAAGTGCAATCGCAAGCCCCCATACCACACTGAACGGTCCCCATACGAGGCTGCTCCTGCTCATCCAGATACCTGATGTAACCCGGCAGAATATTCTCTCCACAATATCACCCACAAGAGCCCCGATCAGGAACAGCCAGAACACCTGTGCAAAACCGCACCGTTCCTGATCCTTTACCGTTTCTTCCTTCTCCCGCAGGATGGCAGGGTATGACCTGCCTATTCTTTTTTCAATATGTCCTGAAACCTTTGTGGCAAACCGGAATGTCCATCTCTGCAACTTATGGTTCCAGCCAAGCAGCCCCCAAAGCGCAGAATACTGTAAGCAGATATATCCGTCAAAATTCCATCTTTTATCAGAATAATCCCACCACTTTTTCTGCTTCATCCTTTCCAGTGTTTTCCCTGCAAACCACTCCACGGCAGTAGCCACCGCCATGCTTCCCAGAAAGAGGAACAGCACATCGCCTTTCAACTCCTGCAGGAATACGGTCAAGATCACCCCGGTAAACCCATAAAGAAAACAAAACGGTCCTGATGCAAAGCCACGGTTCCTGAAATTCCTTACTTTTACCGTCGCAACTGCCGTCTCAGCAAGCCACGCCAAAAAAGAATAGGTAAAAAAGAGCATGGCAAGTTCATAAAATGTGTAGTTCATTCCGACCTCCCCTAAGCCTACACAATCGTTAATGCAGCAAATGTATCATTCCTTTGTCATTCAGCTTCTTTATAAATGCAAGCAGGAACGGAACGCCAAGCATCCCTATAAATCCTGCAAAACGCAGGCCCAAAAGCATTCCCGCCAGCGTAAGCACAGGATGGAGCCCCACCTGCTTTCCGACCAGCTTCGGTTCGATGATGTTCCTGACCACAGTTCCAAAAAAGTAATAAAAAAAATCAATCCATAGGACGCAATACATTTTAACAGAGTCCCGCCAAAATACCCCTTTGCCTCCTGCATAATGGCTTTCTGTTTTTCTGGAATCTGCCTGAGGAGGAATCCATTCACCTTATCAAAATCAATGGTAAGAAAAACAGTGGCAATTACCGTAATGACTGTCCTCATAAAAACTCCGGGAATTTTTGTGGCAGCTCCCGCCACCTCCGACAATGCCGCATTAGATAGCGAAATGATCCCGCTGCTCAATGCCGTCAATATGTTTTCAAAACTGCCCTCCAGAAGCTCTATCCCCGAAGGATCGGCCAATATAAACAGCCCCTCTATCCATGCAAAACCATCCTCTAAAAACGGAAAGATAAAATCCTGAAAGACCGTTGGAAGAAATGCGATGATCTGCTTTGCTCCTGAAAAGAGCCATACCCCCAGCCAAACAGCCAATCCCCCGACAGTTATAAAAAATACTGCTGAAAGCAGGATGGAAAAGAACGCCCTTTTCCACCTGCTTTCCCCTGCTATACGGCGGACGGGCTTAGCCAGAATATATGCAATGCCGTATGCCAGCACAAACGGAAAAAGCACTGGCAGCAGACATTTAAAAACTGCATATATGCACACCGCTATCACTGCCCAATAGCAGAATTTTATCAGAAAATCTTTTCTCTGCTGCATTTTCAGCACGTCCTGATCACCCATAATGCCCTCCTTAGTAGCCGTACCGCTTCCTATATTTTAGGAACATAAACACGGACAATGCAAGCGCCATCAATTCCGCCGCAGGCGTTGCCAGCCAGATTCCATTCACACCTAAAATAATCGGAAGCACAATCATCGTGATCAGCATAAATACAAACGATCTGGAAAATGCAAGGACAGCCGAAACAATCCCGTTGGATAATGCGGTAAACATCCCGCTGGCAAAAATATTAAAACCAATAAACAGAAGCGCTATGGTACATATCCTGTTTCCAGTCACTGCGAGATCATACACCGGATTGTCCGGGCGGGCAAAAACAGAAACCAGCGGTCTTGTCAGAAGAAAGGAAGCCGCAACCGTCACAAGGGAAATTCCCGCAATCACTCTCATGCTGACTGCTACCATCTTCTTCAGCTTTTCATGGTTCTGTTCCCCATAATAATAACTGAGCATCGGAGCCACGCCATAAGAATACCCCGTATAAAGGGAGCTTGCAAACATCAGCACATACATGATGATGGTAACCGCAGCAACCCCATCCTCGCCCACATAATGCAGCATTGTCCAGTTAAACATCATTGTAATGATCCCGGTAACAAGCGCAGTCGCCATCTCCGAGCAGCCGTTTGTAGCCGCATTCGCAAGAACCTTGAACCGAGATACAGGCTTTTTGAAATGAAGCAGGCTCTTTTTCCGGCTGAAAACAAATACCCCCACAACTGCCGTCACGGAGTATCCAAGCCCCGTTGCAATTGCAGCGCCACTGATCCCCATATCGAATCCGGCAATGAACACATAGTCAAGCACCATATTAAGGACACCACCTGTTACAGAGCAGACCAAAGAAAGGTTCGCTTTTTCACTGGCAATCATATAAAGCGTGAAATTATTCATCAAAAGGATCGGCACCGTGAACACCAGATACCGGCTTAAATATTCCACACAATACCCTTCCACATCAGCAGAAAGGTTCATGCCTGCAAAAATATGATCCATTGCCAGATATCCAACTGTACACATGACAACCCCCACAATGACATTTACTAAGATCAGGAACGTAAAATCTTCCTTTGCCTCATCCGTTTTCTGCTCACCCATCTTTTTCATGATGACCGCGCTGCCACCAGTGGCAAGCATAGTAGAGATGGCTGTCACGAGCTGAATGATTGGTGCTGTCAGATTGATTGCCGAGAGAGCGTTTGTCCCGATCAGGTTTGACACAAACAAACCGTCTACCATTGTGTAAAAGGACATAAACACTGTCATTGCAATGGTAGGTATGGCGAATTTTAGGATATTTTTCAGCGTTACAGGCTTTTCATATACATTTGAGTTTTCCATAAATTTTTCCTCCATTCATCTTGTATTTGTTTCCTGTGTATGATACTATAAACCGTACAGTAGCTGTTCAGTCAATACAATTTTAAATTTTTTTATGAGGTGACCATGAATAAGAAAGACAAACTTCTCACAATCGGCCAGTTCGCAGCCATGCACGGCATCAACAAAAAGACTCTTATGTGGTATGATGAAATCGGGCTCTTCAAACCGGTTGTCATCAACCCCGAAAACGGATACCGCTGTTATAATTACTACCAAAGCCCTGTCCTTGAAACTATCCTGCTGCTGCGGGAACTGGATGTGTCCATCAATGAAATACAGGACTTCATGAAAAACCGATCCGCTGCCAGTTTAAAATGCCTTCTGGAAGAAAAAATCGGAACTCTTGACATGCGGATCACCCATCTGCAGGCAGTCCGGACAACTTTATGTACGCATCACCAGAATATGGACACTCTGCTGACCATGGACTTATCCGAGATCAGCATCGTGGAAAAGGAGGAACACTGTCTAGTCACTGTAGACGTAGACCAAAATACCACCTTCGAACAGGAAGTGGAACTGATCACCGCTGAAACCGAAAAATACCGGCTTGGACGCCTGCATAAAGCTTCCTATGGTTCCATGATCTCCGTTAACAGCCTGCTAAACGGCAATTTTGAAAATTATTCCAAACTTTTCATTGAAATTCCTTTCCTCCCCTATCAGACCGGCCTGCATATCATGCCTAGCGGAAAATATCTGCGAGCCTTCCATAAAGGGGAATGGGGCGGCATTCCAAAGCGGTATCAGGAAATTTTCGCTTTTGCAAAAAAGCATAAGCTGAATCTCCATGGATTTTCTTACGAAATGGGCATCAATGAAAATGTCATTGACCGGATTGAAGATTATATTGTGCAGATTGAAATCCCCATTGGCGGATAACTAATGACTGTATCCAGTCAAAATGGTTATATGGGCTGTTTCATGAAATTCCATCTGCAACAGCCCTGAAAAATTCCACATGCTTTAACTCATATCCTTTCGACATGAAATCAGGGTCCGCACTGGTCTTTACAATAATCACCTGCTTGGAAGGGTTCACATAAATCCACTGTCCATAGACGCCGATCGCCATAAACTCGCCCTGATCCCCTTCCGGCACCCACCACTGGTATCCATAGCCAATCGCATTATAAGCGTCATAATTCGATCCCGGCCTGGAATATTCTGCGCTGATATCCATGCTGTCTTTTACCCATTCCTTGGGAAGAATCTGTTTCCCATTATAACTTCCCTCATTTAAATACAGCCTTGCAAACCTTGCATAGTCCCTGAGAGAAACGCTTAATCCGCCCATTGCAAGTTCCGTTCCATTGCTCAATGTCCAATAGGCATCATGGTCTGCGCCAATCTTTTTCCAAAGTTTTTCTTCCATATACTCCGCAAGACCGCACCCAGTAGCATTTTTAATGACCTGCCCTAATATTTCTGTGTTAATGCTCAGATACCTGCGATATGTGTAAGGTCCCTCCTGTATCCCATATTTAGAAATAACCTTCATAGCCGGGCGTTCCATCAGAGTGCGCATGGAAAAACCACTCATATCCTTTTCTTCATTAAAATTAATTCCCGAAGCCATCTGAAGGCAGGCTCTGACCGGGATATTTTCCAGCTCGGTACCCACAAATTCCGGTATGTATTTCCCAATCGGTTCTTCTACACTACCCACATATCCTTCTGATACGGCGATCCCCATTAAAGCCGATACAAATGACTTTCCCATGGAATTTGATGAAAATAATGTATCTTCATTCCCACCGAAAAAGTATTTTTCATACCGGATGATAGCGTCTTTGATGACGAGCATGGCAGAAGTTTTTGTATCTTCCATAAACTTTTCAGATGGATAAAACTTACCTTCATATTGAAAACCTTCCGCCAGTGTAACATTATGTGTTCCATGCCCATCTCCTCCATTTCCGAAGGGCAGATTTTATTCCCTTCACCATACGGAGATTTCAGGGGCCTTTTGGATACCCACATTTAAAATTTTTTCTTGAAAATTTTCCTTGCGTCCTCAATCGATTTCACGACTGCCCGGTGCTGTACCTTTTCCTCCCGTGCAATCTCACGCATGGATTTCCCGTCTGCAAGCATCTGGAGCCTCCGCCGCTGCACATCTGACAGCCCGTCCATTGCGCAGGCGATACGCTCTGCATCCTGTTTCTGCTCCATCTGTACCTCCGGTGTTTCCTCCGTGCCATATTCGCTGCCCTCAAACTGCACCGCATCCAGCGAATAACAGTGGTAGCGTTCCTTCCTTGCAAGATTGTCCTCCTGCCGTCTGTCCTCGATGATGACTTCGCCGATGGATTCCTCCACCTCGACTTCTGACACCGTCCCGTCTGCAAATTCATATTTAATTTTCATTCAGATTTCCTCCAGTCTTGAAATTTGGTTAAACAGTTTTCAAGACTGAAATGGCGGCGCACGGCCTCTACATGGCCGGCGTTTCAGAGCGCAAAAAAGGCGCACCCGAACAATGGCAGGCACACCCATATTGAAAATGCTGTATTCTTTTGTATTCTTATCGGGAAACGAACAGAAATGTGTCAAATAAAAAAAGTCCGCAGTCCCCTTGAAAGGAACTGCGGTATGTACAGAAAAAAATGATGTTTAGCCGCGGGCACCGGGATCTGGTCCCCTGCTCGTGCCATGCCCATGATATCCCCTTTCCTGGGGACAGCATTTTGTTCCGGCTTCCCCGGTGCCCACCGGTGCCTCCCGCTGGAACCCCCTCCCGGAACCTTCCACCGACATGGCCTGTCCTTTCCTTGAACAACAGAAAACACCCGGTAAAGTGCAGCCAGCCTGACTGCCTTTATCGGGCGTAAACATTTATTTTGGAGTCAAAAAGAGCGTGCTGCAATCCACATCTATAGTGAAACGCAGCACGCCCTCCAACATATGTGTCACACTTCTTTTACCGTTTTAATATATAATAAGCCGCCAGTAACATCTCCGAAAGTAAGAATGATCCACCAGAACCTTTACCAGTCCTAACTATGGACACTCCCACTATTTATGGGCTTCCCACATACATTCTGTAATCTGCATATTCGTAAATTCTGCCTGGAAAGAACCTTCTTCCGGACTGCAGGCATAAATGCCAAAAGAAATATCCCCATCCCCTTTCCACAAATGGCATATACGCATCTGCTGGAATGTGGTGCCATCTGTACTGCACTCAATACAATAGTCTGATTCCCTTCGGCTAAGCCGGTACCATATAGATTTCACCGATGCATCAATATCTGTCGTTGCCCAGTCAGAATACCCATGGTTTGTAACAACACTGCCAAGCCTCTGGTACTGCTCATTTTCATATTCAATCGATGCTTTCATCCAATTTTCACTATCCAGATACACTACAATACCGCATTGGTCAAATCTGGACTTGCTGTCAAATTCTGTTTTTACGATGAACGAAAAATACTTTTCCGATGTTTTCATCTGCAGGACTGGCGCACTGTCATTCTGAAACCCGTAGTAAGTCCTCTGCCACAGATCAGTTTTTGGCTGTGTGTAAATAGTAATCCTGTCATCTGTCACGTCATTTCGGTCTGCTTCCCTGATCCAAAACAAGTTTTTCTTTTCAAATTTCATATGAACCTCCTCTAAATATTGTTCGCATCATTTTCCGTTATCTTTCGGATTATCTTACATGGGTTGCCTGCCGCAACCACCCCTGGTGGAATACTTTTTGTCACAACGCTGCCTGCTCCAATGACCGAATCATGTCCTATCGTAACGCCGGGCAGGATCGTAACGTCTCCTCCCAGCCAGACGTTATCCTCAACTGTAATAGGCCTGCAGGTTTCTATCATATAGTGATGACCGTCCGGTGCCATCCTTACATTCCGTTCCCTTGCTAATAACGGATGTACCGGGGTCAGAAATGATACGTTCGGACCTACAAAAACATCGTTTTCAAGCCTGATCTCAGCACAATCCAGAAACACTGCGTTAAAATTAATATAGCAGCGTGCTCCAATATATGTATTGCAACCATAATCAAATTTCACAGTTGGATAAATTTCAGTATATTCACCTATCGATCCAAGAAGGCCTTTTAAGATGCTCCGGCGCGTTTCTATTTCACTTTCCGATGTACGGTTGTACTGCTCCGAAACATCCCTTGCCGTATTTCTCTGTGAGACCAGCCATGGGTCAGAAGTGTCATACCATTCGCCATTCAACATTTTTTCTCTTTCCGTCATTATACGCCTCCCGATCAATGCCTGATCTTGTATTTTTCCCTGTCCTCATCCGTTATTCTGCGGATTACCCTGCACGGATTACCTGCCGCAACCACTCCATCCGGAATATCCCTGTTTACTACGCTTCCCGCCCCAATAACCGCATTATTTCCAATGGTCACACCAGGAAGCACTGTCACGCCCGCCCCAATCCAGACATTATCGCCAATCGTGATCGGATAAGCATATTCCAGCCCCTGATTCCTCTGTTCAACATCCAGAGGATGACCGGCAGTATGGAAACCACAGTTTGGAGCCACAAATACATTATCCCCAAATGTTACCTTTGCACCATCCAGAATCACGCACCCATGATTGGCATAAAAATTCTCGCCAACTTCAATATTATAGCCAAAGTCGCACCAGAATGGGGCATTGATGGTAAACTGCTTTCCCAATCTCCGGGTTATAATTTGCGTCATACAGCTCTCCCCGCGATCTTTTCTCTTTTTCTGTCATTTACCAAATTGCTTTCTGGTCAAGGGCTTTCTGGTACATACCCTCCTGATAATATAAATCAATATCATCCGTATAACAGAAATCCGGCATATATTCTTTTGGAATCCATTTTAAGCAGCCCAAATAAACCTGTTCTGCCTTTTCCTCATCTAACAGATCCCCCGCTAAAAGAATGCTGGAAGGATTTACTGCCACAATTAAAGAAGTCACTGCCTTTACGATGATCGGCAGCGCCGTTTCCGGGGATAACAGCCTTAATTCCTCTTTCCTGTCAAATTCATAAGGAAGAAAGCCGACCATGCCCGCAAACTGGTTATTTCCTTTCAGAACCGTTCCATGATAAACGCTGGCCGTCCCCGGCAAAACGTTTGCCGGGAAAAAGCAGAGGGTAACAATGTCATCCTCCCTCCCCTCCTTTTTATAATACCCGTAGGCTTTATAATGGATATCATTCTCCATATGGACCGGAAGCCCAAATCTATGCTCCAAAAGCTGAACCAGCGGCACCTCCTCCATCTCTGCTATATCACAGTGACGGACAATTCCATTTTCCGCTATGCTTGGCGTGCCCACTAAAATCATTGCGGCATTCATATGCTTTTTCAATTCCTTTTCAATCATTCCTTCAATAGCCATATAATCCAGATGCCGGAAAGCCCTTTCATAATGCCCTAAAATATTCCCCAGTGGGGAAGTAACAGCCACCCGGACAGTCTTAGCTCCTGCAATCATCTGGTAACTAACACAGATATAGCTCTCAAATTCTTCATTGTATTGGTAAACAACAGAAGCGCGTCCAACATCGTTAATCTGCAACTTCTCGCCTAAAACCTCACCATTTTTTTCCAATTCATTCAAAAGGGTATTACAAGTAGCAACACTTAAGCCTGTTCTCTTAGAAATTTCCAGTTTTGTAAGCTGTTTTCCCTGCCACAAAAGACGGCGGATCAAATCCATATTCTGCCTTTTTACGCCGGCAGAATCCATCATAAATATCGCCTCCTCACATTATTATAATAATTGCCGTCAAGCATTTTCTATTAACCCATTCTGTCTGAAAGCCACATCGTTTTGATATCCTTCTAACTCTTTCCTCCAAAAAATAATATCGTCTTCCGTAATTTCCCTTATCACTTTACACGGAACCCCTGCCGCTATGACGTGGCTGGGAATATCCTTTGTTACCACTGACCCAGAGCCGATTACAACATCATCCCCTATCGTTACGCCCGGATTAATAACGACATTTCCCCCAATCCAGACACTGTCACCAATTTTAACCACCCTTGCATATTCCAGTTCCAGATTTCTCACTTCAGCGGAAAGCGGATGCCCCGCCGTATAAATGCTGACATGCGGTCCAAGAAATACATCATCTCCAAAAATCACTGCATTTTCATCCAGAATCGTCAGTCCTGTATTCGCATAAAAATGTTTTCCAAAATAAATCTTATCCCCATGGTCACAATAAAATGGATGCGTAAGGACCATATCTTCTCCAGCCTCTGCAAAATGCCCTTTCAATTCATCTAATGCACTTCTGTCACTCCAGAAATCAGATTCATTAAATTTTTTGCAGGCGGCCCTTATTTCCGCCCACGGGTTATCAGAAATCATATACGGATTATATAGCTTCCCTGAAATCATACGTTCCCTTTCTGTCATATTCCCTCCCTGAACAAAAACTGCCCACCAGTCTTCCAAATGTTTCATCCATTTTCCGAAACCACTTTATAATCCGTGAAATATCGGCCGCTGTTTTTCATAGGTGCAGAAATACTGAAACCCCAGTTCTTTCAGCAGATGTCCGGCCTCCTTAATATAAGCCCCTAAATGTTCCGCCTTGTGGCTGTCACTGCCAATCGTGATGATTTCGCCTCCCAGTTCCCGGTACAGCTTTAATATATTTACAGACGGTGTTGTATTTTTCAGCCCATACCGGTGGTATGATGTATTGAACTCTATTCCCCTGCCATCCGAAATCACGGTTCTCAATATCTCTGAAATGATCGGTTTTACTTTTTCAAACGGATATTCGCCTTTCTCATCATACCGTGCAATAAGGTCCATATGCCCTAACACACTGTAATCCCGATATTTCCTTATGACGTTCAGCATTTCCTCATAATATTTCCCATTATATTCCTTCTGGCTTTTCCCTCTCTGAAAATCCTGTGTCCAAAATTCCTGGTCATCCACCTGATGAACAGACAGAATCACAAAATCAAAAGGATATTTGTGAAACAGTGCCCTGTATAACGGAATGGTATGTACCTGCATACCAAACTCAATTCCAATCTTTATCCGAATTTTCTCCCTGTATTTTTCCTGCAATTCTTTAATCCTGGCAATATATACCGGATAATCCACATTGGCAAGCGGTTCCTCTCCCCGATACAATATTGGCTTCCCACAGTCCCAATCCTGCTTAATGCCATAATCCACATGGTCTGTAAAACAGATTTCGTCCATTCCCCTGTCTATGGCATCCCTGACAACCTGTTCCATCGGATATACCGAATCGTTGCTGAATTCCGTATGTACATGATAATCTGCAAACATATCCTTCCGCCCTTTCGGTTTAAAAATCCATCCGCTCCAGGATATCCTGCCATGCCTCCCCGTCTATCTCCTCGTCACGGAACAGTTTCCGTCTGTCCTTTTCCGTAATCTTCCGGATAACCCTGCATGGATTGCCTGCCGCGATGCACCAGTCCGGGATGTCCCTTGTCACCACACTGCCGGCACCGATCACCACGTTATCCCCTATGTGTATGCCGGGGCATACCACCGTGTTTCCCCCAAACCATACGTTATCCCCTACTGTCACTTCCCTGCCATACTCATATGCCGAATTGCGGCTGACCGGATGAACGGGATGCCCTGCCGTGTAGATTGCCACATTGGGAGCCATCTGGCAGTTATCGCCTATCTTGATTTTTGCCACATCTAAAAGCGTACAGTTATAATTTGCAAAGAAATTCTTTCCCACCTCGATGTGCTTCCCATAATCGCAGTAAAACGGCGGGTTCACAAAAGCGTTCTCGGACTTCCCGAAAAGTTCTTTTACCGTCTCCCTGATTCCCGCAAAATCCGAACGATCCATAAAATTCAGTTTCTGCAGGATTTTCCTGCATACAAGCTGTTCCTCAAAAACCGTATCATCCGAAATATAAGCCAGTCCTGCATCCCGGCGCTGTCTGTTCGTCATATCCATTTTCACTGTTCCTCCATACATTCATTTTCAGGCTGGTCATCGAACCGCCTGTCTTTAAAATAATATTCCTCGTCATGCTCATTGATTTCCCGGTATACCTTACAGGGACTACCGAATGCTATCACATTTGCCGGTATATCCTTTGTCACGACTGCCCCCGCCCCGATTACGGAATTTTCCCCGATTGTAACCCCCGGCAGGACAACCACGTTTGCACCGATCCACACATTGTCGCCAATCGTGACAGGGAAGGAATACATACCATCTGCCCGGTGCTTCGGATGAACGGGATGCCCAGTTGTACACAACGTCACATTAGGGCCGATCAGGACATTTTTCCCTATCGTAATTTTCCAGTCATCAATCAAGGTCAGGTTCATGTTTGCATAAGTGCCGTCTCCAATCGAAACGTATTTACCAACCGCAGCCGTAAGCGGTGGCACAATCCAGACATTTTTTCCGACCTCTCCGAACAGTTTAGGAAGGAGCGCAGCCCGTCCGTCCATGTCCTCCGGCGGTAATGCGTTGAACTGCCGCACAAGTTTTTTTGCCTGCGCCTGCAGTGCCATATTCTCCTCGTCATCCCCCCATAAATAGCCGTTCTTCATTTTTTCCTGTTCTGTCATTTTCATTATCCTCCATTTTCACTGTTTTATATTACCACAATTCCAATCTGTATCCTTTTTTAAATTTTCATTCCGCTCCATTATACACCGTAAGGTCTTTGACCCATTTATATTTTTTATAATGACGATACACTGCCGGAAGCTTTACAATCTCATCCAGATTGACAATAAAATATACAGCCAGCACTGGAAGTTTCAGCATAAATGCCGTCAGAAATCCAAGCGGCACGGTGATACACCACATGGTCACTGTATCACATAGAAAACCGAATCTGGAATCCCCTCCTGCACAAAAAATACCTGCAATTGTCGTCCCGTTCACAGACTTTCCCACCATGTAGTAGGAACACATGACAAGCATCCATTTGAGATATGCATTTGCAGTAACACTTAAATCCGTTACCGTGAGGATCAGAGGACTTAAGGCAAGCAACACGATTCCTGATGTTACACCGCACAGGACAGACAATCTGCACAGCCTGCCTCCATATTCTTTTGCCTTATCCAGCCTGCCAGCGCCCAGTTCATTGCCAACCATGATCCCTCCGCCGCTCCCAAGTCCCATGCAGAAGCAGGCAACAAGGTTTTTCACAATATTAGCAATCGAATTGGCCGCGATGGCGTCCGACCCAAGATGCCCCATGATAACGGAATACATGGTAAATCCCACGCCCCAGACAATCTCGTTGCCAAGAACGGGAGAAGAATATTTCCAAAAATCGTGCCGCAATCGTTTGTCATTGTGCATGATGTGGCATGCCCTCAGCTTAACGCTGTCTTTTTTTACGGTTTCAAAAATACACCACGCCACCTCTATCACTCTGGCAATCACCGTGGCCAGCGCCGCACCCGCAATTCCCATTTGGGGTAATCCAAACCAGCCAAAGATAAGGATTGCGTTCAATATGATATTGACCACCACACTTACAGAACTGATCACGCTGGATCTTGCCGCTTTGCCCGTGTTCTTCAATATGCAGAGATATACCTGTGAAATACCTGTCAGCAAGAACGCCGGGGAGACCGTCCGCAGGTAAACCCTGCCGCCTTCAATCAGTGGCAGCTCGTTGGTAAATACACGCATTAAAGATCCCGGAACACACATTCCCGCAAGGAAAAACAAAAACGAAACAGCTGCGGTAACTTTCATAACATAGGCAAAAATCCGTTCAACGGCCCCTTTATCTCCCTTGCCCCAATACTGGGCTGAGAACATGGAAAGCCCTATCGTCATGGCCATGAGAAATAAATTTTCAACAAATGTAACCTGGCTTGCAAGGGATACCGCCGACAGGGAATCCTGCGTCTGCATACCGAGCATAAATGCGTCTGACGCACTGACCAGCGCCAGCATGAACTGCTGGAAAGCAATGGGAAACACAAGCGTCAACAGCTTTTTTGTAAAATCATACGATTTTTTCTCTTTCATCTTTCCATCCGCCTGATATTTTTTATTCATGACAATAGAAGACTCGCAAAGCGAGGATTCTATTGTTTGACAATATCAGGTTTTTGCATTAAAATCATCCAGTATCCTCTATTTTTATATAACAATCTTCCATTTAAGAGGTGATTTTATGGATAACAACACAAAATACTGCTCCGTGTTCAATTCGGATTCTTCTGAAACGGTTGCATATAATAACCCTCTGTTCCCCGCCTATGTGGTATATGGACTCCTTTCCTCCTATCCGGACTATTCTTCCGTCAGCCACTGGCACAAGGATCTGGAGTTTATTCTGATAAAAAGGGGAACTATGACCTATAATGTAAACGGCCGGCTGATTGAACTGGAGAAAGGCAGCGGGATCATGGTAAACAGCTATCAGCTCCATTATGGCTTTTCTGCGGAACATAACGAATGCGAATTCGTCTGCATCCTGCTCTCCCCGGAATTATTGCAGGTGAACGATTGGTTTTATCAGAACTATATTGAGGCTGTCACTGAAAATTCAGCATATCCTTACCTGTATCTTAGCCATAATGGCTGGATGTCATCCGTCATGGAAAAACTGGATGGGATTTATGATTCTTTTGGCAAAGTCCCCGCAGAACCGTTATCCTATTTTGAATTGATGGAAGATTATTTTATGCTCATGAAAATATTGTATGAAAATCTTGATATTGGAAGCCAGACCCGGAAACCGGAATCTACCGACCTGTCTTCCCTCAGAAGCATGATGACCTACATAGAGGAACACTACATGGAACACATCACTCTGGCAGATATT
>NZ_CALPDG010000049.1 GCF_943193195.1 Mediterraneibacter agrestimuris | reverse complement strand
TGTCAATATTATGCTGGACAATCGCCAGTATCAAGAAGCTGCAACGATCATGGCACAACTGACACAGCTGTTACCGGATGATCTGGAACTTTTAAAGTTGAGACAGAAGCTTTTTCGGGAAATATCCGTTTAGGATATGTTCCAAGAAAAACGAACAGAAATGAATAAATGAAAGCTATCGAGGAGGGACGGTATGAGCCGAACAGTGAGAAAACAACTGCTGTCCATGGCAGATACATTGGCGGAAGCCAATCGTGCCATGAAGAAATATTTTCTGAAGACACAGGTAGATGAAGAAGCTGTCGTGACGCTGTTATCTGACTGTCAGGATGCAGCGGTAGCACTTGGAACAAGGATAGAGGAACTGTGCGGCGAGGAAACCGCCAGTGTCAAAGAATTGGAGGATTATTGTGAGAGCCTGTATCAAATGGCTCTGAATATCGGAAATCCCAGCCGTCGGAAAGAATTACTGAAGGTATTGATGGGACATGTGAAACAGGTGCGGTATTGGGTCGGTACCGATGTGCCGGATCGGCTGGAGGTGGTGTTTCTACCATATAAGGCATCTATGTGGGATAGTTTTGAAAGTATATATCTTGCAGCAAAAGCAGACGCAGATTGCGATGTATACTGTGTCCCAATACCATATTATGACTTGAACCCGGACCAGAGTATGGGACAGCTGCATTATGAAATAACCGAATATCCAGATAATATTGAAATGACAGATTGGCGCTCCTATGATATTGAAAATCAAAATCCAGATGTAGTATATATTCATAATCCTTACGATAATTATAACCGTGTAACAAGCGTACATCCTAGATATTATTCAGGAAATCTGAAAAAATACGTAGGGACACTTGTATATATTCCCTATAACGTAACGGGAGGATCGCTTGGAAAAATGCACCGGCGGCTGCCCGCATGTTTTAATGTAGATTACATAATCGCACAAAATGAGAGGCAAAAGATATTATATGCCCAGGAAATATCTTACAAGGTAAAAGCATTAGGTTCTCCTAAATTTGACAAAGTTATTAATCAGGTAATTACAGATGAAATGATTCCTGAAGAGTGGAAGCCTAAATTAAGGAATACAGTGCTTTTTCTCAACACAGGAATAGAGGGATTGTTAAAACATAATGAAAAAAGTCTGCTAAAAATTCAATATATCTTGAAAATAGCGGAGGAAGAAAATGTCACATTACTTTGGCGTCCCCATCCCTTGCTAGAGGCTACGATACAGTCTATGCGCCCAGAACTTTGGAATCTGTACTTAGAAACCATCGATAAATTTCACAGATATCAAAATGGTATTTTGGATCGTACCGGGAATGTAGAACTGGCTATAGGTCTTTCAGACGCCTATATAGGAGAAGATACATCCTCTATTTCTCATATGTCGGGGGTACTCGGAAAACCGCTTTTTTTTATCAGACAAGGTATTTTAAATGAACTGAAAGACATAGAAAATATAAAGTTCAACTGCTGCATAGCGGATGCGGCAGACCAGAACATTATATGGGCTTCCATGGCAAGCCGGAATGGTTTACTTAAGCTTACAAGAAATGGAGTGATTCAAGAGATTTATATCATTCCAGATGAGAAAGATAGAAGCAATTTATACAGTGATATTTTAATAAATGATAACAAGCTATATCTTGTTCCGCGTAATGCAAAGGAAATCGCCATATTTGATATTGCTGACAAAGAATTTACTAAAATTACATTGTCTAACCCAGAAAAAAAAGAAAAATTCAGCAAAGGCTATTTATACGAGAATAAGATTTATTTCATTCCCCGTATGTATGAAAAAATGGCAGTATTACATTGCGATAAAAAAACGTTGTACTATAACGGATCGTTAGTAGATGAGTTGAAAGAAATAACAGGTATTCCTAATGTTTTAGCCACAGCTAATGGATCTAGGCTGATCGGGGCAAGCATATATATTGCAGCCCCAAATAAGCCATATGTATTAGAATATAATATCAAATCAAATAAAAATATCATTCATAAAATCCATGGTGCTTTCAGTGGGTTCTGTTGTCTGGAAAATGTTTCCGGAAAGTTGGTTTTAGGATGTATGAATCGGTGTGAATTGTTTGTTTGGGATCCTTTCTCTGAAGAAGCATCTGTCATTATGGATTTTCCAAAGGAATGGAAAATGGATGAAAAGCTATGTTTTTGGGATATTTTGGAGAAAGACGGCGATGCTTATATTTTTCCGCGTACGAGTCCAATGATTTTAAAATTGACATTAAACAATTTAACACTTGCACCTTTAGAAAATGCATTTCCATTCTCGGTAGAGAAACGAAAGAATGCGTTCTTCAATCACCCCAATCATTTTCTTATGGTAAAAAAACTGATAGACGGAAGCATAGTCGTACAGGATGCAAATAGACACGGATTATCCGAATTCTACACAGATGGCACGTTTAAATGGACAAAAGTAAGTTTAAATGAGGAAGAGGAATTACAGATATTCGGAAAAATGTTTTCAAAATTAGGTGAAAACCTGCCATGGGGTATTTATGAAACAAGATATTATTCTGTCCGGCGTTTTATTTCATATGTCCGGCAGAACTTGCATGATAAGGAACGGCAGAAAGAAGCTTTTTCTGATGCGGCGGTTAATCTTGACGGAACTGCCGGAGAAAAGATTCATGAATATATTATGAGGAGGCTGTAAAGTAATGAAAGTATATCCGTTTAATAATAACAAAATTAGGAAATGGATAAAAGAGGGAAAGACATTTTATTGTTTTGGGGCGGGTGCAAAGCTTCGCTCCCTCTGCAATAAAATAGACGGTTTTGAAAATCATATTGCGTGCATCGCTGATAATAACAAAAAACTTTGGGGAACCTATTTTTCAACACCAAACCGTGAAATTATAATTGAAGACACCATGCAGATTATTCCTTCAACTCCAAATCATGTGGTACTGCTGACAACTTCTTTTTATAAGGATGTTGCAGATCAGCTTGAAGCCTCCGGCTATTGGAAAGACACAGAAAGGTCATATTTTTTTCCACATAAGGAAGAACTTCATATCTATCATTTTAACTGGTTATACAGCCGCTTAAAAATCAAAAAGAAGATTATTTTCAGAAGCGGGAATTATCATTATATTCCCGGATGGGATTACACAGATAATGCAAAAGCTTTGTTTGAATATATGATAAGGGAAGGTTATAACCAAGATTATCAGATGATCTGGCTGGTGCATGAGCCACATGATTTTCCTGAAATCAATAAATTTCATAATGTAAAGGCAATTTCTTATGAATGGCCAAAGACAGGCAATCTCATTCAGAAAATACGTTACTTTTATCATCTGCGTACAGCAAAATATCTTTTCTTTACAGATGCAATGTACTGGACTCGGTTTTGCACAGAAGAGCAGATCCGGGTTAATCTCTGGCATGGCAACGGATTTAAAGCAAAGAAAAATAAAAATGGTGCGGCTTTAGATGCGTACTTTGACTATACAACTGTTTCTGGTCCTCTTTACCTAAAGCTTCATGAGAAATATCTGGGATGCTCAATAAATAAAATATTCGATACAGGACTGGCAAAAGAAGATTTGTTGTTTATGCCGCCGGAAAAGGGTCTTGATGAGATTCTTGGTATTCCAAAAGCCGGAAAATATATTTTTTGGCTCCCTACGTTTCGTGTAACAGTACAAGAACTACAATCCCTGAACGAATACGAAATAGAATCAGAAACCGGACTTCCTGTATTGACAACTATGGCAAGAGTTGAGGAATTGAACAGTCTTTTAAGGGAACTGGATATTTTTCTGATTATAAAGCTACATCCGGTACAGGAGAATTCGGTTGTTACGAAGCTTGATCTTTCCAATATAAGAGTTTTGACCCATATAGACATTTCGCAGACAAGTTATCAGATCAACAACCTGCTTGCAGTCTCAGATGCTTTGATAAGTGATTTTTCATCAGTGGCGGTGGATTATATACTTAGAGACAAACCTCTGGCATTTGTCTTAGAGGATGAAGAACTATATAAAAAAAGCAGAGGATTTGTTTTTGACCCGCTAAAGGATTATCTTCCAGGAAAAGAGCTTTATAATTATGAAGACATGGAATCTTTTTTTAGAGACGTAGCAAACGGCATAGATCCCTCAGAGGAAAAACGGCATAAGATGCTGCCGTTAATGCACTCGCATCAAGACGGGAATAGCTGTAAACGAATTTTGGAACTTGTTGGGCTAGGACGCCCAGGAGAGATTTAAATGAAAATAACCTTATTAGAAAGACGAGAGTTTACTGACTATCTGAAGCAGTATGATTTTTTTAAACACTTTAAGAATAAAACATTTCTGATTACCGGTGCAAACGGTATGACAGGAACGGGTATCATAAAGTGGCTTCTGTTGGAAAATGAACTTCATGATGCAAATATTAAGATTTACGCATCGACACGAAAGCCAGAAGAACTTCCTGAATACATAGAAGATGGCGATTCAATTACATATTGTATGTTTGGTACTGAGGCAGATGTATTGAGAGGGATTCCCGTTGACTATATTATCCACGGCGCTGCACCGACCGCAAGATCTTTTTTTATCTCTCATCCGGTAGAAACTCTTCGGGTTATTGTGGATGGGACAGAAAGACTTTTAGAACTGGCATGCAGCAACAAAGGCTGCCGTTTTTTGTATTTATCTTCTATGGATGTATATGGAACAGTGAATTCCGAATATCCTGTTGAAGAGGAGTATACAGGTGCCATTGATAGCCTGAGTATCAGAAGCGGTTATCCCCTTGGGAAAAAGGCAGGCGAATTTTTATGCCGTGCCTATTGTGAAGAATATGGCGTAAATGCGGTGATCATCAGACCAGCATCTATTCAGGGTCTTTTCCAGCCATATCAAGAGGAACGGGTTTTTAATGAAATCTTACGTTGCATAGTAGAAAAGAAGGATTTGATATTAAAATCAGACGGCACTGTAAAAAAATGTTTTTTATACTCGTTGGATGCTGTTACGGCTGTGTTTACAGTACTTTTGAAAGGAACTTGCGGGGAAGTCTATAATGCTACAAATCCAGAAACATTCATGTCATTAAAGGAACTTGCAGAACATATTTTTCATAAATACAGTCCTGAATGTAAGATTAGATTTGATATTCAGGATGTAAAGACAACAGGATATCTTCCGGTATTTTCTTTCGTTCAGGATAATCAAAAACTGGAAAGTATCGGCTGGAAGCCGTTTAAAAGCCTGGATGAAATATATGAGGTCGATATAGAAAGATTCTTAAATAAAGGAGGCGCTTTATGAGAATAGCAGTAGGCGGTGACCGGTGTGGATTCAATTATAAAACGAAGCTGGTACAGTATCTGGAACGAAATAATTATGAAGTAAGGGATGTAGGAACACATGAGTATGTCCCTTCTGACAGCCCGGTATTTGCAGCAGATGTTGGAAGACTTGTAGCATCTGGAGAGTGTGACTATGGTGTTCTAATCTGTGCAACCGGAACCGGAATTGCAATTGCCGCAAATAAAATAAAAGGAATTATGTGCGGTATTGGATATGATGATGAAGTGACGAGAAAAATGCGTGAGCATAATGATGCTAATGTAATCGCTTTTGGCGCAGATCATATGAAGTATGAAGATGTAGAAAGGCGTATGAAGATATTTCTGGAGACTGATTTTACCGGTCAAAGACATCATCGCCAGCGAGTGGAACAAATTATAGCATTGGATAACGGAAAAACAATTCATCAGTCACCTCTTCTAAACCAAGACTGGAAGAGTACCGTTTAAGGAGGAAAACATATGACAGTTGCTGATTTTTTTATTGATTTTTTTATTGCTAATGGGGTAACGGACGTATTTGGATATCAAGGTGGAATGATTGCATACCTATTTGATTCCATGGGACGCAGACGGGAAGAAATTAATTATCATATATGTGCCACGGAACAAGGGGCTTCTCTTGCGGCATGTGGTTATGCACAGGCAAGTGGAAAGCCGGGGGTTGTCCTGTCGACGAGCGGACCAGGGTTTACAAATCTTCTGACCGGCATAGCAAATGCATGGTTTGACTCTATACCACTTATTTGCATATCCGGACAAGTAAACACAAAAGATAAACGGCGGCAGCTATCTATGAGACAGCTGGGATTTCAAGAAATATCAGCGCCTGTAATCGCCTCATCCATCACAAAAGCTGCTTACGAAATCGATACTGATACAGATATAGAAAAGTGCCTTAAAGATGCGTGGATTACAGCAGAAGACGGGCGAAAAGGACCCGTATTTATTGAACTTCCTATTAATATCTGCCGGAATGAGATAACAAGTGGGAAAACGATGCGTATCACTACAAAACATGAGCTTAGATATATAGAAGAACTTCCTTATTGTCTGTCAGAATTATTGAAAGCTGAAAAACCAGTTATGATTGCCGGAGCAGGCATATGTCAAGCCGGTTTACGTGAAGAGTTCCGAGAACTTGTGGAACTCCTTAAAATTCCAGTTATTACAACACTTCCGGCAATTGATTTATTGCCATCGGATAGCCCGTATCGAATCGGTTATCTAGGAGGAACAGCCCGAAGAGAGGCGGGAATTGTATTGGCAGCTGCTGATATGGTATTGACAGTGGGAACAAGACTGTGCGCAAAACAGATAGGATATAACCTAGACATGTTTGCACCCAGGGCAAAATTGTTCCGTGTAGATATTGATGAAAAGGAATTTGAACGCAGACTAAAGAAGGATGAAATCCAGCTTCACGTTGATCTTGAAAGTTTTATACAAGGATTTATTACGTTATTGAAAAAGGAAAAACTAGCTCATGGATATTCGGAATGGGTTTATAAATGCAATACTATGAAAAAATTGCTGGAAAAGAGTGATATAACATTTGGTAATCAGGCAATACGTAAACTAACAGATATTCTTCCAGACGGCTTTAACATTACACTGGATGTGGGCAACAATATGATTTATGGCGCACAATCTTCAGATATTAAAGAACACACAAGGATTTTTGTATCCGGCGGGTTCGGAGCGATGGGATATTCTCTTCCGGCAGCACTCGGCACGACAATTGGAAATTCACGACCAACATGCGTTATTACCGGGGACGGCGGCATGCAGATGAATATTCAGGAGCTCAATATAATCTGCAAAAAGAATCTGCCAATTAAAATATTTGTATTAAACAATCATGCACTAGGACATATTTTATTGTTCCAAAAAGCATATTTAGATGAACGCTACTACGCAACTGATGAAAAGATGGGTGATTATTTTTCTTGTGATTTTGTTAAAATTGCAGAAGCATATGGGATGCAGGCGCACAAACTGCACAATATAGAAGACATTGCTAATTATGAAAGTGCATTGACAAGTGATGCCCCAGTACTTTTTGAATTAGAGTATGAGGATTGTCCGATTCTTCCTAATATACATGGAGGGTGTGATTGTCTGACATCCGGTCCAAAGCTTAAGGATGAAATAGTGCACCAGATCAGAGATCTCGGATTCCCCTTTTTGAAAAGCAGTATATAGAAAGTAATAGGTTACAAAATGACAAGTAACATCTACAAAATACATAGGGAGGATTATATATGGCAGTTGTAGCACTTATCATTGCCGGCGGCAAAGGGAGCCGTATGCATCAGGATATACCGAAGCAATTTCTTACAGTAAATGAAAAACCTATTTTAATTTATACAATGGAGGCATTTCAGCATCACCCAGAGGTTGATGCCATTGCAGTGGTCTGCCTTAAGGGATGGGAAAAAATCTTGAAGGCTTATGCCAAGCAATTCGAGATTACAAAATTACAATATGTAGTCACAGGCGGAAAAAACGGACAAGATTCTATCCGAAACGGGGTATTTGAGTTGGAAAAACATTATAATGAGGATGATACTGTTTTGATTCATGATGCAATCCGTCCCTTGGTTTCTGCGGAAATTATTTCGGACTGTATTATAAAGACAAAGACTTTTGGTTCGGCAATTGCATCTATCCCATGTAATGAAGCGATTCTCCAGACTGAAGATGGCAAAATTTCATCGGGAAGTTATCCTCGGAATCTATTGCGGAGAGCACAAACTCCTCAAGGATTTCCAATTGGCAGGATATGCGATATTCATAGAAGGGCGCTTGAAGCCGGAATTACCAATTCCGTTGCTTCTTGTACTCTTATGATTGAGATGGGCGAACAAGTTTATTTTTCATCAGGTTCAGATAAAAATATTAAGCTTACTTCCATTGAGGACTTTGATATTTTTAAAGCTCTTCTATCAGTAAAAAGATCAGATTGGCTTAAATAATAAGGATCGTATTTCTGGTTTAATACTTATAACAAAAAATAAATATTTGCAGGAGGCAAAATAATGCAGTATGTTACTCAGACAATAGAAAACTTTAAAAATCTGGCAGAGACAATGGATGTCGTATTATTTGGAAGCGGCGAATACTGTATGCGTTTTCTCAATCGGATCGGAGACTTTACTGATAAGGTAAAATATATTTTAGATAATGGTGAGAACCCGAACAATAAATTGTACGGAATACCGATTGTTGCACCAGATACCTTAAAAGATATGGATCCCCTACATACATTGGCGGTTATTACTGCGGAAGATGATATTGTGAAATTATATGAACAGATACAAAAAATGGGAGATTTCACAATTATGGTACAAAAACTTATGATGCATGATATATTCCCAATAGTATCAGAAACTTTATATAAAAACCGTCATCATATAAAAACAGTTTCAGATCTTTTATATGATGATAAATCAAGAAAAATTTACCATGAAGTAATTAAAAGGCGCATTTTGTTCGGAACGTGCGATTTTTCTGACCTGATAGTAAAAGGAGAACGAGAATATCGTATTCCTTTCTTATATAGTGAAAACAAGCCAAAGGATGAAGTAATATTGGATTGCGGGGCTTATAAAGGAGATACATTAAAATCTTTCATTCATACCTTTGGACCTACTCTTAAAAGAATATACTCATTTGAATGTATGGAAGATTCATTGTGTGAATTGGAAAATACGGCATCTTGTATGCGGCATAAAAAATATGCGCCGGAGATTGTAATTATGCCCTATGCATTATCTGATCATGAAGATGTCATGTCGTTTATGAAAATATCAAATCAGCCGGCGGCGAGTCATCTTATGGAGAGTAAAAATTATGCGAAAAGTATTCACAGTGAAGGTAATTATGTTAAAGTAAATGTAAAAACAATAGATTCATTAATCCCAGAAGACGAAAAAGTAACCTATATTAAGATGGATATTGAGGGCGGTGAGTATGAGGCAATCTTAGGAGCAAAACATGTCATACAGAAAAATAAGCCGAAACTTGCCATCTCCATTTATCATAATGGAGAGGATTATTATCGTCTGCCGTTATTAATAAAAAAACTTGTACCGGAATATAAAATTGCAATCCGACACCATAAAAAGATTCATGTGGATACAGATATGTATTGTTGGTGTTAGATATTTGTACTGGAGCTGCAGGATAAAGAGTGAAAAACAGCTTTGGCAATATTTAGTTACTGGTTCACACGGTATCTTGCACTACGCTGCAAGGTGCCCGACCAATGAAGTGATGTCCTATAAAGTTTGAAGATCAGCCCCAGACTACTGGGGCTTGATTTATAAACATCATATTCCGCATAATCACTCTTTATCCTGCAGTCTTTTGACTGTTTCCATAAACTGCTCTTTATTTTCTCCGGGAGTTTCTTTAGGACGTCCTAAATCTTCTCTTGATGATATTGCTATCTGAACCTCAAGAAATACATTCTCTTGCTTTTTCACAATTTTTCTTAATTCCTGTTTTAGTTCCTCAGAGGAATCCACTCTTGCTGCATAGGAATAACCGGAATCCAAAGCCAATTGCTCATAAGAAAAGTTTCCGGCTCCTGTCGGCATTCCTCCTACAGATTCATGGGCTTCGTTATTCAGACATATGTGGATCATATTTTTTAAAGACATCTGCCCTAAAAATGCCAGATTTCCCATATGCATCAGCAACGCTCCGTCCCCGTCAAGACAATAAATCCGCTGATTGGGAACATTGGCAGCAATTCCGGCAGCAATTATGGAAGCATATCCCATTCCGCCGACCGTCATAAAAATACGTTCATGTCCGCCGTATATTTTCTGGCTTTGTTCGTAAACCTCTCTGGATATCTTTCCCGTTGTGCTTACAAAACAGCTTTGATCATCTGCAGACTCCAAAATAATCCTGATTGCTTCCTCTCTGCTCAAGGAGTACGCATTTTTATAAGTAATCTGATCTTCGTTTTCTAAAAAACCTTTTTTTATAACTAATGCATATTGCCTGTGATCATCTATATGTTTTTTCGCCATAGTAAGAATGTTTTTTAAATCTTCTTCTGTCGTTTGTGCATCCAGTATAGAATATGCAATCTCCAGCTCCCGCAAAAGACTTTCTGTAATCTTTCCCATAAACTTATGCTGCGGCTCGTCCTTCTTTCCCGGTTCTCCCCGCCATCCGACAAGCAGCAGCATCGGAATGCCGTAGACATCTGAATGCGCCAATGAAGTGATTGGATTGACAATATTTCCGATCCCGCTGTTTTGCATATAAACGCATCCTGCCTTGCCTGAAGATAAATATTCCCCTATTGCCAAAGCAACGGCTGCACCTTCATCTGCAGTTGTATAATGCCTGATTTCTTTTTCTTTATTAAAATCATCACACAATATCTTCAATGTTGAATCTGGAACGCCAGCATATAATTCTATTCCGATATCTTTTATATACTTTGTAAATTTTTTTGCTTTCATCATTCATACCTTTAATCTTGTTTGCGGAATAATAATTGTCTGAATAATCATTTCGGCTGTTTCGTCAATTTTTTCATACGGAACATACTTTGGTAATTTGACAAGAAATGCGTTTTCTACTTTTTCTAATAAAGCATCCGTATATACCAGCATTCCGTCTATTACGTCTTCTACCCCGTCCAGAGCAATAGATTTCCTGTTTGCTTTTCTCATTTCTTCCATGGAAAAAACGGACTCGTCAATATATGCCTTCTGTTCTGCGCCGTCAACAACTACCGGATAGCCGCCAATTTCTCCAAAGGCTCCGGGTGAAAATAAACGTTTTGTATTCTTTTCCCGTATTGCTTTTAAGATCGATTGGATTATGGCAAAATTGCTGGATGCATTCATCATATTCCTTTTTGCATCTGTAGGCATCGGAATCTTACAGTCTATAAACAGTTCATCTTGGTTCAGCAAAAGCTCTCTGCCCTGATAAAATATCCTCAGAAGCTGAGGAATGCCCTCTGTATGTCCTTCCTTGCTGATCACCACATCATGAAAATGTGCGGTTGCAAACATAACTTCTATGTTCCAGTAATCCTTTATTCCCTCTTTCTTAGCAGCTGCAAATTGAATCCTTGGAATTAAATGGTTCAAGTTTCCGCTTCCAAAATCAGGATATGACTTTCCCGCTGATTTTAACCATGGAATCACCGCATCAGAATAAGAAGTATTAATCACTATCGCGTTTATATCCGCCAGTTTATATGCCTCCATAATATTTCTGATATATTTTATTGCCAAAGGCGTCCAGATTCCATAAGCCCGGATGGCATTCCAGGAAATGCTTCCGTACTTCAAACCAGAATATGCCCGGCTTGTGTTGATAATAAAATCAGGCTTATATTTTTTCATAACCTGTCCTAGCTGGTCTATATTGTTAAAATCTATATTGTTTTCAATTAATACTTCTGATCGGTTTTTCCCGCGTATTAATGCACCGATTCTTACAATGTTTACATCCATTTCCATTTTTTCCAGGGTTCTGCCAACCACTACAACTTGAAAGCATTCTCCTGATCCAAGCAGATAATCCAAAAGATAAGTCCCTACACTTCCAAGACCCAAAATCATAACTACCGGTTTTTCTGTTTTCTCACGCAGGCAATTTAATTTCATTTCCAAGCATTCCATAGTTCTTACCATTCCTTTCTTTTTAAATAGCTCTTAAATTGAAACAATAAAAAGAGGGTTTTAAAACTTATAATATGATGCTGTATTATGACTGGTTCTTTTTTCTTCTGGAGGCAGTTTCATGTAATCACCGTATTCTTGGCTCAGCCACCCGTCATAATCTGCAGGAGCAAGAAAATAATGCCCTTCAAACTCCAAGTCTGTCAACTCTGTAAACCATTCTTTTTTTAGACCCCGCTTCTGCGGAAAAGTAAGCGCCCTGAAGTACTTGCTTTTTTTTTCGCTGACCAGATGTGACAAAATTTTTATTCCAAAAACAGGCACACAGCGCGGAATCCGTGCCAACACTGCATACCATACTCTAAGCTTCTTTTCTGGAACCACTTTAGCTCCCACCGGAGACCAAAGAGTTTTTCTGATTGCAAAACACAATTTGTCATGTATGTTTCTCATCCATTTTTGGTTCGGTATACCGTCAGAAATAAAAATATCCAAAAACACTCCGTTTTTCATTCCCAAATGCGTTTGTCCGGTACGGATGTATACTGTATCCTTTCTCAGAAGCTTCGCATATCCCCAACGGTATTTCGGATCACTTTCAAAATCTTGCAGAAAAAAACGGGTGTCATCCAACTCCTGCTTGCAGGCTTCTTTAAATTTTTTATATTCTGAACGCAGCATTCGGATATCGACATCATCATCCCAGGGAATAAACCCCTTATGCCGGACTGCTCCAATCAGGGTACCTCCGCAAAGATTATATTTTATATGGTTTTTCCTGCAGATTCGATCTATCTCTACCAGCAATTCAAGCTCGATCATCTGCATTTTACGTAACGTCCCGGCATCCATCTCCATAACCTGTTCCATATCGTCACCCGCCTTATTTGTTACTTAATCTTTCTTTGATATAGGTTGTTGATATTTCTGGAGTTCTCGGAAAATAAAGTACTTCGCAGTATTCCTTTAAAAAATCAAATTTTCCTTCCCAGTCATCCCCCATGACAAAGGTATCAATATGATATTCCTTTATATCCTGACTCTTTTGTTCCCACGATCTTTCTTCAATTACCAAATCTACATACCGGATAGCCTCTAATAATTTTTTTCTTTCTTCAAAAGGGAAAAAACATCTTTTGTTTTTTTCCTTAAGATTAAATTCATCCGTAGATAGCGCTACGATCAGATAATCACCTTGCTTTTTGGCTTTTTCTAGTAGATTGATATGCCCATAATGGAGCAGATCGAATGTCCCATATGTAATAACTCGTTTCATTGTTATTCCTCCAAAAGCTTATAGGAAGATACAGTATGATGTATTTTCCTCTTCTCAACAGGCGGAAGCTCCATATACCTAGATCCAAAAGCCTCCACTAACCATCCGTCATAATCCTTAGGCGCCCAAAATAAATGCCCCTCAAACTCCAACTCTATTAAATCCGTATGCCATTCTCGTTTTAGCCCGAATTTTTGTATTTTTTCTCCATCGTTAAAAATATTTTTATCTGATTTTAGTCCCATACAGCATACTCTTTCTGCACCACGTTCATCATATCGGGAAGCCAGACTATCAAATAGAAAAAACGGTAGTTTTGCAGGCAGAAAGCTTAACAGACGAAATCCAATCCGCTGCCATCGCTTCTCACACAGCCTTGCTCCCACCGGTGACCACAATATCTTCCGGCACACAAAGGCAGTCTTGTAATATATTTTCTTAGAAATCAGCTTTGTAGGGATACCATCCGAAGGAAAAACATCTATAAACACTCCCGTTTTCTGTTTTAACGTTTCTTGTCCTACCCTGACGTATTCCGTTCCTTTTCTCAACATCCTTCCAAATTCCCAGCGGTACCCCGGATCTGTGTCATGGGTTTGCCAGAAAAAGCGCGTGTGATCCAGTTCTGTTTTACATACTTCACAAAATCTTTTATATTCACTGCGCAGCATTCTCACATCAATATCATCGTCCCACGGAATGAACCCTTTATGCCTCACCGCTCCCAGTAGAGTTCCTGCGCAGAGATTGTATTTAATTTCATGTTTTCTGCATATCCTATCCAATTCAACCAACATTTCCAATTCTATCCTCTTCATTTTTTTTAGATCTTGCTGATTGATTTCTATTTCTTGAAACATTTTATTCCTCTTTCCTGCATATTGCTCTGATTATAGATGGATCTTCGCTCCCATATGGAGCAAATCCTCTGGACTGAACAATTTTCTCAATGAGAAAACCCTCTGCTTTCAAAGTTTTTTCCAATTCGTTGATGTCAATAAAACGCCTTGCATGGCCTTCATAACGAAATGTATTTTTTTCAATTTCTTCTCCTATGCCAAAGCGTTCGTCCTGGATACTTCTCGCTTCAATAAAAAGGAGACCTCCCCTTTTCAGGGAATTATAGGCGCGTCTTATAAAGGCCTGCTCCCGATTCGCTGAAATGGCATGTAAGGAAAAACGGCTGTACAGATAATCAAACGCGTTTTCATGTTTTCCTAAAAACGTTACGAAATCCCCTTCCATCGCCGTTATTTCAGGAGATATCTGGCTGATCATACGAATCGCTTCCGAAGATAAATCCACTGCCAACACTTTATGATTACGCGCCGCAAAAAACAGACTGTCCCGCCCTGATCCACATCCGAGATCGACCACCGTGCTTTCTGGTTTCATATACTGCTCCATTTCAACAGCAAATAAGCTTGGCTCACCGTTTTCTTTCTTTTGGCTGTATACTGCATTCCAATACGCTGTATCATTCCATACCTTACTTAAATCCAAATGGGAGACCGGAGCATGCGCCAGTCGTTTTTCTCTGGGCGGCGATACCATATAATTTCCATATAAATAGGTAAGGCATTCCTGATAGTCCCGGCTTCCCCAAAGGCAGAGATTTTCAAATTCAAACCGCCTACGTTCTTCTATCCATTCACGTTTAAAACCGTAACGTTCTTTAAACGGTTTTTTTCTCTTTCCCCAATGTTTCCCCGGCGCTGTGAATAATAGACAGCGGACTCTTTCCCTCTTTTTTTGATTGCTTAATCTTACCAACTTATCGTAAATCCCATATATTTTTTCTTTTGGTATTATAGAAAGAGCTGTATACCCTGCTCTTTTGAATGCTGTCTGTTCCTGTCGGCTTCCTACTTTCGCCCAAAGACATTTCCGCAAAACAAAGCATAAAAAATCCTGAGCTATCTGTAACGGTAAGGAGCCCGGAACTCCATCTAAAGGAAAAATATCAATAAAAACACCGCTTTTACATGCAATATGTTCTTGTCCCACCCTGATATATGTTGTGTTCAGATTACGCATCTTCGCATATCCCCAAAGATATTTTTCATCCGTTTCATGATCCTGCAAAAATAAAGGAGCTTTCAAATATTTCTGGCAGCAAACTTTAAACTTCTCATAGTCTTCCCGCATCATCAGTATATCCGCATCATCATCCCAGGGAATATACCCCTTATGACGAACCGCGCCCAGTAACGTTCCATATCCAATGCTATATTGGATATGATATGTATTGCATATCATATCCACCGCTGACAAAAGTTCCAACTGAACCTGTCTGATAATTTTTCGCTCTTCTTCCGTAATTGGAATCTCACGCATATCATTGCTTCTCCATTCTTTGTATGATTTGCTCTAATATTTTTTTCCCGCAGGTACCATTGGCATTGGCGACAGACATCTGCGCATAGTGCATTCTCTCATCTTTCTGTGGGTCAGTCTCATGACAGACATTTTCTATATAATCTTCTATACAAAGTCCGTCCTCTTTAAAATAATTGGAAAAATAATCACAAAATACAATCTTTTGTCTGTTTTCTGCGGTTCCTTTTAGAAGATAGGTCGGTTTTCCAGTATAGGTATATAACAGAACTAGTGAACTATAATCACTGATCATTGCATCTGAATATAAAAACGCATGCTTGTACTCTTCTTCAAAGTCCAGTACAGCATTTTCCGAATGTTCTATCAGACTGTGCAAATCATCAAATCTTTTTAAAGCCTCTGGCTTCATGGAAATGATCGTATTTCTCAGAAGCGGATGTGGGCGCCAGATCAAACCACATTCTGGTCTGCTTATAACCGACCGGATGATCTTCTCTATCTGGTCTATCCAGTTTTTGTTATTTAAAAATGTATGAATGCCGGAATTTAAAAGAAATACTACTCTTCCCTGCAAGCGCTCGTTCCAATTTTCCAGACAGCCTTTCTCTTGTTTCATTAACTTTTGTACATAATCAATTTTCGGACTTCCCAGCGGCAATAATTTTTTTTCTTCAATTTCCCAAAATTGAAATGCTTTTTTTTGATTTTCATTTTGTACGATAATATAATCTGCATTAATAGATCCAGGTGTTCTGCAGCCTGCCATATTTTCCAATTTTTTACAATATCCAGATAAAAAGTACGGCAAATAAACTAAAACTGCTCCAGTTTTCTTTAAATTGGCAGAAAAATAAGCTGTGTCTATCTCTGTGACCTTGTTCCAATTATCATATGGGTTATGAATAAAAATGATATCTGGCTGTTCTTCTTCAATATGATACTCTCTGTAATCGAGAATATCATATTCTCTCTTCAGATAATCGCCCTCATAGACTTTCTCTATTTTTGTGTTATTTTCGTCTTTATTAAAATATGGAATCGGTACAATCTGACAAATAACATCATCTCTGTCTTTGGCTGCCAGATAAACACTTTCCATAGAGTCCCACATAGACGCCTTATATGGCAAAAATACTATTTTATATTCTGTTTGGCATTGATCAGCCAATATCAGGATTTTTCTTAACTCCTGACTGGCATCATACAATGGTTTTTGAATACCTTCTCCTTCTTCCACGGCCCTGTAGATCAGATACAAATGTTCGCAAAACTGCTCCAGGCAGGTGATAATTTCCTCGGTTCCGTCTGCTTTTTCAATCGTTCCGCCCATCTGTATGGTCATATTCTGCATCTGAGACAGAAATTCTGTCAAAGTCTGCGGATCTGTCAGTTGTTTCAATAATGGAAGACTTTTTTGTAATATTGGAATTTGTTCTTTTATCCATTTTTTTATAAAATACCGCATGTATTCTTTCCCCATTCACATGTTTGATAATCCTCTCTGGTGTTACAGTTTACCCATTGATTGATTCCTACTGAAAGTACATCTTTTTTTCTAAAATATTTTTGTATCAAAGAAAGATTCGTACCCTTCCATTCCTCTTCAGATATTTCCCCCAAAATGCTTTTCAGACGTTTTATATCGCAAAATTTCCACATCTGTGCAGAATTATATATTTCTAAAATATTTCCAGGCATTGTAATCCCATAATGGTCAGGATCAAAGGCATAATGCCATCCTGCCTCCGTCCGATAGACCACAACCGCTTTTTTTGACACAATCGGTTCATAGTTGAAAGTAAAACAGTCCTGATGCACTCCTTTTAATCTTCGATAATCCTCTTCTCCAACATACAGATCTCCCTCTGTAAAGAAAATCTCTTCCACGTGTTCTTGCTGTAAGCAGGTCTCTAATCCAAGTTTCAGACTATATGCTGTCCCATAATCCCTGTAATGCGGATTTTCCAAAAATACAATTTTATCTGTCAGATCCGCAAAATAATTTTGTACATAGCATTGAAACGCTGAATATTCATATCCGCCTACAATAACAATACGGTCATACTCTCTGTTTTGATCTAAAACATGATATATGAGCGTATGTTCTGGTCTTTCTTCATAATAAATACATTTCAAATGCTTTTTTGAATAACCCTCGTTAAACCTGCTGGAAATTCCTGCTGCTGTTACAACCAAACATTTCATATTTCCATACCTTTCTTATATGAACCCGCACACATTTTCAGACCTTCTTCCAAAGTTATTTTTGGTTCCCAGCCGGTTCTTCTTTGCAGCTTTTCTGTAGAAAGAATCCTTCTTTCAGGATCCGACTCTCTGTATCCTTCAAATACAATATCATACTGTTCTATATGAAGAACCTTTGCGCATCGCTTCACCAGGTCCAGAATCGTCACTTCCTCCTGTGTCGCTACATTATATACGGTTCCATCCAGAGCGGACTCATGATCAATGACTGCAAGTACGGCATCGCAGCTATCGCTGTTGTGCAAAAACGTTCGTCTGTTTTTCCTGGAATTTTCCAACAAAACAACCCGCCTGTTCTTTGCCAGACTATTCATAATATGTGGGATGATGTGCTTTGGATATCGCTCATTCTTGCTGTACACATTAGCAAAACGCATAGAACAGCCTTTGATCTTCCCCTGATCCACTGCATCCTTCATAAAAAATTCTGTCAACAGCTTTCCGGCGGCATAACTGGTTCGCTGGCTGTTTTCCGCGGTCGCCATCAAGATATAGTCATCCTCTCTGACTCCATTTTCGCTCCAGGACTGCATAGAATAAACTTCTGAAGTAGAACAGTTGATAAATGCATCCGCGTTCACTTCTATTGCCTGCTCCAGAAAATTTTTCATTCCCTCTACGTTTGTCTGATAGGTTTGATAAACATGATAGAAATGCTCTGTATGCACTACAGCAGCGCAGTTAACATAAACAAGCTTTTTGTAAAACCTGCTTTTTTCCAAAACCTGGTTTCTTATATCCATCATTTCTTTTTTTGAATTCAAATCCATTTCATAAAATTTAAATTCAGACTTGTCCAGAATATCCCTGACCGTGTCCAGAGAAGAAGCGAAAAAATTGTCAAAACCAATCACATGATCTCCGCGTTTTATCATTTTTCTTGCCAGCTCATTACCGGTCATTCCAGTAACGCCGCTGATTACAAAAAGTGTACTCATCTTTCTCCCTCCACCGGAATAAGGGAAAGGATATCCTTAATTGGCATACATTTTTCTCCCGCTTCCAGACATCTCTCATTTTCCAAAATTAGTTTTGCTACGTTCTGCATTGCCGGAAATGCCGCCCGTAACATTTGGTTTGCATAAATGACCATATTTACGCCATGCTGTTTTAATTCCTCCTCGTAAACAGAATCGAAAGTCGTAGGAACTACTACAATCGGCGTATTTGTATCTTCCATTCGGAACTGGTCACAAAAAGTAAATATCTCATCTGGTTCCTTTTTCCTGGAATGAATCATGATTCCGTCAGCGCCGGCTTCCACATATGCCTTTGCCCTTTTCAGAGCGTCCTGAAGACCTTGATCCAGAATCAGGCTCTCTATCCTGGCTATCAGCATAAAATTACTGGAGCTCAGCGCTTTTTTACCCACTTGGATTTTTTTGCAAAACGATTCAACACTGTCCTGATGCTGTTCTACATCATTCCCCAGCAGTGAATTCCGTTTTAATCCGATCTTATCCTCAATAATTACGGCTGACACTCCTGCTCGTTCCAGGGAGCGTATATTATATGCAAAATGTTCGATCTGTCCCCCTGTATCTCCGTCAAAAATAATCGGCTTTGTCGTAACTTCCATAATTTCTTCCACTATCCGGATACGGGAAGTCAGGTCCACCAACTCAATATCCGGCTTTCCCATTGCAGTCGAATCACACAGACTCGAAACCCAGATACCATCAAATTTTCTGCTTTTCCCATTTTTGCGAACAGATGTTTTTTCTACCAGAAGAGCGCTAAGCCCATCATGAGCCGCCATGATTTTTATCATATTTCCCATCTGAATATCATGCCGCAGCCGTTGACGGCGCACCTCTGGAAGCCCTCTGATATCTCTCATGGATTTATTAAATAAATCCATATTCTCCGTATGGTAATAAGGAACCTCCACAATTTTTCCGCCCCATTGTTCCAGTACTTTGGCGGCACAGGCCTTTACTTCCGCCTGATATCCTTTATTCCAGTTGTCTCCGTGAATCACGTAATCCGGACGCAGCATTAGAAGATTATCATCGTAATAAATGCTTTTTTGTTCTACCACATGTTCGACTCCCTTGATTTCACTGATAATCTTCATTCGCTCAACCAAAGGAATGATCGGATACTTTTCATAGAGCGCCACACATTCATCACAAAGTACGCCCACCGTAACTTCTCCAAGCTCCGCAGCCTTTTTAATTACATTTACATGCCCCGGCTGCAAAATATCTGTTGATATGCATAAATAAACTTTCTTCATCTATATTCCTCTCTTTAACCGGGTCTTGTAAAATTCATCTACCTGATCCGAAAAGTGTTTTATAGTTTTTTTAACATCGTAAGGAACTTTTTTTAATTGAACCTCCTCCGTTTTAAGATCCATTAAAGCATACGAAGCATATGGACTATGATCTCTTGGCTGCCCTACTGATCCTGGATTTAAAAATAAGACTCTCTTTTTATTTCTATATGCAGGATCTTCATTCTCGTAAAACACGTCAAAGCAATGGGGATAGTGAGAGTGCCCTGAAAACACGTAATCGTATTCTTTATAATTTCCGTGTATGTTTTCCGGAAAAATACTTGTCCAGAGCGTATTATCCAGACTTCCATGTACTGCAAGGCATTTTTTTACTCCCAGCCTAAATGGTTTTATTCCGGATGGCTCCAATTTTTCCAGATAATCTCTGGATTTACAGTTCAGAATAGATGATGTGTATTTTGCACTTTCAATTCCTCTTTGAGAAGAGAAGCCAGTAAACGTTTCTGTCAAAATGGCGTTCTCATGATTCCCCCATAAATTTATCAGTATTTTCTCTTCTGGCAGTTCATCCATTAACAGTTGAATCACTTCATTGGAATGCGGACCATAATCGATCAAATCTCCCAGCAATATAATTCCGGATACATTTGTCAAATCCTCTTTGTACAGCACTGCTTTCAGCGCCTCCAAGTTCCCATGTATATCCGATAAAATTAAAATCATCTGTCCCTTCATGTGATCCTATGCCTTCCATACTCTCTGTTTTTGCCGCAGCAGCTCCAGATCGTCTGGAAGCAGCGGTAAAAGTTGCTCAATGACTCCGGCAGCTTCTTTTGCCTGACCTTTTTTCAACATGTCTTCAATC
>NZ_CALPDG010000048.1 GCF_943193195.1 Mediterraneibacter agrestimuris | reverse complement strand
AAAAGAGGAGGGGCACAACATTTTTCATAACTTGTTTGTGCCTTGAGCGAAGCGAAAGGAATGGTAAAAACTATGAACACATTATTAATTACGCTTGCAAATTTTGTTGAAGGAATCGCAGTATGGGGTGCTGGACTAGCCTCTTTCGGTGCAATGTACCAACCTGAAAAACCTAAATGTTTATGCAAATTTTAATTTCATACTATTTAATGGTAGGAGAATTTATACTTATCCCCTACCATTCTTTATTTCTATTGTCTATCTCAGATGCCAACAACTTTTTTAGACTCTATAAAACAGCCATTACCGTTTTCCCATAATGCCATCACTCTTACAGTATCGGGGCTGGAATCCGGTCTCTTGCCGTAAGGCAACTTTAAATAGACCGGATTCGTTGCTTTGAGCACCGTAGGTGTGAAAAGTAACCAATGCCTTTGTAATTCTCCTGCCAGTAACCTTCTTCATCCGTATTCCAAACTGCACAGGCTTCGTTGTAAGCACGATCACAATGAAGCCGTATGCATTTATCCATATCATTGGTCTCTATTTCTGCCTCTTTTCCAAACGCTCTACTGTTTCAAAAAATCATTGCAGAAACTTCTTCATCTGCACCCGCTCTCCATCTGTCACTATTGTCACTGCCCCGCTTTCCTTCGTACAGTAAACCCTGCTCCCGATGTTTTCCAATCGGGTAAGCGTCTCTTCATGGGGATGTCCATATCTGTTTTCTTTCCCCGCTGAAATCACCGTAATTTCCGGCAATATAACGCTCAGCAGTTCTTCTGATGTGGAGTTTTTTGAACCGTGATGCCCCGCCTTCAGCACATCGTAATCCCGCAGATTCCCTTTATTCAAAAGCTGTTGTTCGCCCTCTCCTTCCAAATCTCCGGTAAATAACATCTCAAACGCTTTATACTCCAGCTCTAACACCATAGAAGAAGCATTTCCGATATCTCCTGTATATTCCTTTAACGGAGCAAGGCAAGTCAGCGTTATTTTCCCGTCTGACACCCTTTGTCCGCATTCCATTGTCACAGCTCTCGTGCCGTTCTGCTCCGCAAGCTCTGCCAGCTTTTGTAAGCTTTCATCTAACACGTCTTTCGCAGGAAGTACAAGGGTCCTAATCCGAATCCCCATATCCTGATCTGTAAGTAGTTCTTTCACACCACTTATATGATCTTCATCGCCATGAGATATGAACACATAATCCAACGTTCCGACCCCCTGAGATTTCAAAAACGGTTTCATCCGATATTTTCCGACCTGTGACTCACTTGTGCTTCCACCATCTATCATATAATGTTTTCCTGCCGGACTTCTGATATACAAGCCTTCTCCCTGCCCCATATCAATAGCGGTTA
Source organism: Mediterraneibacter agrestimuris (assembly GCF_943193195.1). GTDB lineage: Bacteria > Bacillota > Clostridia > Lachnospirales > Lachnospiraceae > Schaedlerella > Schaedlerella agrestimuris. The sequence continues at coordinate 19,744 of NZ_CALPDG010000048.1, read as the reverse complement.
TTTTCAGTTCTCCGGGTGTTGCATGCCCCCAGACACATCCAACGCAGAAAACAATACTATGTAAAATTACCAGACAGCTGACCGTCTTCTTATGTCCTTTACTCTGATCGTCTTCCTCATTCACATTTCTTCTCATATCATTTCTTTTCTTATCTTTTCGTTTCTTATCTTCTGTTTTCCATTTTACTACAACACATACTAAAAATAGTATGACATAATACGCCACACACCACCATTTTTTCGGTTGCCCCAGCACAAGCCGCCCCAAAGGCAGTTCCATGGTAAATGCTGCTGCCTGCTCATATCCCCATAACATCAGCTTACATATCTGTAGTAATATACCGCCTCCCCAGCTCCAAAGGATTGCCATCGCCGAACCGATGACACCCGCGCCAAGAATCACAGGCATCAACGGAATCACCAACAGATTCAAAACCAATGAATACAATGGGACTTCAAAATAGTAATATAAAAGTAGCGGTAACAGCACCAACTGAATAGACACACTTGCCCGAAATACGCGCGGCATCACTTCCAGCTTTTCCAAAACCGGATGGACCACGGCAATTCCTGTCAGCGCCCCAAAAGAAAGTAAAAATCCGGCATCGAATAAATACAAAGGCTGCTTTAGGACAATGATTCCTGCCGCCAGCGCCAAAGACGTAGGCAGATCATAATCCCTCCCCGCCATATCCGCTCCTACATACAAAAGAAACATAATCAGCGCCCTCTGGGCTGACACGCCGCTTCCAACCATCCATGTATAAGACATCAGAAATAAAATTCCCAACATCCCCGCCGGAAGAAAGGCTAATCCCATTCTGCGCAGTAACCGATAGAGTCCAATTCCCAAAAAGGACATATGTAAACCCGAGACAGCAAGAACGTGCCCAATTCCACTTTTCTGATATCGTTCTTTTGCTGCCTCATCTAACTCACTTTTATCACCAAGTAAAATGGCACTCATACAATTTCCGTAATACTCTCCCAGAATACCTGTCAGTATTGCCTTCCACTTCAATCTCAGCCGTGTCAGCCCTTCCCTGATCAGCCACTTCGTATGATCGGATACTTCTGCTTTTTCACTCCAGACAGCTGCGTGAATCCCTTGTTTTTGATAATAAAATTTTCTGTCAAAATTGCCCGGATTAGATGCCGTCTCAAAAAAGAAGACTTCTCCCGCCAGCTTTATCCGGTTTCCGACTTCTATTATTTCTGAATTTTGTTTTTTTGATTCTATGATTTCATTTTGTTTGATATAAACAAGAATTTTTGATTCATTAATGATTTGTTTGTCCCGGCGGATTTGAACATCCGCCAGATAAAACATCTGGTAGTCCGGTCTTTCTTCTCTTCGGTATACCCTTCCTGACAGTGCAGCCATATCACCGTCTGCCGCAGCCTGTTCCAGCGGGGACGGCTTCAAATCTTCTGCCATTTGAAGCACGCCCACTAAAACCAATTGAATACCAAGTATAAAAACCGCTGCCAGACACAACGGCCGTCTCGTCATTTTTCCTCCGCATTCTCCAACAGTTCCAGATTCTCCTGGAAAGGCTGGGATAAATCAATTGTATCTTTATAACTTACATCCGTGATACCATTCACTGCAATCTGCACCTTTCCCGCCGTTGTACCTTCAAGAAGAGAATTAACAAGAGAGTAGATTGCAATTTCCGGCTTCACATTATAAGTACTGTTTAAAAATTCATTGTCAAAATTCACATAACAAACACCGTCTTTTACAGTAACACTCAACAATGTCGCCTCTGGATTCATGGTCGGATAACTGCTGTTTCCCTTGGGTCCCTGCATGAGCTTTTCCACAATAATTTTCTCTCTCGGAATATTACTGCTATAACGAACATTTACCGTTCGCTCAACCAGATTGTCCCCTTCCTTATTTGCAAAATACAGTGTCAGTGTCTCATTCTGATAAGAGCTTACGGACGCACCGGTATTTTCTACAAAATCGTCTCCATTCAGCATACCGACAGCAGTACCGTCTGCTTCTGTCAGAGGCTCCCCGTCCACTGTCAGCCAGACTGCCTGAATTCCTGAAATCTGGATCAGGGAACGCACCAGAGCCGCACGCACTAACTTTTCCTGTACTGCCGGAATATCCAGATAAGCCGAACTCAAATCTACATTTACAATGACATTTTTTACTTCAAAGCTATTCACTTTAACTCCATCTGAAATCACCTGCATATATTCAATATCTTCCGCAGGCTTTGCCAGCTCTTCAAGAACTGCAGCTACCTGCTTTTCTGCATCTTCATCAGGCAGTTCAAAACTCACCTTGATAAGTCCTGTCATGGATTCATTCAGGCAATAGATAAAATCATCTCCATCTGCTACATCTGTACGTTTTCCACAAGCTGACAGCAGAATAAAAAAACCTGCACCGCACAAGATTAATAACTGTTTTATAACCATTTTCATTCCGCCCCGCCTCCTTTACTATATGTTCTTGGGTAATATCACTTTCTTAGGCAAGGCTGCCGCCTGTATACATCAGTGGGATTCTGACAGTAAATGTCGTACCCGTTCCTGCTTCGCTGTGTACCTTGATCGAACCTCTGTGCATGATTACAGCATTTCTCGTAATTGCCAGTCCAAGTCCTGTTCCGCCGATTTCTCTGGAATGAGACTTGTCCACCCGGTAAAAGCGTTCAAAAATATGCTCTTGATCCTCTTTGGGAATTCCGATGCCAGAGTCCGCCACTTTAACGTAAAAAAACTTATGGTCTGCATTCAGTGATACATGTATCCAGCCGTTATCTCGATTATACTTTATCGCATTTTCTACCAGATTTGAAATGGCAAGAGACAGCTTCACTTCATCAATCTCCGCCGTCACCGGGCGGAAACTCTCCAGTACAAGCTCCACATTTTTCTTTTCTGCAATTGGTTTCAGCCGCTTTAAGATCAATTCCATCAGTTCATTGATCTGCATCTGCCTGATATTTAAATTCTGCGCCGTTTTGTCCATCTTAACCAGAGTCAGAAGGTCAGCAATTATATCATTTTCCCTGTCAATCTCTTTTGCAATATCTTCCATAAATTCCTGATAAAGCTCAATCGGAACATTTTCCTGTGTCACAAGAGAGTCTGCCAGAACTTTCATGGAAGCCAGCGGCGTCCGAAGTTCATGGGAAACGTTGGATACAAATTCTTCTCTGGACTCATCCACTCGTTTAAATCTTCCCAGCATCTTATTGAATTCTGTGGAAATGCGTCCCATCTCACTGAAACCGTCCACATGCAGAACTTCGTCTACATAACCTTCCGTTACGCCTTCAATTCCTGCCGCCATACTTCTAAGAGGCCGTACAATCTGCTCCGCAATCAAAAATGCAAACCCCAGTATCAGTATGATTGCTAAAACAAAAATCGCAGCTCCTCTGGAAGAAAGCATTCGCAGACTGTCCTCAATTGTATCCGTCGATACACTTGCGAGCATAACCCCCTGTATCTCACCTGTATCCGGATCTTTAATCGGAGATGCTACCTCAATATAACGGTTCCGTTTGTCATAATAATCCGTACTTTCTCCCTGAATACAGCGAACTACATTTTCCGAAACATTGGTCTTCCCCTCATCCAAAGAATATGTATCTTTCACCACTTCCAGATTCTGATTGACAATCATAACCCGTCCATTATAAATATTAGTCAATTGCGTCAAACTTGCTTCGATAACTTCGGATGAATGATCCTGTAGATATTGATAACTGAGCAGCTGATTGCTTAGAATTGTACATTGATTCTGTATCTCTGCCGTCCGCAGTGAAACGGCCCGTGTCTCGTATGTACGAATCATCGTCCCATATACGAAAGCACCGGCTATAAATCCTGCGAGTAAAATCATAACAATAACATATACTCGCAGGCTCTTAAATTTTTCTCTTACTTTACCGTATAACTTACCCCTGGAAATAATAACCAACTCCCCACTTTGTATGCACATACCGAGGCTCACTCGGATTTGCCTCAATCTTCTCACGCAATCTTCTGATATGTACGTCCACGGTCCTTGCGTCACCCGGATAATCCGCACCCCAGATCAGGTTCAGCAAATTCTCACGGTTGTATACTTTGTTCGGATTGGTAGCAAGAAGCTCCAGCACGTCAAATTCTTTAGCAGTCAGGTTAATCTCCTTATTCTCAATAAATATCCGCCTGCTCTCACAGTCAATCTTCATCGTGCCTTTGATGATCACGCTGCTCGGCTGTGACTCTTCCTTCTTTGCAGTCCGGCGCATGATTGCCTTGATACGCGCCTTCACCTCCAGAATATTGAACGGCTTTGTGATGTAATCATCAGCGCCGTACTCCAATCCCAGAATCTTATCCATGTCTTCACTTTTAGCCGTCAGCATCACAATCGGCATATCAGAAAATTCCCGAATCCGCTGACACACCTGAAACCCATCCAGCTTCGGCAGCATCACATCCAGCAGCACCAGATCATACTCGCATTGTTTTGCATATTCCAGCGCTTCTTCGCCGTCATACGCACAGTCTACTTCCATACCGTCCTGTTCCAGACTAAACCGGATACCTTTCACGATTAACTTTTCATCATCCACAACTAAGATTTTCTTCTTGCTCATTTAATCTTTCCCTAACTCCCTGTATTCACCGTAATACTGTCTTTTATTTTTTCAAACACGCCTTCTTTGATCCCGTCCACCTTCATCAGATCTTCAATCGTCTGAAAGCCGCCGTTTGTCTCCCTGTATTCCACAATGCTTTTTGCTCTCGTATTTCCGATTCCGGTCAGCGTTGTCAGTTCTTCTTCCGAGGCTGTGTTAATATTTACTTTACCATTATCCGTACCGCCTGCACTCTTATCTCCCTCCGGAAATATCTCGGCATTCCCCTGCCTTACTTCCTCTTCCGTAGGAATATAAATCTGCTCTCCGTCACTTAATACCTTAGCCTGATTCACATATGCTTCTGCTGCATCTTCTCTCATGCCTCCTGCTAAAGCTATTGCTTCGTAAACGCGCGCGCCGTTATCAATCTCATATACCCCCGGTATCTGAACTGCTCCGCACATATATACAAAAATCGATTCTGATCCCTCTTCTTTTGTTTCTTCCGGTTCATTGATTACCACCTGACCCTGAACTTCCCCGGTACGTTTCTCTTCTGTCCTGCTCTCTTCCAATGACAGGCTTTCAAGGCTGTCGTTAGTTTCCTTCCTACAGCCTGTAAAACATGATAATACAAGAGTCAGTAACATCCATTTAGCCACTGCTCTTTTGCAATCTCCGACTATTCTTTTCATTTTCACAGCGCAGTCGCCGTATCCCCTTTATGTCAGACATTCATATTGTAGCGAATTGTGCCAAAAATTACAATAGAAAATTTACTTTTCCCACTGAAAAATCGCAATTCCAATCAATGCTAATGCCAATCCGCCTACTTTTCTCCATTCGAGAGGTGATTTATCCATGCCGAACAGACCAAACAATTCAATCACATAAGCCACGATCAGTTGTGCAATTACTATCAAAAGAGCTGCCTTTGCCGGTCCCAGCGCTGCCATGCTTTTGATTACCGTCCATGTGATTCCCGCACCAATCACACCGCCTAACAGCATATACTTAGGTTCTACTCTTCCAATCGCAGTAATGCTGTCCCGTCCCATGATGAGCCATGCCGCCGCACACACCGCAAAAGCGCTTAATTGTACCCAGCCATTCGATACCCACATTCCGGTAGTCTTCGTCACCTGCGTATTGAATACCCCCTGCACGCTCATCAATGCCCCTGATAACAATGCAATTAAAAAACCAGTCATTCTCACATACCTCCTGTATCTTTTCCCTCAGTATGCCCGAACCGGCTGGTTTTTAATCATTGTCTCTCTTAAAATATCTTATTACGGTCAAATATCCCTTATTATTCAGACAGCGCCTTCTCTAACTTCCTAATCATCTCATCAATATGTTCTTTCTCAATAATCAATGGCGGTACAAACCGAATCGTATTTCCTTTTGCGGTAATGATGATCAGACCTTCTTCCAATGCCCTGTTCACAACACCTGTAGGACTTTCTGTCAATACGATCCCCTGAATCAGACCTTTTCCACGGCGTTCCTTAATACATTCATATTTCTCCACAAGCCTGTCCAACTGCTCCGTCAAATAAGCTGCTGTCTCAATGACATGATCCACGATATGATTCTTCTCGTACAACTTCAGCACCTTTTTTACAGCCATACATGCTAATGGATTACCCCCATATGTGGAACCATGGTCTCCCGGTTTCATAGAATTCAATGCCACATTCTCTGTCACTGCAAAGGCCCCCACCGGAATCCCGTTTCCAATTGCCTTTGCCATAGTCATAATGTCCGGCTTCACGCCATATTCCTGCCATGCAAACATAGAACCTGTCCTGCCCATGCCGCACTGGATTTCATCGCAGATCATGAGAATATCCTGTTCATCACAGATTTTACGGATCCCCTCCATAAATTCCTGTGCAGCCGGATGGATTCCGCCTTCTCCCTGTAAAGGTTCCAGAATAATGGCACAAGTTTTATCATTTACCAGTGCCTTCACACTGTCCAGATTATTATATTCTGCAAAATGGACTCCCGTCAGCATCGGTTCAAAAGGCTCTCTGTAAGCCTTCGTTCCGGTTACCGAAACTGCGCCTATGGAGCGTCCGTGGAAAGAATTCTCCATTGCGATAAATTCATATCGTCCAGATTGTTTCAGATACGCATATTTCCGTGCGGTTTTTAGTGCGCCTTCAATTGCTTCTGTACCACTGTTAGTAAAAAACACCTTATCCATACCGGATGCTTTAGTAAGCGCTGCAGCCGCTTCCCCGCAGTTTTCATGATAGTACAGATTAGAGGTATGACAAAGCTTCGTAATCTGCTCTTTCAATGCCTCTTCCAATTCCTCGTTATGATACCCCAGCCCCATCACGGCAATTCCGGCTGCAAAGTCCAAATACTGTTTTCCGTCTGTATCATACAGATATACACCTTCACCATAATCCAGCGTCACCGGGAAACGATTATAAATATGGAGCAAATTTTCTTCTGCCGCCTGTACTTTTTCATTCACCATGATAATACCTGCTTTCTTCCCCTTTTAATATGGCTGTTCCGATCCCTTTATTTGTAAAGATTTCCAGTAACAGACAATGAGGAATTCTTCCATCCAGAATATGTACTCTGGAAACACCACTTTCAATTGCATCGATACAGTTTTGCAGTTTTGGGAGCATACCGCCGCCGATATTTCCGTCTGCCATCAGCTGCTCCGCTTCTTCTACATATAGCTCAGAAATCAATGTTTTCGGATCTTTGGGATCCTTGTATACGCCTTCGATATCGGTCAAAAACGCCAGTTTCTCTGCCTTTACCGCACGGGCAATGGCACATGCCGCATCATCTGCATTGATATTGTATGTCTGGTATCCATCATCAAGCCCTACCGGACACACGATCGGCAAAAAATCTTTTTCCAGCAGATCATAGAGAATCTCTGCATTCACTTCCTTTACTTCTCCTACAAAGCCGATATCCTGTCCATCGGAATACTTCTTATCCACTTTCAAAAGTCCGCCGTCCTTACCGCTGATGCCGATGGCACGGACTCCCAATTCTTCCACGTGCTGTACCAGGCTTTTATTCACCTTGCCAAGCACCATTTCAGCAACTTCCATTGTATCTTCATCGGTCACACGCAGTCCGTTGATAAACTTCGGTTCCATTCCTACCTTATTTACCCAGCGGCTGATTTCCTTCCCGCCGCCATGCACAATGATTGGTTTGAAACCGACCAGCTTCAACAATGTTACATCTTCAATAACCTGTTTCTTCAATTCTTCATCAACCATTGCGCTTCCGCCATATTTCACCACGATGATCTTACGGTTAAAACGCTGGATATATGGAAGTGCTTCAATCAACACCTGTGCCTTATCCAGATACTGCCGCATATTCTGATTCATGTTCATTCCCTCCTAAAGTTTCCGTTCATTTACTCTTGGTGTCACTCTTGGCATAACAGTTCATCCTTTCCCCGGAACCATTATCTCCTAGGTCTAGCTTCTATAATCTGCATTGATGTCAATATATCCATGTGTCAGATCACAGCCCCACGCAACTGCCGTTTCCTTACCTGCTTTTATATCAGCAGTTGCCGTCACCTCCGGTTGTGACAGGATTTCCGTTGCCGTTTCTTCACTGTAATCAAGTGCCACCCCATTTTCAATCAACTGTAACTTCCCTGCTGCACTCTCTATAAACAAATCCACCTTTTCCGGGTCAAATGTAACGCCTGAATATCCCATGGCACAGAGAATTCTTCCCCAGTTTGCGTCATGTCCTGCAATCGCAGTCTTCGTAAGGTTTGAGCAAACAACCGATTTTGCTATCACCTTTGCCTGTTCCGTCGTTTCGGCATGGATCACTTTCACCTCAAAAAGTGCAGTTGCACCTTCTCCGTCTCCCGCCATCTTCTTCGCCAGTGTCTCATTGACATAATGCAGAGCCTTGGTAAATGTCTCATATTCCGGTGTTCCTATATGAATCTTTTTATTGCCTGCCTTTCCATTTGCCAGCAGAAGTACAGTGTCATTCGTTGATGTATCGCCATCCACTGAAATCATATTATATGTATCCTTGACATCTGCGCTCAAGGCTTTTTGCAGCGCTTTTTTCGTTATCACCGCATCCGTTGTGATGTATGCCAGCATGGTGCACATATTCGGGTGAATCATTCCTGATCCCTTTGCCATACCGCCGATAGTAATAGTCTTGCCGCCAATCTCAATCTGCACAGCAACTTCTTTTTCTACTGTATCCGTTGTCATGATTGCCTTAGCTGCCAGGTTTCCGGCTTCCAGGCTCTTTTCCTTGGATGCCGCAAGCATTTCCACGCCCTTTTTAATACGCTCTATAGGAAGCTGCATTCCAATCACTCCGGTAGAACCAATCAGTACGCCTTCACACTCTATCCCCAATATCTGAGCTGCTTTTTGGGCGGTTTCTTTACAATACTGCATACCTTCTTCGCCAGTACATGCATTCGCAATTCCTGAATTGACAATAACTGCCTGGGATTTGACACCGGATTCTACCACCATCCTATCCCATTTCACTGGAGCTGCTTTCACCACATTTGTGGTAAACGTCCCGGCTGTTTTACACGGTTTCTTACTATAGATCAGCGCCATATCCGTACGTCCCTTGTATTTGATTTCCGCTGCCGCCGATGCTGCATAAAATCCCTTTGCGGCAGTAACGCCGCCTTTGATTATTTTCATATTCTGCTCCTTCTTTCTGCAACACATAATTCCACATTCCACCGCTATACCTGTAATATTCCTTCAAAATATTACGTTCCTATTATCATGACACTTTTACTGCTCATTAAATGCGGTAATATTTTCCTCATTCAAAACAAAATCATAATAGTTCAGATCCAATCGTTCTGTCCAGCCAATAGTATTCCAGAATGCATTTCCGATATCATTCTGAGTAAATGCAATCAGAGACACTTTACTGATTTGTTCTTCCTTTAACTTCTCCATAGCACGGACCACCATCGCCTTTCCGATTCCATGTCTTCTGTAATCCGCATGTACACAGACATGATAAAGACAGCCCCGTCTTCCGTCATGCCCGCAGAGAATGCTTCCCACAATTTTACCGTCTGCCTCCGCCACAACACTTGTAGTCGGATTCCGTTTCAGAAACCGTTTTACACCTGCTTTAGAATCATCAATACTGCGGATCCCGAACCCCTTGATCGTCATCCAAAGTGCATAAACCCCCTCATAGTCATCAATCGTCATTGTTCTTACTGTCATATTTTGCTGCTCCAAACTTTCTTTCACGTCCCTCTTATAGTAATTTATCCTAACTGTCTTTCTTTGATGTTCCATTATCTATTAAGGAAACATCGGAATCAGATCAAGCCCCTCAGATTCCTTCAAGCCAAATAGCAGATTCATATTCTGGACTGCCTGACCTGCGGCGCCTTTTACCAGATTATCAATCGCCCCCATCATAATAATCCTTCCAGTTCTTTCATCAATCCGAAAATTGATATCCACATAGTTGCTTCCTTCCACCCATTTTGTTTCCGGACAGACATCTCGTTCCAGCACACGGACAAATTTTTCATTTTCATAATATTTATCATAAACCGCTTTCACATCTTCATAACTTACCTGCTTCTTTAACTTTGCATATTCTGTTACAAGAATCCCACGGTTCATCGGAACTAGATGGGGTGTAAAATTCAACACTACATTTTCTCCGGAAGCATACCCCAACTGTTCTTCAATCTCCGGTGTATGTCTGTGAGTCGCCACACCATATGCCTTCATATTCTCATTGACTTCACAGAAAAGATTGGCAGTCTTGGCGCTTCTTCCTGCTCCGGAAGTCCCTGACTTTGCATCGATGATCAGTGTATTCATATCAATCAATCCCTCTTTTGCCAAAGGATAAGCAGTCAGTATTGAACAGGTCGTATAGCACCCCGGATTAGCGATGAGCCTTGCGTTCTTTATCTGCTCCCGGTTCACCTCGCAAAGTCCGTATACCGCCTCGTCAATATACTGAGGACTCTTATGTTCGATACCGTACCACTTCTCATAGATATTAACATCCTTGATCCGGAAATCCGCACTCAGATCGATAATCTTCGTCTTAGACAAAATCTCCTCATTCATAAGAGACGCACAAAATCCCTGGGGAGTTGCCGTAAAAATCACATCTGCCTGCTCCGCCAGTACTTCCATGTTGTCATCCATGCATTTGTCATCCACAATTTGAAACAGATTTTGATACACCGAAGCATATTTCTGATCTATATAACTTCTGGAGCCGTACCACACAATCTCAGCTTCCTTATGCGCCGTCAGTATTCTGACCAGTTCGCCGCCTGCATAGCCCGTAGCCCCAATAATTCCAACCTTAATCATAAGTCACATACCCTTTCCCATAGCTCTGTAAAACAATATTTTTGCATAATTATACAACTATAGTGTATATTATGCAACCCCAAATTATAAATTTTCGGAAATAGTGTAACACACATTGGTTACTGTTCACACCCTACGGGTGCTCCAGTAACAGTATCCAGCCCATTTTAAGTCGCCTTCGGCGAGGGGCTGGATATATCACTGCCATCACTTCATTGACCGGACACCTTGCAGCGCAGTGCAAGATGCCGTGTGAACAGTAACACACATTGTTACTCTTTACAGTCGAAATGCGCTATTACAAAATAATAGTACCTGCAAAGACTATTAAAAGGCGCTCCACAGATACTATTATTTTAGACATATTTATTTGCGGATCTGACCGCTTCCAAAAATCACATATTTTGTTGTCGTCAGCGCCTGTAATCCCATAGGTCCTCTTGCGTGCAGCTTCTGTGTGCTAATTCCAATTTCTGCACCAAATCCAAACTCAAAACCGTCCGTAAACCGTGTGGAAGCATTCACATAAACTGCCGCCGCATCCACTTCATCCTGGAATTTCAGGGCATTGTCATAATCCTTCGTTATAATAGATTCAGAGTGCCCTGTATTGTACCGATTAATATGAGCAACCGCCTGGTCAATGGAATCCACAATCTTCAGAGAGACAACTGCATCCAGATACTCTGTTCCCCAGTCTTCTTCCGATGCCGGAACAATCTCTGTCATGATTTTCTGAGACCTCTCGTCTCCGCGGATTTCCACATGATGTAATTTTAAACGTTCTACAATCTTCGGAATTACATCCCATGCAGCCGCTTCGTGTATTACAAGAGATTCACAGGCATTACATACGCCCATACGCTGCGTTTTAGCATTTTCAATAATGTCTACTGCCATTTCCAAATCTGCACTTTCATCTACAAATATGTGACAGTTACCTGTTCCCGTCTCAATTACAGGCACGGTACTGTTCTCTACGACACTGGCGATTAGTCCTGCTCCTCCTCTTGGAATCAGAACATCGATATGATCATGCAGCTTCATCATCTGCTGTACAGTCTCACGGCTTGTATCCTCCACGAGCAAAATCAAATCCTGAGATAATTTTTCTTTGCGGAGCCCTTCCTTGATTGCACGGACAATTGCAAGATTTGAGTGAATAGCGTCACTCCCGCCGCGTAGGATCACAGCGTTTCCTGTTTTGAAACAGAGACCAAAAGCATCGGCTGTCACATTCGGTCTGGACTCATATATGATTCCCACAACACCAAGGGGCACTCTTTTTTTGCCAATCCTAAGTCCGTTGGAACGCATCTTCATCTCCAGCATTTCTCCGATCGGGTCTTCCAGCCCCGCTATCTGACGCAGTCCTTCCGCCATATCTTCGATTCTCTGTTCTGTCAGGCGAAGACGGTCAATCAGAGATTTCTTTATCCCCTTTTTCTCTGCTGCCTGAATATCCTTTTCATTTTCTTCAAGCAGATATGAACACTGATTCAAAAGTTCTTCTGCCACAGCAAGCAGCCCCCGGTTCTTTGCTTCTGTTCCCAGCTTCGCACTTTCTCTCGAAGCCTCTTTGGCACGTCTACCCAGTATTTCCATATAATTCTCCATTACACTTCTCCTTCTGCGCTCTCTTCTAACTTTTTTAACCTTTTTACCTGCCGGCGAAACTGTGCACGCTCCGGCGCCAGTTCATTTTCCATTTCTTCCCCATGCTGTTTAGACAAGAACAAGGTTCCAACTTTTTTTCCCGCCATAATATCATTGATTGTATAAATACTGTCACCGTTTGCAATAATCATATCCGCCCCTGCTCCGGTAACAATCTTTGCTGCATTGACCTTGGTTGCCATGCCGCCTGTTCCAAAATCACTGGATGAACCGCCCGCCATCCGTTCCAGATCTTCATCAATTTCCGCCACTGTATGAATAAACCGGGCATTGGGATTATTCTTCGGATCCGCCGTATACATCCCCTCGATATCAGACATGAGAATCAACAGGTCCGCACCCACAAGCTCTGCCACATTTGCCGCCAATGTATCATTGTCTCCAAAGTTACCATATGCAAGCTCATCCACGGAAATTGCGTCATTTTCATTGACGATCGGAACTACCTGCATCCGGAGTAGTTCATCAAATGTCTGACATGCATTCTTACGGCATTCCGTATTTGTGATTGATTCTTTTGTCAGAAGAACCTGTGCGGTCAACTGGCTGTATTCATTAAACAGCTTTTCATAAATCATCATCAGCCTGCCCTGCCCGACCGCTGCACACGCCTGCTTCTCTGCCTCTGTTTCTGGTCTGTGATCAAGTCCCAGCGCCATTCTTCCCACGCCAACAGCCCCTGAAGATACAACGATCACCTCTCTTCCCTGATTTCTCAAATTAATCAGAATCCTGACAAACTTCTCCAGCTTATCCAGATTAATATTACCCGTTTCTTCATAAGTAATCGTCGTAGTACCTACCTTTATCACAATTCGTTTCTTCTTACTAAGTATCTCTTTCCTGTTCATTCTTTATATCCATCCTGTAATGTTGCATGTCACCAAATTCTCACTGCTTTTCTCCAGTGTCATTGCTTATTGGTATATTTACTCAATTTTTTGAATTTGTCAAGTATCATTCTGTTTTTCCTAGTCTGACACTTTCCATCTGCTCTGCGGTTTCTTCATCCAGATAGTTAAACAGGTAATTTTTCGTACTTCCTGCCTTGCCCAGATATCCTTCTCTCAATTCTTTGACCGCCAGTTCCACTTCTGTTTTCAATTCCTTCGCAGACAAAAGGCGGCAGCCCTGTCCACGGATGATCACTTGCTCCGTTCCATCAGAAGTGGCAACTGTCACATCATATTTGCGTCCGATTTCATGCGCTACTTTCTCGATATACTGATCGGCTGTCTCTGCTTCTTTCGTATATACCACATGAATATTGTGATATTGCAGTACCTCCCCCGGAAATCCTTCCAACTTATATGCGTCAAAAACAAGAATCAGAGAACACTTCTTTACTCCCTGGTAATTACTTAAAATATCTATCAGCCTGCCGCGGGCACCGTCCATATTGACCTCTGCCAGTTCCCGTAGTTCTTCCCATGCAAAGATAATATTATATCCATCCACCAGCAGATATTCCTTCTGCTTTTCCTTTGCTTTCTTATAAGAAGTGTCTGTATCCGCAGACTTATTCTTTACTGAACTTTTGTCCGAGGTAAATTCTTTTCGATAGGAGTACTTCTTCCTCGCCTGTTCCCGTCTCTGCCGGGAGGCTTCTGCCATCCGTTCCAGCTCCGCTTCTTCCTCCGGAGTCAGAGATGAAATCACACTCGCCCGATGAACTGCCCTCGAAGTGTAAGATACTTCTTCGACATCTTTCTCTTCTGTATCTGTCTTAAGAATACTGTCCAGATGCATATATTCCGGTACTTCATTCCATTTCACTACGAATCCTGCTCCATGGGCACAGAATACAGACCCGGTCGGATTCTCTATATCCCTTTCGGAATCATAGGCAACAGCTTCTATAATCTCTTCTGTATTATGACAAGGGAAATATCCTTTCAGTGTACAAAAAAGCCGTCCTCTTCCTTTCGTATAGGAAATGAGCTCTGTCTGATAATCCCGCATATTGACAACTGGAATGCTTCCTGTCAATACCGCGGTCTCCCCCTCTTGTACGGGCAGTTCAAATTCTCCCGACATTCTCTGGATATCTGACATCGCCCGTCCGATCATATCTGCCGGAACTTCCAGACGATATTCATAATATGGCTCCAACAATATACTTTGTGCCTGTTTCAGTCCCTGGCGGACTGCCCTGTAAGTTGCCTGACGGAAATCTCCGCCCTCTGTATGTTTCAAATGTGCCCGGCCTGCCTTCAACGTGATGTTTATATCGGTGATCGGAGCGCCGATGAGCACTCCTTTATGCTCCTTTTCTTCCAAGTGGGTCAATATCAGCCGCTGCCAGTTACGATCCAGCACATCCTCACTGCAGTCTGCAAAAAACTGTAATCCACTGCCTCTTTCTCCCGGCTCCAGCAGCAGATGCACCTCCGCATAATGCCTGAGCGGTTCAAAATGTCCCACACCTTCTACTATATTAGAAATTGTTTCCTTGTATACAATATTCCCGGCATCAAATTCCACACATACTCCAAAACGTTCTTCCATCAGCCGCTTCAATACTTCAATCTGCACAGCTCCCATCAACTGTGCATGAATCTCTCCCAGAGTCTCATTCCAGACGATATGCAGGAGAGGTTCTTCCTCTTCCAACTGTCGGAGATTTTTCAGCATTCCATGCACGTCGCATTCCTCTGGCAGTCCAATCCTGTAATTTAAAACCGGCTCCAATACAGGAAGTGCAGACTCCTCCTCAATTCCAAGACCTTCCCCCGGATATGTCTTTGTAAGTCCTGTCACTGCACAGACCATCCCCGCCTCTGCTTCATTTGCCAGCTCATATTTTGCTCCTGAGTAAATACGGATCTGGTTGATCTTCTCCTGCCACTTTGATCCCGCATTCTCTGCAGCAGAGCCTTCCACAGCAGTCTGCCGATTTGCTTTACTGCACGCACAGCAGCCGGAAATCGTCTCCTTCACTGCCAGCTTTCCCCCGGTCACTTTCAGATATGTCAGACGGTTTCCCTGCTCGTCCCTTGCAATCTTGTACACCTTGGCGCCAAAATACACCGGATACGCTGGACACATCATATATTCTGAAAGACCTTTGACAAATATATCCACTCCAGTCAGCTTCAGCGCAGAACCAAAGAAACAAGGGAAGATTTTCCGCTCCTGAATAGACGCTGCAAGCTTATCAGCCGTCAAAGTTCCCGTTTCCAGATACATCTCCAGAAGGCTCTCGTCACACATCGCTGCATTTTCCAGAAATATACCATCAGACAAACGTATTTCTGCATCCGTTCCGGCTGCACTGAAGTTGACACATCCCGTACTCAAACGCCTTTGCAGCTCTTCCATTAACCTGTCTTCATTGGTACCGTCCTGATCCATTTTGTTGATAAACAAAAAAGTCGGGATCTGATATCTGGAAAGTAAGTGCCACAGTGTCTCCGTGTGCCCCTGAACACCGTCTGCTCCACTGATTACCAATATTGCATAATCCAACACTTGCAATGTCCGTTCCATTTCTGCAGAAAAATCCACATGTCCCGGTGTATCCAGAAGCGTCACATGCATCTCATTTTCCAGATGCATGACCGCCTGTTTAGAAAAGATCGTAATCCCGCGTTCCCGCTCCAGTTCATAGGTGTCCAAAAACACATCTCTGTTGTCTACACGTCCCATCTTGCGGATACTTCCGCTCAAATACAGCATAGCCTCTGAAAGCGTAGTCTTTCCAGCATCTACATGAGCCAGCAGACCGATATTGATATATTTTGATGCATTTTCCGACATAGAAAATACCCCTTTCCGTCATGATAAAGTAGTTCTTATCATACCACAAAAAGGGGCATAAGTCGATAATCTCAATTTTAATAATTACTTGCCTTGTCCATAGTAAGCATTTGCTCCGTGCTTTCTATAATAATGCTTGTCCTGTAATTCCTGCGGCGCCGGCTCCACATCTTTATTCAGCCACTCTGTCTGTGCAGCCATCTTTGCCACTTCTTCCAATACAACCGCATTATGCACTGCGTCATGGGCATCTTTTCCCCATGTAAATGTTCCGTGATTCTTACACAATACAGCCGGCATTGCCATATATTCTGTGTCCTTAAAATGCTCCACGATCAAAACACCGGTATTTTTTTCATAGGCTTCTTCAATCTCTTCTTTTGTCAGATTTCTCACACATGGAATCTCACCGTACATGTAGTCAGCATGAGTTGTTCCGTAACATGGGATTCCTCTTCCTGCCTGTGCCCAGGACGTTGCCCATGGAGAATGCGTATGTACGATTCCGCGTACATCAGGCATACCTTTGTAGATTTCGATATGTGTGAGTGTATCGGAAGAAGGATTATATTTTCCTTCTATCTTATTGCCATCCAGATCCATAATCACCATATCTTCTGGCTTCAGTTCATCATACTCTACACCGCTTGGCTTAATTGCAAAATATCCTGTCTCTGGATCAATTTCGCTTACATTTCCCCATGTAAATGTAATCAGATTATACTTCGGCAGTAACATATTCGCTTTATAAACTCGTTCCTTCAATGCTTCTAACATCAGATTTACCCATCCTTTTTTCGTTGTATTTTTTCATCGTTTTATTATAATGATTCTGCTTTATTTTCCGTCTATTTCTCCTGCTTATCCAACACGGTCCTCATCTTTCTGTTAGACTCTGCCAGATCCTTCTTCCAGTCCTCTGCTCCCAAATACCAGAACTCAGTCACATACCGTCTGATTCCATGCTCCCATGCTTTTGGAATAATTCGTTCAAATTCCACATGTCCATCTCCGAACAACATATCCCGGAAAACTCCCGGTTTCGTTTCCTTTAAATGCATTGCCGCCATATGACCTCTTCCGGTATCAATATCATCCAGCACATCTTTTCCCTGACTCACCGCAGCATTGGTAATATTTCCGCAGTCTGGATATACATTCAAATAAGGAGACTGATTCCTTTTCACATACTTCATTGATTTCTCCACGGTATTCATAAAATGTGTTTCCATGGTTTCAAATCCCATGACAATCCCGAGAGCAGATGCCATCTCTACCGCTTTCTTCAGATTCTGGTCAAACAACCTCTCTGTCTCCTCGCTGCCTTCTTCATAGTACACATCATATCCCGCCAGCTGAATAATACGGACTCCAAGATCATCAGCCAGGTACAGAGCCTTTTCCATGATTTCCATTCCCCGTGCACGCACCTGCGGATCATTGCTCCCCAAAGGGTACTTTCTATGACCGCTTAGGCACATGGAACGTATCGGCATTCCGGTTTCGTACATCGTCCTTACAAGTTCCAGACGTTCTTCTTTTGTCCACTCCAGACGGGCAAGTTTCTCATCCGTTTCATCAATACTGATTTCAACAAAATCATACCCCGCCTCTTTCGCCGCTTCCAGTTTTTCTTTCCATGTAAGAGTCGATGGCATCGCTTTTTCATAAAGACCAATTGTATATTGTTTCATCATGTTCTCCTTCCTTTTACCTACTTATGCCAAACATTAAAATCAATTTTTAAACCGTTTCCATACAGGACTCAGACCTTTTATCACCTCCCTGTAAGTCTCATATTTCTCTTCGTATATCTCTTTATATTCCTGTCTTGGCATAATCGTCTTGCTGATCTTTACAGTACGCTCAATGGCGGTCTTATAATCCTTATAAATCCCCGCCGCGATTCCAGCTGCGATGGCTGCTCCCTGCGCCCCGATTTCCTTGTCTTCAATCACATCAACCGGAATCTGGAGCACGTCTGCAAAAATCTGTACCCATACGTCAGAATTTGCCGCGCCACCTGACAGCCGGATAGACTTCGGCTTCTCTCTGTTGACAAGCAGCTTGCGGACATGCGTATAATGTGAAAAAACAATTCCCTCATAGACAGCCCTCAGCATGTACCGTTTGTTGTGATATGCGGTCAGTCCTACAAAGGTTCCCTTTGCCAGCGCATCCTCATTGGATCCGTTTAAGAATGGCAGGAAAATCAGATTGTTATCCTGCGGTTCGATTTCCTCTACCCACTGATTTGTAATATCATATACAGAACCACCTTTCTGCTTTGCCTCTTCCTTCTCGTAAGACATCAGATTACGGATAAACCATTCCATATTGCCGGCTGATGTAGGACTGGATTCCTCAATCAGATAATATCCTGGTATACAGAACATAGAGTTAAGAGCAACTGTACCGTTTGTAACAGGCTCTTTGCTGATAAATTCATTGATACTCCAGGTTCCTGCGATCATACACATCTGTTCCCCATCAGAAAGTCCTGATGCTATACCACATGCGTTAACATCAAACATACCTGCAGCAGCCGGAATTCCTGCCGGCAGACCGGTTACTTTTGATGCCTCATCTGTTACATAGCCACAAATATCAGCAGCATATTTCAGCGGCGGCAGTTTGCCATAAACACCTTCCAGTCCAAAATATCCCAACAATTCGCAATCATAATCATGAGTCGTCAGGTTAATCAGATTACCGCCTGAAAAATCTGTGTACTCGGCATAAGCTTCACCAGTCAGTTTGTAACGGATATAATCCTTCACTGCAAAAATATACTTTGTGCGTTCCAGTACTTCCGGCTCATTGTCCCGAAGCCACGCCAGAATACTGACAGGCTGACAAGCCAGAATCTCTTGGAAAGACTTCTCATAGACTTTGTCCTTCGTACCGTCCGCCGCCCACTTCTCTACATACTCCCACGCTCTCGCATCTGTGGACAAGATACCGTTATAAGCAGGCGTGCCGTCCGCTCCGACAAGATACAGTCCCTTTCCATGTCCGGAAAATGAAACTCCCGCAATCTGCGCCGGGTCGATCCCGCTCTTCTCGATCGCCTGTCTCACAGCCTTCGCATTCACACGCCAGAGCTCTTCCATATCCCGCTCCGTATACCCCGGCTTTGGTGTGATCGTGACAGTCGGCACACTTGCCACAGAAATCTGTTTTCCATCCTCGTCAAAAAGCGCAGCCTTGGAAAATGTACCTCCATTGTCAATTCCCATTAAATACTTCATCCTTATTTACCTCCTGTTATCCGATGCCTTCAAAAACCGTAAACATAAACTCAAAGTGGGCGCCGCATATGCGGCGCCCATG